>JBBROS010000018.1:0-73885 GCA_038229135.1 Acetobacterales bacterium
CATGCGCTATCGGCGCTCCGGACACTGATCTAACTCCGGGACCGAAGCGCCCTCTTCTCCCCAGCCCCTTGCGGGAGGGGGCCGGGGGGAGGGGTGACGGACAGGACGCACCTCAAAACACGTCCTCGAGCAAGAACCCCAGCACCGCATCCATCCCGATGTTCGGCACCCCACCCCCCGCCTCCAGCCGCATGGGCTCGAACACCGGCAGCTCCAGGAAGGGATGGGCCCAGAACGCTGCATCCGGCGGCGAGTGCGGCACCTCCCCAGGGTAGGACCGCACCGGCCGGGTCTCCCCGATCCGCCGCCCCTCCACGGCGCTCACCGGCCTCACCTCCCCGGTGTCGTCGTCGCCGAGCCGCCAAACCACGTCCCGCGTGCATCGTACCGCCGCCAGCGCTTGGTAGGACGCGCGCACCGGCACGGCCGGCTCCACCACGCGCCGCAGCAGGGCGGCCAGGTTCTCGCGCTGCCGGTCTCCCACATGGTCCGACTTCGTCGCCGCGAACACCACGCGCCCCACCACCGCCGGGGGCGCCTGCAGCCGGCTCAACGCCCAGGCCGACTCCAGCAAGGACCGCCGCCACCGCAACGCCCCCGCCGCCTCCGCCAGCGCCGCACGCGTGTCCTCGAACGCCGCGACCCCGCCATGCAGCGCGCCCAGCAGGTCCACCAGCACCACCAGCCGGTCGAGCTGCCCGAACAGCGGATCCGACAGGCTCCGCTCCACCTCGCCCCGATACGCCCCGTAACGCCGGGCAAGCAGTTGCTGCAGTCCGCCCGCGCCCGTGTGCGGAAAGAACGGCATCCACCCCGGCTCCGGCCCCGGCGCCGGCATCAGGAACCGCCCCGGCTGCAGCAGCGCGAGCCCTGCACCCCGCAGCCGCCGCAGCGCGGCCCGATACAGGCGGTGCCCCGCACTCGCCAGCGCCTCGTCCGCCGTCGCCGCCCCCGGCAGCCCAGCCTGGAACGCCAGGAACTCCGCCGCTTCCGCCCGCCCCTCGAGCCGCCGCAGCGCCTGCGCCGACCACGCCTCGAACTCCATGCGCAACAACGGCAGGTCCAGCAGCCACTCTCCCGGATAGTCCAGCAGCTCCAGCCGCACCCGCTGTGGCGGCAGCGCACCCGCGAGCCCGGCCCGCGGCACCACGAGCTCGAGCGCCAGCAGGCTCGCCGCATCCGTCCGCGCCGGCCACGCGGGCGGGTCCGCCGCCAGCGCCGCCAGGTGCGACGCGTAGTCGAACCGCGGCAGCGGCGACGCCCCGGCCGGCGCGACCCGCACCTCGAGCCGCCTCCCGCCGAGCCGTGCGGCCAACCCCGGCAGCACCGGTCGCCCAGCACCGAGCGCGAGAAGGTTCGCGGCCAGCGAGGTCAGGAACGCCGTCTTCCCCGCCCGCGCCAACCCGGTGACACCCAGGCGAATCGTGCGCCGGGGCAGCAACCCGAGCAGCTGCGCCCCAGCCTTGCTCAGAAGCGGATCGATCAGGCGCGCTGCACCAGCTCCACCTTGTAGCCGTCCGGGTCCTCCACGAACGCGATGATCGTCGTCCCGTGCTTCACCGGCCCGGCCTCGCGCGTCACGGTGCCCCCTGCCGCCTTGATGTCCGCACACGCCTTGGCCACGTCCGGCATGCCAACGGCCAGGTGGCCGAAGCCGGTGCCCATCTCGTACGGCGTCGCCTGGTCCCAGTTGTAGGTCAGCTCGATCACGGAGCTGCTCGCCTCGTCCGCGTAGCCCACGAAGGCCAGCGTGTATTTGCCTGCCGGCACCTCGGAGCGCCGCAGCTCCTTCATGCCGAGCATGGACGTGTAGAACGCGATGCTGCGGTCGAGGTCGCGCACTCGGAGCATGGTGTGCAGCAGCCGGGGCTGGGTCATCGTGGTGCGTCCTTCAGGTCTGGTCGGGGTCGATCCCGATAAGGAAAACTCCTGCCGCGTCGGCCTCCGCGATGCAAGCCGCCCTATCGGTGAGCAGCGTGCCGCCCGCCTCGAAGGCAACCCCCCGCAGTCCGGCCGCCGCCGCAGCCCGCAAGGTCGTGGGCCCGATCGTCGGCAGGTCCGCCCTGCGGTCCTGCCCGGGCTTCACCCGCTTCAGCAGCACGCCCCCGGGCCCTGGCCGCGCGAGCCCACCCGCCCGCGCCAGCATCGCATCCGTCCCCTCGATGGCTTCCACGGCCAGCACGACCCCCTGCTGCACAACGCAGCCCTGCCCGACGTCCACCGCGCCCAGCGCCCGCACCACCGCGTTGGCCCGCGCGATGTCCGCCAGCGCCGCCGCGTCCGGCGCCACCCGGCCCATCACGCCCCTTGGCCCGACCGCCTCCGTCAGCACCTCGTGCGCCCCCAGCACGCGGAACCCCTCTTCACCCAGCACCCGCACCACCGCCGCGAGCAGCCCGTCATCCCCGCTGAACGCGGCCCGGCCGATCCGCGCCATGATGCGCGTGCCCTCCGCATCGGGCCGGAAATCCATCAGCGACGGCCGGCGCACCGGGCCCACGAGCACAAGGTCCTTGCACCCCTCCCGGCGCAACGCCGCCAATATCTCGCCCGCCGCCCCCATGCGGATGACCTCGTGACGATACGGCCCCACCACGCCCGGCTCGGCAAAGCCCCGCAGCGCGACCACGAAAACGGCCCGCCCCGCCGCCTGCGCTGCCGCTGCCACGCGTCCCGGAAACGGCCCGCCGCCTGCAAGGATGCCCAAAGCCGGTGGCCCCGCCGTTTCCGCTTGCGACACGCCCACCCCCGTTGTTACGGTTCAGAGTTCACGGAGTTGTGACCAACCATGATGAATGAACTCGTTCCGGCCGATATCCTGCGCCTGCTCCGCCGTCTCGCCGACGATGCGGCCAGCCTGGAGCTGCGCCGCACCCTCGCCGTGCTGCAACAGGCCATGGAGACCTGCCGCACCGAGGCTGTCATGCAGGGCCGCCCGAGCAGCTCCGCGCTGCACTAGCCTCGCCTCCACTACGACGCCTCGGGCTCATCCCGGTCGAGCGCGGCACGTATCAGCCCGCGCTTGCTGGGCGTGTCCACGAAGGCGAGGATCTCGGCGACCAGCTTGTGCTCGCCGAACTCGGCCCGCACCGCCTCCAGCCGGTCCGCAAACACCCCGGCCGGCGCGAACAGCGCCCGCACCGCGGCCCGCACGGCATGCACCTCTGCCCGGTCCGCGCCCCGCCGCCGCAGCCCGATCACGTTCAGCCCGGCCAGCCGCGCCCGGTTGCCGATCACGCTGCCGAACGGGATGACGTCCGCCTCCACGCCCGACACGCCGCCCACCATGGCCCCGCGCCCAATCCGAACGAACTGGTGCACCGCCGCAGCCCCCCCGATGACCGCGCCGGTGCCGATCGAGACGTGCCCGCCCATCACCACGTTGTTCGCGATCACCACCCCATCCCCCACGTCGCAATCATGCGCCACGTGCACCACCGCCATCAGCAGGCAGTCCGACCCCACCCGCGTGAGGCCGCTGCCCGTAACCGTCCCGCGATGGATGGTGCAGTGCTCCCGCACCTGCGTCCGGGCCCCCACCTCGCACCGGGTCGGCTCGCCCTTGTACTTCAGGTCCTGCGGCGCGAGACCCACCGTGCAGAACGGATACAGCACCGCCTGCTCCCCGATGGTGGTGACCCCGTCGACCACTACGTGCGACACGAGTCGCGCCCCGGCCCCGATACGCGCCTCCCGCCCCACATGGCACCACGGCCCGATCTGCGCGCCCTGCCCGATCTCGGCGCCGGGCTCCACGATGGCCGACGGGTGGATGAACGTGGGCGACTCGGCCCGGAGATCGATGGCATGCGACATGCGGCGCACACTAGGCGTGCGCTGGACCCGGGGGAACACAAGGATTGTGTCGCGCGGTTACGGCGGCGCCGCACGGTCCATGATCATGGCGGCATAGGTCGCCTCGGCCACCGAGCTGCCGTCCACGCGGGCCACGGCGCTGAACTTCCAAACGTTGCCGCGGTTGCGGACCTTCGTCACGTGCACCCGCATCTGGTCGCCGGGCACCACGGGGCGGCGGAACTTCGCAGCCTCGATCGTCATGAAGTAAACGACCTTGCCCGCCGCCTCCGGCCCCAGCGTCTCCACCACCAGCACCGCCGCCGTCTGCGCCATGCTCTCGATGATCAGCACGCCCGGCATCACCGGATGGTTCGGGAAGTGCCCCTGAAAGAAGCTTTCATTGGCCGAAACATTCTTGATGCCAGTGGCCGACCGATCCCGCACCACATCCACCACGCGGTCGATCAGCAGCATCGGATAGCGGTGCGGGATCGCGTGCATGATGCGCGCGATGTCCAGCACGGACTCGTCGTGATCCATTCCGACGCTCTGCCCGTGCGGGGGGGGCGTACCATCCATCTGCGTCAATCCGTCGCCACTCGGTTATCTTTGGGCCGGCGCGCAAGCTTTCGCAATGTCGCAACGGCACGAAAGAAATCCCGCACCGGCTCGGCCGGGCTCCCGATCACGTCGGAGCCGGCCGGCACGTCCGCCATCACCCCAGCCTGCGCCCCAATCCTCGCCTTGGCGCCGATGCGCAGGTGCCCGGCCACGCCCGCCTGGGCCGCCACTACCACGAAATCCTCGAGCACCGTCGAGCCGGACACCCCGGCCATTCCGACGATCACGCAGCATCGCCCGGTGTGCACGTTGTGACCTATCTGCACCAGGTTATCGATCCGCGTGCCGGCGCCGATGACGGTGTCCTGCGCCGAGCCGCGGTCGATCGTGGTGTTGGCGCCGATCTCGACGTCGTCCCCCACGATCACCCGCCCGAGTTGGGGCACGGTCAGAAAACCGGTGGGCGTGGTCGCGAAGCCGAACCCCTCCTGCCCGAGCCGAGCGCCTGGAAGGATCGTCACACGGTCCCCCACCAGCGTGTGCGTGAGGCTGACCAGCGCCCCGATGCGGCAATCTGCGCCCACGCGCACGTTGGGCGCGAGCACCGTGCCGGATCCTATGATGCTCCGTGCCCCGATGGTGACGCCCGCCGACACCACGGCGAGCGGTCCCACCTCGGCGGTCGGGTCCACGCTGGCCGACGGATCGATCACCGCCGAAGGATGCACGCCGGGCACGACCGGCGGCTTGGGGTGGAACAGGGCGGCCACCCTCGCCCAGGCCGGGTAAGGCTCCGGCGTCACGAGCGCCGCCGTGCCCTCGGGCACCCGCGCCACGAAGTCCGGGTGGACGATCACGGCGCCGGCCTTCGTGCCGGCCAGCATGTCGATGTATTTCCGATTGTCGAGAAAGCTGACCTGGTGCGGCCCCGCCGTCTGCAGCGGGGCCACGCCCGTCAGCGGGCCGCTCGTGCCCTGGACGCTGGCCCGCGCCGCCTCGGCCACAACGGCGAGCGCATGCGGGCCGGTGCGTGGGAAGAAGCGCCCGTCGCCCGCCCCCGTCGCGTCGCTCACCGCAGGCCCGTCAGCGGCGGGGCCCGGCAGGTGCCGGAGCGGGCGCGGCAGGAGCAGGCGGTGCAGGGGCAGGTGCCGGAGCCGCGGGCCGGGCCGGGCCTGCCGCCGGTGCCGGTGCCGGTGCTGGTGCTGGTGCTGGCGTGGCCGCCGGCGTCACGGCCGGGGCCGGCGCGGCGACGGGGGTGAAATTGGCCGGCGACACGCCTTCGGGGGGCAGTTGCACCACCGGCAGCATTTTGTTGAGCTGCTCCACCACAGGCTCCGTCACGTCGAATTCGTTGACGTTCAGTGCCACCTGCGCCCGGTGCAGCACGAGGTTCATACCCCGGCTCTCGGCCACCTGGCGGATCACGGCGATCAGCATCCGCTCGATCTGGGCGAGGCCGTACTGCCCCGATTCCTGGATGATCCTGTTGCGGTCACGGAACTGCTTCTGCGCGTTCGTGATCCGGTCCTGCAGCTCCCGCTCCCGCGTGCGGATCACGTCCGCCGAGAGGTTCGCCCGCTGGCTCGTCAACGATTGTTGCAGGTCGCGCCAGGTGCCCTGCTCCTTCTGCGCATCCTCGTTCAGCTTCTCCCGCCGCTCGCCGATCGTCTTCTCGATCTGCTGTGCCGCCGTGGAGGCCCGCATGATGTCCGGGATGCCCAGCACGCCGATTACGGCAGCCGGTGGCCCCGAGGTCCGCGGCAGCGCCGGCAGGTCCGGCACGGGCGGGAGCTGCACTTGGATCGGCGGCGGCTCCGGCTCCTGCTGCGACGGTGCAGGCGGCTGCACGATGCTCGAGGGTGCGCGCGGCGGGGGACTCACGGGCCGGGTCGTGACCGGCGGACGCGCGGGCTGCGTCCCGCCGCCGCCACTGCCTCCGCCCTGGGGTGGAATGAAAAAGCCCGGGTTCTGCCCCTGTGCCCAGGCGGCGCCCACGGGCGTGAGCCCGACCAGGACGCCGGTAGCGAGTGCGGCCGAGCGGAAGATACGTGCTATATACAAATCAGAACCTCGTGCCGAAACCAAACCGGAAGAACTGCGTCTGGTCGAACTTCTTCTTCACCACCGCCTGCGCGATGTCGATGTTGATCAACCCGAACGGCGTCTTCCACGAAACACCCACGCCCGCACCCACCCGCGGGGACCCGTTATCCACCAGCGTCGTGCCCACGCCCGCAGGCCCGCTGACCTTGCTCACCTGGCTCAGCGCGCCGATGTCCACGAAGGCGCGGCCCGAGAGGCCCAGATCCGCCGAGATCGGCAGCGGGAAGCGCAGCTCGGTCGATTGCGTGTAGAGGAACCGCCCGCCGATCGAGTCGACCGAGTTCGCCCCGATCGCATGCGGCCCGGCGCCGCCCGACTGGAACCCGCGCAAATTGTCGCCGCCCAGGAAGAAGCGGTCGATGATCTTCTCTTCCTTCCCGAGCTGCGCGAGGTAGCCCACGCTGCCGGACAGTGCGATATTCCATTCCGAATCACCGGTGAAGCGCTCGAGCGGGATGAAATACACCCCGTCCACCTTGGTCCGCAGGTAGCGCGCCGTACCGCCGAGCCCCGCCAGGTCCGTCCCGAGCCGGATCTGCCAGCCCTCTCGCGGGTCCGTCCGGCTATCGCGGTAATCGAGCGCCAGCGTCTGCCCGATCTGCGAAAGCAGCGAGGTGCCCGCCTGGTTCTGAATGTAGATGGAGGCACCGGGCTGCACATTATACACGTTGCGGTCCACGATCGAATACGTCCAGGCCTGGCGCAGGTGCTCGTTGAATTCGTAGCCCACCCGCAGCGCCCCACCGGTCCGCCGCTCGTTATAGGCCGCGATGTCCTGATTGTTGTTCCGAACATGGAACAGGTCGAAGCCCGCCACCAGGTTGCGGTCGAGGAAGTACGGGTCCGTGACCGAAAGGTCCACCTGGCTCCGCTTCTGCGCCAGCGTGCCGTTGATCGAGGCGTCGATGCCGGTGCCGACCAGGTTCCGCTCCCGTAGGCCCGCTTGCACCAGGGCGCCTGCGTCCGTCGAGTAGCCGCCGCCGAGCGTCAGCTCGCCCGTCGCCTTCTCCTCGATGTTCGCCGTCAACACCGCCCGGTCCGGCGCCGAGCCCTGCGACGGCTGCACCACGACACTCGTGAAGTAGCCCAAATCCTGCAGCCGCTGCCGAGACCTCCGCACCGTCGCCGCGTTGAACGCGTCGCCCTCTGCCAGCCGGAACTCGCGCCGGATCACCTTGTCCTTGGTCCGCGTGTTCCCCACAATGTCGATCCGCTCGACATAGACGCGCGGCCCCTCGCCCACCTCGAACACGAGGTCGACCGTCTTCTTCGCCTTGTCTCGTGCAATCTGCGGCTTCACGTCGACGAAGGCGTAGCCGCGCGACTGGATGGTGTCCTGCAGCGTCTGCGTCGTCTTCTCCACCGCGTCGCCGTCATACGTGTCGCCGCTGTCGATCGGCACCAACGGCCGCAGCTCGTCGCTGCTGAGGTTGCGCAGCTTGCTGTCCACCCGCACGGCACCGACGTTGTAGCGCTCGCCCTCGACCACCGTGAACGTGACGAAGAACGCCCGCCGGTCGGGCGAAAGCTCGGCCGTCGCGTCCTTCACTTCGAAATCGGCGTAGCCGTTTTTCAGGTAAAAGCGCCGCAGCAGCTCCTTGTCGTAGTTGATACGCTCGGGGTCATACTGGTCCGAAGTCGAGAGCAGCCGGTAGAAGGCCTGCTCCCGCGTCGCGATCACTTCGCGTAGGCGATTTTCGCTGAAGGCGCGATTGCCGACCACCGCAATCCGGCTGACGAGCGTCGTGTCGCCCTCGTTGACCTCGAACACCACGTCGACCCGGTTCTGGTCGAGCCGGATCACCTTCGGCTCCACCGCCGCCGCGAATCGGCCGCCCTTGGAATACTTGTCTAGGATGCGCTGCCGGTCGGCCGCCGCCAACTGCGGCGTGAACACTGCGCGCGGTCGCAGCTGCAGCTCGCCGCGCAGCTGCTCGTCGTTCAGCTTGCGGTTCCCCTCGAACGCGATCCGGTTGACGATCGGGTTCTCGACCACCTTCACCAGCAGCCCGCCGCCGTCCCGAACGATTTGCACGTCCTGGAAAAGGCCGGTCGCGAACAGCGTCTTCAGGCTGCGGTCGATCCGCTCAGGGTCGAACGAGTCGCCGGGCTGGACGAGCATGTAGGAGCGGATCGTGTTCTCCTCGATCCGCTGGTTGCCCTCGATCCGCACGGCCGCAACCGCGCCGCCCGGCACAGGAGCCGGCCGCTGACGCTGGGCCGCGCGCTGGCGAACCCGCCCGTCCTGCGCCTGAGCATTCGCCGGGGCATGCATCGGCAGGATAGCCAGGAGGCCGGCAGTGGCCAGCAATACGGCGCGCGTTCGATGCAACAGGCGGTCCCCCTCAGATCACTTGGGCCGGTTCCAGGCCGACCGCCTCACGACGGCCGTTCCTCGCGCGCTTCTAGACGCCACCAACCCATCCGCCAAGCCCGCGATGCCAAACCACGGCAGACCCGGACGCTTCGTTCAGCCAATCAGGCCGGCAACCCAGCGGAACAGCGTGTAGCCCTTCACGTCGTTCCACGTGGCGAACACGAACAGACCGGCCAGCATCGCGAAGCCGGCGCGGAAGCCATACTCCTGGACCCGCGGCGGCAACGGCCGACCGCGCACCGCTTCGGCGAGGTAGAACATCAGGTGCCCACCATCCAGCACCGGGATCGGGAACAGGTTGATCAGCCCCAGATTGACGGACAGGATTGCGATGAAGCTGATGAAGCTGGAGAGCCCCAGTTGCGCAACCTGGCCCGACATCTTCGCAATCCCCAGCGGGCCGCTCAGCTCGTCCGTCGTCCGCTTGCCCGACAGCATCTGGCCCAGGCCCTCGAGCGTCGTCACCGTCACGTCCCAGGTCTGCGTGAACCCGGCCCAGACGGACCGAAGCGGGTCTTCGGAGACGAACTCCACCGTGCCGCCCCGAACGCCCAGCAGCCCGGCCCGCTCGCCTCCGCCAGGCCGTGTTCCTATCGTCACGGCCTTCGTCAACGTCGCCCCGTCCCGCTCGAGCACGAAGTCCAGCGTTCGCCCGGCGCTCGCCACGACGATCTTCTGTAGCTCGTCGAAGCGCGACACTGCCGTGCCCCCGATCGACTTCACTCGGTCACCCGCCTGCAGTCCCGCTGCCGACGCTGCGCCATCCGCCGTGACCTCACCCAGCACCGGCACCGGCACCGGCCGCCCGATGGCCACGAACAGCCCGGCGAACAGCACGATCGTCAGCAGGAAGTTGGCCACCGGCCCCGCCCCCACGACGATGGCCCGCGACAGCACGGATTTCTCCTGGAACGTCCGCCCCGGAATCCAACTCGCCCGTACCTCGGGCGAGACATCCTCGGGCCGCTCCTGCCCGTGCAGCTTCACATAGCCGCCCAGCGGCAGCCAGCTCAGCTTCCACACCGTGCCCAACCGGTCCCGCCAGCTTACGATGGTCGGGCCGAACCCGATGGAGAACGCCTCCACATGCACGCCGCGCCACCGTGCCGCTAAATAGTGGCCAAGCTCGTGCACGAACACGAGTATCCCGAGGACGACGACGAACGCCGCCCCGTTGCGCAAAATATCGATCAGATGGCTCATGGCCCACCTTAGCCCAGGAGTGCCAGACGGCGTAAGGGCCTTGTCCGCAAGAGATTGTTGCGCTTACGCCGCCAGCGCGCCAGCCATGCCGTGCGCCACACGCCTCGCCTCGGCATCCAGCCCCACCACCGCCTCCAGCGTGTCGGCCCCGGGCGTGCCCATCCGGTCCAGCACGCGCTCGACCAGCTCCGCGATGCCGGTGAACCCCAGCCGCCGCCCGAGGAACGCCTCCACCGCCACCTCGTTGGCCGCCGACAATATGGTGGGCGCCCCACCGCCCGCCCGCAGCGCCGCCCGCGCGAGCCGGAGCGCCGGGAACCGCACCGGGTCGGGCGGGAAGAAGGTCAGCTGACCCATCGCCGCCAGGTCCAGCCGCTTCACATCCGTCCGAATCCGCCCCGGCCACGCCAGCGCATGCGCGATGGGGATGCGCATGTCTGCAGAGCCCAGCTGCGCCAGCATGCTCCCGTCCTGCCAGTGCACGATGCCGTGAACCGCCGATTGCGGATGCACCAGCACGTCGATCCGGTCCTCCTCGAGGTCGAACAGCCGTGCCGCCTCGATCAGCTCGAGCCCCTTGTTGAACATGGTGGCGCTGTCGATGCTGATCTTGGCGCCCATCGACCACACCGGATGGCGCAGCGCCGCCTCGGGCGTCGCCCTCGACATCTCCTCGAGGCTCGACGTGCGAAACGGCCCACCGCTCGCCGTCAGCACGATCCGCTCCACCGCCCCCCGGTTGCCCTCGGCCATGGCCTGGAAGATGGCGTTGTGCTCGGAGTCGACCGGCAACAGCGTGGCCCCGGCCGCGCGCACCGCCCGCAGCATCACGGCCCCGGCGCACACCAGCGCCTCCTTGTTGGCCAGCGCCACCGCGCCCCCGCCCTGGATGGCCGCCAGCGTGGAGGGCAGGCCCGCCGCCCCCGTGATGGCCGCCATGGTCCAGTCCACCCGCTCGCTGGCCGCCTGGACCACCGCCTGGTCCCCGCCCGCGCAAACGATGCCGCTGCCGGCCAGCGCCGCCTCGAGCGCCGGCAGCGCCGCCAGGTCGGCGATGACGGCGACGGCCGCCCCGAGCCTGCGCGCCTGCTCCGCCAGCAGCGCCGCGTTGCGGCCCCCCGCCAGCGCGTGCACCCGGTAGCGCTCCGGATTTGCGGCCAGCAGGTCCACCGTGCTCGTGCCCACGCTGCCCGTGCTGCCCAGCACCGTGACCGTTCTCATCCCCAAGGCACACCCTCCCGGCCCAACACGGCCGCAATCCCTGCTGCCACCGGAGCGGCCGCAAGCAATCCATCCAACCGGTCCAGCAGGCCGCCATGGCCCGGGATCAGCCAGCCCGAATCCTTCACGCCGAACCGGCGCTTTACCCAACTCTCCAGCAGGTCGCCCGCCTGCGCCATCACGCCGATCAGCCCGCCCGCCACCGCGGCGACCGGCCCCGCCACCCGCGCCGCGAGCAGCCCGACCACCACCGCAGCCACGAGCCCCCCCACGGCGCCCGACCACGTCTTGCCCGGCGAGATCCGCGGCGCCAGCTTGCGCCCTCCGAACACCCGCCCCGCCGCATACGCCCCGATGTCGCTGGCCCACACCACCAGCATCAATACCAGCAGCGCCGGCCACCCCCCGGCCTCCGCGCCCCGCAGCCACACGAGCGCCACCAGCGGCACCCCCACGTAGGGCAGCCCGGCCAGAAGCGCCCAGGAGCCCCCGGCCACGCGCATGAGCGCGGCCGCAAGCGCCAACATGGCCAAGGCCGGCACCGACCCGGCGAGGAGCGCGACGAGCGCCGCCGCCACCAAGCCACCCGGCACAAGCGCGCCCTGCACGACCCGCGCCGGCGCCGCGCCGCACATCGTCGCCCACTCCCACCCGAGCCCGGCCGCCGCAGCCATCACCAGCGCCGCCCAGGCAGCACCACCCCACCAGATGCAGAACAGCGTCGCCGGCGCCAGCAGCGCAGCCGAGACTGCGCGCTGCCGCAGGTCTGCCCAGCGGCCGCTCGCGCCGGCTTTCGGCACCGCATCAGCCAGCGCGGGCACCGAAGCGCCGCTCGCGCGTCGCATACTCGGCCAGCGCCGCATCAAACTGCCGCTGGTCGAAATCCGGCCACAGCACGTCCAGGAACACGAGCTCCGAGTAGGCCGACTGCCACAGCAGGAAGTTCGACAGCCGCCGCTCCCCGCTTGTCCGGATCACCAGGTCCGGGTCCGGCATGCCCGCCGTGGCAAGATACCGCTCGAACCCCGCCTCGCCCACCCGCGCCAGGTCCACCTCGCCCCGTGCAGCCGCGGCGGCCAGGGCCCGCGCGGCCGCCACGATCTCGTCCCGCGCGCCATAGCTCAGCGCCACGTTCAGGTTCAGCCGCGTGTTGCCGGAAGTGGTCGCCTCGGCGCGGTCCAGCTCGGCCCGCGTATCGGCGTCGAACCGCTCGCGGTCGCCTATGATCCGGACCCGAACCCCCTCACGTGCGATCTCGGCCAATTCCTGCCGGATGTAGTGCCGCAGCAGCCCCGTAAGGTCGAGCACCTCATCGGCCGGGCGGCGCCAGTTCTCGCTGCTGAACGCATACAGCGTCAGCCACTCGACACCCGCCGCCACCGCCGCCTCGATCGTGCGCCGCACCGCCATTGCGCCGGCCCGGTGCCCCGCCACCCGCGGCAGCCCGCGCGCCGAGGCCCACCGCCCGTTGCCGTCCATGATCACCGCCACGTGCCGGGGCGCGCATGGCAGCGTGCCCGTCGCGTTGGCGATCGTGGACCGGGCCGGCAGTTCGGGCTTCATCACGGACATGGCATCAGACCTGCCGAATTTCCTTGTCCTTGTCGGTCAGCGACTCGTCGATGCGCTTGATGTAGCCGTCGGTCAGCTTCTGCACCGCGTCGGACCAATCCTTCAAGTCGTCCTCGCCGATCTCGCCCTTCTTCTCGAACGTCTTGATCTGGTCCATCCCGTCCCGGCGCACCCCGCGAATGGCCACGCGGGCACCCTCGGCGTAGCGCCCCGCCGCCTTGGCCAGCTCGCCCCGGCGCTCGGCCGTCAATTGCGGGATGGGCACGCGCACCACCTGGCCGTCCGACCCTGGGTTCAGCCCCAGCCCGCTGTCGCGGATGGCCCGCTCCACCGCACCCACCAGCGTCCGGTCCCACACCTGGACCGTGATCATCCGAGGCTCCGGCACGCCGATCGTGCCCACCTGCGTGATGGGCACCTCGGTGCCATACGCCTCCACCTTCACCGGCTCCAGCAGCGCCGGGCTGGCACGCCCGGTGCGCAGGCCACCGAAATCACGGCGCAGCGTCTCCAGCGCGCCGTCCATGCGCCGGGTCAGGTCCTGCTTCAGCGCATCCAGGTCGGCAGGCATCGTCTCTCCCTCAAAGCTCTCGTCCGGAAATCAATCGTCCAAACCGGCCCGCGCTTCAAGCGCCGCCTCGTCCCGCCCGTCCTCAAGCCGCCTCGATGATCCGCGTGAACGCGCCCTCGCCGCGCAACACCTGCGCGAAGGCCCCGGTTGCATGGATGTTGAACACAACGATCGGCAGCCCGTTCTCCCGCGCCACGCTGATGGCGGCTGCGTCCATCACCTGCAGGTCCCGCGCCAGCACCTCGAGGTAGGTGAGCTCGTCATATCGGACCGCGTCCGGCACCCGCCGCGGGTCCGCCGAATACACCCCGTCCACCTGCGTGCCCTTCAGCAGCAGGTCGCAATTCATCTCGGCAGCGCGCAATGCCGCCGCCGTGTCGGTCGTGAAGAACGGGTTGCCCGTGCCGGCGGCGAAGATCACCACGCGGCCCTTCTCCATGTGCCGTTCTGCGCGCCGGCGGATGTAGGGCTCGCACACGCTGCTCATCGGGATCGCGGACTGCACCCGCGTCGGCACGCCCCGGCGCTCCAGCACGCTCTGCAGGCCCAGCGCGTTCATCACCGTGGCCAGCATGCCCATGTAGTCGGCCTGCGCCCGGTCCATGCCGCCGGCCGCACCCGAAATGCCGCGGAAGATGTTGCCGCCACCCACCACGAGGCAAACCTGCGTGCCGGTCGCCACCACGTCCCCAACGTCGCGCGCGATGCGGCTCAGCGTCTCGGTGTCGAGCCCGAACTCCCGGCGCCCCATCAACGCCTCCCCCGACACCTTGAGGAGAACGCGTTTGTACGGCGGCAGGGCCATGGAGTCCTTTCGGGGGTCGGGGTCGTCGCGCGGCGGCAACCTAGGCGCTCACGCCGCGCCAAACAAGCGGAGGGCAGCGAACTGCCCCCCGCCCAATCTGGACGACGCCGACCTTAGACGGCGGGAGGGACGCCGGCCGCGGCAGCCACCTCGGCCGCGAAGTCGCCCGCCTGCTTCTCGATGCCTTCGCCAAGCTGGAACCGTGCGAAGCCGGACAGCGTGCTGCCCGCCTTCTTCACCACGGCACGCACCCGGCTCTCGCCGTCATGCACCCACACCTGCTCCAGCAGAACCACCTCCTCGTAATACTTCCGGATGCGGCCATCGACCATCTTCTCGATGATGGCTTCGGGCTTGCCGGAGGCGCGCGCCTGCTCGCTCAGAACCGTGCGCTCGCGCTCCAGCGCCGCAGGGTCCACCGCGTCCGTGTCGAGCGCCTCGGGCCGGGTTGCGGCCACGTGCATGCCGACCTGGCGGCCCAACACCTCGAGCACGTCGATCTCGCTCGGACCCTCGAGCGCCACCAGCACGCCGATCTTGCCCAGACCGGGCTTGAGCGCGTTGTGCACGTAGGTGGCCACCGCCCCCTGCGACACGTGCAGCACCCGCGCCCGGCGCAGGCTCATGTTCTCGCCGATCGTGGCGATCAGGTGCGTGATCTCGTCGCCCACCGTACGGCCCGAGCCCGGGTAAGGCGCCGACTTGATGGCCTCCACGTCCTCGCCGACCTCGAGCGCCACCTTGGCCACGCCCTCGACGAGCGCCTGGAACGCCTCGTTGCGTGCCACGAAGTCGGTCTCGGCGTTCACCTCGACCATCGCGGCCTTGTTCGCGGCGCTCGCTACACCCACGAGCCCCTCGGCCGCGACCCGCCCGCTCTTCTTGGCCGCCGCCGAAAGGCCCTTCTTGCGGAGCCAGTCGATCGCGCCCTCGAGGTCGCCACCCGTCTCGGTCAACGCCTTCTTGCAGTCCATCATGCCGGCCCCGGTCTTCTCGCGAAGATCCTTGACCAACGCCGCCGTTATCTCAGCCATCGTCGCGTCTCCTGCTCAGGCCGGGGCCTGTTCGGTCGCCGGCTCCGGCTCCGGCTCGGCTGCCATCTCGGCCGCCAGCGCAGGCACCTCGTCCACGGCCGCCATCGTCAGCGGCGCAGCCTCGATCACCGGCTCCGGCTCCGGCATGGCCTGCATCGGCAGCTCCTCGGCCGCCCCCAGGTCGCGGCCCGAGGCCACCATCTCGGCGCTGATGCCATCGAGCACCGCACCCGCGATCAGGTCGCAGTAGAGCGTGATGGCGCGGATCGCGTCGTCGTTCCCAGGGATCGGGAAGGTCACCCCCGAGGGATCCGAGTTGCTGTCGAGCACGGCAATCACGGGGATGCCAAGCTTCGTCGCCTCCTCGACCGCCAACTTCTCCTTGTTCGTGTCGATGATGAACAGCACGTCCGGCAGGCCGCCCATATCCTTGATGCCGCCCAACGCACGCTCCAGCTTCTCCTGGTCGCGCGTGATGTCGAGCACCTCCTTCTTCGTCAGGCCCTGCGTGTCGCCGGCCAGCATCTCTTCGATCTGGCGCAGGCGCTTGATGCTGCCCGTAATCGTCTTCCAGTTGGTGAGCATGCCGCCCAGCCAGCGATGGTTCACGTAATACTGGCCACAGCGCTTTGCGCTCTCGGCCACATACTCCGCCGCCGCGCGCTTTGTGCCCACGAACAGCACGCGGCCACCGGCCGCCGTGATGTCCCGCACCGCCCGCAGCGCCCGGTCGAGCATCGGCACGGTCTGCTGCAGGTCGATGATGTGGACCTGGTTGCGGATGCCGAAGATGAACGGCTCCATGCGCGGGTTCCACCGCCGCGTGTGGTGGCCGAAATGGACGCCGGCTTCGAGCAGCTGGCGCAACGTGAAATCTGGCATCGCCATGGGGCGTCACCTTTCCTAGGTTCCGGTTGATCCTCCGCGGGGCCAGGCCCTGCGGCACCGGTATCCTGGACGGGTCCAGGAGGAAGGCGCCCCGCGTGTGAATTACCCGGCGACCTCGCCAGGCGCGCCGCGTATGGCGGAAACTGCTGCGCTAGGCAAGCCCAGGTGCGCCAGGCGACCCCAGCTAAGTCATCGCGAGCGAGCCGTGGCGATCCAGGGGCGGGCGGGGCTGTCCTGTAGGGCCGCGGGATCGCCGATCCTGCGGCTCGTGATGAAGCGGTCTCGAGGACTGCTCTGCAGGCGAAACCCGGTGGCTTCAGTCGTCCCTGTGAACCCGCTCCATACGCTCATGCCGCTCCTGGGCCTCGAGCGACATCGTCGCGATCGGCCGCGCCTCGAGCCGCTTGAGGCTGATCGGCTCGTCCGTGTCCTCGCACCAGCCATAAGTCCCAGCCTCGATCCGGGCAAGCGCCTGATCGATCTTGCTGATCAGCTTGCGCGCCCGGTCCCGCGTGCGCAGCTCGAGCGCCCGGTCCGTCTCCACGCTCGCACGGTCCGTGATGTCCGCCTCGTGGATCCCCCCCTCGCTCAGGCTCGCAAGCGTGCCATCCGCATCCCGCAGCAGCTCGGCCCGCCAGCGCAGCAGCTTCTGGCGGAAATATTCCACCTGGATCGGGTTCATGAAGTCGTCGGCGTCGGACGGCCGGTAGTCGTGCGGCAGGGTGATCATCATTGGCGGCGACCCCTCACTGTCGCCCCGGACGGCGCCAGCCCGGGCTGCGCGCTGCACCACTCGGGGCGCTCACCATCTGGTGATTGTGGCGGGCTTATATCCATGCAACTTCGTGCCGCCAAGCCCGTGTTGGGCCCGTGGCGATGAATATACGCAAGTGTCTCCGCAATGTCGCGTTCGCCCACCCGGCCGCAGGACTAGGCACCTCCGCAAGCCCACCCCAGGCTGCATCCAACCCCGGCCCGAACCGGTTGCACATCGCCCGGGTCTCCGCCTCATCCATGATCGGCTGCGGCTTGAACGCAATCCGTCCCCGATCGCCCGGGCGACCAGCTCCGCCGCCTCGTGGCCGGCCTGCACCCGCATCCCCACTCCGGTCAGGGCCGGAAACGCTCGTTGCGTCACGCGCGGCCACGGGCCAACTCCACTGCCGCCCGCACCAGCACAGCCCGTTGCACCGCAGCCAGCGCCGGGTCGGACGCGGGCGGCGCCGCACGCGCGAGGGACGCCAGCCTCTGCAGTTCGGCCCCCCCGCCCTCGCCCAACAGCGCCCGCTGCAGCGCGGCCAAGGCGTCCATCATTTGCGAACCGTGCCGCCGGGCCGCCCCGTCCTGCGCGTCCCCGTCCCGCTCCTGCACGGCCAGCAGCAGCGGCAGCCCGACGGCCTGCACCGGCGCCGGGGCGGCTGCACTCTCCCCCTGCTCCGCCTCCAGCACCCGGGCGAACCCGGTCCGGCCCCGCGCCGGCCGCATGCCTGCAATCGTGCCTCGCCCCACCCCCGCTATCGGCTCCATTGCCCCTCCTCTCCTGCCGCCCGGCACATCCTGCCCAGCGCCCTGTCCAGCCAAACCCAGCACTTCCAGCCTTCGCGGCCTGGCACGTACCTTGCCCTTACCCGCCCATGACCATGCGCACTCCCATGTTAATGATCGGCAAAGCCCTGCTCGCCGCCATCCTCCTCGCCACCCCCGCCAAGGGCGACGTCCGCATCAAGGACATCGCCGACGTGGAGGGCATCCGCGACAACCAACTCGTCGGCTACGGCCTCGTCGTCGGCCTCAACGGCACCGGGGACCGGCTGGACAGCGCCGTCTTCACCCGCCAGTCGCTCATCGGCATGCTCGAGCGCCTGGGCGTGAACACACGGGACCAGGAGGCCCGGCTGCAAACCAAGAACGTCGCCGCCGTCATGGTCACCGCCAACCTCCCCGCCTTCGCCCGCAGCGGCAGCCGCATCGACGTGGCCGTCAGCGCCCTCGGGGACGCGAAGGACCTCACGGGCGGCACCCTGCTGGTCACGCCCCTGCTCGCCGCGGATGGCGAGGTGTATGCCGTCAGCCAGGGCACGCTCGCCACCGGCGCCATCGCCGCCCGCGGCCAGGGCGCCAGCGTCACCCGCGGCGTGCCCACCTCCGGCCGCATCGCCAACGGCGCCACGGTGGAGCGGGAAGTGCCGTTCGCCCTCGGCGCCAAGCAGGCCCTCCGCCTCGGCCTCCGCAACCCGGACCTCACCACCGCCCGGCGCATGGCCGAGGCCATCAACCGCGCCATCGGCGGCGGCGCCCGCGCGAGCGACCCGCGCACCGTCAGCATCGCACTCACCGGGCGGGACCCGCTGGAGGTGCTCGCCCGCATCGAGCCGCTCCGCATCGAGCCCGACACGCAAGCCACCGTCGTCATCGACGAAGCGAGCGGCACCATCGTCATGGGCGCCAACGTCCGCATCAGCACCGTCGCCATCGCGCAGGGCAACCTCACCATCCGCGTGACGGAAACGCCGCAGGTGAGCCAGCCCGAACCGCTCTCCGGCGGCCAGACCGTCATCACCCCACGCACCAACATCCAGGTGGACACGCAATCCGACCGCCGCCTCGGCATCCTCCCCGGCGGCGTGACGCTGCGGGACCTGGTGGCCAGCCTCAACGCCCTGGGCGTCGGCCCGCGCGACATGATCAGCATCCTGCAATCCATCAAGGCCGCCGGCGCCCTGCAGGCCGACCTGGTGGTCCGATGATCGCGCCGGCAACGAGCGCTTTGGGCAGCACCTTGTCCGCTCAGCAGCGCAGCCGCATCACCGAAGCCGCGCAGAAATTCGAGGCCATGGCCATCGGCCAGCTCCTCGCGCCGATGCTCGACACGGTCGACACCAGCAAGGGCCCCTTCGGCGGCGGCCAGGCCGAAGCCGCCTGGAAACCAATGCTGACGGAAGCACTCGGCAAGCAAATGGCCAAACACGGCGGCCTGGGCCTCGCGAAGCCGATCATGGACCAGCTTCTCAGGGCTCAAGAGGCGCGTTCGTTCCCCCCTCCCCTTGCGGGAGGGGCCGGGGGAGGGGTGGCCACCAGCGCGGACCGTGAAGGAAGAGCACAATGACCCCCGCCGAACGCCTCGTCGCGGCAATCCAGGCCGAGAACGCAGCACTCGCGGCAAGCGACACCAGCACCCTCCCCGCCCTTCTGGCCGAGAAGCAGGCCGCGCTCGCCGCCATGGCAAGCGACCCACCCACGCCCGACCAAGCCGCCGCCCTCCTGCGCCTGGCCGAACGCACCCACGCCCACCTCGCCCGGGCCATCGCCGTCCAGACCGAGGTGCTCACCCTCGTCGCCCGCGCGGCAAGTCCGCCAGCGGCAGGCTACACGCGCGGCAGGCAAACCCGTTCCGCCGCCCTCGCCCTGCGCACCCGAGCCTAGGCGCTGTCGATCGAGCTCAACCGAACCGGTTATCCTTCGGAAACCCGTTCGGCGGCATCCGCCCCGCCTGCGCCCGCGAGCCTACCCAATCCTTCGCCGCCTCCGTCCGCGTTCGGTCGCCCAACCGCCACGTCAGCCCGTCGGCCAGGGAAAACACCTTCACGTCCGAAAGCTTGCCGTCCTTGTACTTCTGCAACTGCACCCCGGCCCCTCGAACCAGCGCCGGCACCTGGTCGAGCGGGAACACCAGCAACTTCCGGTTGGTCCCCACCACCGCCACATGATCGCCCACGGCGGGCACGCAGCGGAGCACGCGCTCGCCGGGCTTGAGGTTCATGACCTGCTTGCCGGTGCGCTTCTCGGCCAGCAGGTCCGCCCCCTCCACCACGAAGCCGCGGCCCTCGGTGTTGGCCACGAGCCATCGCCCGGCCTCGCGCCAGACGAACAGCGCCGCCACCTCGTCGTCCGGCGCCAGGTCGGCCACGAGACGCATCGCCTGGCCGTCGCCCCGGCCCCGTGGCAGGTCGCCGGCCCGAAGCGTGTGCGCCCGGCCTCCTGTCGCCACGAGGCACAGCCGGTCCGTCGTCTGGCACGGCACCATCAGGGCCAGCCCGTCCCCATCCTTGAACTTCAGCTCGCCACCATCCGCCAAATGCCCCCGCACCGCCCGGATCCAGCCCTTCTCCGAAAGCACCACCGTGATCGGCTCGCGCTCCACGAGGTGGTCCTCGTTCACCTCCACCGCGCTCGGCGCCGCCCCGATGATGGTTCGCCGATCCCCCAGCGCCCCGCTCCCGAACTTCGCCCCGGTTGCCGCGACCTCCTCGCCGATCCGCCTCCACCGCAGCCGGTCATCCTGCAGAAGCGCCGCGATGTCCTTGCGCTCCTTCTCCAGCGCCTTGTGCTCGCGCCGGATTTCGATCTCCTCGAGCCGCCGCAGGCTCCGAAGCCGCATGTTCAGGATCGCCTCGGCCTGCACGTCGCTCAGCGTGAACGCCGCCATCAGCGCCGGCTTCGCGTGGTCCTCCTCGCGGATGATGCGGATCACCTCGTCGAGGTTCAGGAACACCTTCAGGTAGCCGTCCAGCACTTCGAGCCGCCGCTCGATCGCCGCCGCGCGGAAGTTCGTCCGCCGCACCAGCACCTCGTGCCGATGGTCGAGCCAGGCCTGCAGCACCGCCTTCAGCCCAAGGACCCGCGGCGTCCGGTCGGCGGTCAGCACGTTCATGTTCAACGGAAACCGCGTCTCGAGCATCGTCGCCCGGAACAGCGTTTCCATCAGCACCTCGGGCTCCACCGTGCGCGACTTCGGCTCGAGCACCAGCCGCACCGTCTCAGCACTTTCGTCCCGCACGTCGCCCAGGAAGGGGAGCTTCTTCTCCTCGAGCAAAGCCGCGATCTGCTCCACCAGCTTGTTCTTCTGCACCTGGTAGGGGATTTCGGTGACGACGACCTGCCACATCCCGAGCCGCCCGCGCTCCACCTCCCACTTCGCCCGCAGCCGGAATCCACCGCGCCCGGTGCGGTAGGCCTCCAGCAGGCTCGCCCTGTCCTCCATCAACGACCCGCCCGTGGGGAAGTCCGGCCCCGGCATCAACGCCAGCAGCGCCTCCGTGTCCGCACCCGGGTTCTCGATCAGGTGCAGCGCCGCCGCGCACACCTCGCCCACGTTGTGTGGCGGGATGCTGGTGGCCATGCCCACCGCGATGCCAGCCGCCCCGTTCGCCAGCAGGTTCGGGAACCCGCCCGGCAGCACGCCGGGCTCGTTCTCCACGCCGTCGTAGGTAGGCCGGAAATCGACCGAATCCTCGTCGATCCCGGCCAGCAGCGCCTGCGCCACCTCCGTCAGCCGCGCCTCGGTGTAGCGCATGGCGGCCGGGTTATCGCCGTCGATGTTGCCGAAATTGCCCTGGCCCTCGACCAGCGGGTAGCGCGCCGCGAAATCCTGCGCGAGCCGCACCAGCGCGTCGTAGATCGAGCTGTCGCCATGAGGATGGAACTTGCCCATCACGTCACCGACCACGCGCGCGCATTTCTTGAAACCCGCCGCCGGGTCGAGCCGCAGCTGCTGCATGGCATACACGAGACGCCGATGCACCGGCTTCAGACCGTCCCGCACGTCCGGCAGGCTGCGCGACATGATGGTGGACATGGCATAGGCGAGGTAGCGCTCGCTCAGCGCCTCCCGCAGGTCCACGTCCTGCAAGGTCCCGGTCAGGTCGTCAGGCATTCGTGTTCCTCGTCACGGCTCCACGACAGCGCGGACCGACAGCTGAAATCCGTCATCGCAAGCCAAGTGCGGCGATCCAGGGGCCGCAAGGAGCAGTCCAGTGGGCTCCTGGGTTGCCACGCCTTCGGCTCGCGATGACGACGCTCTTGTAATGCAGGGGGCGCTTCATGGCGAAACCATCCCCTCCACCCGGTCCGCCAGCAGCAACCGCGCCGCCGGCAGCCCCTTGTGCTGGAGCCCGAACACGTCCCGCGCGAGAAAACGCCCCGTCACCGCCAGCCCGTCCCGCCAGTCCGCGGCACCGCCCCCGCCCGCACCCGCCCCCTCGTCCACCAGGAACCCGGGCAGCGCCAGCAGCCTCGAGGCCCAAGCCCCCGCGCCGGCTGTCGACACGGCCCGCCCGCTCTTGGGCGACACCAGGCGCAGCCCCGTCGTCTCCGCCGTCACCGCACAACTCCGCAGGTCCAGCCCATAGCCCAGATCGGCCAGCAGCTGCGCCTCCCACCGCACCAGCGTCTCCACCGGCGCCCGGTCCTCGCCCAGCCCGGCCACCAGGCCCACGAGCTGCCCGAACACGATCGGATGCGCCTCCCGCTCCGGCAGCGCACCCTCGGCCACCGCGCAGGCAGCCCGCAGGACGGCCAGCGCCAGCGCATCGTCCATCGCGAGCGCGGCCCCCGCATGCACCAGTTCGGCAGACACCGTGCCCAGGCTGTCCTGCAGCCGCGCGACCCAGCGTGCCTGCACCAGGTTGCCCGCCTGCCACAAATGCGCCTGCTTGCGCGACGCACCCCCGCGAGCAAGCCCCCGGTGCGCCCCATGCGCCTCCGTCATCACCGTGATCAGCGCATCCGCCTCGCTATGGGGCCGCGCATCCAGCACGACGGCCGGGCCTTCCCACTCGACGCTCACTCCCCCCGCTCACTCAACGTCGTCGAGGCCCAGCGCCCGCAGCCGGGCCCCCTCCTCGTCCCACCCGGCCCGCTCCTTCCCGTTCAGGAACAGGTGCACCGGCCGCTCCAGCAGCTGCATCAGGTGCGTCCGCGCCTTCGCCCCGATGTCCCGGATCTTCTGCCCCCCGGCCCCGATCAGGATCGCCTTGTGCCCGGCCCTCCCGACATACACCGTCGCCTCGATCCGCACCGAGCCGTCCGGCCGCTCCTTGAACGTCTCGGTTTCCACGGTGCAGGCGTACGGCACCTCCTCGTGCACCTGCAGGAACACCTGCTCCCGCACGATCTCGGCCGCCAGCAGCCGGTCCGGCAGGTCCGTCAGGTCATCGTCCGGATACAAATGCGGCCCCTCCGGCACGCCATGCTCCATGCGGTCCAGCATGCGGTCGAGCCCGTCGCCCGTGCCGGCGCTGACCATGAACACCTCCTCGGCGGGCAGGATCTCAGCCAGCGCCGCCGTCAGCGGCAGGAGCTGATGCGCCGGCACAAGGTCCGTCTTGTTCATCGCGATCCAGGTTCGCTTGCCGCGCTCCGCAAGCGTGCGCGCAATGCCCCGCACCGCCTCCGTAGCCCCGGCCTTCGCGTCCACCAGCAACAAGGTCAGGTCCGCATCCTCGGCGCCCGACCATGCCGCCCGCACCATCGCCCGGTCCAGCCGGCGCTTGGGCGCGAAGATGCCGGGCGTGTCCACCAGCAGGATTTGGCTCTCGCCCCGCATCAGGATGCCGAGCACCCGAAACCGCGTCGTCTGCGCCTTCGGGCTCACGATCGAGAGCTTGGCGCCCGTCAGCCGGTTCAGCAGCGTGGACTTGCCCGCGTTCGGCGCCCCCACGATGGCCACGAACCCACAACGCTGCGTCATGCCAATTGCCCCAACAGATCCGCCGCCGCCAACCGCTCGGCCTCCCGCTTCGTGCCGCCCGTACCGCGCCCCACGGCGCCGCCGCCCTGCGCCTCGATGGTGAACACCGGCGAGTGCGACGGCCCGCTGCTTTCGGCCACCACATACACCGGCAGCGCCAAGCCCCGCGCCATCAGCCATTCCTGCAGCGCCGTCTTCGGGTCTTTCGGCGGCACCACCTGGTGCTCCATGGCCGTCGCCCAGGCCTGCCGCACGAAGCGCTGCGCCACGGCCAGCCCGGCGTCCATGTACAGCGCCCCGATCGCTGCCTCCATCGCATCGGCCAGGGTGTTCGCCAGCTGCCCCACCCCCGCGCGCGCCTCGCCGGGCGCAATGGAGAGTGCCTGCTCGAGCCCCAGCCGCTCCGCGATCCCGGCCAGCACCGGGCGGCTCACCAGGTGCCCGAAGCGGCGGCCCAACTCCCCCTCCTGCTCGTCCGGGAAGCGCTCCACCAGCCACTCGGCCACGACCAGGCCCAGCACCCGGTCGCCGACGAACTCCAGCCGTTCGTTGCTGCCCACGCCCCGCCGCTCGCCGCGCCGATGCGTTCGCCCGGCATGCGCGGCCGAGCGATGCGTCAAGGCCTCGGCCAGTAACCCCTTGTTCGTGAACGCATGCCCGAGGATGCGCTCGGCCTCGGACGCCCGGAGAGGCTCCGCCCCGCTCAACCGATGCCGCGCAGCAGGCGCGTCCAGCGTATCTCGAACGGCCACTCCCACACCTCGTACCAGGGCCGCCGCGCATCGATCGAGAAGAAGATGAACTCCGCCCGGCCAACCAGGTTATCCACCGGCACGAACCCCACACCATAGCTCGTCATGAACCGGCTATCGACGGAGTTGTCCCGGTTGTCGCCCATGGCGAATACATGGTTCTCAGGAACCTTGTATTCGGGCGTGTTGTTGGCATCGAACTCGCCGGGGCTCCGCGGCTCTTCCGTCATCTTGAGCAACTCGTGGATGCGCCCGTTCGGCAGCGTCTCCCGGTAGCGCTGGGCCAGCGTCGACCGCCCGTCCTCCTCGGCCAGGAAGTTGCCGAGCGGCACCCGCGGGCACAGCAGGCCGTTGATGTAGAGCTGGCCGCCCTTCACCTGCATGCGGTCACCGGGCAGGCCAACGATGCGCTTGATGTAGTCCGTCTGGTTGTCGCGCGGGAACTTGAACACCGCCACGTCCCCCCGCTCCGGCAGGCGGCCGAAGATACGCCCCTGGAACAGGTTCAGGCCGAGAGGCATGGAATAGCGCGAGTAGCCGTAGCTGTATTTCGAGACGAACAGGTAGTCGCCCACCAGCAAGGTCGGGATCATGGACCCGCTAGGGATGTTGAACGGCTCGAACGCGACCGTGCGGATGCCCAGCGCAATGAGCAGCGCGTAGACGATCGTCTTGATGTTCTCGAGCAAACCGCCCGACTTCGCTTTCGCCATGATAAGTCTATGCGTCCGGTGCGCGTGATGCCGCCGCGATCAACCGTATGTGCGCCAGCGTGTCAAGGAAGCGCGAGCGCCCGTGCCTCGATCATGACCTGCGCGAACGCATAGGGCGGCTCGTCGGTCAGCGTCAGGTGCACGACCGGGGCCATGCCCGGCGGCACCATAGCCTGCAGCCGCGCGAGCGCACCCCCTGTCAGCGCCAGCGTCGGCCGTCCGCCCGGCGTATTCACCACGCCCATGTCCGAATGGAACACCCCCCGGCTGAACCCGGTGCCGAGCGCCTTCGCGCACGCCTCCTTGGCCGCAAACCGCTTGGCATAGGTCGCAGCCCGCAACGACTCCGTCCGCCGCCCCGCCCGGGCACGCTCGGTTTCGGTGAACACGCGGCTCGTGAACCGCTCCCCGTGCCGCTCCAGAACCCGAGCGATCCGGCGGATGTCGCAAAGGTCCGCACCCACGCCTAAAATCAATGGTCCCCCCCTCCCCTTGCGGGAGGGGACGGGGCAGGGATGACGGCAAGCACGGGCCAGGACAGCATCACCCCCGCGCCCGCTCCACCTGCGTAACGCCCCCCGCCGCCCGCAGCCCGGCGATCACGGTCCCCAGATGCCGCACGTCCCGCACTTCTACATCCAGCAACACCTCGAAGAAATCCTGCTGCCTGTTCGTCACCTTCAGGTTCGTCACCACCCCGTCCTGCTTGGCGACCGCATTCGTCATGGCCGCCAGCGCGCCGGACTGGTTGGTCGCGATCGCGCTGATCCGACCGCTATGCGTGCCCTTGCTCCGCACCACCTCGGCCTGGTCCCAATCGACGTCGAGGTAGCGCTCGGGCGTGGCGGAGAACGTCTCGGCCGTCGGGCAGTCCCGCGTGTGGATCGTCACCCCCTTGCCGGTGCTCACGATGCCCACGATCCGGTCGCCCGGCAGCGGATGGCAGCAGCCGGCGTAATGGATCACCATGCCTGCAACGAGCCCGGTGATCGGCATGCCGTCCGCCCGGCCGAGCGGCCGCCCGGTGCGTCCGCCCAGGCCCGGGTGCAGGCTCGGCGGCATGCGAGGGGCGCGGGGCGCCTGGCGCAGGTCCGGGTAGGCCGCGTGGACCACATCCTTCGGCCCGATGTTCCCGTTGCCCACGGTCACATACAGGTCGTCCAGCGTCGCCGCCTTCAGCGCCTTCAGCGCGCCATCCAGCACCTTCTCCGAGCCATCCACTCCCTCCTGCCGGAACGCCTTGGCCAGCATCGCCCGTCCCTGGTCGAGGTAGCCCTGCCGCTGCTGCTGGGCCACGTAGCGCCGGATGCGAGCCCGGGCCTTGCCGGTCGCGACGAACCGCTCCCACGCCGGGCTGGGCGTACCGCCCCGGGCGGTCATGATCTCGACCTGGTCGCCGTTCTGCAGCTCGTGGCGCAGCGGCATCAGCCGCCCGTTCACCTTGGCGCCCACGCAGGTGTCGCCCACCTGGCTGTGCACCGCATACGCAAAATCGATCGGCGTCGCGCCCCGCGGCAGCTGGATCAGCTGGCCCTTCGGCGTGAAGCAGAACACCTGGTCCTGATACAGCTCGAGCTTCGTGTTCTCGAGGAATTCGTCCGCCGCCTGCGAGTTCTCGAGGATCTCGAGCAGGTCCTGCACCCAGCGGAACTTCTGCAGGTCGCTCGCACTGGCATCGTTCTGCTTGTAAAGCCAGTGCGCCGCCACCCCGTTCTCGGCAATGTCGTGCATGTTGGCCGTGCGTATCTGCACCTCGATCTTCTGGTTCAGCGGTGCCCGCAACGTCACCCCCGTGTGCAGGCTCTGATAACCGTTGGATTTCGGCGTGCTGATGTAGTCCTTGAACCGCCCGGCGATCACTGGATACGCCGCATGGATCGACCCCAGGGCGATGTAGCAAGCGTCGCGCGAAGCGACGACCACGCGAAACGCCATGATGTCGGAAAGCTGCTCGAACGCCACGTTCCGGCGCTGCATCTTCTCCCAGATGGAGTAGATGGATTTTTCTCGCCCCGTGATCTCGCCGGGTGGCGCGCCGCCCTCCGTGCACACGCGGGTCAACTCGTCCCGCACCTCCTCGATCACGTCGGCCCCCTGGCCGCGCAGGAAGTTGAGCCGCGCCTGGATCGTGTCGTATGCCTCGGGCTCGAGTTGCGCGAAGCTCAGCGTCTGCAACTCGGTCTTCAGCCCGTCCATGCCGATCCGCTCGGCCAGCGGCGCGTAGATCTCCATGGTCTCGCGGGCAACCCGCTGCCGCTTTTCGATGCTCTCCACGAAATGCAGCGTGCGCATGTTGTGCAGCCGGTCGGCCAGCTTCACGAGTAGGACACGGATGTCCTTGCTCATGGCCAGAACGAGTTTGCGGAAGTTCTCCGCCTGCTTCGTGCGGTCGCTCTGCAGCTCGAGCCGCGTGAGCTTGGTCACCCCATCCACGAGCCCGCCGATGGTGGTGCCGAACCGCCTGTCGATGTCGGCCTTCGTGACCCCGGTATCCTCGATCGTGTCGTGCAGCAGGGCCGTGATGATACTGGCCGTGTCCAGCCGGTAGCCGGCCAGGATGTCGGCGACGGCCAGCGGGTGCGTGATGTAGGGGTCGCCGTTCTCGCGCGTCTGAGCCCCATGCGCCTGCATGGCCAGCACGTAGGCTGCGTCCAACAGCTCTACGTCCGCCTTCGGGTCGTAGGCGCGGACCTTCTCGGTCAGCTCGAATTGCCGCACGATCTGCGGCCGTGCGACGCCCCCGCCTGCCGCACCGGTTCCGTCCGGCGCGAGGGCGGGGCCATGGCTCATCGCATTACCGGCGCGGGCGTCCACCCAGCTCGGCTTCGATCGCGGCTTCGATGTCCTCCGGGGCCAGGTCCTCGACCGCCATTGTGTTCGCCTCTTCCTCGGCGCTCACGTCCTGCAGGCCGAAGATGTTCTGGTCCGTCGGGATCAGGTCCAGCACTTCCTCGTCGGCAGGCTCCGGCTCGGGCGCGCGGCTCAGGCTCTTGATCAGGTCCTGCTCGAGCCCGTCCAGGCCGACCGTCTCACCCGCGATCTCGCGCAGCGCCACGACCGGGTTCTTGTCGTTGTCGCGGTCGACCGTCAGCTCCTCGCCCCGCGCCAGGTTGCGCGCGCGCTGGGCCGCCAGCAACACCAGCTGGAACCGGTTCGGAACTTTCTCGACGCAATCCTCGACCGTCACGCGCGCCATGCGTGGACACTCCCGCTCAATGCAAGCGTATTAGTTAAGCCGGACGAGGCCCGCCCGCAAGCACTCATGTGGCATCGCACAACACAACCCCGGTCATGTCTGCCCTGCGCGCAAGCTCCGCCACCCTGAGCCCCAGCAGCGGATGCACCCAGCCCGGCGCGACCTCGTTCAAGGGCGCCAGAACGAACCCCCGCTCGTGCAGACGGGGGTGCGGCAACACGAGGCCGGGTCCCGGGCGCACCAGGCCGTCCATGCCGAGCAGATCGAGGTCGAGCGTCCGCGCGCCGTTCACCGCACCGCGCACCCGGCCGCCCTCCGCCTCGATCGCGTGCAGCATGGCCAGCAGCGCCGCCGGGTCCGCCTCACCCTGCAGCCTCAGTGCCCCATTCACGTAGTCGGGCTGCCCCGAAGGCGGCACCGGCGCCGTCCGCCACCAGCGGGAGCGGGCCATCAACGCCAGGCCCGGCACCGCAGCAACCCGCGCCACGGCCCACTCGCAACTCTCCAGCGCCGAACGCCCACCGGGCCCAGGCAGATTGGCGCCGACGGACACCAGGATGCTATCTGACATGCGCCGCACCATACCGATTCGTTCAAAGCACTCCATCTCCTGCCGTGCCTCCCGCAACCCGGAACGCCTCGAAGGAACCCTCATGCGCTTCCTGCACGACGAACGGACGGCCCTGTTCATCGATGGCGCGAACCTCTACTCCGCGTCGCGCAACCTCGGCTTCGACGTCGACTACCGAAACCTGCTGGAGTTCTTCCGCAGCCGGACCAACGTGGTCCGCGCCTATTACTACTCGGCACTGCTCGACACGGAAGAGTACTCCCCGCTCCGGCCCCTCACGGACTGGCTCGCCTACAACGGCTACAGCTTGGTGACGAAAACGGCCCGCGAGTTCACCGACGCCACCGGCCGCCGCCGCATCAAGGGCAACATGGACGTGGAGCTCGCCGTCGACATGCTCGAGCTCGCGCCGCACCTCGACCACGCCGTGCTGTTCAGCGGCGACAGCGATTTTCGGCGCCTGGTCGAGGCCGTGCAGCGCGGCGGCGTGCGCGTGACGGTGGTCAGCTCCGTCCGCACCCAGCCCGCCATGGCGGCCGACGAGCTGCGCCGCCAGGCGGACCAGTTCGTGGAGCTCGCCGACATCGCCCCCGAGTTCACCCGCCGCACCACCGAAATCCGCCGCCCGCGCCCGCCCGAGCCACTCGAGCCGCATGACCCAGCTTAGTCCGCTGGCCGAACCCGCGCCCGAACCTGCGCATGACTGCCCGCTCTGCCCCCGCCTCGTCGCCTACCGCCGCGCCAACCAGGAGGCCAACCCGGCCTGGTGGAACGCGCCCGTTCCCAGCCTAGGCCCGCAGGATGCCCCGCTCCTCATCGTCGGCATGGCCCCCGGCGTCCGCGGCGCCAACCGCACCGGCCGCCCGTTCACGGGCGACCACGCCGGGCTGTTGCTGTATTCGACGCTGCTGAAATTCGGTTTCGCCCGCGGCACCTACGACGCGCGCCCCGACGATGGCCTGGTGCTGACGGGCTGCCGCGTGGTCAACGCCGTCCGCTGCGTGCCGCCCGCCAACCTGCCCACCCCGCTCGAAACCCGCACCTGCAACGGCTTCCTGGCCGGCGAGATCGCCGCCATGCCGAACCTCCGCGCGATCCTCTGCCTCGGCGGGCTCTCCCACGGCGCCACGCTGCGCGCCGCCGGCCTCGTGCCGAGCCGCCACAAATTCCAGCACGGGAGCCGAATCCCGCTCCCCTCGGGGGCGGTGCTCGCCGACTGCTACCATGTGTCCCGCTACAACACGAACACGGGCGTCCTGACCCAGGACATGTTCGAGGAGGTCGTCGGTGGCCTGCTAGCGCTAATGAGCTAACCGCGAACCGACTCTGGGCTCAGCTCGATCGAAAGATCGCCAGACGCAAGCATGCACTACGAAATATGCTTGCAGATCGGCGGTCGACCAGGTTACCGTGCAAGCATCTGTAGGAGGATATGCTTGCATGTCAGACGATCAAGGAAGTGCCAAAGGAAGCGCAGGCGGGAGAGCACGAGCTCAAAAACTTCCACCCGAAAAGCGTGCGCTAATTGCCACTGAAGCGGCGCGAACTAGGTGGTCGCAGCATACGGCGCCGACCGAAGACATGCCGCGGGTTCTGGAAGGGTATTCAAATGTCCTCAACCTCGATGGCACGAAATTGCCGTGCGCCGTGGTGAGTGGTCCACGCGGCGTACAACGTGTCCTGAGCGAATCCGGGATTACTAAAGCCATTTTGGGTAGTCGGAGTGGCGCTTCAAAGCGCTTGAAGAGGGCAGCCTCTGGTGAGGGCGGAGTTTTACCACTCTTCGTTGCTCCGAGTCAGCTAGATGAGTTCATCACATACGACTTGCTCGTAGGCCCGTTGATGCCCATCGACTACGTGGATGGAGAAAGAGTAGTCAGGGGCTACGACTCCTCTGTCCTCGTAGCCGTTTGCGGCGTGTGGCTCAAGGCACGGGCGAAGGGCAAGCTTCAAAAGCAGCAACTCGCAAAGGCTCAGAACGCTGAACATCTGACGCTCGCACTTGCAGACCTCGGTATCGTTGCCTTAATCGACGAAGCTACCGGCTACCAAGATGATCGAGCACGCGATGCACTCGCAAAAATATTCGTCACATTCTTAGCGCGCGAGCGCCAGAAGTGGACGCTAACGTTTCCTCTGGACTTCTACCGGGAAATATATCGCCTACGGGGGTGGAAGTTTGAACCGTGGAACACAAAACGCCCTAGCGTAATTGCAGCATGGACCGACGATTTCGTTTACAATAGACTAGCGCCGGCACTCACTGAAGAACTTAGAAATAAAAACCCTATCGCTGAGACTGGCCGTCGTTCGCATAAGCACCATCAGTGGTTCAACACTGATAAAGGCCACCCCAAATTAAAAGAGCATATATCCGGAGTTATTGCGCTCCTACGTGCAGCGGAGAACTGGCCAGCGTTTAAGCGAGGACTAGACCGAGCATACCCCAAGTTCGGTGAGACGATCTCCATGCCACTCACAGGTGGAGGGAACGCGTCGGTCAAGACTGCACTGGTCACAGACGTAGATTGAACTGTGATGAAGGTTTTTGAACAGCGAGTGCGAGTTCGCGATCGCCTCTTACTTGACACCTCGCCTCCCCACCGGCTTCTTCCCCCAACCTGAGACCAAGGACACCCCCATGCACGCCTACCGCACCCACACCTGCGGCGCCCTCCGCGCGGCCGACGCCGGGCAGACGGCCCGCCTCTCGGGCTGGGTGCACTCGAAGCGCGACCATGGCGGCCTGCTGTTCGTGGACCTGCGGGACCATTACGGCATCACCCAATGCGTGCTCCCCGCCGGCACAGGCGGGTTCGACAGCGCAGACAGCCTTCGCGCCGAAAGCGTCATCACCGTGACGGGCCGCGTGGTCGATCGCAGCCAGGCCACCATCAACCCCCGCCTGCCCACGGGCGAGATCGAGCTGCAGGTGGCCGACCTCGTCGTGCAATCCGCCGCCGACGTGCTGCCCATGCAGGTGGCGGGCGACCAGACCTACCCGGAGGAGCTCCGCCTCCGCTACCGCTTCCTCGACCTGCGGCGGGAGAAGCTGCAGCGCAACATGATCCTCCGCGCCCACATCATCGACAGCATCCGCCGCCGCATGATCGCGAGCGGCTTCAACGAGTTCCAGACCCCGATCCTCACCTCGAGCTCGCCCGAGGGGGCCCGGGACTTCCTCGTTCCCGCGCGCCTCCACCCCGGCAAGTTCTACGCGCTGCCCCAGGCCCCGCAGCAGTTCAAGCAGCTCTGCATGGTCGCCGGCTTCGACCGCTACTTTCAGATCGCCCCCTGCTTCCGGGATGAGGCCGGGCGCGCCGACCGCACGCTCATGTTTTACCAGCTCGACGTCGAGATGAGCTTCGTGACGCAGGAGGACGTTTTCGCGGCCATGGAGCCCGTGATGCAGGGCGTGTTCGCCGAGTTCGCCGCCGGGCGCGCCGTGGACAGCGCCCCCTTCCGCCGCATTCCCTATCGGGAGGCCATGCTGCGCTACGGCTCGGACAAGCCCGACCTGCGCAACCCGCTGCTGATCAGCGACGTCACGGAGCAGTTCGCCGGCTCCGGCTTCGGCCTGTTCGCCAAGATCGCCGCCGCCGGGGGCGTGGTGCGCGCCATCCCCGCCCCAGAAGCCGCCGCAAAGCCCCGCGGCTTCTTCGACAAGCTCAACGACTGGGCCCGCGCGGAAGGCGCCGGCGGCCTGGGATACATCGCGTGGGACGACGGCGGCGCGAAAGGCCCCATCGCCAAGAACCTGGAGCCGGAGCGCGTGGAGGCCATCCGCACCGCCTGCAACCTCCAGCCCGGCGATGCCGTGTTCTTCGCCGCGGGCAAGCCCGACGAAGCGCCCAAGTTTGCAGGCAGCGTCCGCACCCGCATCGCGCAGGAGCTCGACCTCGGGGAGAAGAACGCGTTCCGGTTCTGCTGGATCGTCGACTTCCCCATGTACGAGATGAACGAGGACACGAAGCAGATCGACTTCAGCCACAACCCGTTCAGCATGCCCGCAGGCGAGCTCGAGGCCCTGAACACGCAGGACCCGCTGAGCATCCCCGCCTACCAGTACGACATCGTCTGCAACGGCTACGAGATGAGCAGCGGCGCCATCCGCAACCATAAGGCCGAGATCATGCTCCGCGCCTTCGAGATCGCCGGCTACCCGGCGAGCACGGTGGAGGAGCGCTTCGGCGGCATGCTCAACGCCTTCCGCTACGGCGCCCCTCCGCACGGCGGCATGGCGGCCGGCATCGACCGGATCGTGATGCTGCTCGCCGACGAGCCGAACCTGCGCGAGGTCAACCTCTTCCCCATGAACCAGCAAGGCGAGGACCTCATGATGGGCGCCCCCGGCACCGTGGAGCCCGAGCGCCTGCGCGAGCTGCACATCGGCGTGGTGCTGCCGCCGCCCAAGCCAGTCATCGTCCCAAGCATCGCCAAAGCCTGACACTGGTGCGCCCGGCCCGGCGCCCTTATGTGAATGCCGTCGCTCAACCGGAGACCCCCGCATGCGCCTGCGCCCGCTCGCCCCTACCCTGGCGCTCTGTCTCCTTGCCGCGCCCGCCCTCGCCCCCGCGGCGTTCGCGGCCGACCGCACGCCGCCCGCCGCGCACCGGGCCCTCTACGAGCTGAAGCTCGAGACCGTCCGCGGCGGCGACGTAAGCTCGGCCACCGGCACCATGGCCTTCGAGGTGGCCGATGCCTGCGAGGCCTGGGCTTCCCGCCAACGCCTCACGCTCAACATCACCAACCGCGACGGCCAGGACATCGAGATGGTGAGCGACTACGCCACCCTCGAGAGCAAGGACGGCCTGACCATGCGGTTCCGCATGCGCCAGACCACCGAGACGGCCGTGACCGAGCAGGTTGAGGGCGAGGCCAGCTTCACCGCCCCGGGCGAGGCCGGAACCATCCACTACACGCTGCCCGAGGAAAAGACGGTCGAGATGCCAAAGGGCACCGTCTTCCCGATGGCCCATACCGAGATGATCCTGGACGCCGCCGCTTCGGGCAAGAAGTTCGTCAGCATCCCCATCTTCGACGGCACCGGCCGTACCGGCACGCAGGACAGTTCGGTCGCCATCATCGCCTGGCAGCCCGCAGGCAGCGCCAAGCCCGGGACGGACGCCGCGAAGTCCGCGCTCGACCCGCTGCCCTCCGGCCGCGTCCGCATCGCCTTCTACGACCGCTCCCCCTCGCAGTCGAAGGACAAGGTCGCAGGCTCCCCCGACTACGAGGTAGGCATGCGCTACTGGGCCAACGGCGTGGCCGACGACCTGCACATGGACTTCTCCGACTTCGTCATGCAGGGCCGCCTCAAGGAGTTCTCCCTTCTGAAGCCGGGCTGCTGATGAACGCTCGTCACCGTCGCCGTAACCGTCATCGCGAGCGAAGCGTGGCGACCCAGGGGCCGGCAAGACTACATCGCGTAGCCACGGATCGCGCCGCTATCGGCTTGCGATGATGGAGCTAAGCGGCCTGGGCCACCCTGCATGAAGAGCCTTGCCATCGTCACCGGCGCCACCGGCGGCCTCGGCTGGCATACGGCCCTCGGCCTCGCCCGGGCCGGCCACGAGGTCCTGCTGACGGGCCGTGACGAAACCCGGGGCGCCGCCGCCCTGGCGAGGCTCCAGGCGGAAGGCGCCCCGGGCATCCAGGATTGCCGCTTCGCCCTGCTCGACGTCGCGAGCCTCGCCAGCGTCCGCGCCTTCGCCGCCAGCATCGACCGGCCCGTCGGCGTCCTGGTCAACAACGCCGGCGTCATGGCCCTGCCCCGGCGGGAGCTGACCGTCGACGGCTTCGAGCGCCAGTTCGGCACCAACCACCTCGGCCACTTCGCCCTCGTCGCCGCCCTGCTCGACCGGCTTGTCGGCGGACGCGTCGTGGCCGTCAGCTCCGTCGCCCACCGCCGCGGCCGCATCGCCATCGACGACCTGAACGCCGAGCGCCGCTACGACCCCTGGGCCGCCTACGCGCAGAGCAAGCTCGCCAACCTGATGTTCGCGCTCGAACTGCAGAGCCGCAGCACCGCCGGCGGTTGGGGTATTCATGCCCTAGCCGCCCACCCCGGCTGGTCGGCAACCGAGATCATCACCAACGGCATGGGTGCCAAGGACCCCGGCCTCAAGGAGCGCCTCCTCCAGGCCGCCTTCAGCGCCGCCGGACAGTCCGCCGCCAACGGCGCACGCCCGCTGATCCTCGCCGCCATCGACTCCGGTGCCCTCGCCAGCCCCTACTGGGGCCCCTGCTGCTGGGGCGAAACCCGCGGCCGCCCCGCCCCCGCCCGCATCGAGATGCACGCCCGCGACGGCGCCATGCGCACCCGATTGTGGGACGCCTCGGAGGCTCTTACCGGCGCGTCCTACCCGGCCCTGCCGTAACAGGGCCGACCGCCACCCCACGTCATCGCGAGCGCCGTGGCGATCCAGGGCTGCCCGAGCTGGCCTCCGCCGCCCCTGGATCGCCACTGCCCAAGCCGGTCTTGTGATGCCAGGCTACCCTCCAGCCGCCCCCCGCGTGTTCACATACAGCGAGTAGACCGACTGGCTGGCGGCCATGAACAGCCGGTTCCGCCGCCGCCCGCCGAAACATACGTTCGCGCATCGCTCCGGAAGCTGGATTCGCCCGATCGGCTCGCCCGCCGGGTTGAACACCATCACCCCGTCCAACTCGGGCCTGCCCATGCCCCACCCGCACCACAGGTTGCCGTCCTCGTCCACGCGGAACCCGTCCGGCGTGCCCTCCGGCCCGGCGTCGATCAGCATCCGCCCGTTCGCCAGACGCACGCCATCCACCACATCGTAGGCCCAGACCTGCCGCGGCCGCGCCCGGCTCGCCACCGCATACAGCACCCGTTCGTCCGGGGAAAACGCGAGCCCGTTCGGCCCTGGCAGCTCCCCTTCCACCACCGTCGCCTCGCCCGAGGCCGGGTCCAGCCGGTAGATTCGCGCCGGCAGCTCCTGCTCGGCCCGGTTGCCCTCGTAGTCGCTCAGCAGCCCGAAGGGCGGGTCGGTGAACCAGATGCTTCCGTCGGACTTTACCACCACGTCGTTCGGCGAGTTCAGCCGCTTGCCCTCGAAGCCGTCGATCAAGGTCGTGATCGTCCCGTCGTATTCCGTCCGCACCACCCGCCGGCCGCCATGCTCGCAAGTGATCAGCCGGCCCTCCCGGTCCCGCGTGTTGCCGTTCGCATAGCCGCTCGGCCGCCGGAACACGCTGACCTCGCCCGTCTCCTCGCACCATTTCAGGATGCGCTGGTTCGGGATGTCGCTCACCAGCAGATGCCGCGCATCCCCGAACCACACCGGCCCCTCCGCCCAGCGCAGCCCGGTGAACAGCCGCTCGACCGCCCCAAGCATGATCCGATATTGCGCGAAGCTCGGGTGCAGGACGTGTATGGCCGGGTCCGGATAGAAGGTCGCTGGCTGCCAGGTCATCTTGTGCATCCTCGAGAGAGAGCCCGACGGTAGCCGCACCCGCTTGCAATCGCCAAAGCCCACAGGATGATGCGCCCATGGACACCGAACCCGCCCCCCCGCTCGCCACCATGGCCGACTTCGACCGCATCGACATCCGTGTCGGCACGGTGGTGGACGCCCAGCCCTTCCCCGAAGCCCGCAAGCCCGCCATCAAGCTCTGGATCGATTTCGGCCCCGTCCTCGGCACCAGGCGCTCCTCCGCCCAGATCACCACGCATTACACCCCCGCGGACCTCGTGGGCCGCCAGGTCTGCGCCGTGGTCAACTTCCCGCCGCGCCAGATCGGCAAGTTCGTGAGCGAAGTCCTCACCCTCGGCATGCCCGGCGAGCACGGCAGCGTCGTCCTGATACGCCCCGACATGCGCGTGGACAACGGCGGGCGCCTGTTCTGATGCGGGCCCCAACGCCCGCCCCCAAGCCGGCTTACGCGACCGTCACCTGGGACCAGCTGCACCGCGACGCCCGCACGCTCGCCACGGCGCTGATGCCCCGCGCCCCCTTCGCAGGCCTCGTCGCCATCAGCCGCGGCGGCCTCGTGCCCGCCGCTATCGTGGCGCGCGAGCTCGAATGCCGCATGGTCGAGAGCCTCTGCATCCACACCTACGACGAGGAGCACCAGCTAGAGCCCCAACTCCTGAAGGCCGCCACCGCCGCCGGCGACGGCACGGGCTGGCTCGTCGTCGACGACCTCGTCGACAGCGGCACCACCGCCCGCATGGCCCGCCGCCTGCTGCCGCACGCCCACTTCGCCTGCCTCTACGCGAAGCCGGCCGGCCTGCCCTGCACGGACACCTACGTCCTCGAAGTCCCGCAGGACACCTGGATCCTGTTCCCCTGGGACACCGCCCCCCTCTTCGTGCCGCCCATCGCCCGCGCCACACCCTGAACCCTCTTGCACCCGCCTCCCCCGGGCGCTATCACGCCGCCTCTGCGTAGCGCCCGTAGCTCAATTGGATAGAGCACCAGACTACGAATCTGGGGGTTGGAAGTTCGAGTCTTTCCGGGCGCGCCAGTTGCCGATTTTGAGAGGCCCTGCCGTCGAGGGAACCGTGTTGCCGCGGGTTGCCAGTGCATCCGCCGCGTCGCGGGCGTCGCCTACGTCTCGGGCCCCACAGCCGCTGCCTGTCTCAACGAAGTGTCGCGCGCAGCCCCGAGCCCGAGTGTCATCGCCGGCTCGCTCAGGCGCATGAACGACCGCAGGAAGGCCAGCCGCCCCGCCGTCGACCGTGCAGATGCGATCCGTGCGGCGCCCTCTTCCACCCACTCCTTCGCCAACGCTTCGCCCAAGGCTTGCCCCAACACCGGCAATAGGCTTGCGAACACGTCCGCCTCGTTGGCCAGCCGCCGCAAGGCGTCCTGCCGCGTGCCCATCGGCCCCGGCGGAAGGCGGCCCTCCGCCCGGGCCACGTTGTCGGCCACGAGCGCCGGATCGGTCGCCCCGATCACGTCGGCCAGGATTGCGAGCGCCTCGGCTTCCACCCCCGCCGCCCGCGCCAGCGCCACCACGGCCACAGCCGACCGCGCCTCGAGCACGCCGTCATGGCGTGCCGTCCCGTCATGCTCCAGGTCGTGCCCCAGCATCGCGACCACCCCCGCTTTGGCCTGAAGCGGGGACACCAGGCCCTGCCGCAGCGCCTCCGCACACAACCATCCCATGGCTCGCACCACCTCCCCGGTATGGTGGCGCCCGTGATACGGCAACTCGCCATGCGCGGCCGCCCAGTCATCGAGCGCCGCGGCCACTGCGCCCCCGGCCTTCACCAGCGCAGCGTCGGCGCTCACCTGACCGCCCGCGGCCACGAACGCCTCGTCGAACCAGGCCAGCAGCCGGGGCGCGTGCGCCCGGTCCGCAAGGAACCGGGCCTCGATCTCGCCGATGCTCGGCAGCGAAGCCGGCCGCCGGTCGCCGACCACGCTCCCTCAGCCCCGCCGCGTGCCGCGCACGAGCGCCGCGATCAGCTGGTCCTTGTCCAGCAGCCGTCGGCTCAGCCGCCCCATCACCACGCGCTGCAATGCCAGCGCCGCCTCTGGCCGCTCCGCCTCCAGCCGCTGCAGCGCCGCCCGGGTGAGCGTCCGCACCTCGCACTCGGTCAGCGCCCGCACCGTCGCCGTCCGAGGTGAGCCGAGCAGGAAGCCGATCTCCCCGATCATGGTGCCCGGCCCGAACTGCCGCACCCGCACCTCGGGGCCGCCATCGAACGACACCAGCACGCTGGCCTGCCCGCGCTCGAGGAACAGCAGATCGTCCGAGGCCTCCCCCTGCACCGTCAGCGCCGCGCCTACAGCCACGACGGACCGCTCCAGCTCCGCCTCGAGGGCCGCCGCTTCCGCCGGGTCGAGGCCTCTCAGCAGCGCCGACGCGTCCCCTCCCTCCTTCGCGACCCCCGACAGCATGTCCGCCTCGCACCACTCCAGCGCCTCGTCCAGCGTGGCCGCCACCCGGAGGCCGGGCCCCGGCGTCAGCGCCCCCCCCAGCCGCGCCGCCGCCACGGCCGGCAGCGCCGCGTAGGTCAGCACGATGCCCAAAGCCCCAGTCACCTGCTGCATGCGCTCCAACGTGGCCCGCGCCGAGCCGTCCAGCCCGTCCAGATTCGCACACTCCAGCACCAGGTGCCGCAACCGGCCGCCCGCCGCCGCAAGCTCCTTCTTCACCTCAATCAGAAGCCGGCTCGCCGTGCCGAAGAACAGGAAGCCCTGCAGGTAGAGCACCAGCACCGCATCCGCCTGCGCCACCAGCGCGCCCCGCTCCGCGTCCGAGCGGTCCACGTGGCTCTGCGCCACGTCCCCCCGGTAGCGCGCCCGCACCGGCGACCCCAGGCTATACATGACCGCAAACGTCATGCACCCCAGCGCCAGCCCGGCGAACACGGCGGCCGGCAGCCCGAACCAGGCCGCGATCAGCACCACCATCGGCACCGTCAGCCACTCCGCCCGCGTCAGCCGCTCCCGCACGCGCCACAACCAGGTCTCGAGCAGTCCATACCCCAGCACCAGCAGCAATGCGCCCAGCACCGGGCGCGGCACGAAACCCAGGATCCCGGGAGCCGCCATGGGCAGCAGCCCCACCGCCAGAGCCACCACGATGGGCGCCGAGCGCCGCGTGCCGCCGCCCAGCCGGAACAGCAGGGCGCTCCGCGTCATGCTCAGGCAGCCCATGACGCCCCCCGCCAGCCCCACCAGCAAGGCGGCTATGCCGTTGGCCCGGAGGTCCCGGTCGAGGTCCACGTCCTGCCGGGTCGCCAACTCTAGCCCGTTCACGTTCACCAGCACCAGGAGGCACGCCACTGCAGCCGCCGCGGCAATGGACGGGGCCTGCTGCAGCAGCGCACCCCATGCCACCAGCCGCGCCATGTCGGGCAGCCACACCAGCACCGGCGCCAGCGCGCCCGGCGCCGACAACAGCCACCCGGCCTCCCGCTGCGCGTCGATCCCGAGGCCGAGGGCCGCGAACGCCGCATGGTGCAGCCCCACGCCGAGCAGGATCAGCCCGGGCAGCACGAATGGCGACTTGAACCGCCGAATCGCGACGGCGGTCACCACGGCCCAACCCACGGCAGGCGCCACGTGCAGCAGCAGTTCCCGGTCCGGCCAGGTGCCGAGATCCACCGCGTGGCCCGTCGCCACCTTGAGCCCGCCCATCAGCAACGCCCAGCCGCTCGCCGCGAACAGCCCGGCCATCACCTGCAGCGGGATGAACCGGATGACGGCGCCGCCGCCCACCCCCCCGAGCACCAGCAGCACGGCCCCGGACAGCAGCCCGATTGCGCCGAACCCGGCCAGCACCGTGGCCCCGAGCACGTCCTGCCCCGCGCCGCGCAACGAGGCCGCGAGTCCGGCCGTGAAGGACGCCATGACCGCGACCGCCGAGCCGTCGAAGCACACGACCGAGAAGCGCAGCGTGCTCAGCGCGGCCCCGACCACGCCCATCAGGGCGCACGAGGCAAGCATCACGAACAATCCCTGGGTCTGCTGCGCCGGCGCCAGCCCGCCGAACAGCAGCGCCGTGTAGGACAACAAAGACGACAAGACCAGAAGTGCGACGACCAGGCCGGCGCTCGCCGCGGCCATGAAGGCCCGCCCCCGAGTCCGAACCGTCGCACGGACAGAGCCCGGCGTCGCACTCGTCGGCACTTCACTCATGCCATGCCCATACAGGCCACCAGAGCGGGCTGTCCAGGCGCCCAACCGTCTTGTCGTCGGTCACGTAGACAGATCGACCTTGGCGCCGACCTTGGCACCGACCTTGGCACCGACCTTGGCACCGACCTTGGCACCCTGGGCACGAGGCACGGCTAGGCCCCGGCCTTCATCGCCGCCATCTTCCAGCAGGCCGGCATCCGGGTGAACCTGCTCGCCCCGGGAGCACGGACACCCCCGCCGCTGCTTGCACCCGCACCCTGCCAGCACCCGTCTCAGGGCCAGCGGCGGCGTTTGAAGAACGGAAGCGAAAACATCAGCGTGGCAGCGATCGCCGGGGCAAACAGGAGTGCGGCGGCCGGCTCGGGAACGGGAAGCGGGTCGCCGCTCTGGACGTCGTACTCGAAGGCTTTGTTGAACAGCACGGGGTCGGTCGGAATGGTGAGGCCGACGCTGTCTGGCGGCACGTCGCCGCGGCTGAGATAGAACGGCTTGGTGCTGTCGGCGACCCCGTCGCTGTTGAATGCGGCGCGGGAGGTGAGGCCGCTCGAGAAGTCGAACTCGAAGGAGAACGGAACATACTTACCAGGTGTATTACTGGTTAGCACAACTCGATTTTCCGTGGCGGTCGATGAGCACCCGCTTCCCAGAGGAAATGCGAGAGAGAATGCGAGCTCAGAACCCCCGTTCGGTAACGGCGCGGCACCGCTGAACGTCAGAATGCAGTCATTAAAAAAATTATTATAGACTTGGTTGTCAGAGAACGAACCAACGTCGGTAAGGAACCGAACTTTGAAGCCCGTAAGTGACTGAGTGGCTACAGGTGCTGGAGTGATATTTACATCAAAACTACAGTTGATGCTCAAAACTGTGCAATTTTCAAAAGTCCGCTTGGCAATTTTGGCATTCGCTGTCAAGCCGCTCACGCTGAACAGGTCGTTGGCCGCCGTCCGGATTTGTTCCTGCTGGAACGGCAGCAGCTGGTCCTTCCCGGCGGGGGGCGTCACGTTGGCGCATGTGGGCGTCGCGATGGCGCATGGGTCCCGCGGAACCAGGCGGCCCGTGCCACGCAGCAGGTTGGCGCTGCTGTCGACTTGCACCTCGTTGGCGTAGGTGCCTGGCGGCGCCGGCGCGGTCACGACCGCCCCGGCGGCCACGGTCGTCCCGGCCAATGCGGCGCCGTCCGTGTGACTGAGCCCGAGGTTGTGGGCAAGCTCGTGTGCAATGTTGTCGATACCGGCAATGAACCCGCTGCCGTTGTTGCCAGTGGTGCCGATGGCGCCGTTGGAGTAGGTGAGCGCCATGCCGAACGGCTGGGGCGCGGTGGACACGCCGCTCGCGTCGGGGTTGTGCGGCAGGGTGTCGACCAGCCAGAGGTTGAGCACGTCGCGGTTCAGGTTCTGGCCATGCCCCGGCAGGTTCATCAGCTGGTGCGCCGGGTCGGTCGGGCTGCCGAAGATGTAACCCTGCGCCGGGGCGTCGACGATGGCGGGCCTGAGGAATGCAGTGCTGTTGTAGGTGACCGGGGCAAGCAGGTTCACCGTGACGCCAGCCTGGTCGAAGATGCGCTGGATGGCGACCGGATTGTAGCCGATGCCGGCGTACGGGCTGGACAGGGCACAATTCTGGCCGGCGTCGTCGCACACGTTGATGACCTGAACGTTCACCACCTGCGCCCTCGCAGGCGCCGAGCCACCAAAGCCTAGCACAACTGCCAACACGGCTAAGGTTAATCTCGAGTAAACCAACACCATACCGGAACGACCCCGTCGTCTGCATCGCAACGAGACGACGTCCAAGCGGCATTGTCCAGTTCAATCAAAAGACGGTATGAGTTCTGCGTCATCGACGACTGATCAATCGGTCTCGCCGGACCCCGCACCGTGTCCGAGCTGCCCAATACCGGCGCTGGCCGAGCGTGCCATGCCGGACCGCCTCGCGAAGATGCGGGACCTCGTCCACTCGTTCGATACTCGCCCAACGCGCTCGGCGTCGCCGACGGAAGCGTAACCGAATGTCCAAACCCGGCACCGCCCTGCTTCACTTCAGCGGTGTCTTGACAGCCGCCCGCCGCCGCCCTCGCATGCGTTACCCATCGGCAACCATCGGAGCAGCACCAGTCGTGTCCAGCGGCGTCAGCACCAAATACGCCGCGATCCTCGCCATGGACGTCGCCGGCTACAGCCGTCTCATGGAGCTCGACGAGGCAGGCACGTTCGGCCGGGTCCAGCGTATCATGGACGTCATCGTCCGCCCCGGCGTCGCCCGCTCCGGCGGCCGCGTGGTCAAAACAACCGGGGACGGCGCCTTCGCCGAGTGGCCGGACGCCACCGCAGCCGTCCGCTGCGCGCTGGCCATGCAGGCCGAGAACGAGGCATTCGAGCAGGAGATCCGCGCCGACCGCCGAGCCCGCTTCCGCGTCGGCCTGCACGCCGGCGAGGTCATCGCGGCCGGCGATGACATCTTCGGCGAGGGCATCAATATCGCGGCCCGCCTCGAGGGCATCGCCGGCGTGGGCGAGGTCTACGTGTCCGAGGCCATCGCCTCCAAGGCGGCCGGCGCCTGCAGCTTCATCGACCTCGGGCAGCGCCGCCTGAAGAACATCGCCCGCCCCGTCCGCGTCTTCCGCGCCGCGCACCCGAATGACGTGCGCGCCGGCGCCGGCACCGGCTCCGGCCTGCCGGACCTCCACGTCCAGGGCTTCGGCGACCGTCCTGCCATCGCCGTTCTACCCTTCCGCGAGCCCGCCGCCGACACCTCCCACTTCGCCGACGGCGTGACGGAAGGCGTCATCTCCGCCCTCTCGCAATGGCACAGCTTCCCCGTCATCTCCCGTAACTCCGTCTATGCAATGGCCTCGGGCGGCCCGCTCGATCTGCGGCTCGTCGGCCAGCAGCTCGGCGTGCGCTACGTGCTCGAGGGCTCGCTGCGCCGCGCCGGCGACAGGCTGCGCGCCACCGTGTCACTCATCGACGTCGACACGGACACCAGCCTGCTCACCGAAACCCATGAGTGCGAGACCGCCGACATCTTCACCCTGCAGGACACGCTGGTCCGCAACGTGGTCGGCCAGCTGGAGCCCACGCTGCTGCACCACGAGCGGGAGCGGGTGGTCTCCGCCCGCCCGGCGAACCCCAACGTTTACGAGACGGTGCAGCTCGCCCTCTGGCACCATTACAGATACGAGCGGGAGAGCAACGCAACCGCGCAGGACACGCTGCTGCGGGCGCTCGCCGCCGATCCCGGCAACGTCCAGGCCCTCGCCACCCTGGCCCACGCGCTCAACCACGCCTCGAACCTCGGTTGGGTGCCTGACAAGGGCGCGGCGCTGCAGCAAGCCGAGGCGTTCGCCCGCCGCGCTCTCGCCGCCAACCCGCGGGACCCTGGCGCCCACTTCGCGCTCGGCGCCGTGTGCCAGAACACGGCCCGGCCCGATGAGGCGGCCGAGCACCTGCGCCAGGCCATCCAGATAAACCCCAGCCACGCCGCTGCCCACGCCAACCTGGGCTTCGTGCTGTGCTTCCTCGACCGGCCGGACGAGGCGCTGCCCCTCGTCGAGCTCGCCGTCCGCCTCAGCCCCGCCGATCCGCGAAAGTTCATGTGGAGCCCGGCCATCTCCGCCAGCCACTACCTCGCCGGCCGCCACCGCGCCGCCCTCGCCGCGGCCATGGAGGCGCTCAAGCTCAACACGGCCTATCCCGTGGCGCTGCGCTACGCCACCGCAGCCCTCGGCGCCATGGACCGGGCAGCGGAAGCCCAGCCCATGCTTGCGATGCTCCGGAAGATCGACGGCGACCTGGCCGGCACCGCCAAGCACCTGCGCCGCTCGTACAGGGAAAGCGCCGTGTTACGCCTGCTCGACGGCCTGCGCCGGGCCGGGTTCGCCTGAGACGCGGCGGAACGGCTGCACCATCACGTCCACGAAGCCGTGCCCGGCCGGCGCCGGGGCCACGCCGTACTGCAGCCCCGCCCGCGCATCGGCGTCCAGCACGGCGAACGTCCCGAACAGCCGGTCCCATAGGGACAGCACGCTCGCGTAGTTCGTGTCGTGGTGCGCCCGGTCCGCCGAATGGTGCATCTGGTGCATCCCGGGGGTCACGATCAGCCAACGCAGCGCCCGGTCCAGCCGGTCCGGCACCGGCGCCGCCACGTGCTGGAAGGCACCGGCCGCTACCTCGAACACCGCATAGACCGGGAACACCCATCCCGGCAGCCCAAGCCCCATCAGCGTGAACCCCACCACCCCGGCCGTGAGGACGTAGGCGAGCGGGTGATGCAGCAGCGTGGTGCTCACGTCCATGTCAGGGTCGGCATGGTGCACCGCATGGAGGCGCCACAGCAAAGGCACGCGGTGCTCGAGCCGATGCATCCAGTAGATGATGAGGTCGATGGCCAGGAACCCTGCGACGAGGACCGCGAGCGGCCCGCCCCACGCCTCGATCGGCGCGAAAACGCCCGCAGCCTCGGCCCGCACGCGGTCGGTCACGAGTGCGAACACGACGCTCGGCAACACGGCCGAGCCGAGCAGCAAGGACGCCGTGTACACGCCCAGGTGCGCGAGCCAGCGCGGCAGCGTCGCCGCGCGCGCGCGGCGGTCCGGACGAACGGACTCGATGGCGGCAACCAGCAGGAACGACCCGACCGCCACCCAATACCAGCTTGCGGCCGCCCGCTCCCCGAGCCAGCCCATGCCGTCAGCGGCGCTTGCGGAACCGCAGCACGGCAGCGACGCCGACCGCGAGCAGGCCGATCGTGGCGGGCTCCGGCAGGTCGATGACGCCGCCGCTGCCATTCCCACCGCTCGATCCGGCGAAGGCGACGCCGCTCCAGAGCAGGGCAGGGATCGAAGCGAGCAAACGGCGCATGGTCGGTCTCCAAATGTTGTCGTAGTAACGTTCGCAGGGTGCGCCTGCGATGACAAGCCTCCGCCTGTAGGTGCAGGAGTCTTTCTTCGTTCGTTTCAGCCGGATGAACGCTCTGACATCGTATCGGCCCAGCCCGGCCACGCCTTCGTGACCGACGGGTCGCGAACCACAGTCGCGCCGCCGCCTTTGTGCCGCACGCGCCGCACTCGGGCAGCGCGACCCATGGAGGAGCCGGCGCATGCCGCAATTCGATTCGACCATCAAGCACATCCAGGACGGTGTGAAGAGCTTCACCGTCGCCGCCGCCACCAAGAACATCGAGGGCTGGGAAGCGACCCTCGAGAAGGTCGAGGCGCCGGCCGCCAAGGCCATCGTGAAGGACCTCGAGGCGCTGAAGAAGCTGCTCCATGCCGAGAAGCTCGACGGCGAGAAGATCCGCAAGATCGTCGCCAAGCTCGGCAAGGAGACGGTCCAGATCGCCGGCAAGACCGAGGGCAAGGGCGCCGAGAAGATCAAGGCGCTGGGCGAGGCACTTTCCCAGGCCGCCGAAGAGCACGACGAGGCGAAGGCCGCAGAGTAGGCCCGTCTCCCGCCGCCGGCCTGTCTGGGCCGGCGGCGGAACCACGCCGCCAATTCGGCCGTTGAGGCGCACACACGCCGGAGACCACCATGCGCTTCCTCATCCTTGCCGGTCTGCTTGCCGCCGCCTCTCCTGCCTGGGCTCAACCGACGCCCTCGAACGACACTGGCGCGGCTGCCCTTGGCGGGAGCCCGATCGACCGGCGCGCCACCGCCCGCGTCGAGACGCACGTGACGGAGTTGCGCAAGCGGCTCGCCATCACCCCGGCGCAGGAGCCGCTCTGGTCCGCGTTCGCCACCGTGATGCGGGAGAACGCTGCACGCATGGAAACCGCCTACATCCAGCGCCACACGGCCGCAGCCAAGGCCAGCGCGTTGGATGACATGCGCGGTTACGCCGAGATGAGCCGCCTCCACGCCGACAACGTCCAGCGCCTCGTCGGCCCGTTCGAGGGGCTCTATCAATCGATGTCGCCCGAACAGCGCGTCGCCGCCGACAAGACGTTCCAGCAGTTCCAGCGCGGCCCGCGGCGCGGCAAGGCCTAGTAGACACGCTCGCCCCCGGCCCCTATACGGCGCCCTTGCGCGCCGGTCGGTATCGGCGGCCCTGCCCTCCAAGGACGACCCCCCATGAAGCCCGGCATCCACCCCGACTACCACAGCTACAACATCGTCATGACCGACGGGTCGACCTACTCGACGCGCTCCTGCGCGGGCAAGGACGGCGACACGCTCCGGCTCGACATCGACCCCAAGAGCCACCCGGCCTGGACAGGCGTCCAGCGCATCATGGACACGGGCGGCCAGATCTCGAAGTTCAACAGGAAGTTCGCGAGCATCGGCGTCCGCAAGGGCGAATAGGCGTCCTGGCCGCGGCTCAGCCCGCGGCCAACCCCTTCACGGCCTCGATCGCGGCGGCGCTCGACCAGTCCGCCGCACCCTCCACCCGCCCCCGCTCCCGCCCGGCCGGGTCCACCAGCACCGTCGTCGGGATACCGCGCGCCCCGAGCGCCCGCGCCGCGTCCCCCCGCGGGTCCAGCACTACCTCCAGATGCTTGATGCCCCGCTGCTCGTAGAACCGCCGCACCGCCACCGCGCCACCCCGGTCCGAGGACAGCGGCAACACGAGCACCTTCGCATCGCGGACCGCCTCCGCCAGCGCATCAAGCGCCGGCATCTCCACCACGCAAGGCACGCACCAGGTGGCCCAAAGGTTGAGCACCAGCCCGTGCCCCGCCATGTCCGCCAGCGCAACCTTCGCCCCGTCCGCCGTTGCCCAGACGATCGCGGGCATCTCTCGCCCCGGCGCCGGCAGCAGCGCCCCGATCGGAGGCAGCGTCTCGGCCGCCGCCGGTTTGCCCAGCCCGGCCCCTGCCGCTACACCCGCCAACATGGCTCGTCGCCCCACGCCCCGCAGCAGGATCATCGCACCCCTCCCATGACCGACGCACCCATGCACACTGCCCATGCGCCGCGCAACACGGATGCGAACGTACAATGGGGCGGCCGGTTCTCCGACGGCCCATCCGCCATCATGCAGGCCATCAACGCCTCCATCGGCTTCGACCAGCGCCTCTGGCGCCAGGATATAAGGGGCTCCCTCGCCCACGCCGCCATGCTCGCCCGCGCCGGCATCATCGAGGCCAGCGACGAGGCCGCCATCCGCACCGGGCTCGAGGCGATCGCAGGTGAAATCGAGGCCGGGCGCTTCCCGTTCGTGGACGCGCTCGAGGACATCCACATGAACATCGAGGCGCGCCTCGCCGAGCGCATCGGCGAGCCCGGCAAGCGCCTCCACACCGGCCGCAGCCGCAACGACCAGGTCGCGACCGATTTCCGCCTCTGGGTCCGCGACACGCTCGACGGGCTGGACGCTCAGGTGCAGGACCTCATGCAGGCCCTCGCCACCCGCGCCGCCCAGCACGCCGCGGAACCGATGCCGGGCTTCACCCACCTGCAGACGGCCCAGCCCGTGACCTTCGGCCACCACCTCCTCGCCTATGTCGAGATGCTCGCCCGGGACCGCTCGCGCCTTGCCGATTGCCGCCGCCGCCTCAACGAGTGTCCCCTCGGCTCGGCCGCACTCGCCGGCACCAGCTTCCCCATCGACCGCGACGCCACCGCGGCCAGCCTCGGCTTCGACCGCCCGACGGCCAACTCGCTCGATGCCGTGTCGGATCGGGACTTCGCGCTCGAGTTCCTGGCCGTGGCCAGCATCTGCGCCATGCACCTCTCCCGCTTCGCCGAGGAGGTCATCATCTGGTGCAGCGCCCCCTTCGGCTTCGTGCGCCTGTCGGACGCCTTCACCACCGGCAGCTCGATCATGCCGCAGAAGCGCAACCCGGACGCAGCCGAGCTCGCCCGCGCGAAGACGGGCCGCATCACCGGCGCCCTCGTGGGCCTGCTCATGGTCATGAAGGGCCTGCCGCTCGCCTACGCGAAGGACATGCAGGAGGACAAGGAGCCCTGCTTCGACGCCGCCGACGCCCTCGCGCTCAGCCTGGCCGCCACTGCCGGCATGGTGCGGGACCTGCAGCCCGACACGGCCCGCATGCGCGCCTTCGCCGGCTCCGGCTTCGCGACCGCGACGGACCTCGCCGACTGGCTGGTCCGCGTGCTCCGCCTCCCGTTCCGCACCGCCCACCACGTCACCGGCCGCCTCGTGGCCCGCGCCGAAGCCGCCGGAACAGACCTGGCCGGGCTGCCGCTGGAGGACATGCAGGCCGAGGAGCCGGGCATCACCGCCGCCATCTACGACGTGCTCACCGTCGACGCCTCGGTCGCCAGCCGCACCAGCTACGGCGGCACGGCGCCGGTGCGTGTGGCGGAGCAGGCGAAGCGGTGGTTGGACGTTCTGGAGAAGGCAGCGTGAAGCTCTCGAGAGCGCACCTACGCCCCTTCCCCTTGCGGGAGGGGGCTGGGAGGCGGGGGGGCTGCGAGCACGGGCCGGCGGCGTCGCGCGCATACATCCAGCTCCTCGCCGGCCTCCTCGCCCTCGGCCTCCTCACCGCCTGCGGCAAGAAGGGCGCCCCCGCCCCGCCTGGGCCGCAGAACGAGATCATCTTTCCCAAGACCTACCCCTCTCGCTGACCGCGCCCACCTGGAGTCATCATGAGCGCCGCACTCGCCCACCCCGACACGGACCCGACCTCCGCCGAGCTCGTCGCCGCGCGCCCGCACCTTTCGCTGGACGCCATGGATGGCCTGGTGATGGAGGGCGTGCCACTCCAGGCCATCGCCGACGCGGCGGGCACGCCCACCTGGGTGCTCTCCGCCGGCGCCATCCGCGCGCGCCTTCGCACGTTGCGCCATGCGCTTGATGACGCCGGCCTGGACGCTGCGATCCACTACGCCATGAAGGCCAACGACCATCTGGCAGTGCTTCGCCTCGTCGGGTCCGAAGGCGCCGGGGCCGACATCGTGAGCGGCGGGGAGCTCGCCCGCGCGCTCGAGGCTGGCATCCCGGCGGCGCACATCGTCTTCTCCGGCGTGGGCAAGTCCGTTCCGGAGCTGCAGGCGGCGTTGGCCGCGGGCGTCGGCCAGATCAACGTCGAGAGCGCCGAAGAGCTCGCCATGCTCTCCCCCCTCGCCACCGCCATGGGCCGCACAGCCCGCGTCGCGCTCCGCATCAACCCGGACGTCGATGCCGGAACCCACGCCAAGATCACCACTGGGCGCGCCGACAACAAGTTCGGCATCGCCTACGCCGACGCACCCTCCCTCTACGCCCACGCCGCGACGCTGCCCGGCCTCGCCCCGGTCGGCCTCGCGTTGCACATCGGCAGCCAGATCCTCTCCATGGCGCCCTACCGCGCCGCCTATGCGCGCACGGCCGAGCTGGTCCTGGCCCTACGAGCGGCCGGGCAGGCGGTCGAGATCGTGGATTGCGGCGGCGGCCTGGGCATCGGCTACCGCAACGAGCCTGCCCCTGGCCCGGCCGCCCTCGCCGGCGCCATCCGCGCCACCCTGGGCGGCCTCGGCCTCCACATCGCGCTCGAGCCCGGCCGCTGGATCGTCGCCCAGGCCGGAGTGCTGCTCGCCTCCGTGTTGCTGCAGAAGTACACCGGGACCCGCCGCTTCGTCGTGCTGGACGCCGCGATGAACGACCTGCTCCGGCCCGCAATGTATGAATCCTACCACGGCGTGGTCCCCCTCGCCGCGGCCGATGCCGCCGCGCCAACCTCCCACGCGGACCTGGTCGGCCCCGTGTGCGAGACCGGGGACACGTTCGCGCGTGCCCGCGCCCTGCCGCATCTGGCACCGCACGCGCGTGTGGCGCTGCTCGATGCAGGTGCGTATGGTTCTGTCATGAGCAGCACCTATAATGCCCGCCCCCTGGCGGCCATCGCGCTGGTCGACGGGGAGCGCTGGTCGGTCATCCGCCCCCGCGGCCAGGTCGAGCAGCTTTGGGCCGGCGAGGCCGTGCCGGAGTGGATCGAATGAGCCCAGCCCCCCGCCGCCATCGCGCATGAACGACCTGCAGGCCACGCTCCGGCGCCGCCGCGCCACCGCTCGCGCCGCCCTCGGGTGGGAGCGGGCCTGGCGCGCGGCCTGGGCGCCGGCATGCCTGCTTGGCCTCTATGCCGCCGCATCCCTGCTCGAGCTGCCCCAGCGCCTGTCTGCCTGGCCGCGCCTCCTGCTACCCGGCGTCATCGTGGTTCTTGCCGTGTTCCTCCTCGTGCGCGGCCTTCGCCGAACGGCCCCCGCCGGCGCCGCCGAGGTCGATCGCCGCCTCGAGCGCGACAGCGGCCTCCGCCATCGCCCGCTCGCCGCCCTGGCCGACACGCCCGCGGCCGCCGGGCCGGAAGCCACGGCCGTGTGGCAGGTTCACCGGCGCCGCCTGCTCGACAGCCTCGGCGCGCTCCGCGTCCGCCGCCCCCGGCCCGGCGTCGCGCGGCACGACCGCACGGCGCTTCGCCTCGGCGCCGCCGTCGCCCTCGCGGCCGGGCTGATGATCGCCGGGAGCGACGCTCCTGCCCGGCTCCGCGAAGGCCTGCTCCCGCCGCTTCCTGCCATGGCGCCCCCCGGCCCAGCCCCGCTCGTGCAGGCCTGGGTCACGCCGCCGCCCTATACTGGCCAACCCCCCGCCCTCCTGGTGCCGGGCCGCGCGACCTCGCTGCCCACGGGCACCCGCCTTACCGTCAGCGTCACGGGCGGTAGCGCCACGGGAGGCAGCGTCACGGGCGGCAGCGGCGCCCCCACCCTCGCACTCGACAACGACGGCACCGAATTCCAGCGCCTCGGCGGCGAGAGCTGGCAGGCCGAGCGCACCCTCACGGCCTCGGGCCAGCTCCGCATCCGCCACGGCGGCGACCTCGCGACCTGGTCGCTCACGATCGTGCCCGACCGCCCGCCCTCCGTCGCCTTCACCGAACCGCCCGGCCCCGCCCAGGCCGGCGGCCGCACCACGCTGCAGACGCGCCTGGCTTGGCGTGCCGAGGACGACTACGGCGTCACCTCCGTCGAGGCCCGGCTCAGCCTCCAGGCCCGGCCGGGCGCACCGCCCCTGGTGGTCCCGGCGCCGCTTACCGGCACGCCGAAGCAGGCGAAGGGCGCCGCGGTGCAGGACCTCACCGCGCACCCCTGGGCCGGGCTCCCGGTCGACGCCGCTATGGTGGCGCGCGACGCCGCGGGCCAGGAGGGCCGTTCGGAGCCGGCGACGCTGACGCTCCCCGAGCGACCGTTCGAAACGGACGCGGCCCGCGCCGTCATTGCCATCCGTCGCCAACTCAGCCTGACCCCCGAGGCCCGCACCGCCGGCCGCGCCGCGCTGGACGGCTTGGCGGAGCGGACCGACCTGTACGACGGCGCCCCCGGCGTGCTGCTGAACCTGCGCGCAGCCGGCGCTCTGCTGGCCTATGGCCGCGGACAGGCGGCCGTCGACGAGGTGCAGGCCCGGCTGTGGGAGCTCGCGCTGGCGCTCGAGGAAGGCCAGTCCGACCGCACCGCCCGCGCCCTCGAGCTGGCCCGGCAGGCCGTCCGGGACGCCATGGACGCAACCCGCGCCGACCCGCAGAACGCCGAGAAGCAGGCCGAGCTCGAGAAGAAGATGGCCGAGCTGCGCGAGGCGATCCAGCGCCACATCGACGCCCTGCTGGACCAGTCGCGCCGCGACAACGCGGACCTGCCCTTCGACCCGTCCTCGCCGCAGATGAACGCCCGCGACCTCGACCGCATGGCCCGCGAGGCTGAGAAATCAGCGCGCGAAGGCCGCCCGGACGACGCCCAAAAGCAGATGGCCGAACTCGAGCGCCTGCTGGAGCAGCTCCAGAACGCCCGACCCGAGAGCGGGGAGAAGCGCGAGCAGCGCAACGCCGAGCGCCGCCAGCAGGGCAAGCAGCAAACGGACGCCGTGCAGGACCTGGTTCGCCGCGAAGGCGGCCTGCTCGACCGCAGCCAGGCTCGCGCCGACCCCACGCCGCGCCGGCCCGAGACCCCGCCGCAGCCAGGCAGCCCAGGCCAGCGCGCGCAGGACCAGGCTGCCCCGGACCAGCGTGCCCCGGACCAGCGTGCCCCGGACCAGCGCGCCCCGGACCAGCGCGCCCCGGACCAGCGTGCCCAGGACCAGCGCGTTCAGGACCAGAAGGCACAAGCCGCCATGCGCCGCGCCCTGGGGGAGCTGATGCAGCGGTTCGGAGACCTCACGGGCCAGGTGCCCGCCCCCCTCAGCGAAGCCGACACGGCCATGCGCGAAGCCGGGCAGGCAATGGCCGAGGGCCGCGACGGCCCGGCCAGCCAAGCCCAGCAACGCGCGATCGAGGCCCTGCAGAAGGGCGGCAAGCAAATGGGCCAGCAACTCGCCCGCCAGTTTGGCCGCGGGCAGCAGGAGGGCGAAGGCGAGGGCGACGAAGGCAGCGACGGCACCGAGATGGCCGACGGCGACGGCCAGCCCGGCGGCCCCGGTCAGCGTGAAGGCCAAGGCCGCACCGAAGGCCCGCCCCGCCCCGGCGAGCAGAACCCCAACCGCCGCCGCAACGCGAACCGGGACCCGCTCGGTCGCCCCCTGCCCCCCTCGGTCGGAGGCACGGAGGAAAGCGGCTCCACACGCGTGCCCGACCAGATGGAGGAGGCCCGCACGAGGGCCATCCAGGACGAGCTTCGCCGCCGCGGCGCCGATCGCACCCGGCCCCAGCCCGAGCTCGACTACATCGACCGCCTGCTCAAGACCTACTGATCTCAGCGCGGACCCTCCGTGGCGCCCAGTACCGTGCCGCGGACGAGCGCGATCAACTGCCCTCGCCCATACGGCTTGCGCAGCACCGTGTTCGCCACGCCGCCAAGGCCACCCGGCAGCGCCCTCATGGTCGCCTCCGCAGCGAGGCAGACGCCGTTGGCGCCGAGGTGCAGCATTGGGGGTCCGGCATGCCGACGCAGTGCTGCGACGCGCCTCGGAGCCGTTCTACACCACCCGAACCTATCGGCTCGGTGTCGGACTCGGACTATCCAGGGTGCGCGCCTTGCGGAGCGATCGGGCGGGCAGGTCGAGTGGTAAAGTCGGCGGAGACCCGGAACCACGAGGCGAATCGTGCTGCCGCGTGGATTGACTGTGTTGGGGAGGAATAGCAGCGGAGGGATTTGAACCCCCGACCAAGGGATTATGATTCCCCTGCTCTACCACTGAGCTACGCTGCCTCGGTCACCCCGGCATGGACATCCCGGGGCCGCGCATATCGCGCGTAACGCCCGGCTCGTCAACACTCCCTCGTGCGATGAACCCCCCGCCGAGCACCCGGTCCCCGTCATACATCACGCAAGCCTGCCCGGGGGAGGCCAGCGCGGGCGCATCCAGTTGCACCACCGCCCCGTCCGCCTCGGGCCGCACCCATGCCCAATGCGGCGCCTCGCGCGCCCGCAGCTTGACCGTGCACCGCATAGCGGCCGCCGGCACGAGCCAGTTCATCTCGCGCAGCCGGAGGGCGCACTGCCCCGCCCCGCGCGGCCCGACCACCACACGACGTCCCGGTGCATCCACCCCCAGCACCACCTGCCGCGCCCCGTCCCGGACGGACGCCGCACCCAGCCCCCGGGCTTGGCCCACCGTGTAGCGGGCCACCCCCTCGTGCCGCCCCAGTACGGTCCCGTCCGCATCGACGATCTCGCCCGCCCCAGCCGCCTCGGGACGCAGCCGCTCGACAAGGTCGGCATATCGGCCATCCGGCACGAAGCAAAGGTCCTGGCTGTCGGGCTTTCCCGCCACCGCGAGCCCCAGCCGCGCCGCCTCGGCCCGGACGTCGGCCTTGCTCGCCATGTCGCCCAGCGGGAAGCGCGTGAAGGCCAGCTGGGCCGGCGTAGTTGCGAACAAGAACCAGCTCTGGTCCCGCTGTGCATCCCGCGCCCGGTGCAGCTCCGGCCCTGCCGGACCCTCCACCCGCCGGACGTAGTGGCCTGTCGCCAGCGCCGCTGCACCCAGGTCCCGCGCGAGGCCTAGCAAGTCCGTGAACTTCACGCTCATGTTGCAGCGCACGCACGGCACCGGTGTCTCGCCGTCGGCGTAGCTATCTGCAAACTGGTCGATCACGGCGCGCCGGAACAGCGCCTCCCGGTCGATGACGTAATGCGCGATGCCGAGCCGGTCCGCCACATCCCGCGCGTCGTGGATGTCCTGCCCGGCGCAGCATGCGCCCCGACGGCCCGCCGTGGCCCCGCTGTCGTATAGCTGCAGCGTGACGCCGACCACCTCATGCCCAGCCTCGGCCAGCAGCCCGGCGACCACGCTGCTGTCCACGCCGCCCGACATGGCAGCGACGATGCGCATGCTACCCTGCCGCGTTCCGCACGGCGCCCGGCAGCTTGACCACGAGACCGTCCAAAGCCGCCGTCATCACGATCTGACAGCCGAGGCGGCTTGTCTCCTCGAGGCCGAATGCGAGGTCCAGCATGTCCTCCTCATCCTCGGTCGGCTTCGTGAGCTTCGCGAACCACCCGGCATCCACGATCACGTGGCATGTCGAGCAGGCCAGCGACCCCTCGCACGCGCCCTCGATGTCCACGCCATGCTTATGCGCCACCTCGAGCACCGAGAGGCCGAGCGGGGCCTCGACCGTCTTGTGCGCGCCGTCGCGCTCGATGAACGTCATCTTGGGCATTCAGGCCTCGGTCAAAACAAGGGTGGAGGCGCGCGCGAGCCGCTCGGCCGCGAACGCCACATCGGCGGCGGAGGTAAAGCGTCCGAGCCCAAGGCGCAAGGTTCGCAGCGCCTCCGCGCTGGGCAGGCCCATGGCGCGCAGCACGTGGCTCGGCTCGACCTCGGCCGAGGTGCAGGCGCTCCCCGTCGACACGCAAAGCTCCGGGACCGCCTGCAGCAGCGCGAGCGCCTCGCGCGGGAAGGTGAGGTTCAGGTTGCCGGGCACGCGCCGCGTCGCATGGCCATTGAGCCGCACGCCCGCTGGGCCGAGCCCGGCCAGCAGCGTGTCCCGCAACGCACGGATCCGCGACGCATCCGCATCCCGCTCCGCCATCACGAGCGCGCACGCCTCGCCGAGCCCCACGACCAGAGGCGCAGGGATGGTGCCGCTGCGCATCCCGCGTTCCTGCCCGCCGCCCGAAAACAGAGGCGCCAGGCGCACCCGCGGCCGACGCCGCACGAACAGCGCGCCGACGCCTTTCGGCCCGTAGATCTTGTGGGCACTCAGGCTCAGCAAATCGATCCCCATCGCCCCGACGTCGATCGGCACGGTGCCTGCCGCCTGAGCGGCATCCGTATGGAACAGCGACCCGGCGGTCCGCGCCAGCGCCGCGAGCGCCGCCACGTCCTGGATCACGCCCGTCTCGTTGTTCACCGTCATGATGCTGACCAGCAACGTCGGCACCTCGAGCGCCCGGGCCAGCACCGCCCCGTCGACCAACCCGTCCGGCCCCACGGGCAGCACCACTGGCTCGAACCCCTCGGCCTCGAGGTCCGCCACGCTCTCCAGCACGCATTTATGCTCGGTGGCCGCCGTAATCACACGCCGCCGCGCCGGGTCGCCATGCCGCAATGCATGACGGGCCGCGCCCTTGATGGCCAGGTTGTTGGCCTCGGTCGCGCCGGACGTGAACACCACCTCCCGCGGATCGGCCCCGATCAGCGCCGCCACCTGGGCCCGGGCCCGCTCGACCCCGGCCTCCGCCGCGCGACCCATGGCGTGCTCGGCGCTATGCGGGTTGCCGTAATGCTCCGTGAACCACGGCAGCATGGCCGCGACCACGCGTGGGTCGCATGCCGTGGTCGCCTGGTTGTCGAGATACACGGGGCGGTTCGGTCGCATTCCGTTGATATGGACTCGGGTGCCGGAGAGCGCCAGGGTTACCGAGCGCCAGGGTTACCGAGCGCCAGGGCAACAGTGCGCCACGGCTACGCCGCCCGGCGGGCCATGCGGTCTGCCAGGTCCGAGTAGGCGGCGGCGAACTCCGCGACGTGCGCCTCGGTCACGTCCCAAGGCAGGCTCACCCGAATCGCCTCGCCCGCGAGCGTGCCCAGCCCCATGGCCTCCAGCACATGGCTCCGCGCCACCTTGCCGCTGCTGCAGGCCGCCCCGGCGCTGACCTGCACACCGGCCAGGTCGAGCGCGATCACCTGCGTTTCGGCCGGCACGCCGGGCAGTGCGGCGCATACGGTGTTCGGCAACCGATGCGCGCCGCCCAGTACGCGCGCACCCATGGCCTCGACGCAGCCCTCCACCTGGCGCCGCAGCGCCACCGTGTCCGGCAGCGCTGCCGCCACCGCGGCCCCGAACCCGGCGATGGCGGGCAGCGCGTGCGTCCCTCCACGCCGCCCCCGCTCCTGTCCGCCGCCCGCGATCGATGCCGCCACCTCCCGCCCAGGCGCCAACAGCAGCGCCCCGGCGCCGGCCGGCCCGCCGAGCTTGTGCGACGACACCGCCAGGCTATCCGCCCCCAGCGCGTGCAGATCGACCACGATCCGACCCGCCGCCTGCACCGCGTCCACGTGCAACCAGGCCCCGACCGCCCGGCACAGACGGGCCGCCTCGGAAACGGGCTGGATGGTCCCCGTCTCGTTGTTCGCCAGCATCAGGCACAGCAGCACGTGGCCGCCCGCAAGCATTCGCTCGAGCGCCACGAGGTCCACCACGCCATCCGCGTCGACCGGCACCACCTCCGCCCCGGGGACGGCCGCCCGCACCGCGTCGTGCTCGACGGCCGACCGCAGCACCCGGGGCCGGGAGCACCCGTGGATGGCCAGTGCATTCGCCTCCGTCCCACCCGAGGTGAACACCACTCCTTCCGGCGCCGCCCCGAACCGCCGCGCCACGGCGCGCCGCGCCGCCTCGAGCACCGCGCGGGCCGCCCGCCCGGCCGCATGCACGCTCGATGCGTTGCCGCCAAGCTGCATCGCTTCGAGCGCCGCCGCAGCCGCCTCGGGGCGGACCGGCTCCGTCGCGTTCGCGTCGAGGTAGGCCACCTACCCGTGCCTACCCGTCCTGGGCCGGGGACCGCTGCAATGCCGTTACCCGCGCCTCCAACGCCAGCAACTCCGCGCGTAACGCTTCGATGGTGCATAGCAGCGGGTCCGGCGCGTCGTCGCAGGGCGTCCCATAGGCGACGAAGCCACCCCGTGCCGGCGGGGGCGCCATGGCCCCGTCCGCGCGCCGCGCAGTGTCCCGCTCCACGGGCCGTGCCGGGATGCCTACCACCGTCTCATTTGCTGCCACGGGCCGCACCACCACGGCATTCGCGCCCACCCGCGCGTTCTCGCCCACCAGGATGGCGCCCAGTATCTTCGCCCCGGCCCCGATGATCACCCCATTCCCGATCGTCGGATGCCGCTTGCCCCGCTCGGTGCTGGTGCCGCCCAGCGTGACCTGGTGATACAGGTAGACGTCGTCTCCGATCTCCGCGGTTTCGCCAATGACCACGCCCATCCCGTGGTCGATCACAAGCCGCCGTCCGATCATGGCGGCCGGGTGGATCTCGATGCCGGTCAGGAAACGGGCCAGATGCATCACCATCCGTGCCGGCAGGCGGAAGCCGCGCCGCCACAAGCCGTGGCCCAACTTATGGAAAAGCACGGCATGCAACCCGGGGTAGCAGAGCAAGATCTCCGCCACGGACCGGGCCGCAGGGTCGCGCAGCTGGTATGTCCGAACCGCCTCACGCAGAAACATGAATGCCATGCGACATTTCCATTATGAAAACCACGACCAGCCCGCCTATATGTTGATCGCGCAGAGGCCGACGCGCCTCGACCATGGAGGAGCGGAGGACGATACCGACCAGGTGGTGGCTTGCGGGCCTACGTCGAGGTCGGAAAGCTATGCTTGTTTCGGCAGCCCGGTCAATTGCCAGGTGCCGCCTGGGATCCACGCACAGGTGCGGCGGCCATTGCGTCGCGCCCCAACACAAACGATTGGAACGCCATGCCTGAGGTGATGTTCGCTGGCCCCGACGGCCGGCTCGAGGGCCGCTACCACCATAGCAAAGAGGCCCAGGCGCCTCTCGCGCTCATCCTGCATCCGCACCCGATGCATGGCGGGACGATGAACAACCGCATTTCGTACACCATGTATCAGTCGTTCCAGAAGCTCGGCTTCTCGGTCATGCGCTTCAACTTTCGTGGCGTCGGCCGCAGCCAGGGCCGTTACGACGGCGGATTTGGTGAGATCAGCGACGCCGCGGCGGCGCTCGACTGGATGCAGATGGTCAACCCGAACTCGGGCGGCCTCTGGATCAGTGGCTACTCGTTCGGCGCCTTCGTCGGTATGCAGCTCCTGATGCGCCGGCCCGAGATCTCGGGCTGGGTCAGCGTCGCGCCGCCCGCGAACCATTATGATTTCGGGTTCCTCGCTCCCTGCCCCTGCGGCGGCTTGATGCTGCACGGAGATAGCGACGAGCTCGTGCCGGAGCCCGCCGTGCGCAAGCTGGTCGACAAGCTGAACACCCAGAAGAACGTGCAGGTGGATTATCGCGTCTACACCGGGGCGGATCACGTGTTCGCAACCCACGCCGACACGGTGGGCGAAGCCATCGAGGACCACGTGGGCAAGATCCTCGCCCGCAAGGCCATGGCGCTCGCCGCCGACTGAGCCTGCGCCCTCCCCGCTTGCCGGGGAGGGCTGCCCGGTCTAAGCGCGCTTCATGACATCGTTCCTCGAGGAGGCCGCCGCACGCGGCTTCATCCACCAATGCACCGACGCGGACTCGCTCGGCACCGCCATGAGGGCAGGGCCCATCGGCGCGTATGTCGGCTTCGACTGCACCGCCGACAGCCTGCACGTTGGCAACCTCGTGCCGATCATGCTGCTCCGCCTGCTGCAGAAGCATGGCCACCGCCCCGTCGTGCTCATGGGCGGCGGCACCACCCGCATCGGGGACCCGTCGGGCAAGGACGAGGCTCGCCAGATGTTGGACGATGCTCGCATCGCCCACAACATGGCCGGTATCCGCCTGTGCCTGAACCCGTTCGTGGCGTTCGAGGACCACCCGGCCCCCGCCATCATGCTCAACAACGCCGACTGGCTCGATCGCCTCGGCTGGATCGACCTCCTCCGCGACGTCGGCCCCCATTTCACCATCAACCGCATGCTCACCTTCGATAGCGTGAAGCTGCGGCTCGAGCGTGAGCAGCCGCTGACGTTCCTCGAGTTCAACTACATGATCCTGCAGAGCTTCGACTTCCGCGAGCTCCGCCGCCGCCATAGGGTCGTGTTGCAGATGGGCGGCTCGGACCAGTGGGGCAACATCGTCTCGGGCGTCGAGTTGGTGCGCCGCACCGACCAGGCGCAGGTGTTCGGCCTCACCACCCCGCTCATCACCACCAGCAGCGGCGCCAAGATGGGCAAGTCCGTCCGCGGCGCCATGTGGCTGCGCGCGGATCGGCTCTCGCCCTACGATTACTGGCAGTTCTGGCGCAACACGGAGGACGCGGACGTGGGCCGCTTCCTGCGCCTGTTCACGGACCTGCCGCTGGACCAGATCGCCGTTCTCGATCGGCTGGAGGGTGCAGCCATCAACGAGGCCAAGCGCACCCTGGCCACGGAGGCCACGGCCCTCGCCCACGGCCGTGGCTCCGCCGAAGAGGCCGCCGAGACGGCCCGCCGCGCCTTCGACCAAGGCGAGGCCGCCGAGACCCTGCCCGGCCACACCGTCCAAGTGGCCGACCTGGCCCAGGGCATCCCCCTCGTCCGCCTCCTCGCCGAAGCCGGCCTTGCCGCCAGCAACGGCGAGGCCCGCCGCCTCATCCGCGGCGGCGGTGCCCGCGTGAACGACGTGGCGGCCAGCGACGAGGCCCTGGTGGTCACGGAAGCCGACCTTCGCGACGGCGCCATCAAGCTCTCCGCCGGGCGCAAGCAGCACCGCCTCGTCCGCCCGGGCTGATCCCGTATGCTCGCCGTCATCGTCGGCGCCGACAGCCTCCGCCTGCCCCGCTCGGGCGTCGGCCGCATGACTCTCGAGATCGTGCGGGCCATGCAGCGCCACCCGGCCGTCGGAAGTCTGCATCTGCTGATCCACGGCCACATCGTCTCGCCCGGCCCGGTCCTCGCCAGCCTCGACGCCACCCCCGCGCCGCCCTCGCGCCTCACCGCCCTCAAACGCCGCTTCGCGCACGTCCCCGGCGTGCAGCCCCTGCGGACGGCGAAGATCCGCCTGCAGAACCGCCGCATCCTCGCCACCCTGCGCGAGCAATCCTCGGGGCGCGTCATCTACCACGAGCCCAACATGATCGCGCAGCCTTTGCCCGTGACCACCGTCTGCACCGTCAACGACCTCTCCTGGCATGCCGAGCCGGCCTGGCACCCGGCCGAGCGCCTGGCCTGGATCGCCCGCAACCTGCCCCGCAGCCTCGCCCAGGCTGCCCGTTTCGTCGCCATCTCCGAGTTCACCCGCGCCGCCATGGTCGCCGACCTCGGCCTCGAGCGTGACCGCATCGACGTCGTGCCGCTGGCAGCCGGCCCCGAGTTCCGGACCTTCGCCGCCGCCGAAGCCGCCCCGGCCCTCGAACGCCACCGCCTCGAGGATCGCGCCTACGTCCTCGGCGTGTCCACCCTGGAGCCGCGCAAGAACTTCGACCGCCTGGTCCACGCCCACACCCTTCTGCCCGAGGCGCTGCGGCGCGCCCGGCCTCTCGTCATCGTCGGCGGCTCCGGCTGGGGCGACCGCCTCGCCTCCGCGCCGGCCGAGGCCGCACGGCGCGAGGGCACCGTCCGCCTCCTGGGCCACGTCCCGGACGCGGACCTGACCCCCCTGTACGCCCGCGCCGCCTGCTTCGCCTACCCCAGCCTCTACGAGGGCTTCGGCCTGCCCGTGCTCGAGGCCATGGCGGCCGGCACCGCCGTCATCGCCGCCGCCACCACCGCCACGGGCGAGACCGCCGGCGACGCCGCCCTCCTGGTGGACCCGCTCGACCCCGCCGCCATCGCCGCCGCCCTCGAGGCAGCGCTCACCGACCCGGCCCTCGCCACCCGCCTCGCCGCCGCCGGCCTCGCCCGCGCCGCCACCTTCTCCTGGACCCGCACCGCCGACGCCCTCGTCGCCAGTTGGCAGCGCGCCCTCGGGTGAGCCTCGCGCCCACCTCGCTGGCGATCGTCATCCCCTGCTACAAGGTCCGCGACCACATCGGCGCCGTGCTCGACGGACTCGCCGAGTTCGGCGCCGCCATCTACGTGGTGGACGATGCCTGCCCCGAGGGCACCGGCGCCTTCGTCGAAGGCACGTGCCCCGGCATCCACGTCCTGCGCCACGCCACCAACCGGGGCGTCGGCGCCGCCATGCTGACGGGCTACCGCGCCGCCCTGGCCCACGGCCACACGACCCTGGTCAAGATGGACGGCGACGGCCAGATGGACCCGGCCTGGCTCGAGACGCTCCTTGCCCCGCTCCGCCAGGGCCGCGCCGACTACGCGAAGGGGAACCGGCTCTCGAGCCTCGCCAGCCTCCGCCGCATGCCCCCCTCTCGCCTGGTCGCCAACGCCGCCCTCACCCTGCTCATGAAGCCCACCGGCGCCTGCTGGGCCCTGAGCGACCCGGCCAACGGCTACACCGCCATCACACGCCACGCCCTGCTGCGCGCGCTGGACGGCTTCACCCCGGACGACGGTTTCTTCTTCGAGTGCAGCCTGGTGGCCCGCCTCGTCGCCCTCGGCGCCCGCGTGGCCGACGTGCCCATCCCCGCCCGCTACGGCACCGAACGCAGCAACCAGCGCCCGGCGCGCAACCTGCTCCTGTTCCCGGCTCGCTGCGCCACCCTCCTCGCCGCCCGCCCCGGTGGCTGGCTCGCTGCCGCTGCGACCGCCAGCCTCACCCTCGGCCGCCCGCTCCCAGCCCTGCTCCTGCTGCTCGCTGCCTACGGCACGGACCGCCTGCGCCGCCCACCTGTGTGGCGCCCGGAAAATCCCGCATAGTCGCGCTGGGAGAACGATGATGGACCAGCACGCGGCCACCACCAACGACGACACGCGCGGCATCGCCGCCTTTGCCGCCGGACTGACCTACGACGCCATCCCCGGCGAGGTCCTCGAGCGCATCAAGCTGCTGATCCTCGACAGCCTCGGCTGCGCCCTGTTCGGGGCGGGGCTCCCCTGGAGCCGCATGCTGATGGACACGCTGGCCGAGGTCGACACATCCACGGGCTGCACCGTCTGGGGCACTGCACGCCGCCTCTCCGCCCCCCACGCCGCCCTCGTCAACGGCACCCTCGTGCAGGGCTTCGAGCTGGACGACGTGCACCGCGTGGGCGTGCTGCATGTCGGCGCAGTAACGCTTCCGGCCGTGCTTGCCGTGGCCGAGATGCGGCCCATGACCGGGCGGGATCTTCTGACCGCCGCCGTCGCCGGATACGAGGTCGGCCCGCGCGTGGGCATGTGCATGGGCCAGGAGCATATCGGCCAGGGATGGCACTCGGGCGCCACCGTCGGCGTGTTCTCCGCCGCTGCAGGCGCCGCGGCCGCGCTCCGCCTCACGCCGGACGAGGCCGTCCATGCGCTCGGCATCGCGGGCACGCAATCCGCCGGCCTCATGGCCGCGCAGTTCGGCGCCATGGTCAAGCGCATGCACGCCGGCCGCGCCGCCCAGAGCGGCCTCTACGGCGCACTCCTCGCTGTCCGGGGCTTCACCGGCATCGCCGACGTGTTCGAGAACGAGTATGGCGGCTTCTGCACCACCTTCTCCCGCTCCCTCGACCGCTTCGACCGGCGCGAGCTGACGGCCGGCCTCGGTGAGCGATGGGAGACGCTGCGGATCGCGCTCAAGTTCTACGCCTGCGTCGGCAGCAACCACACCACGCTCGACGCCATCCGCCGCATGCAGGCCCGCCACGAGTTCGGCCCCGGGGACGTGGACAGCATCACCGTCCACGGCTCCCGCGTGACGGTCGACCATGTCGGCTGGCCTTACATGCCGCAGGGCCTCACCTCGGCCCAGCTCAACCTGCCCTACTGCGTCGCCACCCTGCTGCTCGAGAACGACGTGTTCGTGGACCAGTTCACCGAGGCCATGGTGGCCGACCCGGCCCGCATCGCCCTCTCCCGCCGCGTACACGTGGTGGAAGACCCGGCCATCACCGCGCGGGGCAAGACCTTCCGCCACATGGTCCGCGTTGAGGCGCTGCTGCAGGACGGGACGCGGCTCGAGGATACGGTCGAGGCGCCGCGTGGCAGCGAGCACAGCTTCGCCCGCCCCGAGGACGTCGTGGCCAAGTTCCGTAAGCTCGCCGCCCACCGCATCCCGGACACACAGGCGCAGCGCATCGTGGACGCGGTGATGCACGTGGAACACATGGACGACGCCGCCACCCTGCCCCGCCTGCTCGCCCTCGGAGGACAAGAATGATCCCTCGCCGCACCCTGCTCGCCGCCAGCGCAGCACTCGCTGCCACGCCGGCAGTCGCCCAGACCAGCCGCGTCCGCCTCTCCCACGGCTACGGCATCCATTACCTGCCGCTCATGGTCATCCGCGACCGCAACCTGCTGCAGCCGCACGCCGAGCGCATGGGCCTGGGCAAGCTCGACATCGCCTGGCGCACGTTGGACGGCGGCAACATGATCATCGACGCAATCGTCTCCGGCGCCGTCGACATCGCGGGCTCCGGCGCACCAGGCTTCATCATCCTGTGGAGCAAGGCACGCCAGAACCCCGCCCAGGCCGTGGTCGGCGTGAGCGGCCTTGGCAACGGCGCCCTCTGGCTCAACACCAACAAGCCGCACATCCGCTCGCTGCGGGATTTCGGCCCCGGCGACAAGATCGCCGTCCCTGGCATCAAGAGCAGCTTTGCCGCCGTCGTGCTGCAGATGGCCGTTGCGCGCGAGTTCGGCATCGAGAACTACGCGAAGCTCGACCCGCTCACCGTCAGCCTCGCCCATCCCGAGGCGTTCGCGGCGCTCACCTCCGGCAAGACCGAGATCACCGGCCACATGGCCTCTCCGCCCTTCTCCAACCAGGAGATCACCATGCCCGGCGTCCATCGCGTGCTGAGCACGGCGGACATGCTGGGACCCATCACCATCGACCTGGTCTACACCCCGCAGCGCTTCGCCGACGCCAACCCGCGACTCATTGAGGCGTTCCTCGCTGCCATGGAAGAGGCCGTGGCGTTCATCGCGGCCGACCGCGCCGGGGCCGCCGAAAGCTACGTGCGGGTCTCGGGCGTGAAGATGCCGGTCACCACCATCGAGGCGCTGCTCGCCGACCCCGAGACATCGTTCACCGTGGCGCCCGAGGGCGTCATGGCCTACGCGCAATTCCTGGCGCAGGCCGGGCAGATCAGGTCGGCGCCTGCGACCTGGCGGGACATGTTCATCCCGCAGCTGCACGGCCGCGCCGGAAGCTGAGCGTGGCCTCGACGTTCAACGCGCGCGACGCGGCCGTGTATGAACGCAGCATGGGCCGCTGGAGCCGCCGCCTCGCGCCCGCCTTCGCCGCCTTCGCGCAGGTGCCGTCCCCAGGCCGCGTGCTGGACGTCGGCTGCGGCACGGGCAGCTTGCTCGAGGAGCTTGCAACGACCTCCGGCCTCGAGCTCGCAGGGCTCGACGCCTCCGCGGTCTACGTCCGTGCCGCTTCGGAGCGCTTCGCGGGCTGCGGCATCCCGGTCCAGGTCGGCGACGCCTGCGCCATGCCGTTCGGCGACGCCTCGTTCGACGCCGCGGTCAGCCAGCTCGTGCTGCAATTCGTGCCGGAGGCCGTGGTCGCCGCCGCCGAGATGCGCCGTGTCGTCCGCCCCGGCGGTATCGTCGCCGCGACCGTGTGGAACAGCGCCGGCGGCATGCCGCACCAGCGCATGTTCTGGGAGGTTGCCGCCATGCTCGATCCGGCGGCCGCCACGCTCCGCAACGCCACCTTCAACCGCCCCACGACCCGCCGCGGAGACCTTCCGGCGCTGTTCCGCGAGGCCGGGCTGGACGCCGTCGAGGAGACTTCCCTCACGATCTGGATGGAGTTCGACGACTTCGCCGATTTCTGGAACCCGATCGCGGGCGGCGAAGGCACGCTCGGCCGCTACGTCTCGGGGCTGGAGCCGGATGCATTCGCCCGGCTGGAGCAGGGCCTACGCGACGCCTTCGAAAGCGGCGTGCTCGACGGCCCACGAGATTTCGCCTGCACGGCCATGGCCTGCCGGGGCCTCGTTCCGGGCACTTCGGTCTCGTAGCACGCGCAACCGCGCCCGAGGCGCCGTGCCGAGCGTCCGGTCGGCTTTCACCCGGACCAGAACCGTCCCACGCTCGACTCTAGGGCGTTGTGTTGCCGGATCCCGCCCTACGACGGCCCAGCCAGAAGAGCATCGGCGCCAGCAGTGCCGCGGGGCCAGGGGCGGGCACGTCCACCGGCGACCTGCCGAGCTCCACCCGGCTCGCCAGCGTGGCGAATGCGGTCGAGTTGGCGTCGGGGTCTGAGCTGAGCACCGAGAGCCTCAAAGTCGAGAAAGCGACGTCGCTTTCATAGCCGATGAACCGAGGCGCGCCCGCGACCACGGCCAGGGTCGCGGTGTCGCTGCCGACCAGCGCCACGCTCAGCTGCCCGAGCAGGGAGCCGAACAGGTCGTCGGTGATGAGGGGAAAGAACCCGATCGATAGGATCGGCTTTGCAAAGGTGAGGACGAGCGTGGTCCTCTCCGTCTCGGTCGACACCACGCTGCCGTCGCCGAACAGCTTTCCGGACGAAGCCACGATGGTGAGCGCGCCGGCACTGGCCGAACTGGCCGCCCCGTTCACCGTGATGTTCGGGGCGGCTCCGCCCAGGCCGAGCGTCACGATGCTCGTGGGCGGGAGCTGGGCTGTGAACACGGCTTCGTCGGTGAAGCTGCGGATGACCGCCGCCTGCGACAGACCGGCCTGCGCCAGCAGGAACAGCGCGGCGGGAAGGATAATCCACGTCCTCAAGGCGACCTCCTGTTCGAGCGGCGATGGGGCACCTGCATGGTTGCCTCAGCCGAAAGTGAGCTTGTCGATGCTGAAGCTACCCGCCTCAGCCCGGACGATGGCGGACACGATGCCGGGGCTGCCCTCGATCCGCGGCATGTCGGAGCCGAACACGGTGGACCCGATCAGGCCGCCGCCGGAGTCGAACGTGTCGATCCGCGCCCGGTCCGCGCCCGAGAAGCGGACGAAGTCGAAGTCGACCACGCTGACGCTCTGCCGGAAGACGAAGCGGAGCGCCTCGGTACCGTCGAGCTCCTGCGGGGTTGCCTGCGTGCCGCCTGCCTTGCCCGCCACGCCGAGGTCGCCGTCGATGAAGTCGCTTCCACCGTAGGTCCCTGGCAGCGCCGTGCCGAAATTGACCGACTGCCACGTCTCGCTGGCGTTGGCCCCGTTCAAGCGATGGGTGATGGCGACGTCGGGGCTGGACCAGAGGTCCCGCCAGGCAGTCGGCGCCGACCGGTTGTAGGGCCCGGCTCCACCGATCGTCTGCAAGGTGAGGGGCACGTCGTCGTTGACGATGGTCGAAGTCGCTGTCGCCTGGGTGATGGTGGAACCGACGGGGCTCGCGAGCGTGACGGTGAACGTCTCGTTCGTCTCGACGGCCGTGTCGCCCGCGACGCCCACGGTGATGGTGGCGGTGGACTGCCCGGCAGCGAAGCTCACCGTCCCCGAGGGCAGCACGCCACCCGTGAAGTCCGCCGCGTTCGCGGTGCCGCCGCCTACCGTATAGGTCGCCTGGGAGGTGCCGGTCAGGTCGCCGGCCCGGGTCACGGTGAACGTGAACGGCGTGGAGCCGGCGTTGCCCTCGTTGGCGCTCGCCTGGTTGGCCGTGATCGACAGCGTTGGCACCACATCGTCGTTCAGGATCGTCGACGACGCCGTGGCGGTGCCGATGGTCGCACCCGTCGCGCTCGAAAGGGTGACGGTGAACGTGTCGTCCGCCTCGAACAGCAGGTCGCCGGCCACGTTGATCGTGATCGTGGCCGTGGCCTGGTCGGCGGCGAACAGCACCGTGCCGGAGGGCAGCACGCCGCCCACGAAATCCGCCGCGTTCGCGGTCCCGCCACCCACGCTGTATAGGGCCTGCGACGTGCCGGTCAGGTCCCCGGTCCGGGTGACGGTGAAGGTGAACGGCGTCGACCCGGCATTGCCCTCGTTGGCGCTCACCTGGTTGGCCACGATCGAGAGTGCGGGCCCGAAATCGTCGTTCAGGATTGTGGACGACGCCGTCGCCGTCCCGATCGTGGCGCCAGCCGGGCTGGACAGCGTCACGGTGAAGGTCTCGTCCGCTTCGGCGATCGTGTCATTGGCGACGTTGACGGTGATCGTGGCCGTGGACTGCCCCGCAGCGAAGCTCACCGTGCCGGAGGGCAGCACGCCGCCCATGAAGTCGGCACCGTCCACCGCGCCTCCGCCTACCGTGTAGGCCACGTTCGATGTCCCGCTGAGGTCGCCCGTGCGGGTCACGGTGAAGATGAACGGGGTGGCGCTGATGTTGCCCTCGTTGGCGCTGACCTGGTTGGCCGAGATCGAAAGCGTCGGCAGGCCGTCGTCGTTCAGGATCGTGGACGTCGCGGTGGCCTGGGTGATGGTGGCACCCGCCGGGCTGGACAGCGTGACCGTGACGGTCTCGTCCGGCTCGAACACCGTGTCGCCCGCGACGTTCACCGTGATCGTCGCCGTGGACTGCCCGGCGGCGAAGCTCACCGTGCCGGAGGGCAGCACGCCGCCGCTGAAGTCGGCTGCGTTCGCGGTGCCGCCACCAACCGCGTAGGCGGCCTGCGAGGTCCCGGTCAGGTCCCCGGTCCGCGTCACGGTGAAGGTGAACGGCGTGGAGCCGGCGTTGCCCTCGCTGGCACTGGCCTGGTTGGCCGAGATCGACAGCGTGGGCACCGCGTCGTCGTTCAGGATCGTGGTTGAGGCCGTAGGCTGCGTGATGGTGGCCCCGGTCGGGCTGGAGAGGGTGACGGTGAACGTCTCGTTGCCTTCAACGGCCGTGTCGCCCGCGACGTTGACGGTCACGGTCGCCGAGAACTGGCCTGCGACGAAGCTCACGGTGCCCGACGGCAGCACCCCCCCGGCGAAGTCGGCCGCATCCGCCGTGCCGCCGCCGACGGAGTAGGCGACGTCCGACGGGCCGCTGAGGTTGCCCGCCCGGGTCACGGTAAAGGTGAACGGCGTCGATCCCGCGTTCCCCTCGTTGGCGCTGGCCTGGTTGGCCGCAATCGAAAGCGTTGGCAACGTCTCGTCGTTGAGGATGGTGGACGAGGCCGTCGCCTGCGTGATGGTGGCGCCGGTCGGGCCGGACAGCGTCACCGTGAACGTCTCGTCGGGCTCGAACAGCAGGTCGCCGGCGACGTTCACCGTGATGGTGGCGGTGGACTGCCCGGCAGCGAAGCTCACCGTGCCCGTCGGCAGCACGCCACCCGTAAAGTCCGCCGCGTTCGCGGTGCCGCCGCCAACCGTGTAGTTCGCCTGGGAGGTGCCGGTCAGGTCCCCGGCCCGGGTCACGGTGAACGTGAACGGCGTGGAGCCGGCGTTGCCCTCGTTGGCGCTCGCCTGGTTGGCCGTGATCGACAGCGTGGGCACCGCGTCGTCGTTCAGGATCGTGGACGATGCCGTGGCGGTGCCGATGGTCGCACCCGTCGCGCTCGAAAGGGTGACGGTGAACGTGTCGTCCGCCTCGAACAGCAGGTCGCCGGCCACGTTCACCGTGATCGTGGCCGTGGACTGGCCGGCAGCGAAGCTCACAGTGCCGGAGGGCAGCACGCCGCCCGTGAAATCCGCCGCATTGGCCGTGCCACCGCCGACGGAGTAGGCGACGCTCGACGGACCCGTCACATCGCCCGACCGCGTCACGGTGAAGGTGAACGGCGTGGAGCCGGCGTTGCCCTCGTTGGCGCTGGCCTGGTTGGCCGTGATCGAGATTACCGGGGCGGCGTCGTCGTTCACGATGGTCGACGTCGCGGTCGCTTGCGTGATGGTGGCGCCAGCCGGGCTGGACAGGGTCACCGTGAACGTCTCGTCGGGTTCGAACACCGCGTCGCCTGCGACGTTCACCGTGATCGTCGCAGTGGATTGCCCGGCCGCGAAGCTCACCGTGCCGGACGGCAGCACCCCACCGCTGAAGTCGGCAGCGTTCGCGGTGCCGCCGCCGATCGCATAGGCGGCCTGCGACGTCCCGGTCAGGTCGCCCGTTCGCGTCACGGTGAAGGTGAACGGCGTGGAGCCGCTGTTGCCCTCGTTGGCGCTCACCTGGTTCGCTGCAATCGAGAGCGTCGGCACGGAGTCGTCGTTCAGGATGGTCGAGGACGCTGCGGCCGTGCCGATCGTCGCCCCGCTCGGACTGAACAGGGTCACCGTGAACGTGTCATCGGCCTCGAACAGCAGGTCGCCGGCCACGTTGACCGTGATCGTCGCCGTGGTCTGCCCGGCCGCGAAGCTGACCGTGCCGGACGGCAGCGCGCCGCCCGTGAAATCCGCCGCGTTCGCCGTGCCGCCGCCGACCGAGTAGGACACCGTGGACGCGCTGACCAGGTTGCCGGTCCGGGTCACGGTGAAGGTGAACGGCGTCGGCCCGGCGTTGCCTTCGTTCGCGCTCGACTGGTCGGCGCTGATCGACAGCGTCGGCACAGTGTCGTCGTTCAGGATGACGGAGCTGGCGGCAGCCAGGGCGATCGTCGCGCCGACAGGGCTGGACAGGGTGACGGTGAACGACTCGTTCCCCTCGACCACCGTGTCGCCGGCGACGTTGACCGTGATGGTCGCGGTCGACTGCCCGGCGGCGAACGTCACGGTCCCCGAAGGCAGCACGCCCCCGGTGAAGTCCGCCGCGTTCGCTGTGCCGCCGCCGACAGAGTAGGCCGCCTGCGAGGTGCCCGTGAGGTCCCCGGCACGCGTCACTGTGAACGTGAACGGCGTCGAGCCGCTGTCGCCCTCGTTGCCGCTCGCCTGGTTGGCCGCGATCGACAGCGCGGGGAACGTGTCGTCGTTCAGGATCGTCGCCGTGGCGTTCGAGGTGCCGATCGTGGCGCCGACGGGGCTCGAGAGGAATACGGTGAAGTTCTCGTCCGCCTCGAGCACGACGTCGCCGGCCACGTTGATGGTGATCGTGGCCGTCACCTGCCCTGCGGCGAAGCTCACCGTGCCGGACGGCAGCACGCCGCCCGTGAAGTCGGCGGCATTGGCGGAGCCGCCGCCCACGGCGTAGGTCGCCTGCGATGTCCCGGTCAGGTTCCCGGACCGGGTCACGGTGAAGGTGAACGGCGTGGACCCGCTATTGCCCTCGGGGCCGCTGACGAGGTCTGCCGCAATCGACACCACCGGCAGGAAATCGTCGTTGATGATCGTGGAGCCGGCGCTGCCGGACAGGATCGTTGCGCCAACCGGGCTCGAGAGCTGCACGGTGAAGCTCTCGTTGGCTTCCACCACCGTGTCACCCTGCACGTTGATCGTGATCGTCGCCGTGGATTGCCCGGCGGCGAAGCTGACCGTGCCCGAGGGCAGCACCCCGCCCACGAACGCCCCCGCCGGCGCACCCGTCACCGTATAGGCGGCCTGCGAGGTGCCAGCCAGGTCTCCAGCGCGGGTCACGGTGAAGAGGAACGGCGTGGCCCCGCTGTTGCCCTCGTTCAGCCCGGTCTGGTTCGCGGTCAGCACGAGCGTCGGCAGCGCAGCACTCGTCACCGCGATGGTGTCCGTGTCGCTGCCCCCGTTGGCGTCGCGGGACACGATGGTGATCGTGTCGGACCCCCCTGCCGTCTCGAGCACGGACAGCGAGGACAGCGCCGTGTTCACCTGCGCGAGCGTGCCCGTCAGCTTCAGGTTGGTGGTGCCGGACCCGACGACGCCCGTGGTCGCCGTGGTCGAGAGCAGGCCGCTTCCGGCCTTGAGATCCACCGTGAACACCTCCCCCGGTGCCCCGTCCGCGTCGGACAGGCTCACGCCCGTGATGGCCCTGGGCGTGCCGGCGAGCACGGAGAGCGGGCCGGGCACGGTGTTGACCGGGGGGATGTTGCCGTTGTCGGTGCCGAGCAGGAAGTTCTGGGCGAAGCCGCTGCCCGCGGCGCTCGTCGTGAGGTCGAGGTTGAACGTGACGACCAGGCTGCTCACCGGTGTCACCGCGCCGAGGTCGAGCACGCTGTTGCTGAAGTAGGTCTGCGCTGACGCGACCGTGCTGAAGGACTGGTTGACCACGGTCGTGGCCCCGATCGTCACGCTGAAGCTGAGCGTCTGGAAGCCGGTGCCATACACCTGGTTGTCCAGCAGCCCGGCCACGAGGTTCCCGGAGATGAGCGTGGTGTCGACGGTGAAGGCGATGGCGGTGTGCTCGGTCCGCGCTCCGGTGCCGGAGACGGCGAGGGCGCCCTGCATCCCTTCGCCGAACACGCGGGCGGATGCGTTGCCGGTGCCGAGCCGGGCGTTGACGGCGGCGTGCGAGGCGAGCGCGCTCGTGACGCTGGGAGCGCTCGGCGCGTTGGTGCCGTAGGCCCAGGCGTCGCGGCTCTGGTTGGCCACGCCGAAGAACGTGCCGCTCTGGGCCTGGCTGATGGCCGTTGCGCTCGTCGCGCTGCCGATGAGTTGGCTTTGTGCGAGCGCGCTGACGGCGGTCGCGATCCCGCCGCTTCGGGTGATGGACGTGCTCTGGGCCTGGCCAGTGCTGCCCGACACGCTGGTGTTTGCCCGGGCGAGCTGGCCGTTCGCCGTCGTGGCCGTTGCGTTGGCGCTGGCAGTACCCTTGCTCGCCCCGGCGCCCCCGGTGGCTGTGGCGGATGCGGTGGCAACGTCTGCGGCCTGAGTGCCGGTGGACGTGCCGCTCGAGTCCGCGGTGGCGCTGCCACCCGCGCCCGAGGCCCCGCTGCCGCCCGCGGCGTTGGCGGTCGCGTCCACACGGCGCGCGCCAGTCAAGGCCGTCGTCGCGTTGCCGGCCCCGCCCGACGCGCCGGTCCCGCTGCCGCCGCTGCTCGAGCCGCCTCCGCCGGTGGCGTAGCCGGTCAGATAGCTCGCCGTGGTGTTGATGAAGGTGAGGCTCGAGGTGCCGATGCCGCTCGCGCCGATCGTCCCGCCGGTGGCTGCGTAGCCGCCATTGCCGCCCGTCGCGCTCTGCCGCAGGGTCAAATTGCCCGAGTTCGTGCCGCTCAGCGCGTTGGTGAGCGTGCTGTTGGCGCCGGCGCCGCCCGACGCCCCGGCATAGCCGCTACCGCCGGCCCCGCCGATCTGGTAGGCGCGAAGCTGGAGGTTGCCGCCGGTCGTCCCGCTTGCCGTGGTGCCGCTCGCCACGCCGCCCGCGCCGCCCGATTTGCCCGTGCCCGTCCCGCGGCCACCGGCTCCGCCCGTTGCGCGCGCATCGACAACGCTCGTGCCCCCCGTCGCACTCGCGGCGATCGAGGTCGCGCTGGCGCCCGAGACGGCGGCGCCCGCACCGCCATCGCCCGACGTGCCGAACGCGCCGCCGCCGTTGCCGCCGGTCAGGGTCGCGTAGGTCCGGACAGCGTCCGTGCCGGTCGTGCTGCTCGTCCCCGACGCGCTCGTCGTCGCGCTGGCGCCCGCGCCGCCGTTGGACGTGCCGTAGCCGCGCCCGCCGTCGCCGCCATCGGCCGTGGCACGCGCGGTCACCGTCCGTGCGCCGCTCAGCGCGATCGAGGCCGCAGAGCTGCCGCCGACCTTGCCGCCCGCAGCGCTCGCACCGCCTGTGCCGCCCGCCGCCGTGGAGCCGCCCACGAGTTCGGTGGCGACCGAGTTGCTGGCCGTGAGGTTCGATGTGCCCGTGCCGGCCACCCCGCCCGCACTGCCCGTGTTGCTCCCGCCGCCCGCGCCGCCGGTGGCCGTTTGCCGCACGGTCAGCCGCCCGGACGCCGTCCCGCTCACGGCATTGGTGAGCGTGCTGTTCGCACCGGCGCCGCCTGTGGCGCCGGTATAGGAGCGTCCGCCCGCGCCGCCCGTCTGATAGGCGCGGGCATACACGTTCACACCGACCGCGTTCGCCGTCGTCCCACTCGCGGCGCCGCCCGCGCCGCCCGTCTTGCCCGCACTCACGGCGCGCCCGCCAGCACCGCCCGTCGCCCGCGAATCCGCGATCACCGTCCCGCCCGTCGCGGTGGCCGCCGTGGCGGTTGCGTTGCCGCCCGACACGGCCGCGCCCGCGCCGCCATTGCCGGAGGTGGCATAGTTCCCGCCGCCGTTGCCGCCCGTGAGCGTCAGGTAGGACCGGACGGTGTCGGTGCCGGTCGTCGTGCTGGTGGCCGAGGCGCTGCCGGTTGCCGTGGCGCCCGCGCCGCCATCGCTCGTGCCGTAGCCCCGGCCGCCGCTGCCGCCCGTGGACGTGGCCCGTGCGTTGACGCCGCGCGCGCCGCTGAGCGCGATGGTCGCCGCTGCGACACCGCCGACCCCCCCTCCGATGAGGCCTTGGTTGCCCGAACCGCCCGCAGCGCTGCTGCCGCCCGTGAGATAGGTCGCGACCGTGTCGGTGGCCGTCAGGTTCGACGTGCCGGCGCCGGCCGCACCGCCCACGCCGCCGCTGCTGTAGCCGCCCGCGCCGCCGGTCGCGGTCTGCCGCAGGATGAGGGTGTCGGTCGTGCTGCCCGTCACGGCGTTGGCCAGCGTGCTGCTCGCGCCCGCGCCGCCCGCTGCGCCCGTGTAGCCCCGGCCG
>JBBROS010000019.1:0-70931 GCA_038229135.1 Acetobacterales bacterium
AACCTCGGCCTCGACCCGGACACGGCGCGCCTCTACCACGACGAGACGCTGCCGAAGGATGCGCACAAGGTGGCGCATTTCTGCTCCATGTGTGGCCCCAAGTTCTGCTCGATGAAGATCAGCCAGGACATCAGGGCAGACGCGGAGCGCCTGGCCGGCATGGAGGCCAAGAGCGCCGAGTTCGCGGAGAAGGGGGGCGCACTCTACGTGCCCGCCGACGCCTTACCCTCGGCCGAGTGACCGACCCCCGGGCCGCGCTGGACGCCATCGGGCAGCTCGCCGATGTCGAGATCGACATCGCGGGCGCCGCCCTCCAGCTCGCCCGGATCGATGCGCCGGAGGAGGACTGGCAGGCTGCCCAGGCGCATCTGAGCGAGATCGCGCGGGATGCGGCGGCACTTGCGGCCGAGCTCGGCAGCCAGGACGTTGCCTCACGCGCCGGCGCGCTCGCAGGCCTCATCGGGGGCCGCCACCGCTACTCGGGCGACACGGACAGCTACGACGACGTGCAGAACGCAAACCTGCTGCACGTGATCCGACGCCGCCGCGGGCTGCCGGTGGCTCTTGGCATCATCTGGCTGCACTGCTCCCGCACGCTCGGCTGGACCGCGCACGGTCTCGACTTCCCCGGCCATTTCCTCATCGCCCTCGAGGGCCGCCCCATCCGGGGGCGCGTCCAGCCGGCGCCGCAACAGGCCGTGCTGGATGTCTTCGCGGGCGGCGTCCCGCTCGACGCTGCCGCGCTCGAGGGCCTGCTCCGCCGGGTGCAGGGGCCCAGCGCCGAGCTCAAGCCCGGCGTCCTCGCGCCGATGTCCGCACGCCGCGTGCTGCTCCGGCTGCAGGAAAACATCCGCACCCGCCGCCTCATGGCCGAGGATTTCGAAGGCGGCCTGGCCTGCACGCTCGACATGCTCCGCCTCGCCCCCGACACCGCCCCGCTCTGGCGCGACGCCGCCGTGCTCCACGAGCGCGCCGGCCAGGTCGCGGCGGCCATCCGCAGCTGGACCCGGCTGCTGGAGCTGAACCCGGAAGGCGAAACCGCCCGCCGCGCCAAGGCCGCCGTCAATGAACTGCGAGCCCGGCTGAACTGACCTCCGGCCCCGAGATCGACCGACGATAGAGAAACGTCATCGTGAGCAAAGCGTGGCGATCCAGGGCCGCACGGATCGGCAAGCGTGTCGATGCGAGCACCATCTCGAAAAACTTGGCCGAGCGGCCCCGGATCGCCGCGCTGCGCTCGCGATGACGCGGACGGCTCTCCCCTAGTGCCCCAGCGCCTTCACGATCTCGTCCGTCATCTTCTTGGCGTCCGCGAACAGCATCATCGTGTTCGGCCGGAAGAACAGCTCGTTCTCCACGCCCGCATACCCGCTGGCCATGCTGCGCTTGATGAACAGCACCGTCCGCGCCTTCTCCACGTCCAGGATCGGCATGCCGTAGATGGCGCTCGTCTTGTCCGTCTTGGCCGCAGGGTTCGTCACGTCGTTGGCGCCAATCACATAGACGACGTCCGCGGTGCTGAACTCGCTGTTGATCTCATCCAGCTCGAACACCTCGTCATACGGCACGTTCGCCTCGGCCAGCAGCACGTTCATGTGCCCCGGCATCCGTCCGGCCACGGGATGGATGGCGTACTTCACCTCCACTCCCTCCTTCTTCAGCGTGTCCGCCATCTCGCGGAGCGAGTGCTGCGCCTGTGCCACGGCCATGCCGTAACCGGGCACGATGATAACCTTGGACGCATTCTTCATGATGAACGCCGCATCGTCGGCGTTGCCGGACCGCACGCTCCGCTGCTCGCCGCCCGCCACCGCCGTGGCCGCAGCCCCGCCGCTATCCGTGCCCCAGCCACCCAGCAGCACGCTGATGATGCTGCGGTTCATGCCCTTGCACATGATGTAGCTCAGGATCGCACCCGACGCGCCGACCAGCGCCCCGGTGATGATCAGCGCCAGATTCCCGATCGTGAACCCGATGCCCGCCGCGGCCCACCCCGAGTAGGAGTTCAGCATCGACACGACCACGGGCATGTCCGCGCCGCCGATCGGCAGGATGAGCAGGAAGCCAAGGCCCAGTGCCAGCAGCGCGATCAGCCAGAACAGCGCCTGGCTGCCCGACGCACAGAACAGCACGACCAGGAGCAGCAGCAACACCCCGAGCGCCGCGTTCAACTGGTGCTGCCGCGCGAAGATCAGCGGCGCACCCTTCATGATGCCCTGCAGCTTCGCGAACGCGATCAGCGAGCCTGAGAAGGTGATGGCGCCGATCGCGAGCCCCAGCGACATCTCGACAAGGCTCTGCGTGTGGATGTGCCCCGGTGTCCCGATGCCGAAGGCGGCCGGGGCGTTCAGCGCCGCCGCGGCCACGAACACGGCCGCAAGACCCACCAGCGAGTGGAAGGCCGCCACCAGCTGCGGCAGCGCCGTCATCTGGATGCGCCGAGCCACGAAGATGCCGGCGCCGCCGCCCAGCACGATCGCCAGCAGGATCAGGATGAACCCGGTGCCGCTCATGCCCCGCTGCAGCAGGGTGGCCACCACGGCGATGCCCATGCCGAGCATGCCATACAAGTTGCCCTGCCGCGCCGTGACCGGGCTCGAGAGCCCCCGTAGTGCTAGGATGAACAGGACGGCCGAGACGAGGTAGGCCAGCGACGTCAGGGAAGCACTCACTTCTTGATCGCCTTCTTGTTGGCCTGGAACATCGCGAGCATTCGCTGCGTGACGGTAAATCCGCCGAAGATGTTCACGCTCGCGAGCAGCACGGCGAGGAACCCGAACAGCCGCGCCCATCCGTTGTCGCTCAGGCCCGCAGCGAGCATGGCGCCCACGACGATCACCGACGAGATGGCGTTGGTGACACCCATGAGCGGCGAGTGCAGCGCTGGTGTCACGTTCCACACCACGTAGTATCCGACGAAGCAGGCCATGAGGAAGATGGCGAGGAAGAAAATGAACGGCTGCACGGCGGCCGCCACGGGCTCCACCACCGCCATCGTGTTCCGCAACTGGTCGGACAGCGCGGCCGCGCGCTCGGCGATGCGGAGCGCCTCGTCCGCGTAAAAATTCAGGTTCATCGTCGTTTCCCCTTCAGGCGGCTTGCGCCGGCTGGAACAGCGCGTGCACCACCTGGCCGCCGCGCGTGAGCATGGTTCCGCGGACGATCTCGTCCGTCTCGGGCAGCTTGGGCGCTTTCGCGTCCTTGTCCCAGAACGTGGTCAGGAACGTCAGCAGGTTGCGCGCATAGAGATTGCTGGCCGCCACCGGGATGCGCCCTGGCCAGTTGCGGTAGCCCAGGACCTTCACGCCGTTGGCTGTCGTCGTCAGCTCACCCGGCACGGTCGCGGCACAATTGCCGCCGCCATCGGCCGCGATGTCCACCACGACGCTGCCGGGCTTCATGCTGTCGACCATCGCCTGCGTCACGATCACCGGGGCGCGGCGCCCCTGGAGCAGTGCCGTGCAGATGACGAGGTCGTTCTTGGCCACCGTCGTCGCCATCAGCTCGGCCTGCTTCTGGCGGAACGCGTCGGTCATTTCCTTGGCGTAGGCCCCCGTCTGCGCGGCGCTCTCGGCATCGTCGACGCCCACATAGGTGGCACCGAGCGATCGGATCTCCTCCTTCGCCGCCGGGCGCACGTCCGTCGCCGACACGATGGCGCCCAGCCGCCGTGCGGTCGCGATGGCCTGGAGCCCGGCCACGCCCGCCCCGATCACGAACACCCGCGCTGGCGGCACGGTGCCTGCCGCCGTCATCATCATGGGGAACCCACGATCGAACGCACCCGCGCCCTCGATCACGGCACGGTACCCGGCCAGGTTCGCCTGGCTGCTCAGCACGTCCATGCTCTGCGCCCGCGTGATGCGCGGCAGCAGCTCCATGGCACCCGCATCGATCCCGGCGGCCGCGAGGCTCGAGGCCATCGCCGCGTCCGCCCCTGCCGTGCACAGCAGCAGCGCGCCGCGCGGGATGTGCGCCCGCACGTCGTCGTCTGGCATCTGAACGGCAAACACCACGCCGGCCCCCGCGAGCGCCGCGCCGGCGTCTGCCGCCAGCTCGGCCCCGGCCGCCTGATACTCCGCGTCACCGATGGCGCTATGCGCCCCGGCCCCGGCCTCGACCGCAACCTGCAGCCCCAGCGCCGTCAACTTCTTCACCGTCTCAGGCGTCGCCGCGACCCGCGTCTCGGCCGCGGCCCGCTCCTTCAGCACCGCTAGGCGCATGCATCGTTCCTTCCTTAGGCGACCGTAAGATGGCCCGCACTGATGCGGCGGCGCAAGTGGGCGCCGGATCGTTCTGGCCTCACCCCTCGGACCGGGCGACAACGCTCGAAAGTCGCCGCGAGCGCGCCGTCATCGCGAGCCGCAGGCGTGGCGATCCAGGAGCCTACGGGCCTGCTCCAAATGTCCCCTGGATCGCCACGCTTTGCTCGCGATGACGTTGAATGTCGAACCCGGCCGTCCTCAAGCCGGTGCCGGCACCCCCGCCTCGGCCAGCACCGCCGACTGCCGCGCCTGCACCTTCGCCACATCGAACCCTTCGATGAGTTCGTGGAACATCCGATACCAGTTCAGCTCGGCCTTCAGCCGCAGGAACACGCTGCCCAGCCCGAGCGCCGACCGGTCCATCAGCACGAACTCCCGCGGCGGCCGCACGCCGCCCGTCTGCCGCAGCCCGGCGTGCACCTTCTCGGCCACCGTCCGACCATACTGCGCGTGGCTCACCGCGTCCTGCTGGATCGGCCGCACCCGGTCGTCCAGCAGCGGCTCATACACGAACGCGGCCCACTGGTTCAGCACCGCCATCTGCTCGTTGGTCAGGTCCTTGAAGCCCCAACCCTCGTAGGCGTGCCGGGCCTTCGCATCGTCCCCGTCGCGGATGGCCTGATACAGATCGATCACGCCCTGCACGAAGGTGGGCGGGAACACGCGGATGGCCCCGAAGTCCAGCAGGTTGATGCCGTTGTCGGCCCGCACCTGGTAGTTCCCGAGATGCGGGTCCCCATGGATCACGCCATACTGGTAGAACGGCACGTACCACGCGTGGAACATGGCGCGCGCGATGTCGTTCCGCACCTCCAGCGGCGGGTCCTCGTCGATCCGCTTCTGCATCGGCACGCCGTCCAGCCAGCTCATCGTCAACAGGCGCTTGGTCGTCAACTCCGGCACCGAGTGCGGCACCTGCACCTCGGGCGTGTTGGCGAGCATGATCTCGTACATGCGCATCTGTGCCGCCTCGCGCTCGTAGTCGAGCTCTTCGCGCAGACGTTCGGCGATCTCGGTGTAGATGTCGTCGCCCTGGATCACGCTGTCGATGCGCTTGTACACCTGCATCGCCAGCCGCAACTGCCGCAGGTCCGCATCCACCACGCTCGGCATGTCCGGATACTGCAGCTTGCACGCCACCAACTTGCCATCGTGCATCGTCGCCCGGTGCACCTGGCCCAGGCTCGCCGCCGCCACCGCGTCCTGGCTGAAGTTCGAGAACCGGCCTTGCCAGTCCGCCCCCAGTTCGCCGGCCATCCGCCGGCGCACGAAGTTCCACCCCATCGAGGGCGCGTTCGCCTGCAGTTGCGCCAGCTCCTCGGCATATTCGGGCGGCAGCACGTCCGGGATGGTGCTCAGGATCTGCGCCACCTTCATCAGCGGACCCTTCAGCCCGCCGAGCACCGCCTTCAGGTCCTCCGCATGCGCCGCGCGGTCGGTTTTGAACCCGAACAGCTTGTCGCCCGCCACCCGCGCCGCAATCCCGCCCACGGCACCCGAGGTGCGCGCGAATCGCCGCAGTTCGCCGAACAGGTTCGGCCCACCGTCCGCCATGCCTTTAAGCCTCCAACTCGTCGATGAAGCCCGCGATCACATCGAGCCCTCGGGTCCAGAACGCCGGGTCGGACGCATCGAGCCCGAACGGCGCCAGCAATTCCTTGTGCCGCTTCGTGCCGCCGGCGCGCAGCAGATCCATGTACTTCGCCTCGAAACCGGGGTGCCCCTCCTGAAACACCGAGTACAGCGCGTTCACCAGGCAGTCCCCAAAGGCATACGCATAGACGTAGAAGGGCGAGTGGATGAAGTGCGGCACGTAGGACCAATACACCCGATAGTCCGGCGTGAAGTTGAATGCCGGCCCCAGGCTCTCCCGCTGCACCTCGAGCCAGATCTCCCCGATCCGCTCCGGCAACAGCTCGCCCCGCCGCCGCTCGTCGTGCAGCCGCGTCTCGAACTGGTAGAACGCGACCTGACGCACCACCGTGTTCAGCATGTCCTCCACCTTGGAGGCGAGCATGATCCGCCGCCGGGCCGGGTCGGTCTCGGCGTCGAGCAGCGCGCGGAAGGTCATCATCTCCCCGAACACGCTGGCCGTCTCGGCGAGGGTCAGCGGGGTGCCACTGAGCAAGTAGCCCTGCTCGGCCGCCAGCACCTGGTGCACGCCGTGCCCCAGCTCGTGCGCCAGCGTCATCACGTCCCGCGTCTTGCCATGGTAGTTCACCAGCAGATACGGGTGGACCGAGGGCACCGTCGGGTGCGCGAACGCCCCGCCTGCCTTGCCCGGCCGCAGCGTCGCGTCGATCCAGGCATTGTCGAAGAAGCGGCGGCCGACCGAAGCCAGCTCCGGCGAGAACCCGGCATACGCGCCCAGCACCCGGTCGCGCGCCTCGTCCCACGGGATGCTCTGGTCCTGGTCGTCCGGCAACGGCGCGTTGCGGTCCCAATGCTCGAGCGTCTCGAGGCCCAGCCACTTCGCCTTCAGCGCATAGTACCGGTGCGACAACCGCGCATAGTTCGCCGTCACGGCCGTGGACAGCGCATCCACAACCTCGTCCTCGACCATGTTGGAGCGGTTCCGGTAGCTCGTCGGCCGAGGATAGTGCCGCCAGGTGTCGATGATCTCCTTGTCCTTGGCGAGCGTGTTCGTGATCAGCCCGAACAGCCGCACATTCCCCTCGAACACCGCCCCGATACCCGCCGCCGCATCGGCCCGCACGCCCCGGTCCCGGTCCGACAGCTTGTTCAGCGCCGCACTCACCGTCAGCCGCTCGCCCCGCACCGGCACGCGCAGCCCGGCAATCGTCTCGTCTAACAGGCGGCTCCAGGCACTGCGGCCCGTCACCTCCTTCTCGTGCAGCAGCTTCTCCAGATCGTCATTCAGCTGGTGCGGGCGGAACACGCGCAGGTCCCGCAACCAGGGGCGCCACCGGGCCAGCGCCGGGTCGGCCAGCCGCGCCTCGAGCGCCGCGTCGTCCATTCGGTTCAGCTCGAGCGTGAAGAACAGCAGGTGGCTGCTTATGGCCGTGACCCGCTCGCTCACCGATTGGTAGAACTGTCCCAGCGCCGCGTCCGTCCCGTCCATGCTGAACATGAGCTGCGCGTAGCTCATCAGCCTTCCCTGGATCTCCTCGATCCGCTGATATTCCACGATCGCAGCCCCCAGCGCCGCGCCGGACAGCCCCGCCAGCCGCCCGCCATGTGCCTCCTGGAAGACGCGCGCCGCCCGGTCCGCCTCGGCGAAGTCCGCCTCCAGCTCCGGCGAGTGCGGCCCCGGATAAAGGTCTGCCAGGTTCCACGCCGGCAGCCCGGCGTCGGCCGTGGGCACAGCGCCTGCCTGCCCGTCCGGGGCGTAGGACGCTGGAGTATCGTGCGCTTGACGCATTGGGCGACTGTCCTGTCGTGCTGTAGGATGCTGCACGATAGAGGTGGGGCGAGCCGCATCAAGGGCAAGCGCCGGCCACGGAGGAGGACAGCCTGAGCAACGACGCGCCCGCCCCGCCTGCCTCGGCGGCCGAGTGGCCGAACCTGGCCGCCATGATGTTTCGCCTCGCCAGGCAGCGCGGACCCAGGCCCATGCTGCGCCACTTCAAGGCCGATGCCTGGCAGTCCCTGAGCTGGGATGCCTTCGCGCACCAGGCCGCCGCCCTCGCCCGGGCGCTGCGGGCCAGCGGCGTGGCCCCCGGCGACCGCGTGCTGCTCGTCAGCGAAAGCCGCCCGGAAGTCCCCATCGCGGAAGTCGCCCTCATGGCCATCCGCGCCGTGCCGGTGCCCGCCTACACCACGAACACGCCCGAGGACCACGCGCACCTGCTCCTCGACAGCGGGGCCCGCGCCGCCATCGCCTCCACCGCAGCCCTGGCCGAACGCGTGCTGGCCGGCGCCAACCTGGTCGGCGGGCTGGACCTCCTGTTCACCATGGACGGCAGCCGCGGCCAGGCCCTCGCCCCGCTGCTCGCCTCGGACCTGCCGCCGGACGACGTCGCGGCCGAGGCCGAGGACATCCCGCCCGGCTCCCTCGCCTGCATCGTCTACACGAGCGGGACGGCCGGGCTGCCGCGTGGCGCCATGCTGCCGCATCGGGCCATCCTCTCCAACATCGCAGGCATCGTCACCCTCGCGCGCGCCCTGAAGCTGAACGCCGCCGTCTACCTCTCCTATCTGCCGCTCAGCCACTCCTACGAGCACACGGTCGGCCTGTTCATCCTGCCGGCCCTCGGCGCCGAGATCGTCTTCGGTCGCGGGGTCGAGCATCTGGCCGCCGACCTCGTCGCCATCCGCCCCACCATCTTCACCGTCGTGCCGCGCGTGCTCGAGGTCATCCGCAGCCGCCTCGTGTCGCAGGTCGGCCGGGACAAGCCCTGGAAGCAGCGGTTGTTCGACCGCACACTCCAGGCGGGCCTCCGCCGCATCGCCGGCACGCGCACCCTGACGGATCGCGCGCTGGACCCGGCGCTGGACCTGCTCGTCCGCCGCAAGATACAGGCCCGGTTCGGCGGCCGCTCCGTCGCCATCGTGTCCGGCGGCGCCCGCCTGCCGCCCGAGCTCGCCCATTTCTTCGAGGCGCTCGGCCTGCCCATCATCCAGGGCTACGGCCAGACCGAGGCCGGCCCGGTCATCAGCGTCAACCTCCCCGGCCAGGCCCGCAACCACACGGTCGGCCCCCCGCTGCCAGGCGTGGACCTCCGCATCGCCCCGGACGGCGAGGTGCTCGTCCGCGGCGGCCTCGTCATGGACGGGTACTGGAACCAGCCCGAGGCCACCGCGGGCGTGCTGCACGATGGCTGGCTCCATACCGGCGACGTGGGGCGGCTCGACGCTGGCGCCCTCGTCATCACGGACCGAAAGAAGGACATCATCGTCCTGGCCGGGGGCGAGAACGTCAGCCCGGCCCGCGTGGAGGGCGTGCTGATGCAGGAGCCCGAGATCGCACAGGCCGTCATCACGGGCGACGGGCAGAACGGGCTATCCGCCCTGCTGGTGCCGGACGAGGGGCAGGACGCGACCACCGTCGCCACCGCGGTGGCCCGCGTCAACAAGCGCCTTTCCGTCACCGAGCGCATCCGCCGCCACGCGCTGGTGCCGCCCTTCACCATCGAGAACGGACTGCTGACCGCAAGTCAGAAGATCCGCCGCGCCGCCGTGCTGCGGACCCACGCGCGAGCGCTGGAGCCGGCATGAGCCGCTCCCAACCATGCTCGCCATCGATGGTTCGAGCCAGGCGTTGCAGCCGCATGGCAAAACGATCTGGCCCAAGATATTCCTGCGAGCGGCCTTGTGCGGCGCCATGCGCGTAGGCACCTCCCCGCCCGTGCGACGCTTGCCAATCTCCCGGATGCTGGCCGCCCTGCTCGCGGCCGTCTGGGCCCTGTCCCCGGCGCTGGCCCTGGCCCGCTCCAGCGGCGGCTACTCGCGCCCCAGCTCCGGCGGCTACAGCGCGCCCCGCACCCCGTCCTTCGGCGGCTCCAGCAGCGGCTCCAGCAGCGGCTACAGCCGCACGCCCTCCACCAACGGCGGCTACTCCCGCCCCTCGGGCAGCGGCGGCTACTCCGGCTGGTCCGTCCCGCAAGGCGCCGGGGACCGCGGGTTCGGCCAGGGCCGCTCCGGCGCCGCCCTCGACTCCTATCGCCAGCAGCAGCAGCAGGCGCGCATCCCGCCGCCCAGCTATGCCCCGGCCCCCGGCGCTTCGCCGAGCGCGCCGCCGGGTTATTCGGCCCCCAACAACGCCCCGGCCGGCTGGCAGGGCGCGCAGCCGCGGGACCGCTACGGCCGCTTCGCCCCCTATCCGGACCGCTCGGACTGGTACGCCCAGCGCGGCTGGGCCCAGCCCGCGCCCGGCAGCGTGTTCGGCACCGGCCGCAACTTCGGCGTGTGGGACGGGCTGTTCCTCGGCGCGCTGCTCAGCAACCTCACCCGCCCCGGCTCGCTCGATTGGTTCCGCTCGAACCAGAACGACCCCGGCTACCAGCAATGGCGCCAGGAAGCAGAGCGCCAGTCTCAACAGAACGCGGACCTCAAGCGCCTGCTCGACGACCTCGACCGCCGCCTGCAGGAGCAGCAGGGCCAGCCAAAGGCCCCTGGCGGGACCACCGAAGGCCGCGCAACGGCCGAGGTGCCGGACGAGATCGCAAAGGCGCCGGCCACCCGCACGCCGAGCATCCCGACGCGGAATGGCGGCTCGTCCTGGGTCTGGCTCGCCGTCCTGGGCGGCGCCGGTGGCCTCGGCGTGCTCGCCTGGAAGCGGCGGCCCAGGACAGCCAGCGGAGGTTCGAGCATGAGCACGCCCATCGCCACCGCCGAGGCGATGGTCCGCAACAAGCTTTCGGGCACCGCCTACAAACCCTCGCTGTTCCGCGTCGGCATGGCCGTGCAGATCGACCCCACGCCGTTCATCCTGGCCGGCGACTCGCTCCGCCTGCCCATGCCGCCCTCCGGCATAACGAGCGTGGCGGCCGTGGGCCGGGTCACGTCCGGCCAGGGGGCTGCCGCGGTGCAGCTCGTGCGCCTGCACCTGGCCGATCCGCGCTTCATGCTGCAGCTGCACCTCGATGCGCAGGGCCAGCCCGACGAGTGCCGCCTGTTCGGCCTGCTGGACGAGGTGACACCTGCCGACCCGGGCGAGTGGTCCGCCTGGCTCGACGAGAAGGAGGGCATGATCGGCTGGCCGCAGTTCCAGGCCAAGGACGGCACGCTCTACCTGCGCGCCTGGGTGCCGGGCGACAGCCGCATCTCGCCACGCCGCCTCGTGGAGGCGCAGGAGACGCTCGAGGGCACCCGCAGCATCGAGAGCCAGGCCATGCTGTATGCCCGCCCAACCCAGGCACCCGACCCCGCGCCGCCCACCGAATACCTGCTCGCCAGCGCCATCCAGGACCAGGGCCGTGCCTGGGTCGAAATCCGCGCCGGCATCGACGTGAACCCCGCAACCCTCCAGCTCGCGTAAGGCACCATGGACCGCATCCTCGCCACCCTGGGCCTCGGCCTGCCCGTGCTCGCATCGCAGCTCGGGGTCACGCTCGCGCTGCTCGGCATCGGCATCTTCGCCTACATGCTCATCACGCCCTTCGACGAGCGCCGCCTCGTGCGGGAGGGCAACGTGGCCGCGGGTATCCTGCTCGCCGGCACCATGGTGGCCCTCGCCCTGCCGCTCGCGGTGGCACTCGCCAGCGCCGCCGTCGTGCTCGACATCGTGGTCTGGGGCCTCGTCGCCCTCGCCATCCAGCTGCTCGCCTTCCTCGCCGGCACCCTGCTCATCAAGGGCCTGCGCGGCATGATCGAGGACGGCAACGTCGCCGCCGCCCTCGTGATCGTGGGCTTCCAGCTCGCGGTGGCAGCCCTCAACGCCGGCGCGATGGCCGGCTGAACCGATCAACAGGGGAGTAAGCCATGTACTCGTTCATCAAGAACCTCGTGGGCGTGAAGACCGACCAGGCCGTGAACTCCGCCGTGGAAGCGATCGTCCGGTGGGACCCGCAATCGGCCACCGAGGCCGAGCTGCGCACCATGGAAGAGCACCTGGACGAGCTGGGCCGCCAGGTGGCGCAGGCGCGCATGGCGTTCGACAAGGAGCAGCGCGAGTCCGACACCATCCAGACCCTGTCGCAACAGCGCATGGCCGCCGCCGAGCAGATCCAGCACCGCATGGACACCGAGACGGACCAGGCCAAGAAGACCTCGCTCGAGGGCAGCCTCGCCACCCTGGTCAACATGCTGGAAGGCATGGCGCCCGACGTGGACCGCGAGAAGCAGGATGCGACGGATGCCGGCGAGTTCCTCCACTCGCTCGAAGCCACCTACCAGCAGGCCGGGCAGAAGCTCAAGGGCGCGCGCGACGACCTGAACCGCGCCCAGCGCGACATGGGCCGCGCCGAGCAGCAGCGCGACATGGCCCAGCAGCGCGCCGAAGCCGCCCGCCAGGCCGCCGGCCTCTCGGGTGCCACGAGCGGCCTGAGCGTGGCGCTCAAGGCCATGCAGGACAACGCCGCCCGCAACCTGGCCGAGGCCGAGTCCGCCAACGCGAAGGCCAAGCTGCTGGCGCCCACCAACCCGGAGAAGGAAGACCCGAACATCGCCGCCGCAATGGCGCAGGTGCAGGGCAAGCTCCCCGCCCCCACCAACCTCGGTGACCGCCTGGCCGTGCTGCGCCAGAAGGCCATCGGCGCGCCGCCGAAGCAGATCACCGCCGGGTAGGCCTCTTCTCCCCCCTCCCCTTGCGGGAGGGGGCCGGGGACGGGGAGACGGCGAGCATCATCGTCGCAGGTCTTCGCACCGCCCTCCAAGGGCTCCGTCATCGCGAGCCGAAGGCGCGGCGATCCAGGGGCCGCTTAGAGCATTCCTGTCGCCCCCTGGACCGCCGCGCCTTCGGCTCGCGATCACGAGACGGCCATGGGGCAAGCTGCGTGCCACGCATCACGGCAGCAATAGCCTATGGTAAGTCCTGGAACCCAGTCTGCAGGCTGGTCCTACCCCGTCGCCTTCCCACCCAGATAAGCCGCTCGAACGTCCGGATTGCTCCACAGCTCGGCCGGCTTGCCCGTAACCAGCAGGTTCCCCGTTTCCAGAACGTAGCCCCGGTCGGCCACGCTCAGCGCCATGTGCGCGTTCTGCTCCACCAGCAGCACCGTCGTCCCCTTGGCCCGGATGTCGGCGATGATCCGGAAAACCTGCTGCACGATCAGCGGCGCCAGCCCCAGGCTCGGCTCGTCCAGCAGCAGCAGCCGGGGCCGGGCCATGAGGCCGCGCGCGACCGCCACCATCTGCAGCTGCCCGCCCGAGAGCGTCCACCCCAGCGCGTGCTCGAGCCGCTTGAGGTCGGGGAAGCTCTCGAACATCGCGTCCGTCTCGCTCTCCAGCACCCGGCGCGCGACGCCCTTCCGATTGCTGCCGCCCAGAAGGATGTTCTCCCGCACCGTCAGCCCCGGGAACACCCGCCGTCCTTCCGGCACGTGCACCACCCCCTGTCGCACCACCGCCTCCGGCCCGAGCCCCAGCAGGCTCTTGCCTCCGAAGGCCATCACCCCCGACACGTTCGCCACCAACCCCGAAATGGCCCGCAGCGTCGTGCTCTTCCCGGCGCCGTTCGCCCCTAGGAGTGCCACGATCTCCCCTTCGTCCACGAACAGGTCGAGGCCCTTCAGCACCTCGCCCGCGCCGTAGCGCGCGCGCAGCCCGGCCAGCTCAAGCAGCCTCATCGCGCCTCGGCTCCCCAAGGTAGGCGGCCACCACGTCCGGGTGGCGCAGCACGTCGCGAGGGCCGCCATCGGCAATCCGCCGCCCGAAGTTCAGCACCGTGATGTGGTCCGCCACCTGCTCGACGAGGTTCATGTCGTGGTCCACGATCAGGATCGTCAGCCCATGCCCCTTCAGCCGCCGCAGCAGCAGGCCGAGCTCGTGCTTCTCCGTCATGTTGAGCCCCGCCGCCGGCTCGTCGAGCAGCAGCAGATGCGGGCTCCCGGCCAGCGCGCGCGCAATCTCCACATACCTCTGGTGCCCGTAGCTCAGCGTACCGACCATGCGCCCGGCATCGCCCCGCAGCCCCACGAAGTCCAGCGCGGCCAGCGCCCGGGCCACCACTTCGGCCGGCTTTTCCGCGATGTCGTTGCCCGGCCGCTCCGCGCCGACCATCACGTTGTCCAGCACCGTCATGCCGCGGAACACCCGGATGTTCTGGAAGGTCCGCGCCAGCCCCTGCCGCGTCCGCTCGTGCGGCGCCGTGCCCGTGACATCCCGCCCCGCCAGCTCGATCCTGCCCGCGGTCGGCTTGTACAGCCCGGTCGTCACGTTGATGAAGGTCGTCTTGCCTGAGCCGTTCGGCCCGATCAGCGCATGCACCGACCCGCGCCGCACGGCCAGGTCCACGCCATCGAGCGCCTTCAGCCCCCCGAAATGCTTCGCGAGCCCCGTGATCCGCATTGCCACCTCGGCGCTCTCCACCCCCGTCTGGCTCAGCAGCGGCAACGGCGCGACCTCCCCCTCGACGGCCCGAACCCGCCGCAAGCGGCCCGCGACGCTGCCCCAGATCCCGTCCGGCAGGAACACCATGATGAGGATCACGGCCGCACCGTAGACGGCCAGGTAATACCGCTTCAGGTCCCGCAGCCACTCCGGCAGCACCACCAGCACCACCGTGCCCAGCAGCGCCCCGAACGGCGACTGCACGCCCCCCAGCAGCGCCATCGTCAGCAGCACGATGCTCTCGCCGAACGCGAACTGGTCCGGGCTGATATACGCGAACGCGCCCGCGAACAGCCCGCCGCCGAGCCCGCCCAGCAGCGCGCTGATGCCGAAGGCCAGCACCTTCGTGCGGAACACGTCGATCCCGCACGTGCTCGCCGCAATCTCGTTGTCCCGCACCGCCTGCATCGCCCGCCCGAGCCGGCTCGTCTTCAGCCGCCAGGCGTACCAGGTCACGATCACCAGCACGACGAGGCACAGCCCCAGGAAATGATCCCCCCGCTCGAAGCCCGGCGGGCGGGGGATGTTCTTCACCCCGTCCGGGCCCTTCGTGAGCCCGATCCAGTTGTTCAGCACCAGTGTGAGGATCTGCTGGAAGCTGATCGTCACCATGGCCAGGTAGTGCCCGCCCAGCCGCAGGCTCGTCAGCCCCAGCACGGCCCCGAACACGGTGGCCACCACCACGCCCAGCGCCAATGCCACCACGAACGGCAGCCCGTAATCCGTGGTGCCCAAGGCCGTGCCATAGGCCCCGAGCCCGAAGAACGCCGCCTGCGCCAGCGAGATCTGCCCGCAATAGCCCAGCACCACCACGAGCCCGGCGACCCCGATCGCATAGGTCGCGGCCTGCATGACGATGTTCAGGATGTAGCCCGACTGCGGCGCCAGCGTGGACAGGCCCATGACCACCACGATCGCCACCGCCAATTGCGGCAGCCCGCGCCATAGCCGGGCCTGAGGCAAAACCGGTGTCATGCCTTCTCCGCGATCTTCTCGCCGAACAGCCCCTGCGGCCGCACCAGCAGGAACAGCAGCAGCAGCGCGAACGCGATCGCGTCCTTATACGGCACCGAGATGAACGCCGCCCCGAACGTCTCGACCACGCCGAGCGCCAGGCCGCCCAGGATGGCACCGGGGATGTTCCCGAACCCCCCGATGATGTTCGCCGCGAACGCCTTCAAGGAAATGAGCGCCCCCATCCCCACGCTCACGAACAGCACGGGCGCCACTAGTATGCCGGCGAGCCCGCCCAGCGCCGAGGAATAGGCGAAGGTGATCAGCACCATCGTCGCCACCGGGATGCCGAGCAGGCTCGCCATCTCCTTGTCCTGGCTCGTCGCCTGCAGTTTCTTCCCGAGCAGCGTCTTCTCGAAGATCAGGAACTGCAGCAACACGAGCAGCGCAGCGGCGACGATGATGGAGATGTACTGGCTTTCCATGAACACGCCGCCGGCCTCGAAGCCCTCGTTGTCGAACAGGCCGGGCAGGACGGCCGGGCTGGGGCCGTAGGCGATCAGCACGACGTTGGCGAGGAAGATGCTGGCCCCGATCGTGCTGATGATCACCGGCAGCTGCCCCCGGCTCCGCAGCGGCCAGTAGGTGGCGCCCGCGAACAGCACCCCGAACCCGGCCATGATGGCCACCGCGATCGGCAGCGCCACGTAATACGGCACGCCCAGCACGCTCGCGAGCACCACCATCAGGTAGGCCCCGAGCATGCTGAACTCCCCTTGGGCGAAGTTCACCACGTTCGCCGCCCGGATCAGCAGCACGAAGCCCAGGGCCACCAGCGCGTAGATCGCGCCGATGCCCAGGCCCGTGAAGAGCAGTTGCGGGACGAGATCGATCACGCCTTCATGTCGATACGCCGGTCGAAGACGATCTTGCCGCTCTCGTTGCGCACGATGTTGTAGCCGCGCAGCCCGTCGCCGAACTCGTCGAAGTTGTACTCGCCCTCCGCCCCGGCATAGCTCTTGATCGCGGCCAGCGCCGCCCGGATCTTCTCGGGCTCCAACGATTTCGCGTCGTTGATCGCCCGGCCGAGCAAGTTCACGGCATCGTAGGTCCAGCTGGACTGGTTGTCCGGCAGCGCCTTGTAGGCCGCGAGGTAGCGGTCCCCGAAGGACTTGCTGGCGGGCGTCGCGTCCACGGCATAGTCGGCCACGCCGTAGGTGCCATGAAGCGCCGCCTGGGCCAGGTTGAGTGCCGTGGTGTTCACGATGGAGGGCGAGCCCACCCAGGGGATGCGCACGCCGAGCTGCCGCAGCTGCCGGGCGAAGATGCCGAGGTCGCCCTCGAAGGTGAAGTAGCTGCCCAGGATATCCGCCCCGGAGCTGCGCACGGCAAGCACCACGGCCGAGAAGTCGCTCGCGTTGTTCGTGTAGCCCTGCATCAGCACCGGGGTGATGCCCTTCGCCTTGAGGCTCTCCTCGAGCGCCTTGCCGCCGTTCGTGCCGAACGCGTCCGTCGAATACACGATGGCCCATTTCTGCTTCTTGAGGTCGCTCACCCCGAACTCGGCGATCACCTTGCCCGAATAGCTGTCGTTCGGGCGGCAGCGGAACAGCCACTTGTTGCCCATCTTGGTGATGGTCGGGTCCGTGCCGCCGAACATCATCGGCTTGCCGATCTTCAGCACGTCCGGCGCCATGGCATGCACCTGCGTGCTGCGGATGGAGCCGATGAAGGCAGGGATCTCGGCCTGGCTCGCCAGCCGCGAGAAGGCGAGCACGGCGCCTGGGTTCGTGGTCTGGTCGTCCTCGATCACCAGCTCGAACGGCCGCCCGAGCACGCCCTTCTGGTTCACGTCCTCGAGCGCGAGCTTGGCGCCGTTCAGCTGCAGCTTGCCCGCCTCGGCCGCCGGGCCGGTGCTGGGGAACACGCAGCCGATCTTGATCGGGTCCGCCGCGCGCGCGACATGCGGGGCAGCGAGCACGGCGACCGTGCCGAGCGCGAGTCCGCGCCGCGTGACTGTCATGGACATGCGTTGTTCTCCCTGAGGTGCCTGTTGATCGGCAACGTTGGTGCAATGATGACCATAGGCTGCAGGGTGCCGCAAGCGCCCGTCATTAACCGGCCGGTGACGATCGTCGCGCTAGGCTTGGCCGCATGATCAGCCCCACCACCCTGCAGGCCTTCAATGGCGCCGTGGCCCCGGCGCGCCGCCAACCCATCGAGCCTGCGCAGGCCCGGGCCGAGCAGCCGGGCCAGCCCCCGCGCCTCCCCGAGCAACGGCCAGGCATCGCCCCACCCCGCGGTTCGTTGCTGAATCTGCGGATCTAGCCCGAAAATGCTTGACTTCGCTGCACTGCAGCACTAATCCCCCGATGCGCGTTTTGACGTGACCTCGTGCGCTGTCTCAGACCGGTACGCTCACCTCATCATCCTTGCGCCGGTTCGCGATCCTGCTGATCGCGTTGCCCAGCCCGCATGACGCAGCGCCGATCGCATTCGTGATTCTGCAACGTGATGTGCCCGACGGGCCCACGAAAGACTTTCTCCATGGACACCACCTTCGAAGGCCTCGGCCTCGCCGCCCCCTTGCTGAAGGCCCTCACCACCGAGGGCTACACGACACCGACGCCGATCCAGCTCCAGGCCATCCCGCACGTGCTGGCCGGCCGGGACGTGCAGGGCATCGCCCAGACCGGGACGGGCAAGACGGCCGCCTTCGCGCTGCCCATCATCCACCGCCTCCTCGCCGACAAGCGCCAGCCCAAGCCTCGCTCCTGCCGCGTGCTGGTGCTGAGCCCGACCCGCGAGCTCGCCTCGCAGATCGTCGAGAGCTTCCGCTCCTATGGCCGCCACGCCGCCCTGCGCACCGCGCTCATCTTCGGCGGCGTGCCGAAGGGCCGCCAGGCGAAGACGATGGCGGGCGGCGTCGACGTGCTGGTGGCCACCCCCGGCCGCCTGCTGGACCACATGCAAGACGGCGCGGTCCAGCTCGGCAGCGTGGAAGTGCTCGTGCTGGACGAGGCCGACCACATGCTAGACCTCGGCTTCATCGTGCCCATCCGCAAGATCGTGAGCACCATCCCGACGGCGCGGCAGACGCTGTTCTTCTCGGCCACCATGCCGAAGGAGATCAGCAACCTCGCCGGGGCCATGCTGCGTGATCCGGTGCACGTGGCCGTCACCCCCATCGCGACCACCGCCGAGCGCATCGACCAGAAGGTCATCTTCGTCGAGACCGCCCGCAAGCGCCAGGTCCTCGCCGACCTGCTCCGCCGCGGCAAGATGGGCCGCACGCTGGTGTTCACCCGCACCAAGCACGGCGCCGACCGCGTGACGCAGCACCTGGAGGCCGTGGGCCAGCCCGCCGCCGCCATCCACGGCAACAAAAGCCAGCCCCAGCGTGAGCGTGCCCTCGCCGCCTTCAAGGATGGCCGCGTGAGCGTGCTGGTCGCCACCGACATCGCCGCCCGCGGCATCGACGTGGACGGCGTCACTCACGTGGTCAACTTCGACCTGCCGAACGTCCCGGAAGCCTACGTCCACCGCATCGGCCGCACCGCGCGCGCCGGGCACGCGGGCGTCGCCATCAGCTTCTGCGACAGCAGCGAGCGCCCCTACCTCCGCGGCATCGAGAAGCTGATCCGCGCCCGCCTCGAGGTCGAGGAGCCTATGGCGGCCTGAGCATCGTCTCCGTCCGCTAATCATTTCAACCGTGATCGCGAGCGGAACATTGCGATCCAGGGGCCGCGCAGGCCCATCGGCCCCTGGCTCTCCCCGCTTTCGGCTCGCGACCACGGAGGATTCTTGACGGAACGGCCCCATATCGGCACATAGCCGGTATGGGGCTGTCCGCGATCGCCCCGTGAGGCCTCTCGGCTCAAGCATCGCGTCCGAACTCCTTCCGGAGAGGACGCACTCATGCCCGCCCCCCGCCTTCGTACAACCGACCAGATCACCGTCGGCCAACTCACTCACCGCATCGGCCTGTCCGACAGCCCGGTCCTGATCGACGTCCGCATCGACGAAGATCATTCCGCCGACCCGCGCGACTTCCCTGGCGCGATCCGTGGCGACTTCCGCACCGTCGCTGCCTGGGCAGTCGAGTTGGCCAACCGCGAGACGGTCGTCGCCTGCCAGCGCGGCCACAAGCTCAGCCAGGGCGCGGCCGCCTGGCTCCGCCACGAAGGCGTGCCCGCCCGATCCCTCGAGGGCGGCTTCGAGGCCTGGCGCGACGCCGGTGCCCCCCTCGTCCGCAGCGAGGCCGTCCCGCCCCGCGACGCACGCGGCCGCACCGTCTGGGTCACCCGCACCCGTCCCAAGATCGACCGCATCGCCTGCCCCTGGCTCATTCGCCGCTTCGTCGACCCCGGCGCCGTTTTCCTCTTCGTTGCCGCGTCCGAGGTCCAGGCCGTCGCCGACCGCTTCGGCGCCATGCCGTTCGACATCGAGGGCGTGTTCTGGAGCCATCGCGGCCCGCTCTGCACCTTCGACGTCTTGCTCGACGAATTCGGCCTCCACACCGAGGCGCTCGACCGCCTCGCCCTTCTCGTCCGCGGCGCCGACACCGGCAACCCGGCCCTCGCCCCCGAGGCCGCCGGCCTGCTCGCCGCCTCCATCGGCCTCAGCCGCATGCACGAGGACGACCTGGTGCAACTCGAAGCCGGGCTGACCCTCTACGACGCCTTCTATCGCTGGGCACGGGACGCAGCCGCCGAAACGCACAACTGGCCCGCCGCCCGGGTGGCCGCATGAGCACCACCACCGAAACCGGCCTTCCAACGCTCGGGGAGGCCCTCCGCGTATGGCTCCGCGTCGGCCTGCTCTCGTTCGGCGGCCCGGCCGGGCAGATCGCGCTGCTGCACCGCGAGGTGGTGGAACAGCGAAGCTGGATCGGCGAGCGCCGGTTCCTGCACGCGCTCAACTTCTGCAACCTGCTGCCCGGCCCCGAGGCGCAGCAGCTCGCCGTCTATCTCGGCTGGCTCATGCACGGCGTGCGCGGGGGCCTGGTGTCCGGCACGCTGTTCGTGCTGCCGGGCGCGCTGGTGATGCTGGCGCTGTCTTTGATCTACGTCGCGTTCGGCGACGTGCCACTCATTGCCGCCCTGTTCTTCGGGCTGAAATGCGCCGTGCTGGTGCTCGTGGTCGAGGCCCTGCTGCGGATCAGCCGCCGCGCGCTGAAGCGCCAAGCCGCCTGGGCCATGGCGGGTGCGGCCTTCGTCGCCCTCTTCGTATTCAACCTGCCCTTCCCTCTCGTGGTGCTCGTGGCCGGCCTCATCGGCTATGCCCTGCCCGACGCGTTCAGCCTGCCGCACAAGGCCGACGCGAGCGGGGGCGCCCCGGCCCTCATCGACGCGGCCCTCGAGGCCGACCCAGGCCGCCCCGCCCGCTTCGCCGCTGCCGCACGCCGGGCCGGAGGGCTCATTCTCGTCGCCTGGCTCGCCCCCGTCGCGGCCCTCGCGTTGCTGGTCGGCGGCACCTGGGCGGACATCGCCTGGTTCTTCTCGAAGATGGCCGTCGTCACGGTCGGTGGCGCCTACGCCGTGCTGGCCTACGTCGCGCAGGACGCGGTGCAGGCCTATCACTGGCTCAGCGCCCCCGAGATGCTGGCCGGCCTGGGCCTCGCCGAGACCACCCCCGGGCCACTGATCCTGGTGCTGCAGTTCGTCGGCTTCCTCGCCGGGCACCGTGCGCCGGGCGCCCTTACCGGCATCCCGGGCGGCATCGCGGCCTCGGCCCTCGTGCTCTGGGTCACGTTCGCGCCCTGCTTCGCCTTCGTGTTCCTGGGCGCCCCGCTCATCGAGCGCCTGCAGGACAACCGGGCCCTCTCCGGCGCCCTCGCCGCCATCACCGGCGCGGTGGTGGGCGTGGTGGCGAACCTCGCCCTCTGGTTCGGCCTGCGCGTGCTGTTCCAGCAGCTCCGCCCCGTGGCGCTCGGGCCCGTCGCACTCGAGGTGCCGGTGCTCACCAGCCTCGACGGGGCAGCCCTGGCCCTTGCGGCGCTCGCGGCGGTCTGCCTGTTCCGCCTGAAGCTGGGTGTCCTGAAAACCCTTGCCATCTGCGCCACATCCGGCCTGCTGCTCCGCCTCGGAGGCCTCGCATGATCACCCGCCGCGCAACCGTGCCCCTCCTCGCCCTGCCCCTCCTGGCCCTGCCGAGCCTCGCCCACGCCGCCCCGCTCCCGGACGGCTACACCCAGGCCCGCACCGGCCGCGGCAAGCCCGCCCGGTGGGAGCTGGTGCCGGACCCCACCGCCCAGGGCGGCCAGGCCCTGGCCCAACTCGAAGCGGACCCGACCGATTACCGCTACCCGCTCCTCATCTGGCCCGCCCCGGCCGCCGCCGACGTCGAAATCTCCATCCGCTTCAAGGCCGTCGCCGGCCGCACGGACCGCGCCGGCGGCATCGCCATCCGCCTGACCGACCCCGACAACTACATCGTCCTCCGCGCCAACGCCCTCGAGGACAACGTGAACCTCTACCGCGTGGTGCGCGGGGACCGGCGCGAGATCAAGGGCGCCACCACCCGCGTGACCTCCGGCGAGTGGCACACCCTCGGGGTGCGCGCCGTCGGCGACGCCTTCACGGCCACATTCGACGGAAAGGTGCTGTTCACGGTCTCCGATCGATCCATTCCCGGGCCGGGACGGGTGGCCCTGTGGACGAAGGCCGACAGCGTGACCCATTTCGACACGCTGACGCTCCGGGCGCCGCCTTGACGGAGGCCGCTGATCAGCCGGGCACGTCGCCGCGAGCGAAGCGTGGCGACCCTGGCGCCAACGAGGCTGCACCGTAACGTCCATCGACCGGAGCGGCTTCGCCTCGCGACGACGCCGTTCCAAGCACCCCCAGGCACGCCTCCAGCGCCGCATCCACGCTCAAATCCGTCATGGCTGTCCCCTCCGCCAGCGCCCATCGCGCCCGCAGCCCGGCCGGCGCCATCTCCTCGGCCCTGTCGTTCGTCGCCGCACACAGCCCCACGGTCGGCGCACCCGTGGCCGCCGCCAGGTGCATGAGCCCGCTATCATTGCCCACGAAAAGCGCACACCCCCCGATGAACGCCGCCGCCTCGGGCAGCGTCAGCACGCCGCGAAGGTCCAGCGCCCCTGGAAGCGCCTCCAGCACCGGTGCCGCCATCGCCCGCTCCGCCTCGCCCGGCCCGGCGAACACCGCCGCAACTGCTCCGGGCAGCACGCCCTCCAGCGCACGCGTCAATGCAGCGAACCGTTCGGGCGGCCACACCTTGCCGCCCCAGTTCGCCGTCACGCCCAGCGCCACCACCGGCCGCCCGGCAGAGAGCAGCGCATCCGCCCGCGCCCGGTCTTCCGGCGACGTCCACACGACCGGCAGCGGCGCGGGATCCATCCCCAGCATGGCCCCGTGCTGCTCGTACATCCGCCCCGGCCGCCGCCGACGCACCACCCGCCGCCGCGCCCATACGAACCAGGCCAGCGCCGAGCCCTTCACGTCCACCACCAGGTCCCATCGCGTGAACGCCACCGCCCGCCACAGCCGCCACCAATGCCGGTCGTCCTTGTGCTTCTCCACCAGCACCACGCGCTCCAGCCCGGGCATGCGCTGATACACCCCCGCCGCCGCCGGCCCGCACGCCACCGTCACCCGCGCGCCCGCGTGCTTTCGCACCAGCGCGTCCAGCACCCCACAGGTGATGACGGCGTCCCCAATCCGGTTCGGCCCGATGAACAGGATCCGCATCGCCCTCAAGCCAGGACGCAACCACCCAAGCCCGTCATATCGAGCCGCAGGCGTGGCGATCCAGGGGCCGCGAGCCTGCTCCCAACGGCCCTGGATCGCCACGCTCCGCTCGCGATGACGCGCGCCGACGGTCTGGGCCCGATGGCGCCCACACGCGTCAAACCTTGCCGTGGCAGTGCTTGTACTTCTTCCCCGACCCGCACGGGCAGGGCGCGTTACGGCTGGTGTTGCGCCACGTGGTCGGGTCCGCGGGATCGATGGCAACGGCCGGGCGCTCCAGCTCCATCACGTCCCCGCCGGCATATTGCGCGGCACCGGCCGGGTCGTTGTAGCTCAGCGTCGTCATGGGCTGCGGCTCCGGCGCCGCCTCCGGGCCGAGCTCTACCCGGGCCAGCATCGTCGTCACCCGCTCCTTCAGCTCGTCCAGCATGGCGTTGAACAGCACGAAGGCCTCGCTCTTGTATTCGTTGAGCGGGTCCCGCTGGCCATAGGCGCGTAGCCCGATGCCCTGGCGCAGGTGGTCCAACGCCAGCAGATGCTCCTTCCACACCGCGTCCAGCGACTGCAGCAGCACGCTCTTCTCCACGAACCGCATCAGCTCGGGCGTGAGGTTCGCCGCCTTTGTCGCCATGTGCGCGGCCGCCGCTTGCTCGAGCCGCTCGCGGATGCCTTCCTCGTCGATCCCCTCCTCGCGCCCCCAGGCCTCGATCGGCAGCTCGAGGTTCAGCAGCCGCCGCACGTCGTCGGCCAGCGCCGCCGTCTCCCACTGCTCGGCATAGGCCTTCTCGGGGATCCGCACCGCCACCATGGCCGCGATCACGTCGCCCCGCATCTCGGCCACCGTCTCGCTCACGTCGTCGGCGCGCATGAACTCGCGGCGCTGCTGATAGACCTCGCGCCGCTGGTTGTTCATCACGTCGTCGTATTTCAGCACGTTCTTGCGCGTGTCGAAGTTCCGCGCCTCGACCTTCTTCTGGGCCTTCTCGAGCGCCCGGTTGATCCAGGGGTGCACGATCGCCTCGCCCGGCTTCAGCCCGAGCTTCTGCAGCATGCCGCCCATCCGGTCCGACCCGAATATGCGCATCAGGTCGTCCTCGAGGCTGAGGAAGAAGCGGCTCGCGCCCGGGTCCCCCTGGCGCCCCGAGCGGCCGCGCAGCTGGTTGTCGATCCGCCGGCTCTCGTGCCGCTCGGTGCCGATCACGAACAGCCCGCCAGCCGCCTTCACCCGGCCGTGGTTCGCCTCCACCTCGTCGCGGATCGCCTGCTCGCGGCCGGCACGCTCCTCGGGCGCCACGTCGGACAGCTCGAGCTTGATCCGCATGTCGGCATTGCCGCCCAGCTTGATGTCGGTGCCGCGCCCGGCCATGTTCGTCGCGATCGTGATCGCCCCTGGCGCACCAGCTTGCGCCACGATGCTGGCCTCCTGCTCGTGGAACCGCGCGTTCAGCACAGCGTGGGGCACGTTCTTATGCTTCAACAACTCGCTGATGATCTCGCTCTTCTCGATGCTCGTCGTGCCCACCAGCACCGGCTGCTCGCGCACCCGCGCTTCGGCGATCAGGCTCGCGACGGCCTCGTACTTCTCCTCGGCACTCCGATACACCTCGTCATCCGCATCCTTGCGGACCACGTGCACGTTCGTCGGGATGTCGATCACGTCCAGCTTGTAGATCTCGGCGAACTCGTCCGCCTCCGTCAGCGCCGTGCCTGTCATGCCCGAGAGCTTCGGGTAGAGCCGGAAGTAATTCTGGAAGGTGATGCTCGCCAGCGTCTGGTTCTCCGGCTGGACGGTCACGCCCTCCTTGGCCTCGAGGGCCTGGTGCAGCCCTTCGCTGAAGCGCCGCCCCTCCATCATGCGCCCGGTGAACTCGTCGATGAGCACCACCTTGTCCTGCCGCACGATGTAGTCGACGTCCCGCGCGTAAAGCGTGTGGGACCGCAGGCTCTGCTGCACGTGGTGAATCACGCTCACGTTGAAGATGTCATACAGGTTCCCCTCCTCGAGGATCCCTTTCTCCTTCAGCATCGCCTCGACCTGCTCCGACCCCGTCTCGGTCAGCGTCACCGTCTTGAACTTCTCGTCCTTGTCGTAGGTGGTGGCGTCTTCCACCAGGTCCTTCACGACCAGGTTCACCGTCCGGTACAGGTCGCTGCTGTCCTCGGCAGGTCCCGAGATGATGAGCGGCGTGCGCGCCTCGTCGATCAGGATGGAGTCGACCTCGTCCACGATGGCATAGGCGAAGTCCCGCTGGACCATGTCGTCCAGCCGATACTTCATGTTGTCGCGCAGGTAGTCGAAGCCGAACTCGTTGTTGGTGCCGTAGGTGATGTCCGCCGCATAGGCATCCTGCCGCTCGCGCTCGTCCTTGCCGTGCACGATCACGCCGGTGGTCAGGCCGAGGAACCCGTAGACCCGCCCCATCCACTCGCTGTCGCGGGTCGCCAGGTAGTCGTTGACCGTCACCACGTGCACGCCGCGCGCCGGCAGGGCATTCAGGTATACGGGCAGCGTCGCCACCAGCGTCTTGCCCTCGCCCGTCTTCATCTCGGCGATCTTGCCATCGTGCAGCACCATGCCGCCGATCATCTGTACGTCGAAGTGCCGCAGGCCGAGGACGCGCCGCGCCGCCTCCCGCACCACGGCGAACGCCTCGGGCAGCAGCGCGTCCAGTGTCTCGCCCCCAGCTCCCCCCTGACCCGCCAGGCGCGCGCGGAACTCCGCGGTCTTGCCGGCCAGCGCCGCATCGTCCAGCGCCTGCATGGCAGGCTCGAGCGCGTTGATCTGTGGCACGCGCCGCTGATACCCCTTGAGGGAGCGGTCGTTGGCGGAGCCGAACACGGCGCGGGCGAGGCTTGCGAACATCGAGCAGGGCCTTATGGCAGGGCCCGGCCCCTGAACTTCGGGCGGGGCTTTGAGCGGAATCGGGCGGTGTGCAGATAGGCGGCGCATGCCCCCAGGTCAACGCGGCCCCGAACGCGACCCTGGCCTTCGCCTTGTGACACGCCGCACCTTCGGGCAATCTCCGGCAACCCCCGTCAGAGGTCGTCCATGCCGTTCCCTCGCCTTTCCGCCGTTGCGGCCGCGCTGCTGCTCTGCCTCCCCACGGCCTACGCGCCCGCTGCCCGCGCCCAGGCGGTGTCGCCCGCCCCCGGGCCCACCCAGGCGCCCGACCCCGTGCTGGCCCGCGTCGCCGGGGAGGAAATCCGCATGTCGGACCTGAACGACGCAGCCGCCGCCCTGCCCGAGGAGCTGCGCGGCATGCCGCCCGCCATGCTCATGCCCATGCTGCTCGACCAGCTCGTGGACCGCCGCGCCATCGTCATCGCCGCCCGCAAGCAGGGCCTCGTCAACGATCCGGCCGTGCAGAAGCAGGTCGCCCGCGCCACCGACACCGCTCTCCAGAACGCACTCCTCACCCGGGAAGTCGGGCCCACCCTCACCGACGAGGCAATCCAGTCCCGCTACGACCGCGACTACGCCAACAAGCCGGGCGAGGAGGAGGTCCATGCCGCCCACATCCTGGTGGCCGACGACGCGCGCGCCAAGGAGATCATCGCCAGCCTCAAGGCTGGCAAGGACTTCAACGAGATCGCCCGGGACGCCAGCACGGACCCTTCCGCCAAGACCAACGGCGGGGACCTCGGGTTCTTCAAGAAGTCCGACATGCTGCCCGAGTTCGCCGACGTCGCCTTCGCGCTCAAGGCCGGCGAGATCACCCAGGCCCCGGTGCAGACCCGGTTCGGCTGGCACGTGATAAAGCTCCTCGAGCGCCGCTCGGCCCCGGCGCCGGCGCTCGATCAGGTGCGCGACGACATCCGCCAGGCCATCATCCAGGACGGGGTCACCCGCGTGCTCGCCAGCGCCAAGCAGGGCCTGGCCGTGGAGAAGTTCAACCAGGACGGCACGCCGCTCACGCCCGAGGCTCTTCAGGCAGTGCCCAAGTAGGATGAAGTACCCCACCTCGCCGCTGGCCGTCCCGCTACCCACGATCCCGCCGCTCGGGGGCGTCCGCCTCGCGGCAGCCCAGGCCGGGATCCGCTATCAGGGCCGCACGGACGTGGTGCTGATCGAGCTGCCCGAGGGCACCCACGCCGCCGGGGTGTTCACCCGCAGCAAATGCCCCGGCGCCCCCATCGACTGGTGCCGGGACGCGCTGGCCGGCGGCCGCGCCCGGGCCGTCGTGATCAACGCCGGCAACGCCAACGTCTTCACCGGCCGCGCCGGGGCCCAATCGGTCGAGGCCACGGCGCGCGCCACCGCCAAGCTCCTGGGCTGCACTCCGCACGAAGTGTTCGTGGCCTCCACCGGCGTCATCGGCGAGGTGCTGCCGCACGACCGCATCGTCGCCGCCCTGCCCGCCCTCCGCCACGGCCTCGCGCCCGACGGCTGGGAGCAAGCCGCCCGCGGCATCATGACGACGGACACCTTCCCCAAGGCCGCGACCCGTACCGCGACCATCCATGGCGCCCCCGTCCGCATCACCGGCATCGCCAAGGGCAGCGGCATGGTCGCGCCCGACATGGCCACCATGCTCTGCTTCATCGCCACCGACGCCCGCATCCCGACGGCCGCGCTGCAGGACATGCTCGGCCACTGCACCAAGCGCAGCTTCAACGCCACCACGGTCGACAGCGACACCTCGACCAGCGACACCGTCCTGCTGTTCGCGACCGGCACGGCCGACCACAAGAAGCTCGGCAAGGACGACAAGGCCGTCCGCCCGTTCCGCGACGCGCTGCAATCCCTCATGCTCGAGCTCGCCCTCATGGTGGTGCGCGACGGCGAGGGCGCCCAGAAGCTGATCCGCATCGACGTGACCGGCGCCGTGTCCAATAAATCCGCCCACCGCGTCGGCATGGCCATCGCCAACTCGCCTCTGGTCAAGACCGCGATCGCCGGGGAGGATGCGAACTGGGGCCGCATCGTCATGGCCGTGGGCAAGGCAGGCGAGCCGGCCGACCGGGACCAGCTCAGCGTCGGCATCGGCGGCACCTGGATGGCGCGCGACGGCACCGTGGTGCCGGGCTACGACGAGGCGCCCGTGGTGGCCCACATGAAAGGCCGCGAGATCGCCATAGCCGTCGACCTCGGCCTCGGCCGTGGCGAGGCCACCGTCTACACCTGCGACCTGACGCACGGCTACATCGACATCAACGGCTCCTATCGCAGCTGACCGCATGACAGCCGGGTTCACGCCGCTCCGCACGGAGCGCCTGCTGCTGCGCCCCCTGCGCGCGGCGGACGCGCCCGCGCTGCACCGCCTGGTCAACGACTGGGCGGTGGTGCGGAACCTCTCGGCCCTGCCCTTCCCGTACCCGCGGGACCTGGCCGACGAGTGGATCGCCTCGACCGCGGCCCAGCTCGAGGCCGGCACGGGCTACCACCTGGCCATCGCCGGGCCCGAGGACTCCTCCGAGCTGCTCGGCTGCATCGGCCTTCGGCTGGACCTGTCACCCCGCGCCGGCAACCTCGGGTACTGGATCGGCCGCCAATACTGGGGCCATGGCGTCGCCACGGAGGCCGCCACCCGCCTCGCGAGCTGGGCCATGGCCAACCTGGAACTCGACCGGCTCGAGGCCCACGTCGCCACCGACAACCCGGCCAGCGCCGCCGTGCTGCGCCGCGCCGGGTTCCGCGAGACGGGCCAGGAGCAGCGCGTGTTCCGCGCCCGCGGCGGCAAGCACCCGGCGCTCCGCTTCGAGGCTACGCGCGACGACCTGTTCCCCGCCACGGCCGGGCGTGCCGAGCCGGCCAGCGCCTCCGCCGAAACGTCGGGCACCAAGCCCATCGTCCTCGTCGCCGCCTGCGCCCTGATCGATTCCGACGGCCGCGTGCTCCTTGCACGCCGCCCCGAAGGCCGCGCCATGGCCGGCCTGTGGGAGTTCCCCGGTGGCAAGGTCGGCCCCGGCGAGACCCCCGAGGCCGCCCTCATCCGCGAACTGCACGAGGAGCTCGGCATCGACGTGTCGGCCGCCTGCCTCGCCCCCTTCGCCTTCGCCAGCCACGGCTACGAACGCTTCCACCTGCTCATGCCCCTCTACCTCTGCCGCCGCTGGCAGGGCGAGCCCGAAGGCCGCGAGAACCAGGCCCTCGCCTGGGTCCGCCCCCAACGCCTCGCCGACTACCCCATGCCCGACGCCGACAAGCCGCTGGTGCCGCTGCTCAGGGACTTCCTGTGATACACCGCATCTCCGCCCTCCAATCACCGTCATCGCGAACGAAGCGTGGCGATCCAGGGGCCGACAAGCCTGTCCTGTGCGTCCCTGGATCGCCACGCCTTCGGCTCGCGTTGACGAGCTGAAAGCACACCCATGACCAACCCAACCGCCTGCCTCCTCGTCATCGGCAACGAGGTCCTGTCCGGCCGCACGCAGGACCTCAACATCCGCTTCCTCGCCCAAAGCCTCGGCGCCATCGGCATGCCGCTCCGCGAGGTCCGCGTCATCCCGGACGTGCCGGAGACGATCATCGGCTCCGTCAACACCTGCCGCGCCATGTTCGACCAAGTGTTCACCACCGGCGGCATCGGCCCCACGCATGACGACATCACCCGCGAATGCGTCGCCGCCGCATTCGGCGTGCCGTGGGAGCCGCACCCGGAGGCCTGGGCGCGGCTCGAGAAGCACTACCCCCCCGGCCAGTTCAACGCAGCCCGGCAGCGCATGGCGACGCTGCCCCGTGGCGCCACCCTCATCGACAACCCGGTCTCGATCGCCCCCGGCTTCACCATCGGCAACGTCCACGTCATGGCCGGCGTGCCCCGCGTCATGCAGGCCATGTGGGGCTGGCTCGGGCCACGCCTGCCGGGCGGCACCCCCGTCGAGTCCCGTGCCGTCCACGTCGTCGGCCTGCCCGAGGGCACCATCGCGGAAGGCCTCGGCGCCATCCAGAACGACTTTCCCCAGGTCGACCTCGGCAGTTATCCGTTCTACCGCGGCACCGGCAACGGCGTCGCCCTCGTCGCCAAGGGCACCGACACGGCGCAGCTCGATGCCTGTATCGAAGCCGTCGCCGCGCTCATCCGCAACCTCGGCCAGACCTCCATTCCGGGCGAGCCGGCGAGCTGACGGATACATTGCGTCACAGCGCACGTGTTGACCCTCCGCCCGGCGCTGCCCATACAACGATCACCATGAACGCCTCTCTTGCCACCCTGAGCGCCCGGCCGGAGGCTGCGTCCTCGGTCCAGGTCGCGCGCGACGTGCTGGCGGCCGAGGCCGCCGGCCTGCACGCGCTCGCCGCCTCGCTCGACGGCACATTCACCCGCGCCGTCGGCACGCTGGCCGCCTGCCAGGGCCGGGTGGTCGTGTCCGGCATGGGCAAGTCCGGCCTGGTCGGCCGCAAGATCGCCGCCACCCTGGCCTCCACCGGCACCCCCGCCTTGTTCGTGCACCCGGCCGAGGCCAGCCATGGGGACCTCGGCATGATCGTCCCCGGCGACGTCGTGCTCGCCCTGTCCAACTCCGGCGAGACGTCCGAGCTGGCCGACCTCGTCGCCCACGCTGCCCGCTTCGCCCTGCCGCTGGTGGCCATCACCGGCCGGGCCCACTCCGCCCTCGCCCGCGCCGCCGACATCCTGCTCTTGCTGCCGGCCGCCTCCGAGGCCTGCCCGCACGGCCTTACGCCCACCACCAGCACCACAATGCAGCTCGCCCTCGGCGATGCCCTGGCCGTGGCGCTGCTCACCGCCCGCGGCTTCACCGCCAGCGACTTCTCCGCCTTCCACCCCGGCGGCCGCCTCGGCGCCCAGCTCAAGCGCGTGGCAGACCTCATGCACGCCGGCGACGCCATCCCGCTCGCTCCGCCCGGGCTGCCCATGCACCGCGCCCTCCTGCTCATGACCGGCAAGGGCTTCGGCTGCCTCGGCGTGACGGACGAGGCCGGCCAGCTCGTCGGCATCCTCACCGACGGGGACCTCCGCCGCGCCATGGGGCCGGGCCTGCTCGACCATATGGTCGGGGAGGTGATGCATCCTGCCCCACGCACCATCGGCCCCGACATGCTCGCGGCCGAGGCGCTCCGAACGATGAACCAGGCACCCCGCCCGGTGACGTCCCTCTTCGTCGTCGAAGCCGGCCGGCCCGTCGGCATCCTGCACATCCACGACCTGCTCCGCGCAGGCGTGCTGTGAGCGACGCCCCAATCGTCGAGACACCGGCGCGTCGACGGGCACCGGGCGGCGCCGAGCGCATGGCTGCGCTGACAGCCGGGCGCACCCGCACCATCGCGGACGCCCCTGGCCGCCGCCGCCGCGCACCCACCGCCCGCACCATCGCCCGGCGCCGCACGCTCGTCTGGCTCGCGAAATACTCCCTGCCCCTCGTGGCCGTGCTGCTCCTCGGCTCCATCGCCGCCTGGCCCGAGATCGCGCGCGTGACGGATGCCGGCCGTGTCAGCTTCCGCCGCGCGTTCAGCGTGGACCCGGAAAGCGGCCGCATGATCGAGCCCCGCTTCAAGAGCGTCGACGAGCGCGGGCGCCCCTACACGCTCACCGCCGCCACCGCGCTCCAGACCAGCGCCGACCGGATCGCGCTGGACAAGCCCAAGGGCGACGTCGTGACGGAGAGCGGCACCTGGATCATGGTCGATGCGCGGGAAGGCGTGTTCATCCAGCACGCCTCCCAGCTCGACCTCGCCGGCGAAGCCACGCTCTATCGCGAGGACGGCACGATCATCGCCTCCGACACCGCCGCGGTCGACCTCAAGCAGGGCGCCGCCACCACGGCCGACCGCACCCATGCCGAGGGCCCGTTCGGACAGCTGGACGCCCAGCGCGGCTACACGCTGGTCGACAAGGGCGCGGTGATCCAGTTCCACGGCGCCTCCCACCTCGTGCTCAACAACGCGGCCAACGCCGGGCCGCAAGCCCCGGCCAAACCCGGTACCCCGCCCGTGCCCGTGAAGCTCAAGCCATGAGGACGGTCGTCGCGCTGCTGCTGTTCGCCGCCACCACCTTTGTACCCGCTGCGTCCGCTCAGGGGCTCGACCTCTCGAAGGGCGGCGCCATCGACATCACCGCGCAGGACGGGATGGAGTGGCGGCAGAACGAGCAGCTCGTCATCGCCCGCGGCGAGGCCCGCGCCGTCCGCGGCGACGTGACCGTGACGGCCGACCGCCTCATCGCCCGCTACCGCCGCAAGGCCACGCCGGGCGGCGCAGCTGCGACCGTCCCCACGCCCGCCGCACCCTCGTCCACCGCAGTGGCGAGCGGCCCCACGGACACCGGCGCCAACGAGGTCTATCGCCTCGAGGCCGAGGGCCATGTCCGCATCTTCACCGCAACCGACCTCGCGGTGGCCGACAAGGCCATCTACGACATCGACCAGGCCGTGCTGCTGCTCACGGGCGGCGCCATGACCATCACCACCCCGCAGCAGGTGATGACGGCGCGGGACACCATGGAATACTGGTCGCAGAAGCACATGGCCGTCGGCCGCGGCCTCGCCGTCGTCACCACCAGCGACGGCCGACGCGTCAGCGGGGACGTGCTGGTCGGCTTCACCAAGCCCCCCGCCAATCAGGCCGCCACCCCGGCCAAGGCCGCCGCCCCCTCCAGGCCCGGCTCCGACCCGCTCGGCGGCTCCGGCAAGCTCGAGCGCGTGGAGGGCTTCGGCAACGTGGAGGTCCGCACCGCAACCGAAACCATCCGCGGCGCCCGCGGCGTGTATGTGGCCGACACCGGCATCGCCCGCCTGGCCGGCACCGTGAAGATCACCCGCGGCCAGAACCAGCTCGAGGGCGACGAGGCTTTGGTCAACATGCGGACCGGCATCAGCACCCTCGTGCGAGACCCCGGCAAGCGCGTGCAGGGCCTGGTGGTGCCCAACGACAGCTCGGCCAAGCCAGCCCAGGGAGCCGCATCATCGACGCCCGCACGAACTCGCTAGGTCACCCGAATGCCGGGCCGACCCTGGGCGCCCCCATCACGGAGGGCGGCCTGGCCGCGCACCACGTGGGCAAGACCTACAAGAAGCGCGAGGTCGTGCAGTCCGTCAGCGTTCACGTGCAGCGCGGCGAGGCCGTCGGCCTGCTCGGCCCCAACGGCGCCGGCAAGACCACGACCTTCTACATGATCGTGGGCCTCGTGCGCCCGGATACCGGCCGCATCGAGCTCGACGGGCACGACATCACCAGCCTGCCGATGTATCGCCGCGCCCGTCTCGGCATCGGCTACCTGCCGCAGGAGGCGAGCGTGTTCCGCGGCCTCGACGTGCAGCGCAACATCATGGCCGCCCTCGAGGTGGTGGAACCCGACCCGGACCGGCGCGAGCAGATGCTGGACGAGCTGCTCGTCGAGTTCGGCATCTCCCACCTTCGCCGCACCCCGGCGCTGGCGCTCTCGGGCGGCGAGCGCCGCCGGGTCGAGATCGCCCGCGCGCTGGCCAGCCACCCGCACTACATCCTGCTCGACGAGCCCCTCGCCGGCATCGACCCCATCGCGGTCGGCGAAATCCGCGACCTCGTCAGCCATTTGAAGGACCGCGGCATCGGCGTGCTCATCACCGACCACAACGTCCGCGAAACGCTCGAGATCATCGACCGCGCCTACATCATGCACGAGGGCCGCATGCTCATGGAAGGCCGCCCCGACGAGGTGGTCGCCAACGACGACGTGCGCCGTGTCTACCTCGGCGAGAACTTCAGCCGCTAAGCGCCCTCTCCCGATGCGACGCTGGCCGCAATCTTGCATACCCACATTGGCCCATTAACGATTACGCGCTACCATCCCCGCATGGCGATGGGTCCCCGTCTCGAGTTCCGGCAAACACAGTCCCTGGTCATGACGCCCCAGCTGCGTCAGGCCATCAAGCTCCTGCAATTCACCAACCTCGAGGCCGCCGCCTTCGTCGAGGAGGAGCTCGAGCGCAACCCGCTGCTGGAACGAGACGATCGCAGCGACGTCCTGCCCGAAGCCCCCGCGCCGGACCAGCGCGAAGAGTCGCTCGCGGCCCACGACACCACCGACCTGCTGCGCCGCGAAAAACTGCCCGACGCCGGCGAAACCGATTCCACGAACACCTACGACGCCGGCGGCCCATCCGACGGCGTTGCCGTCAATGACTCCGGCTTCGCCTCGCCCCGCATCGGCCCGGGCGGCCGGGACCCGATGGACGAGCGCGGCATCGACGACGTCATGGAGGCCCCGCGCTCCCTCCGCGAGCACGTCGGCGAGCAGCTCCGCCTGTCCTTCCAGGATCCGGTGGACCGCATGATCGGCGCCCAATTCGTCGCCATGCTCGAGCCGTCCGGCCGCGTCTCGGCCAGCACGGACGCCATCGCCGACGCCCTCGGCATCACCCCCGCCCGCGTCGACGCCGTCCGTCAGCGCATGATGCGGTTCGACCCGACGGGCGTGTTCGCGCCCGACCTCCGCACCTGCCTCGCCGTCCAGCTCGCCGAGCTGAACCGGCTCGACCCGGCCATGGCGGCCCTGCTCGACAACCTCGAGCTGCTGGCCCGGCGGGATCTGCGCGCCCTCATCCCCCTCTGCGGCGTCGAGATCGACGACCTCGTCGAGATGGCCGCCGAAATCCGCAAGCTGGACCCAAAGCCCGGTGCCCTGTGGGACAGCGGGCCGGCCATCACCGTCGTCCCCGACGTGCTCATGCGCCCCGCGCCGGATGGCGAGTGGCTGCTGGAGCTCAACCCCGAGACCATGCCCCGCGTGCTGGTCAACGAGCGTTTCCACCTGCGCATCACCGCCACCGCCGCCGGGCCGGCCGGGCGGGAGACGCGGAGCTTCCTGAACGAGAACCTTTCCAGCGCCAACTGGCTCGTCAAATCCCTCCAGCAGCGCGCCGGCACCATCCTGAAGGTCGCCGGCGAGATCGTCCGCCAGCAGGACGGCTTCTTCCGCCACGGCGTTGGCCATTTGCGCCCGCTGATCCTGCGGGACGTCGCGACCGCGGTCGAGATGCACGAGAGCACCGTCAGCCGCGTGACGGCCAACAAATACATCGCCACCCCGCGCGGCGTGTTCGAGCTGCGCTGGTTCTTCACCACCGCCATCGCCTCCTCCTCGGGCGGCGAGACGCACAGCGCCGAAACCGTTCGCCATCGTATTCGCGCCATGGTTGCCGCCGAGACGGCGGAGGACATCCTGAGCGACGACGCAATCGTGGCCGTGCTCAAGCGGGAAGGCGTGGACATCGCCCGCCGGACCGTGGCCAAATACCGTGATGCGCTCCGCATCCCGAGTTCGGTGCAGCGCAAGCGCGAGAAGGCGATGTCCGTCTAAGGGCCGCACCGCGCGACGGGCCGGAATGGCAACTTGGAGGTGCGGTCGCATGAACATAACGGTTTCAGGCAAGCAGGTCGAAATGTCCGACGCACTGCGCACCCGGGTCGCGCAGCAGCTCGACCTCATCACGGGCAAGTATTTCGACGGTGCGCAGGAGGCGAGCGTCACGTTCAGCCGTGCCCGCAGCTTCTTCACGTGCGATATCAACGTCCACGCCGGCCGCGGCCTGACGCTGCGCGGCGAGGGCGAGGCCGCGGACGCGCATGGCGCCTTCGACGACGCGGCCGAGCACATCGCCAAGCGCCTCCGTCGCTACCGCCGCCGGGTGAACGAGCACGCGCGGGACCTGGCCAACCGCGCCCGCCCCGAAGCCGCCCGGCAATACGTGCTTCGGGAGGAGGAAGAGGTTGCGCCCTCCCCCGGGATGGACCCGCCCGCCCAGTCCGGCACCTTCGCGACCGTCATCGCCGAGACCCCGGCCGAGATCAACCAGCTGAGCGTGAGCGAGGCCGTCATGCGCATGGACCTGGCCGACCAGCCTGTGATGATGTTCCGCAATAGCGCCACGGGCGCCCTGAACGTCGTTTATCGTCGCCCGGACGGCAACATTGGCTGGATCGACACGGCTGCAGCGCCCGCCGGATAAACGGAGCCGGCTGCTCACTCTCCCTCAGGGTCTGGGTAAGAGTCCACGCAGGGCTGGCTTGCGACGGTCGCGCCACTCTCACCCAGCCCTCTCCCACCGGGAGAGGGCTTCGAACGTCAGTGGACCAGTGCGGGCACCATTTCATGCTGCACGATAGCCGCCACTGCCAGGTCGCAATCCGCCGCCGTCGCCATCGGCGACCCATCGGCCGCATGGATCGCGAACGCGGCCTGGCCGTTCAGCATCACGGGTTTCACGTAGGCCAGGTCGGCCATGCCGAGCTGCATCAGCTGCTCGGTCGTCAGCTTCCGAATATCCAGGCCCTGGCCCTGCTGGGCCGACCCAATCTCATGAGTGACCATTTGAAACTCCTATCGCGCTCAGGCGCGCGCAGCCTCTGTCCCGAATAACGTTCGCTTGGGCGGATCGGATGCAGGCGCGCCGCGTATTTCGTTCACGTTTCCTCGGGCGAACCATCCACGACGTGCGTCTGTACCCGCCCATCCCCGCTCGCCTGCGGCCGCCCGATCTGTATCGTCTTGATCCGCACCTCGGGCTGTGGCCGAGCCAGGTCGATATGCAGCAGCCCGTTGTCCAGCCACGCCCCCTTCACCTCGATGCCCTCCGCCAACACGAACGCCCGTTGGAACTGCCGCGAAGCGATACCACGGTGAAGGTAAACACGACCTTGCGAGTCATCGGCCTGCCGGCCACGGATCACGAGCTGGTTGTCCTCCTGCGTGATCTGCAGGTCCGCCATCGTGAACCCGGCGACGGCCAGGGTGATCCGAAGCCCGTTAGGCCCGGTTTGCTCGATGTTGTAAGGCGGATATCCCTCGCTCTGCGTCTTGGACGCACGCTCCAGGATCTGCTCCAGATGGTCGAAGCCCAGGAACATGGGCGAAGTGAACACACGCGTCGTCATTGACGGCCCCCTCGAGCGAGCGAAGCAAGCCGAAGCCCCATCAGGCACCCCGGCATTCCACACATCGGCATCGTACAACACGGGTGCAAGCCCCCCAGCCTTCGTCCCAGCCTTCGTCCCAGCCTTCGCCCCAACCTTCGCCCCAACCTTCGCCCCAACCTTCGCCCCCGACTTCCCCAACCCTCGCCGCCTCGCTACATCGGGCGTCGCATGACCAGCCTCACCATCCTCACGCCCCCCGCCCCAATCCTGCGCGCCCGGGCCCGCACGGTCGGCCCGGCCGACAACGACCGCGTGCGAGAGCTCGTGCCGGAGATGCTGGCCGCCATGTATGCCGCGCCGGGCATCGGCCTCGCCGCGCCGCAGGTCGGCGTGCCCCTCCGCCTCGTCGTCGTCGACCTCCAGGCCGACGACAAGCCAACGCCACTGCACCTGGTCAACCCCGAGATCGTTCGTGTGTCGGAGGAATGGGCCGCCCGCGAGGAGGGGTGCCTGTCGCTCCCCGGCCAATACGCCGAAGTCAGCCGCCCGGCCCGTGTCATGGTCCGCTGGCTCAACCTCGAAGGCTCCCGCCGCGAGGTCGAGGCCGACGGCCTGCTCGCCGCCTGCCTGCAACATGAGATCGACCATCTCGACGGCGTGCTCTTCGTCGACCACCTCTCGCCGTTGAAGCGCAACATGATCCTGCGCCGCCTGGCCAAGGAGCTGAAGCAGAAGGCCGCTTCCGGGTGAGGCTCGCCTTCATGGGCAGCCCGGACTTCGCCGTGCCGGCCCTGCATGCGCTGCACGGCGCCGGGCACGACATCGCGGCCGTGTACGCCCAGCCCCCCCGCCCCGCCGGCCGCGGCCAGGCGCTCCGCCGTTGCCCGGTGCACGAGGCCGCAGACGCGCTGGGCCTGCCGGTCCGCACCCCCGCCCGCCTCCGCCACGACGCGGCCGAGCACGAGGCCTTCGCCGCCCTCGGGCTCGATGCCGCGGTGGTCGCCGCCTACGGGCAGATCCTGCCGCAGCCCATGCTCGACGCCCCGCGCCGGGGCTGCCTCAACATCCACGCGAGCCTCCTCCCGCGCTGGCGCGGGGCCGGCCCCATCCAGGCAGCCATCCTCGCCGGGGACATCGAAACCGGCATCACTATCATGCAGATGGACGCCGGGCTCGACACCGGGCCCATGCTGCTGCACGAGGCCGTGCCCATCGGCCCCGCCACCACCGCCGCCACGCTTCACGACCAGCTTGCGGCCCTCGGCGCCCGCCTCGTCCTCGAGGCACTCGACCATGCGCCCACCCCGGTCCCGCAGCCCGACGGCGCCACCTACGCCCCGAAGCTGAGCCGCGATTCCGGCCGCCTCGACTGGGCCCAGCCCGCCGCCATCCTCGACCGCACGGTCCGCGCCCTCGTCCCCTGGCCCGGCGCCTGGACCACGCTCGATGGCGCCCCGCTCAAGATCCATGCCGCCGAGCCCGCCCCCGGCGAAGGCCCCCCCGGCACCGTGCTCGCCGCCACCGTGCAAGGCGGCGCGCTCCGCATCGCCTGCGGCCAGGGCGCGCTGCGCCTCACCCGCATCCAGCGCCCCGGCCGACCCCCCATGGAGGCCGCCGCCCTGCTCCGCGGCCACCCCATTCCACCTGGGACCGTGCTTGTCTGAGGCACACGAACCTCGCCGTACCTGGGCGCTGCTGCTGGAATATGACGGCACCGGCATCTCGGGTTGGCAGCGCCAAAGCACGCCCGAGCGTCCAGGACCGGTCTCGTTCCAGGCCTTGCTGGAAGCGGCCGCCGCCCACCTCGCCCGGGGCGCCCACGTGCCCGTCACCGCTGCGGGCCGCACGGATGCCGGGGTGCACGCGGCCGGCCAGGTGGCGATGCTCACTTTACCGGACCGCTACCGCGCGGACCAGCTGCGGGAGGCGCTGAACTTCCACCTCCGCCCGTACCCCTTCGTCGTCCTCCACGCCGCCCCGGCGCCGACCGGCTGGAACCCCCGCTTCTCCGCCCGCGCCCGCGCCTACGAATACCGCATCCTCAACCGCCGCCCCCGCCCGGCGATGGAGCGCCGCGTATGGCACGTCGAGCGCAAGCTCGACCTCGACGCCATGCGCGAGGGCGCCAGCCACCTGCTCGGCCACCACGACTTCACCTCGTTCCGCGCCGCCTCCTGCCAGGCCAAGAGCCCCGTCCGCACGCTCGACCGCCTCGAGGTGTCCCGCGAGGGGGAGCTGGTCGTGCTCCGTGTGGAGGCCCGCTCGTTCCTGCACCACCAGGTTCGCAACATGGCGGGCACGCTCGTGCTCGTCGGCGAAGGCAAGTGGCGTCCCGCTCAGGTGGCCCGCGCGCTCGAGGCCCGCACCCGCGCCGCCGCCGGCCCCACTGCGCCGCCCGACGGCCTCACCCTCATCCGTGTCGAATACGACCCGGACCCGTTCACCCCAATACCTGCGCCAACAGTTGCGGGATGACCAACAACGCCGCCATCCCCGCATTCACCAGCACCACCAGCAGCGCCGAGCGCCCCCGCGACAGATCGAGCCCATGCCGCGTGACGGTCCAGTGCAGCCACAGGTAGTAGGCGCCGACGCCCACCACCAGCAGCTGCACCGCCACCGGCGCCGTCAGCCCCGCCCCGGCCCCGAGCTGCAGCCCCGCCAGCAGCCCCATGGCCGCCACCGGCACCGCCCATTGGCACCAGTTGAAGGCCGTCGCGTAGCGCAGCCAGTCCGCCTCCCGACCCCAGCGCACCGCGATCGCATGGCTCAGCACCGCAGGCCCCGCCAGCGACAGCACCGTCAGCAGCACGAACGCCACCGCCTGCAGCACGCGCCCATCGGCCAGCAGGAACAGCGAGCCGACCAGCGGGAACGCGACCAGCGGCGCGAGGCTGCCCAGGAACGCGGCCGGCGTGTCCGCGAACCGGGTGATCCCCTCGCCCCGCCCGACCGCCAGCTGCGCTGCCCCCAGCAACGGCGCCCACCTCATGCTCCGCACACCGCCCCGATCACCGCCGCATAGGCCCGCACCAGGCCCCGCAGCTCGTCCAACTCCACGCGCTCATCCACCTGGTGCATCGTCGCCCCTACCAGCCCGAACTCCGCCACCGGGCAAAGCCGCGCGATGAACCGCGCGTCGGACGTGCCGCCCCCCGTGTCATACCGCGGCACCACGCCCACCGCACCCCCGATCGCATCCCGAACCTTGTCCACCAGCGCCCCCGGCGCGGTCAGGAAGCTCTCGCCGCTGACCGACACCTCGAGCGTGAACCGCTCCGCATGCTGCGCGAGCACCGCCCGTAGCCAGGCCTCGAGCGACGCACCCGTATGCCGGTCGTTGAACCTCACGTTCAGCCGCGCCGAGGCCTGCGCCGGCACGACGTTCGTCGCCGCGTTCCCCACGTCGATGCTCGTCACCTGCAGGCTGCTCGGCTCGAACCAGGCCGTCCCGGCGTCCAGCGGCGCCGCGACCATTGCGCCCAGCGCCCGCAACAGCCGATGCACCGGGTTGTCGACGCGCTGCGGATAGGCCACGTGGCCCTGCACCCCCTCCACCACAATGCGCGCGTTCAGGCTGCCGCGCCGCCCGATCTTCATCACCTCGCCCAGCCGCGCCGGGTTGGTCGGCTCGCCCACCAGGCAGAAATCGGGCACGTGCCCCTCCGCCTCCATCCACTGCAGCACGCGCACCGTGCCATCGGTCGCAGGCCCCTCCTCGTCGCCCGTGATCAGCAGGCTGATCGACCCCGGACCCTGCTCCGGGCCCGCTGCCGGGATGGCCGCGACGAAGGCCGCGATCGCCCCCTTCATGTCCACCGCCCCCCGCCCGAGCAGCGCCCCCTCGTGCACCTCGCCCCCGAACGCCGGCGCCCGCCACCCCTCGCCCGGCGGCACGACGTCCGTGTGCCCGGCGAAGCACAGATGCGGCCCCGCGTCGCCGCGCCGCGCGAACAGGTTCGGCGTCGTGCCAAACGGCAGCCGCCACACGAAAAACCCGAGCCTCTCCAGCGCCCGCGCCACCAAGTCCTGCGCGCCCTCGTCCGCCGGCGTGACGGAGGCGCATCGCAGCAGCGCCTGCGCCAGCGGCAAAGGATCCCGCACGCCCCTTAGTCCCGCAGCAGCTCGTTGATCGACGTCTTGGACCGCGTCTGCTCGTCCACCCGCTTCACGATCACCGCACAGCTCAGGCTCGGCCCCGGGGACCCGTCCTTCAACGGCCGCCCCGGCAGCGTGCCCGGCACCACCACCGAATAGGGCGGCACCCGGCCCACGAACACCTCGCCCGTGTCCCGGTCCACGATCTTCGTCGAGCCGCTGATGAACACGCCCATGCTGAGCACGCTCCCGCGCCCGACGATCACGCCCTCGACCACCTCCGAGCGCGCCCCGATGAAGCAGTCGTCCTCGATGATCGTCGGGTTCGCCTGCAGCGGCTCCAGCACGCCGCCCAGGCCCACGCCGCCGCTCAAATGGCAATTCCTGCCCACCTGCGCGCAGCTCCCCACCGTCACCCACGTGTCCACCATCGTGCCGCGGTCCACGTAGGCCCCCACGTTCACGAAGCTCGGCATCAGGATCACCCCGGGCGCGACGTAGGCGCTCCGCCGCACGATGCTCCCGGGCACCGCGCGGAACCCGGCCTGGGCCAATTGGTTCGCACCCCACCCGTCCGTCTTGAGCGGCACCTTGTCCCAGCTCGGCACCCCGCCCACGCCCGGCATCGCGACGGAGTCGTTCAGCCGGAACGACAGCAGCACCGCCTTCTTCAGCCATTCGTGCACCACCCACCCCTCCCCGTCCGGGGTGGCCACGCGCAGCGCCCCGGTGTCGAGCAGGTTCAACGCCTCGTCCACCGCCGCCCGGTCGTCGCCGCGCGTGCCGGAGTGCAGCATCTCGCGCCCCTCCCACAAGGCTTCGATGCGGGTGCGGAGCGGATGGTCGTGCATGGGCGAGGCGTCTCCAGGAGGCGTGATTGCGGCGGGGCGGGACCATGTCGCGCCGTGCGCCCGGCTGTCAAACCGCGCTGCCGGCCGCGCTGCCGGCCGCGCTGTCTCGTTTTTCATACGCTCTTAACCTTCCCCACGCAGACTGCTCGCATTGCAGCCAGCGAGGACCAGATGGACGCCGCCATTTTGCCGAGCGCCGAAGCCGACGGGTCCGCCCGGCCCGCCCTCCTGCCTGCCGAGGCCAGCGCGCCCACGGAGGCCGCCGCCCCCACGCTCGCCGCAACCCTGGTCGAAAGCCGGCAGCGCTGGCGGCGCTTCGCCACCCTGGCCTCGGATATCCTGTTCGAGGTCGATGCGGCCGGGCGCCTCGCCTTCGTCGCCCCCGGCGTGGCCCTGGGCTGGCCGGCCGACGTGCTGGTGGGCCAGCCCGCCCGAACGCTCCTGGCCGATCCCGCGGGCCCCGACCCCTTCGGCGGCACCGCGCTCGACCGCCGGCCCATCTGGTTCCGCACCGCCCGCGGCACACAGGCCTGCATGGCCCTGTCCACCACCCGCCTGCTGGACGAAGCGGGCCAGCCCGCTGGCATCGCCTGCGCGGCGCGCGACATCACGGAGCAGCAGCACGCCACGAGCGTGGCCGCCGAGACCCAGCGCCGAAGCGAGGCGCTGGACCACATCCTGGACGGCCTGCGCCAGGAGGCGACGGCGCCGAGCACCATGCGTGCCTTGCTCGAGACCGCCTCCGTGGCACTCGGCGTGGAGGGCCTGGCCGTCGTCGAGCTGCCGCCCGACAGCGTCGCCGAGGTCACGCATCTCGCAGGCCCCCCGCCCCCGGGCCTCGAGGTGGCACTCGCCTGCCTGCCGAACCTGCCGGGGGACCCCCGCCAGCTCACCTTGCCCGACGGCGCAGCCCTGCTGATCTGCCCCATGTCCACCCGCTTCGGGGACCGCGCGGCCCTCATCGCCTGGCGCCGCCCGGGCGCCCGGCCCCTCACCCCGGAGGACCGTGCGCTGGCCGGCTCGGTGGCGGGCCTCGTGCGCATCATGCTCGAGCACGACGCGATCCAGCGCGAGCTCGCCCGCCAGGGCCGGGCGGACCCGCTCACCGGCCTCATGAACCGCCGCGCCTTCATGGAGGAGGCGGCACGCCGGCTCGAGCGCCTCCACCCGGATTCGCTCCCCGGCACGCTGCTCGTGCTCGAAGTCGACCGCCTGGGCGCCCTCAACGAGGCGGCCGGGCACGAGACGGGGGACGCCGTGCTGCAGCGCCTGGCCGCCATGCTCCGACGCACCTTTCGCCCGACCGACCTGCTGGCGCGCTTGGGCGGGGACACCTTCGCGGCCTGGCTGGACGGGGCAGATGCCTTCACCGCCGCCGAGCGCGCCGAGGGGCTTCGGCGAGGCTCGGCCGGGGAGTTCGCGCCCGCCTGCCATGGCCACGAGCCGCCCGGCCTTTCCATCGGCGTCGCCTCGCGCGCACCCGCCGCCGACGAACCGCTCGAGAACGTGCTGCACCGTGCCGCCGCGGCCATGCACCTGGTCAAGCGCGCCGGCGGCGGGCACTGGCGCGTGTGCAACGCCGGGCCTGCCCTGTGATGATCGCTGCCCCCGATCTGGCGCGTCCGCCCCTTACGGAGGTCGAGCGGGTCCGCCTTGCCGCGCGAGCGGACACGCCGGCCGAAACGATCCACGCCCTCGCGACCGACTGCTCCGTGACGGTCCGCGCCGCCCTGGCGATGAACCCGGCGCGCGCCGAGGGCAGCCCGACGCTGGCGACCGACCCGAACGAGCGCATCCGCGTGCTGCTCGCCCACAAGCTCGCCCGGCTGCTGCCAGGCCTGTCCACCCCCGAGCGTGCGGACGCGCTGGCCCAGGCGCATGCCGCCCTCCGTACCCTCGCACAGGATGCGGCCGCCCGCGTCCGCCGCGCCCTGGCCGACGCGGTGGCCAGCCTGCCAGAGCTGCCGCACGACGTGGCCCTGAAGCTCGCGCACGACCTCGATGCCGCAGTCAGCGACCCCGTCATCCGCCTCTCCCCGCTGCTGACCGATGGGGACCTGCTCGCGCTCTTCGCAGCACCGCCGCGCCCGGGCGTCGCCGCGAGCGTCGCGAACCGCCCGGGCCTGCCCCAGGCCGTGGCCGACGCCGTCGCAGCCAGCGCCGACTCCGCCGCGGTGCGCGCCCTGCTCGCGAACCGCTCGGCCGTCCTGCGGGAGGCCACGCTGGACGCCCTGGTCGACCGCGCCCACGCCCATGCCGACTGGCACGCCCCCTTCATCGACCGCCCACGCCTGACGGCCCACGGCGTGAGCACGTTGTCACGCATCGTCTCGCACAGCCTGCTCCAGACGCTCCTCGCCCGCCCGGACCTGCCGCCGGCCCTGGCCGACGCCCTTCGGGACCGCGCCGCCCTCCTGCTGCACCCCCCGGAGCCTCCGCCCACCCCGCGCGCCGCCAGTCGTAGCGACACCGAGAGCGCGCTGCTCGAGGCGCTCGCCGTCGCCAACATGCCCCGGGCCGCCGCCCTCCTCGCCGCGGCGAGCCGCGCCGGCACCGCCATCGTCAGCCGCGCGATCAGCCTCCGAAGCGCCAAGGCCCTCGCCAGCCTCGCCTGGCGCGCCGGCTGGTCCGCCGACACGTCCTATGCCACGCAGACCGCCCTCGGCACCTTGGCGCCTGGCGAGGCCCTGCACCCGCGCGCAGACGCCACCCATCCGCTGTCACAGGCCGAGATGGAGTGGCAGCTCGAGCTCCTGGGGCTGGCCCCGGGTCAGCGCTGAGCCAGCACCGCCCAGGCCGCTAGACGAACCCTTCCACCACGGCCGCTGGCGGCAGCCGCAAGACCTGGCCCGACTTGCGCGGCTTGGTCGCCCACCGCACCTGCCCCGGCGTGCCGCATGCACTGCACACGGCCTGCCAACCCGAGTGCTGCGTCCCGCACGCCTCGCACTGCCAATGCGGCTCCGGGGCGGCCTGCGCACCCCGGCGCAGCGCGTCCTGCTCGGCCGAGGCATCCCCCTCGGCATGCGCGATGTCGGCCAGCAACGCATACAACCGCTTGTCCGCGAGCCCCGCCTGCTGCGCCGTCCGCACATGCCGCTTCGCATCGGCCACCAGGTCCGCCTCGAGCGCCGTCTGCGCGAGCAGGAGTGCGCTGGCGGGATGCGCCGCATTGGCCGAGATCAGCCCAGGGGCCCGCCGATACCGCGCCGTGGCCCCCAGGGCCGGCGCAAGATAAGCCTCCGCCACGTCCGGATGCGGCAGCAACGCCCAGGCCCGGCGCAGCGTGTCCGTGGCCTGCCGCTCCTTGCCGGCCTTCAGCAGCCGCGTCGCATAGGCAACGGCCGCCGGCGCCAGCGACGGCTCCGCCTCCCAGGCCTGCTGCGCCAGCTTCAACGCCGCCGCCGGGTCCGTCTCGGCATCCGCTGCCGCCACGCCGAGCGCGGCCCGCATGCCGCGGTCATGCGTCTTGGCACCCTTGCCCAAAGGCGGCGAGAGCCGGAGCGCCTCGGCATACTGCCCCGTCCGCAACGCCAGGTGCCGCCGCTCCGTCCGCAACCACGCGGCGCCCGGGTGCGACGCCTCGGCCTGCTTCGCGAGGGCGGATGCCGCCGCCCAATCCTCCTGAGCCATGGCCTGCCGCAGCAGCCCGCGCAGGCCGAGCAGCTTGCCATCGCCCCGCGCGGCCAGCTTCTTGTAAACGTCCGCCGCCGCATCCTCGCGCCCGGCCTGGCGCTCGGCCTGCGCCGTCATCAGCAGGGTCAGCGGGGTCTCGCCCAGCAGCCGCCGGCTCCGCTCCGCCTCGCGCCGCGCCAGCGAAACATCGTTGGCCGCCAGTGCCACCAGCGTCCGCGTCACGGCCGCATCGCCCCGCTTGCGGTTGCCCATGTGCCGCCGATGGCGCGCCACGCGCGGGATGCGGACCAGCGCCGCGATGGTTCGCAGAAGAACGTAAAGGACCAGGAACAGCACCGTCGCGAGCGTCAGCGCCACCGGCGTGCTCGTCTCGATCGTCGTCCCGGCGATGTTCGCCGACACCGTGCCCGGCAGTCCGGCCACCCACCACGCGCCCGCAACGCACAGCGCCGCAAGGACCACGAACCCGAACACGGTGCGCATCAGGAACGACCCGCCAGGTCGGACAGCGCCGCCCGCGCATCCATCACGCCCCGGGCCTGGCCGACCCACTCCTCCATCGCCGCCCGCGCCGGGCCCTGCAGCCCGTCGAGCGCCTTCACGGCCCCGGCCAGGTCCCCGATCTCGAGGCGAGACCGCGCGGCGGCGATGGTGCCGCTGATCGGGTCGCCCAAGATGACGTTCTCGCCCTGACGCACCGTCACCGCCTGCTGCGCCCGCACCCACATGCGCGTGCCCAGCGACTGCCCGTCCGTGAGCGCCGGCTGGCTGGCGCGCCGGGCCGCCTCGGCAGCCGCCTCGAAGCGCTGCCGCAACACCGGCATCGTCGGCGGCGCCTGGCTCGCGAACCGCGCCAGGGCCGGCGGCGCGTTCGGGATGTCGCCCAACGCCTGCCCGGCCTCGAGCGCCCCCGCCGCCGCCTGCAGCCGCGTCGCGAGCTGAGACCGGTTGGCGATCGCCTGCATGCCGGACAGCGCCTGCTTGGCCGAGGCCTCGACGGCGGCCACCCGTGCCTCGAACTGATCGAGCTTCGCCTGGCTGGCCCGGCCCTGCTCCTCCACCTTCGCGCCCGCCGCCTGCACGGCCTGCTGCCCTGCCGCCTGGACCGCAGCCTGGGCCGCCTGGTTGGCCGCCGTGCCCTGCGCGGCCGCCTGCGCCACCGCGTCGTCCACCCGCTTGGCCAGCGCCGCCCCATCCTCGGCCGCCTTCGCCGCACCCTGGTCGAGCTTCTGCTGGATGGCCGAAACGTCCGGCGGCGCGCGGCCCTCGAGCGCGGCCAGGCGCTGTTCGAGCGGCGCCACGTCCACCGGGGCCGCCACGGGCCGCTTCTCCACCTCCGCCAGCCGCGCCACGAGCGGCGCCGGGTCCGGCACCGGCCGGGCCTCGAGCGTCCCGAGCCGGTTCGCCAATGCCGCCACCTGCTGCTGCAGCGTCGTGACCTGTGCCGCATCCTGCACGGCACCGCGGGGGGTGGCCGGGTTGCGCCAGATGTAGAAGAGTGCGCCGGCCAGCACGACGAAGCCAACGAGATACAGCAACGGCAACGCATCGAGCTTGCGGGCGGGCGGCGTCACCACCCTCGCACGATCCGGACCGGCGCCGGTCATCGTGCCGTTGGCAGGGCCCGGCCCGGTCGGCGAGCCGCCACTCGGCGGCATCACGGGCTTGGAGGACGGCTTCGAAGGTTCGTCGGTCATAGGAGCGCCAGCATCTCGTCCAAAGTGGGGGCTAATGACACACGGACCCGCCCCCAGGGCAAGGGGGCGAGTGCCGCCGCGGCCGGCTGGCCGATGCACAGCGCCTCCACCCCAGCCAGGGCCGGGTGCAGGGGCACGGGCAGGATACGCACGAAGGTAGCCGCCGTTTCGGCCGAAAGGAACAACGCCGCCCGCAGCGCCCCGGCCTCGAGCGCCGCCCGCGCCGCGTCGGGCAGCCGCGCCACGGGCCGCGCCGCATAGGCCACCCGGCGCACCACCCGATAGCCGAGCCCTCGCAGCTGGGCCGCCAGCGCCTGCCCCTGCCCCCGCCCCGTTGCCAGCAGCAGCGCCGCCCCGGGCCTGACGCTGCACTGCACCAGCCGGACCAGGTCCGCGGCGTCCCCGCCGGCGCTCAGCACCTGCGAGAACCCGGCCGCCCGCGCCCGTTCCGCGGTGACGTCGCCCACGGCCAGCAGCAGCCTGGGGCCGGGGGCCAGCGCCGCCAGCGCGTTCCCGCTCGTCACCAGCACCGCCTCCGCAGACACGGCCCGGATCGTCGCCACCCGCACCCGCAGCATCGGCGCCACCACCGGCTCCCACCCCAGCGCCCGGACCCTCGCCGCCGTCGCCGCCGCCTCGGCTGCCGGACGCGTGATCAACACCGCGTGACGGTCTCGAGGGAGGGTGGGCTGGGCAGGGTGCATCGCGCCGTCGTATGGGATCGCCGCATGAACGGGAACCCCACAGGTCCGGTGCTGGGTCTCGAAACCTCCTGCGACGAGACGGCGGCCGCCGTGCTCTCGCCCGAGGGCGCCATCCTCGCCGAGGCCGTGCTCAGCCAGCGCGAGCACGCCCGCTTCGGCGGCGTGGTGCCCGAGGTCGCGGCCCGCGCCCACCTCGCCCACCTGCCCGGCCTGGTGCGGCAAGTGCTGGCCGAGGCCGGCACCATGCCGTCCGCCCTGGGCGGCATCGGCGCCAGCGCCGGGCCGGGGCTGATCGGGGGCCTCATCGTGGGCGCCGGCTTCGCCAAGGGCATGGCGCTCGCCCACGGCCTGCCCTTCGTCGCCGTGAACCACCTCGAGGCGCACGCCCTCACCGCCCGCCTGCCGGGCCTGGTGCCGGACGGTGCGCCCTTCCCCTACCTCCTGCTCCTGCTCTCCGGCGGCCACTGCCAATGCGTGGCCGTCGAAGGCGTCGGCCGCCACCGGCGCCTGGGCTCCACCATCGATGACGCGGTAGGCGAGGCCTTCGACAAGGTGGGTAAACTCCTCGGCCTCCCCTGGCCCGGCGGCCCGGCGCTCGAGCGCCTCGCTGCCCACGGGACGCCCTCGCACGAGCCGTTCCCTCGTCCCCTCCGCGGCCGCCCGGGCTGCGACTTCAGCTTCTCGGGCCTGAAAACGGCCGTAGCGCACCGCATCGCCGCCTTGCCCTCGGGCGCCCTCCCGCATGCTCAGGCGGCCGACATCGCCGCCGGGTTCCAGGCGGCGGTCGCCGAGGTGCTGGCCGACCGCGCCACCCACGCGCTGGCCATGATGCCCGAGGCCCGCCTCCTCGTCGTTGCCGGAGGGGTCGCCGCCAACGCCGCCATCCGCGCCGCCCTCGCCCGCACCGCCGCGGCCGCCGGCGTCACCCTCGTCGCCCCGCCCATCCGCCTTTGCACGGACAACGCCGTCATGGTCGCCTGGGCCGCCATCGAGCGCCTTCGCCTGGGCCTGACGGACCCGCTCGACACCGCCCCGCGCCCCCGCTGGCCCCTTTCCGAGCTCGCCGCATGAACTACCGCCATGCCTTCCACGCCGGCAACTTCGCCGACTGCATGAAGCACGCCCTGCTGCTGAGCCTGCTCGGCCTGCTCACCCGCAAGCCTACCCCACTCTTCGTGCTCGACACCCATGCCGGCATCGGCAGCTACGACCTCATGGGCGCCGCCCAGCGCACCGGCGAGTGGAAGCAGGGCATCGCCCGCCTCATCCCCCCCACCCCACCACTCGTGCCGTTCGTCAGCCTCATCGAGCGCGTCGGCCTCTACCCCGGCTCCCCCCGCATCATCCGCGCCCGCCTCCGCCCCGGCGACGCCCTCGCCTGCTGCGAGCTGCACCCGGAGGACGCAGCCACCCTCCGCGCCGCGTTCCGCAACGAGCCGCAAGTGGCCGTGCACCACCGCGACGGCTACGAGGCCGTACGCGCCCTCCTGCCCCCACCGCAACGCCGCGGCCTCGTGCTGATCGACCCGCCCTACGAGGCGCCCGGCGAGCTCGACCGCGTGGTGCAGGCCCTGCAGGACGGCGCCGCCCGCTTCAACCACGGCGTGTATGCCGCCTGGTACCCCATCAAGCACCGCAGCCCTGTCACCGCCTTCCACCTCGCCATACAGGCTACCGGGCTCACGGACGTCATCGCCGCCGAGCTCTGGCTGCGCGAGCCCACGGACCCCGACCGCCTCAACGGCTGTGGCCTGATCATCCGCAACCCGCCTTACGGGTTCGACGCCGAAGCCGCCCCGATCCTCGGTGCCCTCCGCGACACCCTGGGCGAGGCGGGTGCCGGCGCCGACCTGATCCGCCTGACCGATGAGTAGGTGGGGCGATGACCGGTGGAAGGGTGACACACGCCTCCTTCCCCCCTCCCCTAGCGCCTCCTCCCCTCGCGGAAGGGGCCGGGAGAGGGCGAACCGCGTGCGCACCCGTCTCATGTTTGCAGGAACTCGTCGGACGGCCACGACTTGCCACTGTTCACGACAGACGGACGAAAGAACCTCGAGAGGTTTTGGCATTACCTTCGCAAGCTGGTGCGTGACTGGTTCGACGCCGACCGATGAATGACGTCGTCATCCTGGGCGCCGGAGCCTGGGGCACGGCCCTGGCCCTCCAGGCCCACCGCGCCGGAGCCCGCACCACGCTCGTGCTCCGCACGCCGTTCGAGGGCCGCAACAACCCCCGCCTCCCAGCCCATCCCCTGCCCGGCGCCATCACGCTCACCCCCGTCTGCCCGCCCGAGGCCGCGCTGGTCGTCGTCGCCATCCCCATGCAGTCCCTCCGCGCCGCCTTGCTGAGCAATATCCCCCGCGGCCCGCTCCTCCTCTGCGTCAAGGGCCTCGAGACAGGCACCGGCCTCCTCCCGCTCGAGCTCGCCGCCCTCCTCCACCCAGCCCGGCCCGCCGCGATCCTCACCGGGCCCAACTTCGCGCATGAAATCGCCGCCGGCCTCCCCGCCGCCGCCGTGCTCGCCGGCGACGCCCCCCTCCGCGCCCAGGCCGCCGAGCGCCTCGGCAGCGCCGCCTTCCGCCTGTACGGCAACGAGGACCCGGTCGGCGCCCAGCTCGGGGGAGCGGCCAAGAACGTCATCGCCATCGCAGCCGGGGCGGTGATGGGCGCCGGCCTCGGCGAGAACGCCCGCGCAGCACTCATTACACGCAGCCTCGCCGAACTCTCCCGCCTCGTCGTCGCCGAGGGCGGGCGCGCCGAAACCGTCGCCGGCCTCTCCGGCCTCGGCGACCTCCTCCTCACCTGCACCGGGGCCGCCAGCCGCAACTACCGCCTGGGCCTCGCGCTCGGCCGCGGGCAACCCCTGCCCGAAGCCCTCGCCGCCAGCGCCGGCGTTGTCGAAGGCGTCACCACGGCCCCCGCCCTCCTGGCCCGCGCCGGCGCCGTCGACATGCCCGTCTGTGCCGCCGTCGCCGGCCTGCTCGCCGGCCATACCACCCTCGGGCAGGCCATGGCCGCCCTCCTCTCCCGCCCTACACGAGACGAGTAGTGCTCAAGGGCTTCGTCACCGTCGGCGCATGGACCATGGGCAGCCGGCTTGCCGGCTTCGTCCGGGACATGCTCATCGCCAGCCTCGCCGGCACAGGCCCGGTTGCCGATGCCTTCTTCATCGCGCTCCGCGTGCCCAACCTGTTCCGCCGCCTGTTCGGCGAGGGCGCGTTCAACGCCGCCTTCGTGCCCGAGTTCAGCGGCATCCTCGCCCGCGACGGCACCGCCCAGGCCCGGCAGTTCGCGCAGGAAGCCATCGCCGTCATGGCCTTCTGGCTCCTGCTGCTCGTGGTGGCCGGCGAGGTCTTCATGCCGCAGCTCATGGCGCTGCTCACCCCGGGGTTCGCGGACGTGCCGGGCAAGCAGGCGCTCACCATCGAGCTGGCGCGCATCACCTTCCCTTACGTGTTCCTCATCTGCCTCGCGGCCCTGCTCTCGGGCGTGCTGAACGGGCTCGACCGTTTTGCCGCCGCCGCCGCCGCACCGCTCGTGTTCAACGCCGTCAGCATCGCGGCCATGCTCGGCCTCACGCCGTTCCTGCCCAGCGTCGGCCACGCGCTCGCCTGGGGCGTCACGGTGTCCGGCGTGCTGCAGCTGGCCCTCCTCGCCTGGGCCGTGCGCCGCGCCGGCATGGCGCTGCACGTGCCCCGCCCGCGCCTCACGCCCCGCATGCGCGTGCTGCTGCGCCGCATGGGCCCCGGCCTGATCGGCGCCGGGGTCACGCAGCTGAACCTCAGTGTGGACATCTGGATCGTGAGTTACCTGCCCCCGGGCTCGGCCGCCGTGCTGAACTACGCCGACCGCGTGAACCAGCTCCCCCTCGGCGTCATCGGCACCGCGGTCGGTACGGCGCTGCTGCCGCTGCTGTCCCGCCAGGTCCGCACTGGGGAGGACGCGCAGGCCATCGGCACCCTCAACCGCGCGACCGAGCTCACCCTCGCCCTCACGCTGCCCGCCGCCGTGGCGCTCGCCATCGCCGGATATCCCATCATGCTCGTGCTGTTCGGCCGGGGCGCGTTCGACGCCACGGCCGCCACCCTCAGCGCGCAGTCGCTCGCCGCCTACGCCTTCGGCCTGCCCGCCTTCGTGCTGCTCAAGGTGTTCGTGCCCGCCTTCTTCGCCCGCGGCGACACCTCCGCCCCCGTCCGCATCGGCCTCGTCGCCATCGGCCTCAACCTGGTCCTCAACCTGCTCTTCATGACCCCCCTCCAACACATGGGCCCGGCGCTGGCCACCAGCGTGTCCGCCCTCTTCAACGTCCTCGCCCTGGCCATCCTGCTGGCCCGGCGCGGCCACTTCACCCTCGACCCCCGCCTCCGCCGCCGCCTCCCCCGCATCGCCGTCGCCGCCGCCGCCATGGGCGCCGCCCTCGCCCTGCTCCTCCCACCCCTCGCCCCCTGGTTCGCCCTCGAATACGTCCGCTGGGCCGCCCTCGCCGGCCTCGTCACCGCCGGCGCCGCCACCTACGCCGCCACCGGCCAACTCATCGGCGCGTTCAGCCTGCGGGACCTGCTGGCGCTGCTGCGCCGCCGGGGGGCTTAGTTTCCGCTTCCGTTCTCCCTCGCCATGCAGAGCGGGCTTTATGAGGTAACGGCGCCCAGCTCGATCATGACGTCGCGACGCGAGCGGACCCTTGCGCCATGCGACCCTCGCATCGAAACGAGGAACTCGGACAAAGAACATATTGCCAACTTTGGCCGATGAAGTATAGGTATTTCGTCCTTCGGAAGGAGGACGGCGGTGAGTTGGATCGATCAAGGAAGGCAGTGGCACGGATGGTTCGGGCACGGCACGGCAGCAGGTGTGGCCTCGAGCGAGTTCAAGGCCCGCGCGTTCGCGATCGTGAACTTTGCTGCGAGCGACATTCCGAGCAGGGACAAGTCGGCGTTTCCGCTGGACAAGACGACGGAGGTTCTGCGAAATTTTGCCTCGGTTATGGCGGCAGACGCCGGGTTGGCGCCAAACGACTTCCGCCTCCGCTTCTTCCGCGCCTCGTTCGATCCGGTGGATGCCTGGACGATCCAGACGGTCATGCGCGACATCGCTGCGGCGGACACCCACTCCGAGCTCGTCCGATCGGGCCAGGACCTGGCCACGACGATCGAGGCGCACGGCCCGGCCGAGTGGACCCGGCTGCTGGACACGGCCGTCGCACAGCTCGCGCCAGCCCCGCCCGCCGCAATGGCGAGCGGCGAGGCGAAGGTGGAGCTAGCAAAGTACTCCATTCCCCGTGGGCCGTTCCCGCTCCCGCTGCCGCTGCCGCCCGTTGTCATCCCGGGCACGCGCGAAAATCGAGCGCTGACGGATTCGACGATCCAGGGGATTCGCAAGCTCGGCAGCGCAATTGGCGGCTTGTTCGAGAGCAAGCCGCGCGACCCGGAGGAGGACGAGGATGAGAACCGGCGGCGCAGACCACCCGGCGTCCGTCCCAAGTCACCGGAACCAGCCGGGGCAGCGGGCCAGGAAGGGGAGACACGCGACAAGCCGCCGCCTGGCTCAAAGCCTATCGATCAGACGCAGTGGTCAGGCGACCACCAAGAGATCAAGCGCGGTATTGGTGCGAAAGGAGCGGACGACGTGCGTATCTCGCCGGATGGAGACGTGTGGGCCAAGAAGCCAGACGGAAGCTGGACCAATCACAACGCCGCCGGCGCTTACACTGAGTCCGGCACGCCCTCTGGCAGGACGGGCGCGGAACGCGACAGCCGGCCAGAGCGATAAAGGAATTGTTTATGTCTGATGAGCTTCTTTATTCCATCCGCATCCTGATCATCCACCCAACGCTCGCGTCGGAGGAGATCACAGCTGCCCTCAACCTCCAACCGCGCATGGCGAAGACCGTCGGGCAGCCTAGGCAAACCCCAAAAGGCCAAACAATGGGGGGAGTGTGGCCGGACACGCGGTGGTCGACCTGGGAAACTAGAAGTGGCGACCGTTACTTCTTCAAGTGTCTCGACAAGCTGCTGGACCGGTTCAGCGAGCATCGCACCTTCCTGCACAGGATCGTCGAGACGGGCGGCGAAATCAACTTTCTCGTCGAGTTGCCCGGCCAGTCGAACATCGGTGACATGCTGACTGAACGCACCGTCGCAAAGCTCGCCGATTTGAAAGGGTCGCTCGGTGCTGAGGTCTTCCCCGACGCGAACCCCATGAAGGAAGAACGCATCTGGGCTGACGATCCGTAGCCCAGCCATGAAAACACCGCCCCAAGAATGTGATCGTCTCCGAAGCGTCCGCGATGATCGCAGGATGGCAAAGCTCAGGATAGGAATAAAGCCGGACCCATACACTTCGCGGCAGGCGACTTAATGGAAGCCGGCAAGCCATCTGGAAGAACAAACACAGAAATCGTCAGATGGCTAGCTCCGTAGAGGATACAAGCATGTCTACTCACCTTCAGTACAGCATCCGAGTTCTGATCATTCATCCCACGCTCACCTCGGACGAGATCAGTCGCGAACTCAACCTCCAACCTCGTAGCATAAAGTCGGTCGGGCAGCCGAGACTCGGACGCACCGGCCAATCGCTCGGCGGCGTGTGGCCCGACACGAGGTGGTCGGTATCGGAGGTCAGGAACGGTGACCGGTCTTTCTTCAAGCGCCTCGACAAGCTGCTGGACCGGTTCAGCGAGCACCGCGCTTTCCTGCGCAGGATTGCCGAGACGGGCGGCAGAACCAACTTCATCATCGACCTGCCTGGCCAGGCGAACATCGGCGACACACTCACCGAACGGACCGTCGCCAAGCTAGCGGACCTGAAAGGGTCGCTCGGCGTTGAGGTCTTCCCCAACGCAAACCCCGAGGAGGAGGAATACATCTGGGCTGACGATCCGTGACCGGGCGGGTAACGCTGATCGTCTCTAAGACCTCGTCCCTACCCCAGCCTTGACCCCGCCCCGCCCCGCCGCGACAACCGCGCCATGCAACGCATCTTCTCCGGCATCCAGCCCTCCGGCGTCCCCACCCTCGGCAACTATCTTGGTGCCGTGCGCAACTGGGTGGCTCTCCAGGCCGACCATGAGTGCCTCTATTGCGTGGTGGACCTCCACGCCATCACGCAGTGGCAGGAGCCCTCGGGCCTCGCCGACGCCACCCGTGGCATGGCCGCCGCCCTCCTGGCGTGCGGCATCGACCCTGCCGCCCACATCCTCTTCAACCAGTCCGCCGTGCCCGCCCACGCCCGGCTCGGCTGGATCTTCACCTGCGTCGCCCGCATCGGCTGGCTGAACCGCATGACGCAGTTCAAGGACAAGGCCGGCAAGGACCGCGAGGCCGTCAGCGCCGGGCTGTACATCTACCCCACCCTCATGGCCGCCGACATCCTCGCGTACCACGCCACCCGCGTGCCCGTGGGCGACGACCAGAAGCAGCATCTCGAGCTCGCCAACGACATCGCCCAGAAGTTCAACCACGATTACGGCCAGGACTTCTTCCCCGCCATCGAGCCGCTCATCTTCGGCACCGCCGCCCGCGTCATGAGCCTCCGCGACGGCCAGAAGAAGATGAGCAAGTCCGACCCCTCGGACCAGAGCCGCATCAACCTGACGGACGACGCGGACACCATCGCCCTGAAGATCCGCCGCGCCAAAACCGACCCGGAGCCGCTTCCCAGTGAGCCCGAAGGCCTCGAGAATCGCCCCGAGGCCCGCAACCTCGTCGGCATCATGGCCGCCCTCCTGAACACGGACGCCACCGCCATCCTCCGCGACCATGGCGGCCAGGGCTTCGGCACCTTCAAGCAGGCGCTGGCCGACGTGGTGGTCGGCCACCTCGCCCCCATCGCCACCGAAACCGCCCGCCTCCTTGCGGACCCGGCGCACGTCGACACCATCCTTCGCGACGGCGCAGCCCGCGCCGCCGCCATCGCGGACCCGATCGTGGCCGAGGCGGAGCGCCTGGTCGGCTTCCTGAAATGAGGACCCTCGTCGTTACCGGCGGCAGCCAAGGCATCGGCGCCGCCACCTGCCGCCTCGCCGCCGCCCGGGGCTGGGCCGTGTGCTTCAGCTACGGCACGAACGATGCCCCGGCTCGCGCCCTCGAGGCCGAGCTCCGCGTTGCCGGGCACGTTGCGCTCGCAGTAAAGGCGGATGCCGCGAGCGCCCCGGACACCGACCGCCTGTTCGACAGCGCCGCCACCCTCGGCCCCATCGAGGGCGTGGTCGCCAATGCCGGCATCACCGGCCCCGTCAGCCTCATCGCCGACCTGGACGAGGCCGCGCTGGACCAGCTGCTCGCCACCAACGTCCGCGGCGCCTACCTCACCGTCCGCGCCGCCTCCCGCACCATGACGGCCGGCGCCATCGTGACGGTCTCGAGCCGCGCCTCCCAGCTCGGCAGCCCGGGCGAGTGGGTCCACTACGCCGCCAGCAAGGGCTGGGTCGACACGCTCACCCTCGGCGCCGCCCGCGAGCTCGCGCCCCGCGGCATCCGCGTCAACGCCGTTCTCCCCGGCCTCATCGACACCGCCATCCACGAGAAGGCCGGCAAGCCCGATCGCGTGGCGGACATGGCCCCGAGCATCCCGCTCGGCCGCGCCGGCACGCCCGACGAGGTGGCCCGCGCCATCCTGTTCCTGCTCAGCGACGAGGCGAGCTACATCACCGGCGCCCTCCTCCCCGTCTCCGGCGGGCGCTGACCCCCCTGACCCCTTCGCACCTGCCCTGGCCCGAACTCGACCAGGTTCTCGCCCAACTCCCCTTCCGCGCCGGCTCCGTCGTCGTCACCATCTATGGCGATGCCATCCTCCCCCGCGGCGGCTGGCTCGCGCTGTCGGACCTGTTCGCCCTCATGGCCCGGCTCGGCACCCCCGAGGGCGTGGTGCGCACCGCCCTCTCCCGCCTCGCCCGCGACGGCCTGCTCGAGGCCCGCCGCATTGGCCGCCGCAGCGCATACGGCCTCACCGACCGCGCCCAGGCCGAGTTCACCGCCGCCATCCCCCGCATCTACGGCGCCCCCGCGCCCTCATGGGACGGCGCGCTCCACCTCGCCTTCCCCACGCCCGGCGCCGACCGCACCCCGCTCGAGCACGCCGGCTTCGCCCTCCTCTCCCCCGGCGTCCTGGCCGGCACCACCCCACCGCCTCCCGGCACCTCGACCCTCCGCGCAACGGGCTCCAGCGCCGACCTGCAAACTCTCGCCGCCCGCGCCTGGTCGTTGCCCACGCTCGCCGAGTCCTACGCAGCCTTCCACACTCTCATGGCGCCGCTCGACCCGCCGCGCCCCACCACGCCCCTCGAGGCCATCGCCGCCCGAATCGCCCTCGTCCACGCCTGGCGCCGGGTCGCGCTGAAGGACCCGGGCCTCCCCGCGCCACTCTTGCCCCCCGACTGGCCCGGCCACCCCGCCCGCACCCTCGCGCGCCGGCTCGCGGCCACGCTCACCCAAGGCGCCACGGCCTGGCTGGACGGCGCCGACGCTGGCGCAGACGCTGGCGCAGACGCAGGTGCCCGGGCCCTGCCGCCAGGCGAACTGCCGATGTTTCGTTGAGCGTCCGTCATCGCGAGCCGAAGGCGTGGCAATCCAGGGCCACACGGACCAGGCCCGTCCGCCCCTGGATCGCCACGCTTCGCTCGCGATGACGACCGAGGCAAGGGGCATCGAGGGGGGCCATCGAGGCGCCGATCGATCGGGACAGGGAATGCCACGCGGCACCCCGCCCGCTTGACCCGCCAACCGGCACTTGGCACCCATGTCCCATGCGCGCCCTCCCCGCCCTCCTGGCCCTCGCTGGCCTACTCAGCCTGCCCGCGCCATCGGGAGCGCAAAGCCCGGCGCCGGCCAAGCCCGCCGCCGCCGCCCCCGCTTCCCCGGCCGGCGTAGCCTCCAAACCGGCTGCCAAGCCCGCCCCCACCGTCCAGCCGAAGCCCGGCACCCCGAAGCGCCCACCCGCCAAGCCCCTGGCCAAGCCGCTGGCCAAGCCCGCGTCCAAGGCAGCGCCCGCTGCCGCCGGCGCCGCAGCCGCTGCTGCCGCGGCAGCCGCCGCCCCAAAAGAGCCCGAAAAACCCGCCGAGCCCACCAAGGGCAGCAACACAGGCGCCCCCCTCCCCCGCTTCGCGACCCTCCGCTCCGACGAGGTCAATTTCCGCGCCGGCCCCGGCACCCGCTACCCCATCGAATGGGTCTACAAGCGCCGCGACCTCCCTGTGGTGATCGAGCGCGAGTTCGAGATCTGGCGCCTCGTGCGAGACCAGGAGGGTGTGAAGGGCTGGGTCCACCAGGCCACCCTCGCCCCCCGCCGCACCGGCATCGTGGTGGCCACGCCGGGCCGCGACCCCACGCTCCGGGCCGACGCGCGCGACGACGCCACCCCTGTCGCCCGCCTCCGCCCCGGCGTCATCGTCCGCCTCCGCTCCTGCGAGGCAACGAACGACTGGTGCCAGGCCCAGGTCCAGGACTACCGTGGCTGGGTCCGCCGCGCCGACATCTGGGGCACCTTCCCGAACGAGGCCATCCAATGACAGCCGAACCTGCCGACACCCCCGGCCGCGCCCACCACGACATGGGCGGCGCTCCTCGTTTCCTCTGCGAGCCCGTCGACACCTCGCCCCACGCCCTCACCGCCTTCGACCGCGAGGTGGACGCCATCCGCGGCATCCTCGGCGCCAAGGGCGTCATGAGCGTGGATGAGCTCCGCCGGGGCATCGAGGCCATCCCGGAGGAGACCTATCTCCGCCTCGGCTACTACCAGAAATGGATCCGCTCCATCGCCGACAACCTGGTCGCCCGCGGCGTCGTCACCCAAGCCGAGCTGGAGGCGCTGCTGTGATCGCTGCCGGCACCCCCGTGCGTGTCCGCGACGCCTGGCCCGAGCGGGACGGCCCCTGCCACATCCGCACGCCCCACTACCTCCGTGGCCGCCCCGGCACGGTCGTCCGCCACCTCGGCCGCTTCAAGAACCCCGAGGACCTCGCCTTCGCCCGGCCGGCGCCCCTGCTCGACCTCTATCACGTCGCCTTCCGCCCCACGGACATCTGGCCCGACGCCCCCACCCACACCGCGTCGGACGAGATCGTGGTCGAACTCTTCGAACCCTGGCTGGAGCCCGCCCCATGAACGTGCTGGATGCCCCCTCGGACCGCCTGCTCGAGGCCGTCCGCACCCTGCTGCACCAGAAGGGCATCGCCACCCCGGAGGAGATCGCCGCCCGGATCGAACACACGGACCGCGCGAGCCCCGCCCAGGGCGCCCGCCTGGTCGCTCGAGCCTGGACCGACCCGGCCTTCCGCACCCGCCTCCTGGCCGACGGCGCCCAGGCCGCCGAGGAGATGGGCATCGCCATGCGCGGCCTGCCCCCGCTCGGCGTGCTCGAGAACGAGCCGGGGCTGCACCACCTCGTCGTCTGCACCCTCTGCAGCTGCTACCCGCGCGCCGTCCTCGGCTACCCGCCCTTCTGGTTCAAATCCCCCGCCTACCGCGCCCGCGCCGTCCGCGACCCGGCGGGCGTGCTCGCGGAATGGCACACGACGCTCCCGGAGGGCACCCGCATCCGCGTGGTGGACAGCACCGCCGACTACCGCTGGATGGTCCTGCCCGAACGCCCGCCCGGCACCGAAGGATGGGACGCCGAGCGCCTCGCCACGATCGGCCGCGAAGGCGACATGATCGGCGTCACCGTCCCGAAGGCCGCGTAGGGTGGGTGAAACCCACCATGGTCCCGCCCCAAGACACCCTTGAGCGCCACCCTCGGCATCGTCGTCGGCCTGGAGGCCGAGGCCCGCATCGCCCGCCGCTGGACCCGCCATGTCGCCATCGGCGGTGGCGGCGCAGCCGGCGCCACGCGCGCCGCTGACACCCTGGCCCCCCACGTCACCGCCCTCCTCAGCTTCGGCCTCGCCGGCGCCCTCGACTCCGCCCTCCGCGCCGGCGACCTCGTCATCCCCGCCACCATCCTCGACGGCCCCGAGTCCTGGACCGCCGACCCCGCCCTCACGGCCCGGCTCGGCGGCCCCACCCACGCCACCATGCTCGGCGGCGGCACCATCCTCGCCACCGCCTGGGATAAAGCCGCGGCCCAGGCCCGCACCGGCGCCACCGCCATCGACCTCGAATCCGCCGCCGTCGCCCGCGCGGCCGCGCGCCATGGCCTGCCCTTCGCCGTGCTCCGCGCCATCGCCGACCCGGCCCACCGTAGCCTTCCCCGCGCCGCGCTGGTCGCGCTCGACCCGCAGGGCCGCGTCGGCCTCCTCCGCGTGCTCACCGCGGCCCTCGCCGAGCCGCGCACCTGGCCCGCGCTCATCGCCCTCGGCCGCGACGCCGCCCACGCCCGCGCAACCCTCCTCCGCCGCACGAAGGACCCCCTCGCATGACCCAGCTCAAGCCCGCCGCGCACTACCCCGCCATGAACGACCCGCAGGCCCAGCCGCGCTACGTCGGCATCCCCAGCTTCTTCCGCACGCCCATCGCAGCCTCCCTCGAGGACGTCGACATCGGCATCATCGGCGTCCCCTTCGACGGCGGCGTCACCAACCGCCCCGGCACCCGCCACGGCCCCCGCGAGATCCGCAACCAGTCCAGCCTCATCCGCCCGCACAACCCGCCAACCCTCCAATCCCCCTTCGCCACCCACCGCGTGCGGGACCTCGGGGATTGCTGGATCGAGCGCCCCTACGAGCTCCGCGGCGCGCTCGAGGAGATCGAGGCCTTCTACCGCACCGTCGTGGCGGCCGGTATCGCCCCGCTGACGGTCGGCGGCGACCACTCCATCGCCTGGCCCATCCTCCGCGCCGTCGCCGCCAAGGTCGGGCAACCCCTCGGCATGGTCCACATCGACGCGCATGGCGACACCGGAGACGACTACATGGGATCGCGCGTCCACCACGGCGCCCCGTTCCGCCGGGCCGTGGAGGACGGCCTGCTGGACCCCACGCGCGTCATCCAGATCGGCCTCCGCGGCACCAGCACCACGCCGGGCGGCATGTGGGCCTACAGCACCCAGTCCGGCATGCGCGTGATGCCCATCGAGGAGCTGCACGACCAGGGCTGGCGCTACGCCGTGGAAGAGGCCCGCCGGGTGGCCGGCACCGGCCCCACCTATCTCAGCTTCGACATCGACAGCCTGGACCCGGCCTTCGCCCCCGGCACCGGCACCCCCGAGGCCGGCGGCCTCACCTCGCTCGAGGCGCTCCGCATCGTCCGCGGCCTCCGCGGCCTGGACATCGTCGCCGCCGACCTCGTCGAGGTCAGCCCCCCCTTCGACGTCGGCGGCATAACCACGCTCAACGCCGCCGCGATCCTGTTCGAGATCCTGTGCGTGATGACCGCCTCCCCGTCGCTCGAACGCCCAGGCTGACGCCGGCAGGAGTGCCCACGGCGGGGTTCGAAGCTCGGCCCCGGTGCGCAACGCCCTGGGGATCGAGAGGAAATGTCATGCACCTGTCATCGTTCGTTGCTCGTTAAGCGCCGGTAACTCTCGTATCTGCCCGCCCCACAAGACCCTTGGGGGAGCAGACCATGGCCCTACGCCCGCGCGTCAACGAGTTCGTGTTCAACCACGTCGGCACCGACACCAGCGAGTTCATCGAGCTCCTCGCCGACCCGAGCACGTCGCTGGCCAGCTACCGCCTCGTCATCATCGACGGCGACAGCGGCGCACGCGGCACCGTCAACTACGTCGGCACGCCAGGCACCACCAACGCCAGCGGCTACTATGTCACCCCGTTCCTCAACAACCAGCTCCAGAACGGCACCCAGACCCTTCTGCTCGTCAGCGGCTTCACCGGCACGAGCGGCGCCGACCTCGACGCCAACGACGACGGCATCCTCGACAGCACACCCTGGACCAGCATCGTCGACTCCGTCGCGGTCACGGATGGCGGCGCCGGAGACCTCACCTACGCCGGCGCCCCGGTGCTCCCCGCCAGCGGCGGCAACGCCGTCGGCGGAGCCTCGCGCATCCCGGACGGCATCGACACCGACACGCCGGTCGACTTCGTCACCAACGATTTCGACGGCGCCGGGCTGCCCGGCTTCACCGGCACCCCGGTCGCTGGCGAGGCGCTGAACACGCCGGGCGCGGCTAACGCCACCGTCGCCGGCACGCCCGCCGGCCCGACCGCGGCGACCATCCGCGCCATCCAGGGCAGCGCCCAGGTCAGCCCCCTCGCGGGCCAGCAGGTCCGCACGACCGGCGTCGTCACCGCGCTCGACACCGTGGGCGGCATCGGCTTCTGGATCCAGGACCCGGCGCCGGATGCGAACCCGGCCACCTCGGAAGGCATTTTCGTCTTCACCAACACCCTCACGGGCCTCCCCGCCGTTGGCGACACCGTGACCGTCACGGGCACCGTCAGCGAATTCACCGCCGGGAACGCCAACAACCTCGGCCTGACCGAGCTGACCAGCCCCACTGTCGTCCGTAACTCCAGCGCCAACCCGCTGCCCGCCCCGATCCTCATCGGCGCCGGCGGCCGCACACCTCCTACGGGCGTCATCTACAACGACGCGCCGGGCAACCTGAACACGGGCATCGGCGATTTCGACCCTGTCAACGAGGGCGTGGACTTCTACGAATCCCTCGAGGGCATGCGCGTCACCGTCAACAACGCCGTGGTCACCCAGGGCACCAACGGCTTCGACGAGACCTGGGTCCTCGCCGACCTCGGCGCCGGGTCCGCCATCCGCACCCCCCGTGGCGGTGTGCTGCTGGGCCAGACCGACGACAACCCCGAGCGCATCCTCGTCGATTTCGACCCGGGCGTCCTCGCCAACCCCGGCTTCCAGGCCAAGGTCGGCGACACCATCGGCAGCCTCACGGGCGTGCTGCAGTACGATTTCGGCAATTACCGCATTGTCCTCACCGCCGCCCCCACGCTCACCTCCAACCCGCTCCCGCAGGAAGTCACGTCGCTGCGCGGCGACGCCGACACGCTCAGCTTCGCCGAGTGGAACGTCGAGAACCTGGACCCGTCGGACCCCAAATTCGACGCCATCGCCAGCATCATCGGCATCAACCTCCGCGCCCCCGACATCCTGGCGCTCCAGGAAATCCAGGACAGCAACGGCGCCACGAACGACGGCACGACCGAGGCGACCGTGACGGCCGCCAAGCTCATCGCCGCCGTGCGCGCGGCCACCGGCATCACCTACGCCTACGCCGATATCGCGCCGGCCAATGGCACCTCCGGCGGCGAGCCCGGCGGCAACATCCGCCCCGGCTATCTCTACAACCCGAACCGCGTGCAGCTCGGCGCGCTGTCCACCATCACCGACAGCAACCTGTCGGACGGCAATGCCTTCGCCAGCTCCCGCCTGCCGCTGGTGGGCACCTTTCGCTTCAACGGCCAGGACGTCACCCTGGTCAACGTCCACTCCACCTCGAAGGGCGGCAGCACCAGCTCCTACGGCGCCGTGCAGCCTCCCGTAAACGGCGGCGAGGCAGCCCGCACGGCCCAGGCGACCGAGACCCGCCGCGTGATCGATGCCCGCCTGGCCGCAGACCCCTCGGCCAAGATTGCCGTGCTCGGCGACCACAACGAGTTTGCCTGGAACGCGCCCCAGCAGGTCTTCACCGCCGACGGCACCCTCACCAACCTCGAGGAGCTGCTGCCCGAGAACGAGCGCTATACCTACACCTTCGACGGCAACAGCCAGGGCCTCGACCACACCCTGGCCACCGGCGGCCTGCTCGACGCCGTCAGCGCCTTCGACGTCGTGCACGTCAACAGCGAATACGCCGACGCCGTGCGCGTGTCGGACCACGACCCATCGGTCACCACCGTCAGCCTCGCCCGCCTCGGGACGACGCCCCCCGCCTTCATCGGCACCATCGACCCGGCCGCCACCCGCACCTTCTTCGCCAGCGCCGGCACCACCACCACGGGCGGGTCGGCGGCCGACATTATCTTCGGCAGCACGGGCGACGCGACCGTCGCGGGGGGAGCAGGCGCGGACCTGTTCGGCTTCTTCAACGGCAACGGCGGCGGCACCATCACCGTCACGGACTTCTCCACGGCCGACCGCATCGGCCTCTACGGCTTTGCAGCCGGCGCCGAGGGCACCGCCCTGGCCGGCACCACCATCGCGGCCGGCAGCACCACCCTAACCCTCGCCGACAGCACCCGCGTGGTGCTCACAGGCTACACGTCGCTGACCGCGTCGCAGTTCGTTTGATCGGAGCCAAGCAAATGACCCTCTTCCGCATCACCCTCGCAGGCGCGTTGCTGGCCGGCACTGCGGCCCACGCCGCGCCGATCACCTACTCGAGCCGCACGGCATTCAACACGGCGCTTGCCGCCCTGGGCGCCACCGCCACCACGGAGACGTTCGAGTCGATCGACCCCGCGCTCCGCGGCACGAACTTGCCCGACTCCGACCCCGGCACTCGCGTCGGCGCCACCAGCGGCTCCGTCACGCTCTCGTCCGCGAACGCCATCGGCGTCCAGTTCGTGTCGGGCAACACGCAGCTCTTCTCGAGCCTGCGCAACACGGCCACCCCGGCCGAGCGCTTCCTGTCCTTCACGGTGCCCACCGCCTCGATCGCGTTCGGCATCGACCTGGTCAGCTTCACCGCCAGCAGCACGGATACGCTGACCGCCACGGGCCTCGGCGGCAGCATCACCTACACCAGCGGCACCCCGGTCTTCTTCGGCGTGATCGACAGTGCAGCGCCGGCCACCAGCTTCCGGCTCACCCGGCCGACCAGCGTGCTGAGCCCGGTGACGTTCGACAACCTGACGTTTGCCACCGCCGCCGCCACGTCCGTGCCCGAGCCCGGCACCCTCGCCTTGCTCGGCCTGGCCACCGCCGCTCTCATCGCGCGCCGCCGCCTTTGACGTTTCTCTCCCTCCCGTGGGGGGTGGGGGCGGGGGGGTGGGGGGCGGCGAGCGCGAACCGCCCCAGCCGCCTCAATCCGCCGCGTCGGCCACCTGCGGCTCCGGCTTCTTGTGCTTCAGCTCGGCCATCTTGTCCTGCACGTGCCGGCTGAACACGTAGTCGGCCGGGCGCTGGTTGCTGAGGTCGATCTCGGGAGCCATGTCGCCCGTCAGCTTCGGGCCGCGCAGCGCCGTCATCATCGTCTTCACCGGGCTCCGCACCGCATCCATCACGGCCGTGCTCTCATAGCCGCTATGCACCATGCAGTCGGCGCACTTCTCGTAGTTGCCGGTCCCGTACTTGTCCCAGTCGGTCGTCTCCATCAGCTCCGTGAAGCTCTTCGCGTAGCCCTCGCCCAGCAGGTAGCAGGGCCGCTGCCAACCAAACACGTTGCGAGTGGGCTTGCCCCACGGCGTGCACTGGTAATTCTCGTTGCCCGCGAGGAAGCTCATGAACAACGGGCTCTGCGTGAACTTCCAGCCCTTGCCCTTGCCACGCGTCAGGATGTCGCGGAACAGCTGCTTCGTCTTGCGCCGGCTGAGGAAATGCGCCTGGTCCGGCGCCCGCTCATACGCGTAGCCCGGCGACGTCATGATGCCGTCGACGCCCATCGCCATCACGTCGTCGAAGAATTTCGCCACCCGCTCCGGCTGCGCGCCGTCGAACAGGGTGCAGTTGATGCTGAGCCGGAAGCCGCGCCGCTTGGCCTCCTTGATGGCCGCAACGGCCCGGTCGTACACGCCCTCCTGGCTCACCGCCCGGTCGTGCATCTCCTTGTCGCCATCCAGGTGCACGTCCCAGCTGAAGAACGGGTTCGGCTTGTAGTCGTCCATCTTCTTCTCGAGCAGCAGCGCGTTCGTGCACAGGTAAACGAACTTCTTGCGCGCCAGGATGCCCTCGACGATCTGCGGCATCTCCCGGTGCAGCAGCGGCTCGCCTCCCGCGATCGCCACCACCGGCGCCCCGCACTCGTCCACCGCCGCCAGCGCGTCGGCCACCGACAGGCGCTGGTTCAGGATTTCGGCCGGATAATCGATCTTGCCGCAGCCGGCGCAGGCCAGGTTGCAGCGGAACAGCGGCTCCAGCATCAGCACCAGCGGATAGCGCTTGCGCCCCGCCAGATGTTGCTTGACCACATACGCACCCACGCGAACGACTTGCTGCAACGGGACTGACATTCTCGACGGGACCTCTCGGTTCGGCGGGCGGGTCGCCCAAAGCTCTCCAGCCCGCGCTCGCGAGCGGACCAGACATGCCCCATATAACGCATGAGGCCTTCCTACGCGTCGCCTCGCCCAGAGTTGTCCGCCACTGTGGCATTCAGGCCACATCCGGCATCCCTCGCCGTGGCGCTCTGGCACAGGCGACCCGAGATCGCTATCGTCACGGTCCGTTACACGACGGTGAAGCTTCGTCGGACTGCCTCGCTTGCCTCAACCCGGCCGCTGTGGTTTCACCCGGCGCGCAAGGGTCGGCTTCGCAGGGTCAGGTTCGGCTGGCTTCAACCAGGGTCAGAGAACACGGGCGCACGCGGCCCCGTGGGGAGCTTACAGATACAATGAACGCAGGCCTGCCGCTCCCGCCCCGCCCCGCAACGCCTTTGCTCGACCGCGTTCGCGTGCCATCGGACATGCGCAACCTCTCCAACGAGCAGCTCCGCCAGCTCGCGGATGAACTGCGCGCCGAGACGGTCGACGTCGTCAGCACCACGGGCGGCCATCTCGGCGCCTCGCTCGGCGTCGTCGAACTCACGGTGGCGCTGCACGCCGTGTTCGACACCCCGCGCGACCGGCTCATCTGGGACGTCGGCCACCAGGCCTACCCGCACAAGATCCTCACCGGCCGCCGCGACCGCATCCGCACCCTGCGGCAGCCGGGCGGCCTCTCCGGCTTCACCCGCCGCTCCGAGTCGGAATACGACCCGTTCGGCGCCGCCCACTCCTCCACCAGCATCTCGGCCGGCCTGGGCATGGCCGTGGCCCACGACCTGATGGGCGAGAAGGACCGCCACGTTGTTGCCGTCATCGGGGACGGCGCCATGTCCGCCGGCATGGCCTACGAGGCTATGAACAACGCCGGCGCCCAGCACTCCCGCCTGCTCGTCGTGCTGAACGACAACGACATGTCGATCGCGCCGCCCGTCGGCGCCATGTCCGCCTACCTCAGCCGCCTCATGAGCAGCCGCTCCTTCCTGAACCTGCGGGACCTGGCGGGCCGCATGGCCAAGCGCTTCCCCCGCGGCCTCGAGCGCACGGCGCGCCGGGCCGAGGAATACGCCCGCGGCATCCTGACCGGCGGCACGCTCTTCGAGGAGCTCGGCTTCTACTACGTGGGCCCGATCGACGGCCACAACATGGACCACCTGCTCCCCGTGCTCCGCAATGTGCGCGAGGCCGAGGAGAGCGGGCCGATCCTGCTCCACGTCATCACCAAGAAGGGCCATGGCTACGGCCCGGCCGAGATCAGCTCCGACAAGTACCACGGCGTGAGCAAGTTCAACGTCATGACCGGCGAGCAGGTGAAGGCCCCCCCGGGCCCGCCGCAGTACACCCGCGTGTTCGCCAACGCCCTCATCGCCGAGGCCGACCACGACCAGCGCATCGTCGCCGTGACGGCCGCCATGCCGTCCGGCACCGGGCTCGACCGCTTCGCCAGCCGCTTCCCGGACCGCACGTTCGACGTGGGGATCGCCGAGCAGCACGCCGTGACCTTCGCGGCCGGCATGGCGACCGAGGGCATGAAGCCCTTCTGCGCCATCTACAGCACCTTCCTGCAGCGCGCCTACGACCAGGTGGTGCACGACGTCGCCATCCAGAAGCTGCCTGTGCGGTTCGCGATCGACCGCGCCGGGCTGGTGGGCGCGGACGGCGCCACGCACGCCGGCAGCTTCGACCTCGCCTATCTCGGTTGCCTCCCGGGCATGGTCATCATGGCGCCGAGCGACGAGCTCGAGCTTATGCACATGGTCGCGACCTCGGCCACCATCGACGATGCGCCGAGCGCCTTCCGCTACCCCCGTGGCGAGGGCCTCGGCCTCACCCTGCCCGACCGCGGCACCCCCGTGCCCATCGGCCGCGGCCGCATCCTGCGGGAGGGCTCGGCCGTCGCCATCCTCTCGCTCGGCACCCGCCTCGGCGACAGCCTCCGCGCCGCCGACGAGCTCGCCGCCCGCGGCTTCTCCACCACCGTCGCCGACGCGCGTTTCGCCAAGCCCTTCGACGCTGAGATGGTCGAGCAGCTCGCCCGCCACCACGGCGTGCTGCTGATCGTCGAAGAAGGCTCCGTCGGCGGCTTCGCCTCCGCCGTCATGCAGCACCTCGCCCGGCGCGGCCTGCTCGATGGCAGCCTGCGTATCCGCCCCATGACGTTCCCGGACATCTTCATCGACCACAACACGCCCGTGGCGCAGATCGTGGAGGCCGGGATCGGCGCCAAGGACATGGTCGCCACCGCGCTGGCCGCACTCGGCAGCGATGCCGCAGCCCGCGCCGCGATCCCCGCCCGATGATCTCGAGGCGGCTCGCAGTCGCAGCGCCCCTGCTCGTGCTGTCGCTCCCTGCCCGCGCGGCCGATGCGGAGGCCGCAGCACCGATCGCAGCCCTCAACCAGGCCGTGCTGGCCGCCATGCGCGCCGGCAAGGCAACGCCTTTCAAGCAGCGCTACAACGCCCTCGCCCCGGCCGTCGACCGTGCGTTCGACCTCCCGGGCGTCCTCGCCGCCTCGGTCGGCCCCCGCCTCGCCGGCCTGCCCGCGCCCGAGCAGGCCAAGCTGCTGGAGGTGTTCCGCATGTTCACCGTGGCCAGCTACGCCGCCAACTTCGACAGCTTCTCCGGCGAGCGGCTCGAAATCCTCCCCGACCAGCGCAGCGTCGGCGCGGACATCGTCGTGCCCACCCAGATCGTGCCCCCCGGCCAGGAGCCCGTCCGGATCGACTACGTGATGCGCAGGACGCCGGCCGGCTGGCGCGCCATCGACGTGCTGCTCAACGGCAGCATCAGCCAGAACGCGGTCAAGCGGTCCGACTTCCGCAGCCTCGTCACGGCCACCTCCGCCCAGCCCCTCATCGACAGCCTCCAGCGCAAGGTCGCCGAGCTGTCGGGCGGAACCTTGTCCTGAACGGGAGCGCGCCTTGCCGGATATGCTGACAACGAGCGCAGCCCTGGTGCTGGCCGGGCTGTGCGCGGCCGGACTCGTCCAGTGCATTGCAGGCCTCGCCGCCCTCCGCCGCTTCCGCGCCCGCGCCCCTGCCCAGGCGGCCACCCTGCCGTCCATCACCATCCTCAAGCCGTTGCACGGCAACGAGCCGCTCCTCGAGGAAGCGCTCGCCTCCTGCTGCGCCCAGGACTACCCGAACTTCCAGATCGTTTTCGGCCTCCAGAACCCCCGCGACCCGGCGCTTGCAGTCCTGCGCCGCCTCCGCCGGCGATTCCCGACGGTGGCCATGGACGTGGTCGTCGACCGCACCGCCCACGGCGTGAACCGCAAGGTCGGCAACCTCATCAACATGCTGCCTTCCGCCCGGCACGACGTGCTCGTCATCGCCGACTCCGACATGCACGTGGCGCCCGACTACCTCCGCCAGCTCGTCGCCACCCTCGCCCGCCCGGGCGTCGGCCTCGTCACCACGCTCTATGCCGGACGCCCGGCCTCGGAGACGCTCACGGGCCGGCTCGGCGCCGCCCAGATCAACCACGCCTTCCTGCCCGGCGCACTGCTCGCCCGCGCCATGGGCCGGCAGGACTGCCTCGGCGCCACCATGGCCCTGCATCGGGACACGCTCGAGCAGGTTGGCGGCCTGCGCGCCCTGGCCAACCACCTGGCCGACGACGCCGTGCTCGGCCGCCTCGTCCGCGCCCTAGGCCTCGAAGTGGCCCTCGCCGACACCGTGCCCGCCACCACCGTGCCTGAGACGCAGATGCCCGTGCTGTTCGAGCACGAGCTGCGCTGGGCCCGGACGGTCAAGAGCCTCGTACCGGGGGAGTTTGCCCTCTCCATCGTGCAATACCCGCTGTTCTGGGCCGCACTCACCGTTGGCGTATCGGGCGGCGCGCTCTGGGCCTGGTGGCTGCTCGCCTGCGCCTGGGTGGTCCGCGCGGTCGTCGCGCATGCCATCGATCGCGATTTGTCGATTGCATCCTCGCTCACGATCTGGTGTCTCCCGTTCCGCGACCTGTTGTCCGTGACCGTCGTCCTCGCCAGCTACCGCACGCGCCGGGTGGCCTGGCGCGGCCAGGTGCTGAAGGCGACCCGGCCGAGCCTGGCCACGACGCAGCCGAATCTCGTGCCCGGGAAGGGCTGAGTTGAAGGATAAGTCCCCATGATGAACACGCTCTTCCTGCAGCCGCCTTCGTTCGGCGGCTTCGACGGCGGCGCCGGCTCCCGCTACCAGGCCAAGCGCGAGATCAAGTCGTTCTGGTTCCCCACCTGGCTCGCGCAACCCGCCGCCCTCGTGCCCGGGTCCCGCCTAATCGACGCGCCGCCCGCCAACATGGGCCTGGAGCCGATCCTCGAGGACGTGAAGAAGCGGGACCTCGTCGTCATCCACACCAGCACCCCCTCCTTCGCTTCGGACGTGAAGGTCGCCCAGGCATTGAAGGACGTGAAGCCGTCACTCAAGATCGGCTTCGTCGGCGCCAAGGTCGCGGTCCAGCCCGAGGAAAGCCTGCAACAGGGCCTGCCGATCGACTTCGTCGCGCGCAACGAGTTCGACTTCACCTGCCTCGAGGTCGCCGAGGGCCGCGACTTCAGCGCCATCGACGGCATCAGCTACCGCGGGCCGAACGGCGCGCTCGTCCACAACAAGGATCGCGCGATCCTCCAGAACATGGACGACCTTCCCTTCGTAACCGACGTCTACAAGCGGGACCTACGGCTCGAGGACTACTTCATCGGCTATCTCAAGCACCCCTACATCAGCATCTACACCGGCCGCGGCTGCAAATCCCGCTGCACCTTCTGCCTCTGGCCGCAGACGGTCGGCGGCCACACCTACCGCGTCCGCAGCCCCGAGCACGTGGCGGCCGAAGTGCGCCAGGCCCTGCGGGACTTCCCGCAGATCCGCGAGGTGTTCTTCGACGACGACACCTTCACCGACAACCTGCCCCGCGCCGAGGCCATTGCGCGTGAGCTTGGCAAGCTGGGCGTCACCTGGTCCTGCAACGCGAAGGCGAACGTGCCGCGCGAGACGCTGAAGGTGCTGAAGGATAACGGCCTCCGCCTGCTCCTGGTCGGCTACGAGAGCGGCAACCAGCAGATCCTGCACAACATCAAGAAGGGCCTGCGGATCGACGTCGCGAAGAAGTTCACCAAGGACTGCCACGAGCTCGGCATCAAGATCCACGGCACCTTCATCCTCGGCCTCCCGGGCGAGACGAAGTAGACGTTCGAGGAAACCATCCGCTACGCCGTCGAG
>JBBROS010000020.1:0-66567 GCA_038229135.1 Acetobacterales bacterium
CATCTCGCCGATCCGCCGCAGCACCAGCGGCAGTTGCCCGGTTGGGATGGTGCCGTCCATGCAGAGGTAGTCCGGGCTGATCCGCCCCACCGCCCCGAAGGCTCCCTTGCGGCCCTTCCAGATTGCGATGCTTTCTTCGGCCGACTGGCTCACCCGCAGGCTGATCGGGGCGAACGGTTCGCACAGCGCCGCGATGCGCGCCAGTAGCGCATCCTGCTCCTCCACGCTGCCCTCGACTTCGATGATCAGCAGCGCCTCGGCATCGAGCGGGTAGCCGGCATGGGCGAAGGCCTCGCACGCATGGATCGCCGGGCGATCCATGAACTCGAGCGCGACGGGGATGATGCCGGAGCCGATGATGGCGTCCACGACGCGCCCGGCCGTCTCGTTCGCGTCGAACGCCACCAGCATCGCGCGAGCACCTTCCGGGGACCGCAGGATCCTGACCGTGACTTCCGTCACCATCGCGAGCATCCCCTCGCTTCCGGTCAAGAGCCCCAACCAGTCGTATCCAGCCGCATCCAGATGCGCACCGCCCAGGTCGATGATCTCGCCGTCGATCGTCACGATCCGCAGGCCGAGCAGGTTGTTCACCGTCACGCCGTATTTCAGGCAGTGCGCGCCGCCCGAGTTCATCCCGATGTTGCCGCCGATCATGCAGGCGAGCTGGCTGCTCGGGTCTGGCGCGTAGAAGAAGCCCTCGGCGCTGACGGCGTTGGTGATGCCGATGTTGGTGACGCCCGCCTGAACCGTCGCGGCCCGGTCGGCGTAGTCGATCTCGAGGATGCGGTTCATGCGCATCAGCCCGACCACGACGCTGTCCTCCATCGGGAGCGCGCCGCCCGCGAGGCTCGTGCCAGCCCCGCGCGGGATCACGCGGACGCCGTTCGCGTGGAGATAACGCAACACCGCAGCAACCTGCTCGGTCGTCTCGGGCAGCACGACAGCGAGCGGCGCCTGGCGGTAGGCGGGCAGCCCATCAGTCTCGTAGGGCTTGAGCCGCAGCGCCTCGCTGATAACGCCAGAGCCCGGCACGATCGCGCGCAGGCCCTCGATGATGGTATCCCGCCTGGCGAGCACGTCGGGCTTGGATTTCGGCTGAGCGATCACGGTTGGGCTCCTCCCGGCGTTGTTGCCTAAGATGGACCCTTCACACCGCCGGGCAAGATGGTTCGGCGCCGCAGGGCACCGACCGGCCTCAGCCCTGGCGGGCCTTCATGCGCGGGTTCTTCTTGTTGATCACGTAGACGCGGCCATGGCGGCGCACCACGCGGCAGTTCTTGTCGCGCGCCTTGGCCGACTTCAGGCTGTTACGGATCTTCATCTCTGAACCTTCGGGCGCCGCGGCCCATCTGCATGCGGGAGCGGGTTGCTACCCAGGCACTCCCGCCCTGTCAACCCGGCGTCCGTCATTCGAACTCCGTGAGCACGTATCGCGCCGGACCGGGCCCGACCGCGATGGGCCGATGGCGATGCTCGGCGCCGGACGGGATGTGCAGCATGTCCCCGGGCCCAGCCTCGACGGCGTGCGACGCGAACTCGTAGCGCAGCCGGCCCTCCAGCACGAACACGCTGTGGCCGGTGTGGCACCACCCTGCCGCCGGAGCGTCTGGCGAGCGCTCCTGGTAGCGCAGCGCGATGCCGAAGGGTGAGACGGCCTCCCGCACCAGGAGGCCGGGCGCGTGCGGCGTGAGCGGATGGTCGGCGGCACGAAAGAGGTATGGGCTGTCTGGGTCGGTCATGCCCGCATCCTGCTGCGGCCCATGGTTGACCACAACCGGTTTTGCGCCGATCTCACCACCATGCGCATCGATGCCTGGTCTGCCTTCCTCGTCATGCTGTTCGCTCTGGTCGGACTCTGCGGCCTGTTTGCGAGCTACGCGCCGAGCATCCCGTTGGAGCGCGGCGTGGCCCGCAGCGCCCTGCTCGACCGAGTCCTCGCCGCGGGTGAGATTGGCGCTCTGGAGCCGTTCCGTCCCGCGCTGGGCCCCTTGGCCCGCCAGGTGCTCGATGGCCCGGGGCCGCTGCCAGAGCGCGTGGCGACAGCCCGCACCGTCGTCGCCGACGAGCAGAGGCGCGAGGCAAGCAGCATCACCTACCGAACCCGACTGATGCTCGGCGTGATCACCGCCCTCGCTGCAATCCTCGGAACCGGTATCCTCGCCCTGGACCGCAAACGGCGCGCCTGAACAACGCTCAGGCCGCCTCTCCCCGGAACGCATCGGCGATCCGCCTTACACGACCGCCCGCATCCACCAGCAACATGTCGAATCGCACGCCCTCCCGCCCCCAGCCCGGGTTGTCCGCAAGTGCAATCTCGGAGGCAGCCAGCAGACGCTGAATTTGCTTCGGCCCGAGCGCATGAGCCGCTCCCGCAAGCGTCGCCCGCGATTTCACCTCGACCATCGCGGTCAGCCCATGCCGCTCCGCTACGAGATCGATCTCACCAGCCGCCGTCCGCAGCCGCCGCGCGACGATCGACCACCCATCACGCGCCAGCGCCGCCTCGGCCAGCGCTTCCGCCTCCCGGCCCCGATGGTTGTTCGCCCGCCCCTGCACCCGCCGATCCATCCCGGATCTCCAAAGCCCACCCCCACCCTCAACCGAATTACCTAATTTTCCATTAACGCCCGCCCCTCCTCAACCGCATGGCACGCCACAAGCACGTCCCCATCCCGCGTGTGGCCCGGCCGTTCCACCCGGCACCGCTCGTTGGCCAGCTTGCACCTCGGATGGAACGTGCAGCCCGCGGGCGGCGCGATCGGGCTCGGCACCTCGCCCCCCACCGGCGAGCGCTCCCGCCCCGTCATCTCCAAATCAGGAATCGCATCCAGCAGCAGCCGAGTATACGGGTGCCGCGGCCGCCGGAACACGCTCTCCCCCGGCCCGATCTCCACGATCCGCCCAAGATACATCACGCCCAGCTGGTCCGACATGTGCCGCACCACGGCCAGGTTGTGGCTGATGAACAGGTAGGTCAGCCCCATCCGCTGCTGCAGGTCCCGCATCAGGTTCAAGATCTGCGCCTGGACCGAAACGTCCAGCGCGCTGGTCGGCTCGTCGGCCACCAGGAACTCCGGCTCGCTGCTCAGCGCCCGCGCGATGCTGATCCGCTGCCGCTGCCCGCCGCTGAACTCGTGCGGATATTTCTCCCCGTCGCGCGGCGACAGCCCCACCTGGCTCAACAGCTCTCCCACCCGCGCCCGCACCCGCGTGGCGCCCGAAAGGAGCCCGAACGCCCGGATCGGCTCCGCCACGATGTCCTGCACCCGCCAGCGCGGGTTGAGGCTCGCATACGGGTCCTGGAAGATCATGTTCATCCGCCGCCGCAGGGCCGGCTGCTGCCGCGCCGCCGACAGGCTCTGGCCCTCGAACCGGATCGAGCCGCCGGTCGGCGCATACAGCCCCACCGCCAGCCGGGCCACCGTGCTCTTGCCGCACCCGCTCTCGCCCACAAGGGACAGCGTCGTCCCGCGCGGGATGGCAAACGAGATCTCGTCCACCGCCCGCAAGGTCTGCTTGCCCTCGCCCGCCAGCGTCCGCTGCAGCCAGGGCCGCGACACGTCGAAGCTGCGGCTCAGCCGCGCCGCCTCGAGCACGGGTGCCTCAAGCATGCGCCACCTCCCGCGCCGCGTCCGCGTGCAACCAGCAGGCCGCCTGCGTCGCCCCGGCCGGAAGCAGGCCAGGCCGCTCCACCCGGCATCGGTCGAACACCTTCGGGCAGCGCGGGTTGTAAGGGCACCCCGGCGGGATCGACGTCAGCCGCGGCATGGCCCCGTCGATCTGCTGCAGCCGCCCCACCCGCGCCGAGAGCGACGGGATGCTCCCCATCAGCCCCTCCGTGTAAGGGTGCGCCGGATGCTTCACCACGTCCCGCACCGGCCCGACCTCGATGATCCGCCCCGCATACATCACCGCCACCCGGTCCGCCGTCTCCGCAATCACGCCCATGTCGTGCGTCACCAGCATCACCGCCGTCCCATGCTCGCGCGTAAGGCGTTTCAGCAGCGTGATGATCTGCGCCTGGATCGACACGTCGAGCGCCGTCGTCGGCTCGTCGGCGATCACCAGTTGCGGCTCCGCGCACAGCGCGAGCGCGATCACCACGCGCTGCCGCATGCCGCCCGAGAACTGGTGCGGGTAGCTGTCGATCCGCGCCGCTGCGGCCGGAATGCCCACCTGCTCCAGCCAGTCCACCGCCCGCGCCCGCGCCTCCGAGGCGCGCAGGCCCAGATGCGCCTGCATCGTCTCGACCAGCTGGTGGCCGACCGTATACAGCGGGTTCAGCGTCGTCAGCGGGTCCTGGAAGATCGCCCCGATCCGCTTGCCCCGGATCTGCCGCATCCGGCTGTCCGGCAGGCCGTCGATCCGCTCACCCTCGAGCCGCACCTGGCCCGCCGAGATACGCCCGGGCGGCTCCAACAGCCCGATGATGGCGGCGCCGGTCAGGGATTTGCCTGCCCCGCTCTCGCCGACCACGCCCAGCACCTCCCCCGCCGCGATCGACAGGCTCACCCCGTCCAGCGCGCGCAGAACGCCACGCCGGGTCGGGAACTCCACAGTGAGGTCGGTGACCTCGAGCAACGCCATCCGCAATCCTCCTAACGCAACCGCGGGTTCAGCGCGTCGCGCAGCCAGTCGCCCAGCAGGTTGATCGAGAGCACCATCAGCACCAGCGAGATGCCGGGGAAGATGGTGATCCACCACTCGCCGCTGAACAGGAAGTCGTTCCCGATCCGGATCAGCGTGCCCACGGAAGGCTGCGTTGGCGGCAGCCCCACGCCCAGGAACGACAGCGTCGCCTCGCTCAGGATCGCGAGCCCCAGCGTGAGCGTCCCGATCACCAGCACCGGCCCCATCACGTTGGGCAGGATGTGCGTCACCATGATCCGCGCCGGCGACAGCCCGATCACCCGCGCGGCCATCACGTATTCCTTGCTCCGCTCCACCAGCGTCGATCCCCGCACCGTCCGCGCGAATTGCGGCCAGAACGAAATCCCGATGGCGAAGATCAGCACGTAGATCGTCAGCGCCTCGTGCATGTCCCGCGGCAGCACGGCCGACACGACGCCATCGACCAGCAGCGCGATCAGGATGGCCGGGAAGCTCAGCTGCACATCGGTCACCCGCATCAGCACCGCATCCACGAGCCCGCCCGCGTAACCCGCCACGAGCCCGACCGTGACGCCGACGATCACCGCGAACAACACCGCCGATGCGCCCACGATCACGCTGATCCTCATGCCGTACATGATGCCCGACAGCACGTCCCGCCCCTGGTCGTCCGTCCCCAGCGCGTGTGCCGCCTCGCCGTCCGGCATGAACACGGGAGGTTTCAGGCTGTCCATCAGGTTCAGGCTGGCCAGGTCGAACGGGTTGAACGGCGCGATCCAGCGGCTGAACAGCGCCGAGACCAGCAGCAACAGCAGCACGAACGCCGAGATCATCGCCACCGGGGAGCGCCGGAAGCTGTAGGCCACGTCGCTGTCCCAGACCCGTGCGAGCACGCTCATCGCGCCGCTCCCGGGCGGGACATGCGCAACCGCGGATCCACCGCATAATAAAGCAGGTCGACGATCAGGTTGATCAGCACGAACAGCACCGAAATCAGCATTAGGTATGCCGCCATCACCGGGATGTCCGCCACTCGCACGCTCTGCACGAACAGTAGCCCCATGCCGGGCCACTGGAACACGGTCTCCGTCACGATCGAGAACGCGATGATCCCGCCGATTTGCAACCCTGCGATCGTGATCACCGGTACGAGCGTGTTCCGCAGCGCATGCCCGAAATTGATGGCGCGCCGCGACAGCCCCCGGGCGCGGGCGAACTTCACGTAGTCCGACCGCAGCACCTCCAGCATCTCCGCCCGCACGAGCCGCATGATGAGAGTGAGCTGGAACAGGCACAGCGTGACTGCCGGCAGCACGAGCGCCTTCAGGCCCGACACGGTCAGGAACCCGGTGGTCCAATGCCCGAGGTTGACGACGTCCCCCCGCCCGAAGCTCGGCAGCCAGCGCAGCAGCACGCTGAACACGAGGATGAGCAGGATGCCGATCAGGAAGGTCGGCAGCGACACGCCCACCAGGCTGAAGATCATGAACGCCCTCGCCGACGCCGCCGTGCGCCGCAGACCCGTATACACACCCATCGGCACCCCGATCAGCAGCGCAAGGCTCGCCGCCACCCCGGCCAGCTCGAGCGTGGCCGGCAGCCGCTCGGCGATCAGGTCCATCACCGGGCGCGCCAGGCGGTAGCTGATGCCGAAATTGCCGTGCGCCGCGTTCCACATGAACTTGGCGTATTGCACGAAGAATGGCTGGTCGAGCCCGAGCTGCGCCACCAGCGCGTCCCGCTTCGCCTCCGTGTAGTCCTGCCCCAGCATGATCGTCACCGGGTCCCCGACAAAGGCGAACATGGCGAACGCTATCAGCCCGACCACGAGCAGCACCGGGATGGCCTGCAGCACGCGCGAAACGATGAAGGCGAACAACGGACCTCTCTCCCCTACGTCACGGCCGGCGGCGCGGCATCGCGCTCGTCCCGCTCACTCGCGAACTCCATCATCAAGGTGAAGCCGACGCCCAGCAGCACCGGCCCCATGAAGATGCCGAGCAAGCCGAACGCCAACGCGCCGCCGAGCACGCCCAGGATCGTCAGCAGGAACGGCAGCTGCGCCCCACGCGCGATGAAATACGGCCGGATCACGTTGTCGGACCCGCTGATGATGAACGTTCCATACAGCCCCAGGAAGATGCCCCACCCGGTGTGCCCCGTGCCCAGCAGCCAGAGCGTGGCCGGGATCCAAACCACCGGCGCCCCGATGGGCAGCACGGACAGCAGCCCCGCGATCAGCGCCAGCAGCAATGGCCGCGGCACGCCCGACACGAACAGCCCGGCCGCCGTCAGCACACCCTGCACCAGCGCGGTGCCCAGGATCCCATAGACGGTCCCCCGCACCGTAGCGCCCGTCACGTGCATCAGACGCTCCGCCCTGTCTCCCGCGATGCGCCGCGCCAGCCGCCGCAGGACCGCGGCCATGCGGTCCCCCGAGGCCCAGAAGAAGAAAGCCACCAGCAGCGCGATCAGGAACTGCGCGAGGCCACTCGCGACGCCCAGCAGGAACGTAAGCCCCGTCTCCGCCGCCCGGCCGAAATACGGGCTGAAGAACTTCACCATCGCGCTGAGGTCCTCCGCCCAGCCATTCCAGTAGTCCCGCAGCGTGGGCCCGACCAGCGGCACGTCGCCCAGCCACACCGGCGCCCCGGGCAGCCCGGCCGCCAGCGCATCGTCGAACGCCCGCTTCAACACCTTCGCGTCGTCCGCCCCGGCCGGCGCCGCCACCGCGATGGGCAGCACGATCGTGACCGTCACCAGCAGCACCATCAGTCCCGCCGCCCAGGCGTTGCTCACCCCGAGCCGCCCGCGCAACCACGTGAAGATCGGCCAGGTGCTGTAGACCAGGATCGCGCCCCACAGGACCGCCGAGGCGAACGGCATCAGCACGAACGCGCAGCCGATCGCGAGCCCAGCCACCAAGGCCCCGGCCAGCACGCGCTCCACCACCCGGTCCGTCGATCCTGCCATGCCCACCCTCAACATCCATCGGGCGGTAACACCCAGGCCGCAAGCGCGCAACGCCCCCGGTCGGGCCGAGCTTGCCCGCGCAATGGCCAACGCGCGGGGGCGAGGCTAGACCGAAGCCCCATCCGAGGAGCCCGCCATGCCCCGCTTCGCCGCCAACCTGTCCATGATGTTCAACGAGGTCCCGTTCCTCGACCGCTTCGCCGCTGCCGCAGGAGCCGGGTTCACGGCCGTCGAGTTCCTGTTCCCCAACGAGCACCCGGCCGCCGAAATCCGCACCCGGCTCGAGGCGAGCGGCCTCGAGCTCGCGCTGTTCAACGCGCCTCCCGGCGACTGGGCCGCCGGCGAGCGCGGCACCGCCTCCCTCCCCGGCCGCCAGGACGAGTTCCGCGACGGCATCGGGCGCGCCCTCGAGTACGCCGGCACGCTCGGCGGCCGCCTGGTGCACGTCATGGCCGGCATCCCACCCACCGGGACCGCACACGCCACCGCCGCCGCACTCTACGCCAGCAACCTCGCCTGGGCTGCCGAGCGCGCCACCGCGCAGGGGGTGCGCCTCTGCATCGAGCCCATCAACGCGCGCGACATGCCCGGCTACCACCTCGGCACCATGGCCCAGGGTGCCGCCGTGGTGGCCGCTCTCGGCGCCGCACGGGTCGGGTTGCAGTTCGACATCTACCATTGCCAGGTCACCGAGGGCGACCTCACCCGCAGGCTCGAGCTCCACATGCCCCACATCGCCCACATCCAGATCGCCGACGTGCCTGGCCGCAACGAGCCGGGCACTGGGGAGATCGCCTGGGACCGCGTCCTGCCCGTGCTCGACCGCCTCGGCTACGCCGGCTGGGTCGGCTGCGAGTATCGCCCGGCGGGCGAAACGCTGGCTGGCCTGGATTGGCTCGCGCGCTTCCGGGGGTGAGCGGTCGTCGGCCGAACAATCGTAAAATAGCCGCATCTTAAGTCATTCTTGACGACTGCATCACATACAGGGGAGGTGATTTTTGATTACAGTCCAAAAAGGATAGACGCGATGGAGCACGGAATGCGCTTCGCCGAGATCGGGCAGCAGCTGCGGGCCTACCGCATGGAGTCCGGGCTCCGTGCCGAGGAGATCGCGGCCCGCCTCGGCGTGTCCCGCGCCGCCCTCTATCGCTACGAGAAAGGCGACGTCATCAAGCTCGATACCGTCAAGCGCATGGCGGAGCTGCTGAAGGTCAGCCCGCTCTCGCTGCTCGGCATCGGTGTGGAATACTACAGCCGCGCCTCCGGCTTCTTCGAGCGCCTGCGCCAGCTGGAGGAGACCGCCGACCAGATCCTGCAGTGCTCGGGCCCGCTCTGCTACCTGACGACGTCCGAGGCCTACGACGAGGCCCTGGCGGAGAGCCTGCACGAAGCCGCGCGCCAACAGAAGCAGGACAGGTCGGCCGCCATGCTCGCCGCCGACCAGGTCGCCGTGCTGCTCGCCGCCCGCAAGGCCGTCTATCACCAGCGCCGCCCGGTCGTCATCGCCATGCTTTCGGGCGCCGCCATGCGACGGTTCCTCGAACGCGGCGTGCTGGGGGACGTCGAGCTGCCGCCGACCATGCGCGCGCGCAACCAGGAGGTTGCGCGCGCCGAGCTGCTGCACATGGCCGAGCGCGTTCAACAGGAGGCGATGGGCCTCCAATACGGCCTGGTCGACACCGCCGAGGCCCCGAGCCCCTTCTTCATCCTCCGCGGCCGGGACCGGGCGACCCTCAGCGCCAACCCCTTCCGCCCCGACGCCGTACCCAACCAGCAGACCGGGGTCGCCATGATCACCGGGGCCGACGAGGCCGTGGCCGCGCACCAGCGCGTGGCCGAAGCCCTCTGGCGCGACGCCGTCCGCGGCCCAGCCGCGGCCGAGGCCATCCGCGCCATGATCCCGTCCTGAGCTGCCGGCCCAGGTTGCGTAAGGCCGCCCGCGCCCCCATACCGCGCCCATGGCCCCACCGCTGCTCCTGCTCCAAGACATCCACCTCGCCCTCGGCTCCGCCCCGCTCCTGCAGGGCGCCGAGCTTGGCGTCGGCGCCCACGAGCGCATCTGCCTCGTGGGCCGCAACGGCTCGGGCAAGTCCACCCTCCTGAAGGTGGCCGCCGGGCTGATCGCGTCGGACTCCGGCACCCGCTTCCTCCAGCCAGGCACCACCGTCCGCTACCTCCCCCAGGAGCCGGACCTGGCCGGATACGAGACCGTGCTGGACTATGTGGAGGCCGGCCTCGGCGAGAACGACGACCCGTATCGCGCCCACGCCCTGCTCGACCAGCTGGGCCTCACGGGCCGCGAGGACCCGGCGCATCTCTCCGGCGGCCAGCAGCGCCGCGCGGCCCTCGCCCGCACCCTCGCCCCCTCGCCCGACCTGCTGCTGCTCGACGAGCCGACCAACCACCTCGACCTGCCCGCCATCGAGTGGCTCGAGTCCGAGCTCACCAGCTTGCGCGCTGGCATCGTCCTCATCAGCCACGACCGCCGCCTGCTCGAGACCGTCTCCCGCTCCCTCGTCTGGCTCGATGGCGGCGTCACCCGCCGGATCGACCGCGGCTTCGCCCATTTCGAGGCCTGGCGCGAGGAGGTGGAGGCCGAGGCCGAGCGCGACCTGCACAAGCTCGGCCGCCAGATCGTCCGCGAGGAGCACTGGCTCCGCTACGGCGTGACCGCCCGGCGCAAGCGCAACGTGCGTCGCCTGGGCGAGCTGGGCGCACTCCGCCAGAAGCGCCGGGAGGCCGGGGGCGCTGCGAGCCCGCTCAAGCTCGCGAGCAGCGAGGCCGACCTCTCCGGCAAGCTCGTCGCTGTGGCCGAGCACGTGACCCGGCGCTTCGACGACAAGACGGTCGTCCAGGACCTCACGCTGCGCGTGCTCCGCGGCGACCGCCTCGGCATCGTGGGCCCCAACGGCGCCGGCAAGACGACGCTGCTGAACCTGTTGACCGGCCGCGACCAGCCCGACGACGGCGAGGTCCGCATCGGCACCAGCCTGGCCGAAGTCACGCTCGACCAGCAACGCGCCGCACTCGACCCGGAGGCCACGCTCGCCGACACGCTCACGGGCGGCGGCGGCGGCACGGTGCAGGTCGGCTCCGAGCGGAAGCACGTGATCGGCTACATGAAGGACTTCCTGTTCAAACCCGAGCAGGCCCGCACCCCCGTTGGCGTGCTCTCGGGCGGCGAGCGCGGCCGCCTCATGCTCGCCTGCGCCCTGGCCCGCCCGAGCAACCTGCTGGTGCTGGACGAACCCACCAACGACCTCGACCTCGAGACGCTGGACCTGCTGCAGGAGATGCTCGCCGACTATGCCGGCACGGTGCTGCTGGTGAGCCACGACCGTGACTTCCTGGATCGTGTCGTCACCTCCACCCTCGCCTTCGAGGGCCAGGGGCGATGGGTGGAATACGCCGGCGGCTACAGCGACATGCTGCTCCAGCGCGGACAGCGGGATGCGCCCGAGACGTCGCGCTCGCGCAACGCCCCGTCCAAGCCCGCCCCGCGCGGCCCGTCCCGCGGCAGGATGGCCTTCAAGGACCAGAAGGCGCTCGAGACGCTGCCCGCCGAAATGACCAGGCTGCAAGCCGTCATCGCCCGCGTCGGAGCCACCCTCGCCAAGCCCGACCTCTACACCCGCGACCCGCCCGCCTTCACCCGTGCGAGCGCCACCCTCGCCGACGCCCAGGCCCAACTCGCGGCCGCCGAGGAGCGCTGGCTCGAACTCGAGATGCTACGCGAGGAACTGGACGCATGAGACCCTGGCTGCTCCTGGCGCTACTCGCCCTCTCCGGCTGCGGCGCCGTCGCCGCCCCCTGCCGCGTCGGCTCGGCCGCCCTTAAGATCATCCCCTTCGTGGGCCGCATCGCCGCGGCACCGACGGACGGGTGCGCGGCGGTGATCGACTGACGATCCGCCGGATGCCGATGCAGGCCTCCGGGCTTCGTCATCGCGAGCCGAAATTGTGGCGATCCAGGGGTCACGAAGCCTGCTCCGTGCGGCCCCTGGATCCACGTTTCGCTCGCGATGACGATGGTCGTTGTCGGGCAGGCACTTGGCCGGGAGCTTCGCCGTCGACCGGCGGTGGCGACCTGACGTCCTACCGCCGCAGCCGCAGCTCCAACCCCCGCGCGATCCATCCCGCCTCGATCGCATCCAGATCCACGACTCCGGATGGCGCCGCGCGCCGCGGCCGCGTGCCCACCATCGGCGCTGCGTCCCGTTCCCATATGCCCAGCAGCCGCGCCAGCTCGCCAAGCGGGTCCGCATGGTCGTCCACGCGCAGGTTCAGGTCCGGGAAGTCCTCCGTCGTCACCAGCACCATCGCCGCCGACTGCTTTCCGCGGCGGTCACCGCCCGCGCGCTCGCCAGCCTGCATCGCCGCCATCAGCCGCGCCGGCAATGGTCCGTCGCCCGCCATCGCCGCCAGCGTGTCCGCCACCACCGCCCCGTTCGCCAGCATGTTGCCGGCCACGCTCACCCCCGGGACGTCCTTGGGCGCATCCTCGCTCCCACACCACTCCACGCAGTGCCGCCCCGTCCAGGCCGCCGTGCGCCCGTACCGGTCCACCGCGTGCACCTGGCGCAGCCCGGCGCCTTCGTCCCCCGCCAGCGCCCCCTCGATCGCGGCCGCTGGCGACAGCCCGCGCTCGAGCCCGTCCAGCACCGCCGGGCCCAGATAGCGGTTCGTCATCGACTGGGTCGACACCGCCCCTACGCCCGCCCGCACGAAGGGGCAGCTCGCGCCGACGGCGAACGCGCACGTCGCCACCGCCACGGCGAACGCCCCCGTTGCCGCGTCATGCGCCACGATCGACCACGTCATGCCCTGTCCTCCCCGATGTCCATCATTGCAGCATCGCCCGTCTCGACAGCGGCGCAAACCCCGCTATGACGTGCGCAACACGAAGGATACGCCCAATGGATCGGATCGACGTCGCTGGCCTCAAGGTCGCCCCCGCGCTGCATGCCTTCATCGCAGAGGCCCTGCCCGGCACCGGCGTTGCGCCCGACGCCTTCTGGTCCGGCCTCGCTGCGCTGTTCGACCGCCTCGCCCCGCGCAACGCGGAACTGCTCTCCCGTCGGGACGAGCTGCAGCGCCACATCGACGCCTGGCACAAGGAGCATGCCGCCCGCCCGATCGACGCCGAGGCCTACGAGGCCTACCTGCACGAGATCGGGTATCTTCTGCCCGAGCCCGCCGCCTTCGCCGTGAACCCGCAGAACGTGGACGCCGAGATCGCCCACATCGCCGGGCCGCAGCTGGTGGTGCCGGTCATGAATGCCCGCTATGCGCTCAATGCCGCGAATGCCCGCTGGGGCAGCCTTTACGACGCGCTATACGGCACGGACGCCATCGACGACGCCGACGGCCGCGCCCGGGGCAGCGCCTACAACCCGGCCCGCGGCGCCGCCGTGGTCGCCCGCGCAAAGCACGCCCTCGACGATGCGGCACCGCTCGCCCAGGGCAGCCATGCCGACGCCACGGCCTACACCGTCGAGGCCGGCGCCCTCCGCATCGCCACGGCCTCGGGCCACGCCACCCTGCGCGACCCGGCCGCGTTCGTCGGCTACAGCGGGGAGCCCTCGGCCCCCACGTCCATCCTGCTCCGCCACAACGGCCTGCACCTGGAGGTCATCATCGACCGCACGCACGCCATCGGCCGCACGGACCCGGCGGGCGTGGCCGACGTCGTGCTCGAGAGCGCCATCACCACCATCCAGGATTGCGAGGACAGCGTCGCCGCCGTGGATGCCGAGGACAAGGTCGAGGTCTACCGCAACTGGCTCGGCCTCATGCAAGGCACGCTGACCGCCAGCCTCGAGAAGGGCGGCCGCACCATCACCCGCCGCCTGAACCCGGACCGCACGTGGACAGCGCCAGGCGGCGGCACCGTCACCCTGCCGGGGCGCAGCCTGATGCTGGTCCGCAACGTCGGCCACCACATGTACACCGACGCCGTGACCACCGCGGACGGCGCCGAGGTGCCCGAAGGCGTCCTCGATGCGGCCGTCACGTCAATGATCGCCATCCACGACATCCGCGGCTCCGGCGAGCGGCGCAACAGCCGCGCCGGCTCGGTCTATATCGTGAAGCCCAAGATGCACGGCCCGGAGGAAGTGGCCTTCGCCGTCGAGCTGTTCGCGGGCGTCGAGGAGATGCTCGGCCTGGCCCCCAACACCCTCAAGATGGGCATCATGGACGAGGAGCGCCGCACCAGCGCCAACCTCGCAGCATGCATCCATGCCGCGAAGGACAGGGTGGTGTTCATCAACACCGGCTTCCTGGACCGCACCGGCGACGAGATGCACACCTCGATGGAGGCGGGTGCGATGATCCGCAAGAACGAGATGCGCGGCACCTCCTGGATCAAGTCCTACGAGGACCGCAACGTGGACGTGGGCCTCGCCTGCGGCCTGCGCGGCAAGGCGCAGATCGGCAAGGGCATGTGGGCCGCGCCGGACCGCATGGCCGAGATGCTGGAGCAGAAGGTGGGGCACCCGAAGGCTGGCGCCAACACGGCCTGGGTGCCGTCCCCCACGGCCGCCACGCTGCACGCGCTGCACTACCACCAGGTGGACGTCGCCGCGCGCCAGGCCGAGCTCGCCGGCAACCCGCGCGGCACGCTGCGCGACCTCCTGACCATCCCCGTCGCAGACCGCCCGAACTGGGCGCCGGCCGATATCCAGCAGGAGCTCGACAACAACGCGCAAGGCATCCTCGGCTACGTCGTCCGCTGGATCGACCAGGGGGTGGGCTGCTCCAAGGTGCCCGACATCCACGACGTCGGCCTCATGGAGGACCGCGCCACGTTGCGCATCAGCAGCCAGCACATCGCCAACTGGCTGCACCACGGCATCGTCACGCAGGAGCAGGTGTTGGACACCATGCGCCGGATGGCCGCCGTGGTGGACCGCCAGAACGCGGGCGACGCCGCCTACACGCCGATGGCCACCAACGAGAACGGCCCGGCGTTCCAGGCCGCCTGCGACCTCGTGCTCCAGGGCCGCGCCCAGCCCGCCGGCTACACCGAGTTCATCCTCCACCGCCGCCGCCGCGAGGCGAAGGCAGCTTAGCCCGGCATACGTCCCACCTCCCCGTGCGGGCGGGGTCGGGGGAGGGGCGGCGGCCCGTGCGGGTCTGCGCCGCCGGCCATCCAAACCCCATGGTCCAGCGGCCCGTGCCCGGCGCCAAACCCCGGGGCCGCGCCGATCGCGGCCTGCACGTAGTCCCGCGCCCGCTCCACCGCCGCCCGCAGCCCCATCCCTTGCGCGAGCCCGGCCGCCACCGCCGAAGCCAGGGTGCAGCCTGTGCCGTGCGTATGCCGGGTGGCGATGCGCGGCCGCTCCAGCACGTGCACGCCCTCCGCCGTCGCGAGCACGTCACGCACCACCGCCCCGTCGCCATGGCCGCCCTTCAGCAGCACGGCAGCCGGCCCGAGCGCCCGCAGCGCCTGCGCCGCCTCGACCAGATCCACGACCGGACGACCCAGCAGCGCCTCCGCCTCCGGGATATTGGGCGTGAGCACGCTTGCAACGGGCAGCAACCGCGCCCGAAGCGCGCCCAGCGCCGCCGGGTCGAGCAGGCGGGCGCCCCCCTTGGCCACCATCACCGGGTCCAGGACGATGGGCAGCCCAAGCCCGGCCAGCTCATCGGCCACCGCCTCGATCATCGCCGCGTCGCCCAGCATGCCCGTCTTGACCGCATCCGCGCCGAGGTCCGCCAGCACCACCCGCATCTGCTGCCGCACGAAGTCCGGCGGCACCGCGTGCACCCCGTGCACCCCCAGCGTGTCCTGCGCCGTCAGCGCCGTGATGGCCGTCATGCCATGCGCGCCCATCGCCAGCACGGCCTTCAGGTCCGCCTGGATCCCCGCCCCGCCGCCCGAATCGGACCCGGCGACGATCAGCACGCGGCCTGTCATGCTCACGCAGCCTGGGCCGCGACGCCCTCGATCGTGTTGCACAACCCACCCACCAGCTCCTGCACCAGCGCCTCGTCCTCGCCCTCGGCCATCACCCGCACCAACGGCTCCGTGCCGGACAGGCGCAGCAGCAGCCGGCCTTTCTTGCCCAGCCGGGCTTCGGCGGAAGCGATCGCGGCCTCCACCAGCGGGTGCTCCAGCGGGCTTGCCCCCACGAACCGGACGTTCTGCAGCAGCTGCGGCAGCGGGTCGAACAGGTTGCATACCTCGCTTGCCGGCCGCCCCACCTCGACGAGCACGGCCAGCACCTGCAGCGCGGCCACCAGCCCGTCCCCGGTCGTCGCGAAATCCGACATGATCACGTGGCCGGACTGCTCGCCCCCCACGTTCACGCCCTGGGCCCGCATGGCCTCAGCCACATAGCGGTCGCCCACCTTCGTGCGGTGCAGCTTGAGCCCCTCCTTGGCCAGGAACCGCTCGAGCCCGAGATTGCTCATCACGGTTGCGACCACGCTGCCGCCCTGCAGCCGTCCGGCGCGCCGCCACGAGCGGGCGATCAGCGCCAGGATCTGGTCGCCATCCACCGTCTCGCCGCGCTCGTCGATCAGCAGCAGCCGATCCGCGTCGCCATCGAGCGCGATGCCGAGGTCCGCCTTGTGCTCCAGCACCTTGTCGCGCAGGAAGCCGGGCACGGTGCTCCCGCACCCGTCGTTGATGTTGAACCCGTCCGGGTCCACCCCGACGCTGACGATCGTGGCCCCCAACTCCCACAGCACCGTCGGCGCCACGCGGTAGCCAGCGCCGTTCGCGCAATCGACCACGATCTTGAGGCCCTCGAGCGTCAGCCCTCGCGGGAAGGTGGCCTTGGCCGCCTCGATGTAGCGTCCCCCGGCGTCGGCCAGGCGCGACGCGCGACCCAGCCGGTCCGGCCCCGCGAGCCGCCCCGAACGGTCCGCACCCATCAGCGCCTCGATCTCCATCTCCGTCTCGTCCGACAGCTTGAACCCGTCCGGCCCGAACAGCTTGATCCCGTTATCCTCGTAGGTGTTGTGCGACGCCGAGATCATGACGCCGAGGTCGGCCCGCAGGCTTCGCGTCAGCATCGCGATGGCCGGCGTCGGCAGCGGCCCCACGAGCGTGACGTCCATGCCGGCCGCGATGAACCCTGCCACCAGCGCCGGCTCGATCATGTAGCCTGAGAGCCGCGTGTCCTTGCCGATCACCACCTGGTGCCGGTGTGCCCCGCGCACGAAGATGAGCCCCGCCGCCTGCCCGAGCTGCAGCGCCGTCTCACCCGTCATGGCGCCCTGGTTCGCCGTCCCCCGGATGCCGTCGGTCCCGAACAACCGCCTCGCTGCCGCCATCGCGCACTCTCCCTGCTCAGCCGCGCTTAGCACGGAGGGCGGTGCCTAGCCTACTCCGCCGCCTGGGCCATCGCGTGCGGCACCCCCAACGGCGACCGTCCGGCCCGCCCCACCACCGCATACAGCGCCGGCACGAACAGCAATGTCAGAGCCGTGGCACTCACCAGCCCGCCCATGATCGCGATGGCCATCGGCCCCCAGAACACCGAGTAGGCGAGCGGCACCAACGCCAGGATCGCCGCCGCCGCCGTCAGCAGGATCGGCCTCGCCCGGCGCACGGCCGCCACGCGGATCGCGTCCGCCACGGCCAGGCCATCGGCCACCTCGCGCTCGATCTGGTCCACGAGGATCACCGAGTTCCGCATGATGATCCCGGCCAGCGCGATCACGCCGAGGGTCGCCACGAACCCGAACGGCGCGCCCGTCAGCAGCAGGGCCGCCACCACCCCGATCAGCCCCAGCGGCGCCGTCGCCACCACCATGAGCATCCGCGAGAAACTCTGCATCTGCACTATCAGCAAGGCGAGGGTCACCAGCACCATCAGCGGCATCACCTTGTTGATGCTGGCCGAGCCCTTGGCACTTTCAGCCACCGCCCCCGCCGTCTCGATCCGCACGCCCGGCGGCAGCGTCGCCTTCAGCCCCTCCAACAGCGGTTCGACCTGCGCCGTCGCCACCGGCGCCTGCAGCCCGGGCACCGGGTCCGCCCGCACCACCAGCACAGGCGTCCGATCGCGGCGGTATACCGTCGGCTGCTCCAGCTGCCAGGCGATGCTGGCCACCTGCGAAAGCGGCACCACGCGCGCCCGGCCCCCGCTCATCGCGGCCGCAACCGGCACGTCCCCTAGCGCCGCGATGTCCTGCCGCTCGGAGGGCACGGCGCGCGCGATCACCGGGATCAGCTCGGCGCCTTCCCGATACTGCGTGATGGTCGCTCCCTGCTGCATGGTGGCGAGCGTCGCCGCAACGTCCTCGCTGCCGATGCCCAGCATCCGGGCCTTGTCCTGGTCGAGCGTCACCACCGCCTGCTTGCCGAGCTGGGACCAGCTGTTGCTCACGTTGCGCACGGCCGGGCTGGCGCGCATGAGCCGCGCCACCTCGTCTGCGATGGGGCGGAGCGCCAAGGGGTCGGGCCCGAGGATGCGGAACTGCACCGGGTAGCCCACCGGCGGCCCGAGCTCGAGCCGCGCCGGGCGCAGCCGCACGTCGGGCAGCATGTCCTCGTCGATCGCCCGGTTCAGCACGCCCAGCAGTGCCTCCCGGTCCGGGATGGACCGCATGTTGACCACGACCTGTGCGTAGTTCGGCTGCTGCAGCTCCGGCGAGGAGGCCAGGAAGAATCGTGGCGAGCCCGAGCCCGTCCACGCCACCGAGGACACGATGCCGGGCTCCTTGGCGAGCAGCGCCTCGACCTTGCCCACCGCCTCGGCCGTGGCCGAGAAGCTCGCACCCTCCGGCAGCCTCACGTCCAGCAGCACCTCGAGCCGGTCGCTCGCGGGGAAGAATTGCTGCTGGATGCGCCCGAACGAGCCCATGGCGATGGCGAAGGCCGCCAGCGTCCCCCCGATCACCACCCAGCGCCGCCGCACGCACCAGGCAACGACCGCGCCGAACCCGCGCGCAAGGCGGCTCGGCCGCCGGTCATGGGCCACATGCCTGGACACCGGCAGCAACGCAGCCCCCAGGAACGGCACGAACAGCACCGCCACGAACCAGGACAGCACCAGCGACAGCCCTACCACCCGAAAGATGTCCTGCGTGTATTCCCCGGTGCTCGACTGCGCGAGCCCGACGGGCAGGTAGCCCGCGGCCGTGACGAGCGTGCCAGTAAGCATCGGGAACGCCGTCGACGTGTAGGCAAAGCTGCCAGCACGCAGCTTGTCCCACCCCTCCTCGAGCTTCACCGCCATGGTCTCGACCGCGATGATCGCGTCATCCACCAGCAGCCCGAGCGCGATCACCATGGCCCCCAGCGAGATCCGTTGCAGGTCGATCCCCAGCAGCTTCATGCCGACGAACACGCCTGCCAGCACCAGCGGCACGCTGATGGCGACGACGATGCCCACGCGCCAGCCGAGGCTGAGGAAGCTGACGGCCAGCACGATCGCCAGCGCCTCGAGGAAGGACTGCTCGAACTCGTGCACGTCCAACGCCACCACGGAGGCCTGGTCGTGCAGCTTGCCCACAGCCACGCCCAACGGCAGCCCGGGCTCCACCTGCGCCATCCGCGCCGCCACCGCCTGGCCGAGGGCGAGCATGTTGCCCCCCTCGGCCATGGTGATCCCCACCCCCAGCGCCGGCTTGCCGTTGAAGCGCATCGTGCTGACGGGCGGGTCCACCACCGTCCTGCTGATCGCGGCGAAGTCCCCCAGCCGCAGCAGCCGGCCGCCCGCGCTCACGGGCAGCGCCATCAGCGCCTCGGGGCCGCTCAGCCCGGGGCGGGTGCGCACCTGGATGCGGTCATGCGCGGTATCGACGTAACCGCTCGCCACCACGCTGTTCTCGCGCCGCACCGCCGCGAATACGTCCTGCAGGCTCAGCCCCAGCTCGGCCAGTTTGCGATAGGATACCTCGATTGCGATCCGCTCTTCCTGCGTGCCGAACAGCGCCACCTTGCCGACGCCGGGCACGCGCAGCAGCTGCTCCCGCACGTCCTCCGCCACGCGCTTCAACTCCGGCAGGCTAAAGCCCTCGCCGGCCAGCGCGTACATGATGCCGAACGTGTCGCCGAACTCGTCGTCGAAATACGGGCCCTGCACCCCGTCCGGCAGCGAGCCCCGTGCGTCCCCGACCTTCTTGCGAACCTGGTAGAACAGCCCCTCGACCAGCTTCGGCGGCGTGTCGTCCCGCAAGGTCACCGTGATGGCCGCATGCCCGGCCTGCGTCTGGCTGCTCGTGTGGTCGAGGTAGGCCAGGTCCTGCAGCTTGCGCTCGATCCGGTCCGTGACCTGGCGCGCCATCTCGTCCGGCGTGGCGCCCGGCCAGTCGACCAGCACGACCATATCCTTGATGGTGAACGCCGGGTCCTCCGCGCGGCCCAGCGCCAAATAGGCCCAGATGCCGGCGCCGGCCATGGCGAGCATGGCGAACAACGTCAGCGAGCGGTGCCGCATCGCCCAGAGCGAGAGGTTCATCGTTGCGCCCCGGGCCATGCCACCAATGCCATGTCCGGCGCCACCTGGCCCACCCCGGCCGTGATGACGAGCTCGCCCGAAGCGAGCCCCCCGGCCACCAGCACGCTGCCATCCCCGCCATAGCCGGCGACCTGCACCGGCCGCAGTGCCGCACGCTGCGAGCCGGCATCCAGCACCCATACTGCGGCGCGTCCGCCCTGGTCCGTAAGGGCCGTGCCCGGCAGCCGCACCATGGGCGGCGAGGCCTGGCCGAAGCGTACCGTGGCCGTCATGCCGAGCCGCATCGTCCCCGGCTCCTGCACGGCCACACGGACGCCGAACGTGCGGCTGGCCGGGTCCGCGAGCGCCCCCACCTCCCGCACCCGCGCAGCGATCGGCCGATCCGGCGCCGCCCAGAGCAACACCTCCGCCACCTCGCCGGGGCGCACGGCGCCGATCCGGTTCTCCGGCACGTCCGCCACCACCTCGACCGCGTCCATGCGTGCAACCGTCGCCACAGTCTGCCCGGCGCCCACCACCTGGCCGACCTGGACCGGGAGCGCCGTCACCACCCCGTCGGCTTCGGCCACGAGCTGCCCGTAGCTCCGCTGGCTCCGCGCCAGCGAGAGCTGCCGCGCCAGCTGCGCGAGCCGTGCATCCGCCGCCTTGCTCGAGGCCGCACGCTTCTCCCGCTCGGACGCCACATAGGCCGGTGAGCCTGCGCCCAGCCGCTCGTATCGCCCGAGCTCGGACCGGGCGATCGTCGCATCCGCCAGGGCGGCCTGGACCGAGGCCTCAGCCGCCTGCTCGGCCAGAACCAGGTCCGCCGGGTCCAGCCGCGCCAGCACCTGGCCCGCCCGCACCAGGTCGCCCACCTCGACCGGCCGCGCCGACACCTTGCCGCCGACGCGGAAGGCGAGATCGGCCTGCACCCGCGCCTGCACCGTGCCGGACACCACGAGGTCCGACCGGACCGGCGCCAGCACGACCGGCACGACCCGCACGGGCCGCGGCGGCTCCCCGGCGGCAATGCAGAGCAGGGCGGAGAAGGCGATCTGAAGGCGCATAGGTGAGACCCCAACCGTCAATGCGAATGCAGCCAAGCAGTCCATCTTAGGGTCAGGACTGCTCGCAACCTGCCATGGATTGCTTCACCTACGGCTCGCAACAACGGTCGGTCGCAGATAATGAATGCCAGAACATCGTTCACTGATCAACGGTAACTTACACCGGCCTCAACCCCCGTATCGCTGCGTCAAGCATCGCGTCGATCAGGCGGCCATGCTCGCTCTCGACATGGTGCGGCACGTTGATCAGCAGCATGACCAGGCCGTGCATCGATGCCCATAGCACCTCGGCAGCCAGCAGGTCGTCACCGCGCGCGAACAGGCCAAGCCGCATCATCGCGGCCACGTTCTGGCGCAACAGGCCGAACGACTGCCCGGCTGCCTCCACCTCGTCGCACTTGCCGGCCGCCTTGGCATCGAAGGTCAGCCTGTATTCGTCCGGCCGCTCGAGCCCCAGCGCCACATACGCCATGAGCCCGGCCCGGAACCGCTCCAGCGGCGGCCGCTCGGGCCGTTGCGACTCGGCGTAGGCCACGAGCAGCGCCTCGAACATGGCCTCCGCGATAGCCTGCAGGATTGCCATCTTGTCCGGGAAATAGACATACAACGCAGTGCTGCTCACCCCCACATCCGACGCGATCTTGCGCATCGTCGCATGCTGCAGCCCCTGTTCGACGAACAGCCGCTTGGCCGAAGCCAGGATCTCCGCCCGGCGCGACGGACCCTGGCCCCGCTTCTTCCGAGTTCGTGGCGTCGCACTACCGGGCGGCGCTGAGAGGGGTGGCATGGCGTTCATCTGCCGCCCCTCTAGACCTTGGGTGGCCCTATCTCAATGGATTTCGCCGGACCGCTTGACCGCGTCGCGCAGCGCCGCCGGGCTGAAGCCGGGGCTGGCGCACAGGTCGAGGATCACCCGCTCCCGCCGCGTGCACAAATCGATGGCCGCCGGCAGCTTCCGCACCGCATCGGCCGGTATGATGACGGCGCCATGCCGGTCCGCATGGACCACATCGTCATGCACCGCATGCATCCCGAACACGTCGACGGGCAGGCCGAACGCGACCATGTGCACGTGCGCATGGCTGGGCCCGACGCGCCCGCCCACGATCTGGAAGCCCGGTGCCAGCGCATCGAGGTCCCGGAAGGACCCGTTCGTCACGCAGCCCTCGGCCCCCAGGGCTTTGTGTACGGTGGAATGGACCTCGCCCCACCATGCGCCATAGCCTGGCCGGTCATCGAGGTCCTGCAGCACCACCACGGTCGGCAACGCGGCGGCGGCCACGTAGTCGTACCAATCCAGCCGGTCCGCCACCTTCGAGCGCGGCGCCTCCTTGGCCCGGATCATGCCCACGCGCGCCAGGCCGACGATGGGTTTTTGCCCCGGGTTGGCGGCGACCATGGGCTCCACCGTGAAGCCGACCGCCCGGCGGTCCGGGACGATCAGTTCGAGCCCGTTGCAGATCGTCGGCGTGTCCCACTGGCGCAACGCCTCGAGGTCGGCGGCGGTGAAAGGATGGTCGGACATAAGCGTCTCCTCATTGGAACCGTTGCGGGCTGTAGGGCCGGAGGTCGAACGGCGGCACGCGGCCAGCGACCAGGTCGGCCACGAGCGCCCCGGTGCTGGCCCCTGCAGCAAGGCCTACATGGCCGTGCCCGAAGGCGTGGACGATGTCGGGGCAGCCGCTGGCCCGGCCAATGACGGGCAGCCCGTCCGGCGTGCTCGGGCGGTGGCCCATCCAGAACCGCACACGCTCCGGCGGCAGGTCCTGCGGCAGGCCAGGTAGCGCACAAACGAGGAAATCGCGCAGGAGCCGGGCCCTGTCCCAGTTCGGCGCCGCCTCCAGCCCGGCCAGCTCCACCTGGCCTGCCACACGAAGGCCCGTCCGTGTTGCGCTGATGGCCATCTTGCCGTCGCTCGGCATCAGCGGATGTCGCGGCACGACCTCCGGCGCCTCGATGGCCGCATGGTAGCCACGTTCCGTCTCGAGGCTCACGTGGTCCCCGGCCTGGTGCGCGAGCTTGGCCGAGTGCGCGCCGGCGCAGACCACGGCGGAGTCGCAGGCGATCTCGCCCGCAGCGGTCGTCACGGCCCGCAGCGCCTGGCCGTCCATCCGGAACCCGGTCGCGGCGCCCGGCACCAGCGTGGCCCCCTGCACCACCGCATACGCGACGAGCGCGGCCACGTAAGCGCCGGGGTCCGCCACATTGCCGCCCGCCTGCACGAGCACCCCGAAGCCATAGCGGCGGTTCAGCCCCGGCTCCGCCTGGCGCAGCTCGTCGGCGTCCAGCTCCAGCCACTCCAGCCCATTGTCCCGCCGCAGCCGCCACGCGAGCGCCTCCGCCTCGAACGCCGCCCGGTCCGGGAAGACATACAGGATGCCGCGCCGCTCGATGAGGTCGCCCACCCCCGCACCCTCGGCCAACGCCTGGTGCCGCGCCACGGTGTCGTGCAGCAACGGCCGCAGCGCCGCCGCCGTCCGCTCCACCCGCGCCACCGTGGACCCGGCGCGAACGAACCTCAGCAGCCAAGGCACCAGCCGAGGCAGGTAGCGCCAGCGTATGGCAAGCGGCCCCAGGGGATCGGCCAGCATGCCGGGGACCTTTTTCCACAAGCCGGGCATGCTCATCGGCACCACGGAACCCGGGCTCAGCCACGCCCCGTTCCCATAGCTCGCCGCCTGCTCCCCCCCGGGCGGCCCGGGCTCGAGGACCGTGACGCGGTGCCCGTCCCGCAGCAGCGCGAGGGCGCTTGCGGCACCGACGATGCCTGCGCCAATGACGACGACGTGGCGGGTCAGCGCCACTCGAGCCGCCTGCTCAGCCAACACTGCCGGGCCACAGGTCGCGATCGATCGGTCGCTCCTGGTTCAACCGCCGCGCCGCACCGTCGCCACATCGGCACCCGCCAGCAACGACACGTGGGCCGACACCACGTGCCACCCGTCCGGGAAGCGCGCCATGATCTTTGTCTCACGCCCGACCGCGCCGGAGCCGACGCGCTCGTAGATCAGGTTCGTCACCGCAACGTCAGGCCCGAACGCCGTTACTTCGACCCGGCGCTGCACCCGCTGCGCGTAGGCCTTCACCCCGGCCCGGAATGCCCTGATGGCATCATGCCCGAACAGGTTCTCCGTTATCCCGAACCGCACCGTCCGCGGGTCCGCCCAGAAGCAGGCGTCCAGCGACGGCGTGTCGTTGGCCATCAGCGCCGCCTCGTAGCGGTCGAGCAGCGCCTTGGCTGCCGCGACCGCCTCGGGGTGATCGACCTCCAAGCTCAGGCGTTCTCCACGCAGCGGCGCGCCATGACGCCGACCAGGTGCGCCCGGTATTCGGCGCTGCCGTGGATATCCCCGTTCAGGCCGTCCGATGGGGTCTTGATGTCCTTTACGGCATCCGGCGACCAGTTGGCCGACAGCGCCTGCTCCATGGCTGTGTGCCGGAACACGCCACCCTGCCCGGCGCCCGTGATCGCCACGCGCACGCCGGCAGGACCCTTCGCCACGAACACGCCCACCATGGCGTACCGGCTCGCCGGGTTGCGGAACTTCTCATAGTTGCTCGTCTCGGGGATCGGGAAGCTCACCTTGGTGATCAGCTCCCCAGGCTCCAGCGCCGTGGTGAACATTCCCTGGAAATACTGGTCGGCGTGGATCGACCGCTTGTCCGTATGGATCGTGGCACCGAGCGCCAGCACGGCCGCCGGATAGCAGGCCGACGGGTCGTTGTTGGCCAGGCTCCCGCCCATCGTGCCGCGGTGCCGCACCTGGTTGTCCCCGATCCAGCTCGCCATCTTGGCCAGGCCCGGGATGCGCGCCTTGATCGCCGGGTGGCTCATGATGGCGTGGTGCGTCGCCATGCCGCCGATGGAGATGCCGCCCGCCTCTTCGGTGATGGCCGCAAGCCCCAGCCCGGATAGGTCGACCACCACCTCCGGCCGGTTCAGGCGCTGCTTCAGCACCGGGATGAACGTCTGGCCGCCCGCCAGCGCCTTCGCGTCCGGCGTCTCCCCGAGGATCTTCAGGGCATCCGGGATCGAGGAAGGCTTGTGATAGGTGAAATCGTACATGCGCCTACTCCGCCGCCATGCGCGGCTGTTGGGTTTGCAGAATGGACCATATCTTCGGCGCCGTCGCCGGCATGTCCAGGTGGCGCACGCCATAGTCGCGCAGCGCGTCGACAACGGCGTTGATGACGCTGGGCGGACTGCCGATGGCGCCGACCTCGCCGCAGCCCTTGGCGCCGAGCGGGTTGTGTGTGCACAGCGTGTTCTCGGTGGTCACGTGCATCGGCGGGAAGTCGCCCGCGCGCGGCATGCGGTAATCCATGAAGGAGCCGGTCAGTAACTGGCCCTGCTTGTCGTAGATGGCGTCCTCCATCAGCGCCTGGCCGATCCCCTGGGCGACCCCGCCCTGCACCTGGCCTTCCACGATCATCGGGTTCACCACGCGCCCCACATCGTCCACACCCACGAAGTTCACCACCTGCACGGTGCCCGTGTCGCGATCGATCTCGACCTCGCACACGTGGCACCCGCCCGGGTAGGTGAAGTTCTTCGGATCATAGAACGCCGTCTCGTCCAGGCCGGGCTCGAGCTCCTCGATCGGGTAGTTGTGCGGGATGTAGGCGGCCAGCGAGATGTCGCTCAGCGCCTTGGACTTGTCGGTGCCCGCAACGTGGAACCGCCCGTCGCGGAACTCGATGTCGTCGACCGACGCCTCCATGAGGTGGGCTGCGATCTTGCGGCCCTTCGCGATCACCTTGTCCATGGCCTTCACCATCGCCGAGCCGCCCACTGCCAGGCTCCGGCTGCCATAGGTGCCCATGCCGAACGGGATCTTCGCCGTGTCGCCATGCACCACGTCCACCTGGTCGATCGGCACGCCGAGCTGGTCGCTGACGAGCTGCGCGAACGTGGTCTCGTGGCCCTGCCCATGGCTGTGGGTGCCGGTGAACACGGTCACGCTCCCCGTCGGGTGCACCCGGATGTTGGCCACCTCGAACAGCCCCGCCCGCGCGCCGAGCGAGCCGACCACCTTGCTGGGCGCGATGCCGCACGCCTCGACATAGGTGCTGATCCCGATGCCGCGAAGCTTGCCGCGCCGCGCCGCCTCCGCGCGCCGGGCCGGAAACCCGTCCCAGTCGGCGGCGGCGAGAGCCGTCTTCAACGTCGCGTGGTAGTCGCCGCTGTCGTATTCGAGCGCCACCGGCGTCTGATACGGGAAGGCCTCGCGAGGGATGAAGTTGCGCCGCCGCAGCGCCACCCGGTCGAGCCCGGTGTCGTGCGCGATCACGTCCATCAGCCGTTCGAGCAGGAACGTCGCCTCCGGCCGCCCGGCGCCGCGATAGGCGTCCACCGGGACGGTGTTGGTGAACACCGCCTTCACCTCCGCATGGATGGCAGGCGTCCGGTAGCAGCCGGCCAGCAGGGTCGCATACAGGTAGGTGGGCACCGCGGGCGCGAAGGTGCTGAGGTAGGCGCCCATGTTGCACAGCGTGCGCACCCGGAGCGCGAGGAATGTCCCCTCCGCGTCCAGCGCCATCTCGGCCGTGCTCACATGGTCCCGCCCATGCGCGTCGCTGATGAACGCCTCCGAACGGTCCGCCGTCCATTTCACCGGGCGCTTCAGGCGGCCCGCCGCCCAGGTCACGATCGCCTCCTCGGCGTAATGGTAGATCTTGCTGCCGAACCCGCCGCCCACGTCGGGCGCCACGACGCGCAGCTTGTGCTCGGGGATGTGCAGCACGAAGGCGCCCATCAACAGGCGGATGACGTGCGGGTTCTGGCTCGTGGTCCAGAGCGTGTAGTCGCCGGAGGATGGGTCGAACGCGCCGATCGCGGCGCGCGGCTCCATCGCGTTGGGCACCAGCCGATTGTTCGTGAGGTCGAGTCTCACCCGAAACTTCGCCGTGGCGAAGGCCTGGTCCACCACCGCACCGTCGCCGATCTGCCAATCGTAGCAGACGTTCCCGGCTGCATCGTCGTGCACCTGGCCCGCGCCTGGCACGATGGCGTCCCGCACGGAGGCCACGGCCGGCAGGTCCTCGTAGTCGATCTGCAGCAGCTCCGCCGCGTTGCGCGCCTCCTGCCGGGTCTCCCCGATCACCACGCACACCGGGTCGCCCACGTGGCGCACCTTGCCGACCGCCAGCACCGGATGCTTCGGCTCGGCCATCGGTGAGCCGTCCTTGTTGTGTAGCTGCCACCCGCAGGGCACGCCGCCGACACCATCGGCCTCGAGGTCCGCACCGGTGAAAACGGCCACGACCCCTGGCGCCGCACGGGCCGCAGCCGCATCGATGCCCAGAAGGCGCGCATGCGGACGGTCCGACCGGACAATGACGGCATGCGCCTGCCCCGGCTGGTTCAGGTCGTCGGTATAGTGGCCGCGCCCGCTCAGGAAACGATGATCTTCCTTCCGGCGCACGGAGGCGCCGATCCCTTCGAAGCCCATGGTGGTGAACCCCCCAGACTCTTGTTGCCTGCCGACATTATAGTCGTTGTCAGGCCGCCACGGCTTCCTTGCCGTGCATGATCGGCCACGCCGCAGCGATGGCCTTGACGATGTTGTGGTAGCCCGTGCAACGGCACAGGTTGCCCTCGAGCCCATCGCGAATCTCGTGTTCCGAAAGCCCCTCCGGGTGCATCTGCACCAGGTCGATCGCGCTCATCACCATGCCCGGCGTGCAGAAGCCGCATTGCAGCGCATGGTGCTCGCGGAACATCTCCTGCATGGGGTGCAGCGTGCCGTCGGCATGCGCAATGCCCTCGATCGTCGTGATCGACTGGCCCTGCGCCTGGAGCGCCAGCATGGTGCAGGCCTTCACCGACTTGCCGTCCACATGCACAACGCATGCGCCGCATTGGCTCGTGTCGCAGCCCACATGCGTGCCCGTCAGGCCGAGCTTCTCACGCAGCAGCTCCACCAGCAGCGTGCGGCCCTCGACCTCGACCGAGTGCTGCTTGCCGTTCACCGTCAACGAAACTTGTGGCATCGATGCCCCCCGAAAGCGCCGGTTCGCCCGGCCTACGGGACTTAGTGTGCTTGCGCGCGGGCGGAAGGGTCAAGCGGCCGTTCGCGACCGGCCAAAATCCCTCCGTTCCCACCGCCCCCTACCAGCGCGTGTCGCCGCGCCGAACGGGCGCCACGGTGCCGGCTCGCGCCGTCGCCTCGCGCCGCACGCCGTCGACCAGGCTGGCGACCTCGACAACCACGCCGGGGCTCAGGGAGTCCACGCCCGGCACGAGCGCCACCTCGCCCACGCGCCCTACGCGGCTTGCGGCGCAGGTGCCCTGGGCCTTCTGCCACAGCACCACCATCCGCCCGGCCTTGCTCTGCCCCACGCCACTCACCACCACGCCGCACGCACCCGGCCGCTGCCCGGCGATGCCGCGGGCGATGGGAAAGAGCAGCTCGTCGAAATCGTTGTCGTGCAGCGTCGCATACTGGGTCGCGATCTGCGCCGTGCGCGCCGCGGCTTCCTCGAGCCGGTCCGGCATGATCGATGGCCACACCTGTCGCGCCGCAAGGCCCAGCGCACCTGCCATCACGATCAGCTCCAGCGCCAGCACGAGCACGCCGCTGCTGGGGCGACGAATGGCTCGTACGCTCAAAGCCCGCCCTCCCCGGTTGCGTCCGGCAAGGCTGGTACGGGCGACATAATCCGGAACTCCATCAGCACCATCGGCGCTGCGGGCAGTGCCGGGCCGCTCGCCTGGCTCGAATGGCCCGTGGTGTATTGACCCAGCTTGGCCTGCAACGTGAACCCAAGCTGCAGGCAGCCGAACACGGCCGCGACCAACACAGGGGCGATGATCGCCACCTCGTATCGGAACCACCCGCGTAAAGTGCCTGTTCGTTTCGCCATAACGGCTCCTGACGCTTGTTGACGCGCCACACCGTCATAACAGTTTTCCGCCCCTGACCTACGTCAAAATAACGATCCGATGACGAGGTAGGGTCATGTTTTGTTAGGCAGCGACAGGCACCGCCTGCAGCTCCGGCAGGGTATCGAGGTGGCAGGCCGCCAGCTGCCCTGTCCCGCCCCCGGGCATCGAGCGGAGGAGGGGCTCGTCCACACGGCAGCGGTCGAACACGTAGGGGCAGCGCGTGTGGAAACGACACCCGCTGGGCGGGTTGATCGGGCTCGGAACGTCGCCACGCAGGATGATCCTATCCCGCTTGGCCGTCGGATCAGGCACCGGCACGGCCGACAGCAGCGCCCGCGTGTAAGGGTGCCGCGGACTCGAGAACAGCGTGCGTCGATCCGCCAACTCCACGATCTTGCCGAGATACATGACCGCGACCCGGTGGGTGAGATGCTCCACGATGGCCAGGTCATGGCTGATGAACAGCAACGCGAGGCCCAGTTCGTCCTGCAGGTCGCTCAGCAGGTTCACGATCTGCGCCTTGACCGACACGTCGAGCGCGCTCACCGCCTCATCGCAGATGATCAGGTCCGACCCGGGCGCCAGCGCGCGCGCGATCCCGATGCGCTGCCTCTGCCCGCCACTGAACTCGTGCGGGAACCGCCGCATCGCATCCCGCGGCAGCCGCACGGTGTCCATGAGCTTGGCAACACGGTCGTCCGTCTCGGAGGCGCTGCCCGCCATCCCGAAGTTTCGGAGCGGTTCAGCCAGGATGTCCCGCACACGCATCCGCGGGTTGAGGCTGCTGAACGGGTCCTGGAACACCACCTGCACCCGGCGCCGAAGCGGCCGGAGCTGGCTCATGGGCAGGTTGTGGATCGGCTGCCCATCGAGCAGCACCTCGCCATCCGTCGGCTCCACCAGGCGTAGGATCGCCTTGCCCACCGTGCTCTTGCCGCACCCGCTCTCCCCAACCAGCGAGAGCGTCTCGCCCTTGGCGATGCTGAACGTGACGCCGTCCACCGCATACACCTGGCCCGTGATGCCGCCGAGCACGCCGCCTCGGATGGGGAAGTGTTTCTTGAGCGCGTTGACTTCGAGCAGGGGCACGTCTCGCGTCATGGCCGGGCGTCCTGAGATTCCAGCCGCCGCGCGATACGTTGGGGCCGCGCGGCCATGCGGCGAAGGTAATCCAGCGTCAGGTTCTCCCACTCGTCGCTCATGCCGCCTGCTCCAGCGCATACTCGGCGTAGTGGCAGGCCACGCTGTGCCCCGGCCGCTTCACCTCCACCGCCGGCGCCACCGTGCGGCACAGGTCCGTCACGCTCAGGCACCGCCCGGCGAACGCGCAGCCCACGATCGGCTTCCGCAGGCTCGGCACCAGGCCCGGGATTTCGGCCAGTTTCGTCCGCCCATGGCCGACCATGCTCGAGCCCAGCTTCGGCACCGCGCCCAGCAGCCCGCGCGTGTAGGGGTGCTGCGGGTTGGCGAAGATCTCTTCGGCCGTCGCCTCCTCCACCTTTCGCCCGGCGTACATCACCACCACGCGCTGCGCCATCTCGGCCACCACGCCGAGGTCGTGCGTGATCAGCATGATGGCGCTGCCGAGCCGGGTCTTGAGGTCCCGCATCAGGTCCAGGATCTGCGCCTGGATGGTCACGTCCAGCGCCGTGGTGGGCTCGTCGGCGATCAGCAGCTTCGGGTTGCACGCGAGCGCCATCGCGATCATCACGCGCTGCCGCATGCCGCCGCTCAACTGGTGGGGGTACTCACGCACCCGCCGGCCCGGCGCCGGGATGCCCACAAGCGTCAACATTTCGACCGCCCGTGCCTCGGCCTGGTTGCCGTTCATCCCCTGGTGCAGCCGCAGCGTCTCGCCGATCTGCCGCCCGATGGTCAGCACCGGGTTGAGGCTCGTCATGGGCTCCTGGAAGATCATGCTGATGTCGTTGCCGCGGAGCTTGCGCATCTCCGACTCCGGCAGGGTCAGCAGCTCCCGCCCCATGAACCGGATGGACCCGGCAATCTTGCCCGGCGGCTCCTGGATCAACCGCAGGATGGACATGCTGGTCACGGACTTGCCGCACCCGCTCTCCCCCACCACGGCCAGGGTCTCACCCGCCTCGATGTGGAAGCTGAGCCCCTCCACCGCCCGCACCACGCCGTCGGGCGTGCCGAAATGCGTCTGCAGACGCTCCACTTCCAACAGCGCCATGGCTACAGCTTCTTCGCCATGCGCGGGTCCAGCGCATCCCGAAGCCCGTCACCCAGCAGGTTCACGGACAGCACGGTGATGGACAGGAAGATGGCCGGGAAGAACACGATGTAGGGCTTCACCTGCCACAGCGCCCGGCCCTCGGCCATGATGTTGCCCCAGCTCGGGATGATCGGCGGCGTGCCGGCCCCAATGAAGCTGAGGATGGCCTCGGCGATCATCGCGGACGCGCAGATGTAGGTGGCCTGCACCGTAAGCGGCGCGAGCGTGTTGGGCAGGATGTGCCGCCAGATGATCAGCGGCACCGGCGTGCCCGACGCCACCGCCGCCTCCACGTAGGGCTGCTCCCGCAGGCTCAGCACAACGCCGCGCACGAGCCGGGACACGCGGGGGATCTCGGCGATGGTGATGGCCGTGATCACGTTGCCCACGCTGCCCCGCGTCAGCGCCATCAGCGCGATGGCGAGCAGGATCGGCGGGATGGACATGAGCCCGTCCATGACCCGCATGATGATGCTGTCCGCCCAGCGCACGAAGCCGCTGACGAGCCCGATCGTCATGCCGACGATGCTCGCCAGTGCAGCGACCGAGAACCCGACGACGAGCGACACCCGGGCGCCGTAGAGCACGCGGGAGTAGATGTCCCGCCCCAGCATGTCGGTGCCGAACCAGTATTGCGCGTTCGGCGCCCGCGTGCGCCGGGCAGGTGCCAGGGCCGTTGGGTCGTAGCTGGTCAGCAGCGGTGCCAGCACGCCCATCAGGATCACGATGAGCAGCAGCGCGCCGCCGATGGCCATGGTCGGGTAGCGGTGGATGAAGGTCCGCACGCGGCCCCGCACCTTCACCGGCGGCAGGACGTCCGGCAGCGCCTGCGCCTGCGACACGTGCGCGACCGTCGTGGCCGCCACGGGCTCCTCGATGTGCGCGCCGTATGTCGTGGTGCTCATCAGTAGCGGATCCTTGGGTCGAACAACGTATAAAGCAGGTCCACGCCCAGATTCACCAGCACATAGGTGAAGCTGAACAGCAGCACGACGCCCTGGATCACCGGGTAGTCCCGCCGCAGTATGGCGTCCACGACGAGGCGGCCCAGGCCCGGGATGGCGAACACGCTCTCGGTCACCACCGAGCCGCCGATCAGCAGGGCCACGCCGATGCCGATGACGGTCACGATCGGCACGGCCGCGTTCTTCAGCGCATGCAGGAACAGGATGGTCCGGCTCCCCACGCCCTTGGCCTTCGCCGTCCGTACGTAATCCTGGCTCAGCACCTCGAGCATGGTCGCCCGGGTGATGCGGGCGATCAGCGCGATATACACGCCCCCGAGTGCCACGGCCGGCAGCACGAGGTTGTTCAGCCAAGGCCCGAACCCGGTCGCGAACGGCGTGTAGCCCTGCACCGGGAACCATTCGAGCTCGAGCGCGAACACATACGCCAGGATGTAGCCCACCACGAACACGGGCACAGAGAACCCGAACACGGCGAACACCATGATCAGCCGGTCGATCCAGGTCCCATGGTTCCACGCCGCCAGCACGCCCATCGGCACGGCGATGCTGATGCTCAGCACGAGCGTCAGCAGCATCAGGCTCACCGTCGGCTCGACCCGCTGCGCGATCATGCGCGTCACCGGCAGGTTGGTGAAGATCGAGACGCCGAGGTTCCCGTTCAGCACGTTCCACAGCCACTCGCCGAAGCGGATGAGGAACGGCCGGTCGAGACCGAGGCCGGCGCGGATCCGCTCCACGTCCTCGGGCGTCGCCTGGTCCCCGGCGATGATCGCCGCCGGGTCCCCAGGCGCCAGGTAGAGCAGGCTGAACACGAACAGCGCCACGATGGCCATGACGGGGATCGTGCTCAACACACGGCGGACGACGTAAGCGAACATCAGGTTTTCGTCACGCCCCAGAACACAGGGAACGGGGCCTTCACGATCCCGCTGATGTTCTTGCGCCACCCCTGATACTGCAGGAAGAAGCCGGTCGGCCCGTAAGTCACGAACTCCATCGCCTGCTTGTTCAGGTCCGCGATCGCCGCCTTCTCGGCCGCGAGGTCCGGCGCGTCGTACCATTTGGCGATGCCGGCCTGGATCGAATCGTTCTTCGGCCAGCCGAACCACGCCTTGTCCCCGCCCGCATCGAAGGCGGTGTAGGGCGCCGGGTTGAGGCAGTCGGCACCGGCGTGCCAAGTGTGGAAGATGTTCCAGCCGCCCGCGCTCGGCGGATCCTTCTTGGAGCGCCGGGCACCCACCGTGCCCCAATCCAGCGCCTGGTAATCCACGTTCATGCCGATCTTCTGTAGCAGGTCCGCCGTCACGTCGCCCTGCGCCTTCGTGATCTGCACGTCGGTCGCCACGCACAGCACGACCTTCTCGCCCTTGTAGCCACTCTCGGCCAGCAGCTTCTTGGCTTCCTCGATCCGCCGCGCGCCCTTCAACACCTCGCCGCCAGCCTCCGAATACACCTCGGTGCCGGGCGTGAAGTAGCTCGGCAACGGCTTCCACAGCGTCTCGTCGTCGCCGACTACGGCGCGCATGTAGTCTTCCTGGTTCAGTGCCATCATCACGGCGCGGCGCGCCCGCACGTCGTTGAAGGGCGGGTGCAGATGGTTCATCCGCAGCGCCCCGATGTTGCCCAGCGGGTCCGCAATGTCGAGCACGACGTCCCGGTTGCGCTTAAGCAGCGGCACGAGGTCGGGGATGGGATTCTCCCACCAATCCACCTCGCCCTTCTGCAGGGCGGCCGCCTTCGTCGCGTCGTCGGGCAGGATCAGCCACTCGATCCGGTCGAAGTTCATCCGCTTGCCGCCCGAGAGCCAGTCTGCCGGCTCCGCGCGCGGCGCATACCCGGCGAAGCGGTTGAACACCGCCTTGCTGCCCGGCACCCACTCGTCCTTGGCAAAACTCATCGGCCCCGAGCCGACATACTCCGTGATCAGCTGGAACGGGTCCGTTTTCGCGATCCGCTCCGGAATGATCAGCGCCACGGGCGCGTTGTTCTTGCCGAGCGCGAACAGCATCTTGGGGAACGGCTTGTTGAGGCTGATCCGCACCGTGCGGTCGTCCACCGCCACCATCTCGTCGAGCGTCGCCTTAATGCGCTGGCCCATGGTGTCCCGCACCATCCAGCGGTTCAGGCTCGCGATCACGTCCTTGGACAGCACCGGCTCGCCATCGTGGAACTTGAGCCCCGGTCGCAGCTTGAACGTCCAGACCTTGAAGTCCGGGCTCACCTCGTGCCCTTCGGCCATCTGCGGCCGCGGCACCACGTTGCTGTCGATGCCATACAGCGTGTCCCACACGAGCAGGCTCGCGTTGCGTACCACGTACTGCGTGCCCGCCACCGCATCGAGCGTCGACAGGTTCGCCTGCGGCACGAAGCGCAGCACGCGCGCGTTCTGCGCGCGGGACAGGCTCGGCATCGCAAGCGTGCCCAATGCGGCAGCAGTCCCGGTCGCCAGGAGGTCACGACGCTTCATGTATGCTCTTCCCCATCGTTGCGGCCAACTCCATTAAGCACGGATCGGGCCACGCTGCGTCAATGCTGTTTCGCGGTCAGCCCGCCCGTAGGCCCCAGAAGATCGCGAACCCCGCGACCCGGCCCACCAGGCTGCGCTTGATCGCCGTCTGGTTGATGTAGCCGCCCACCGGAATGTAGGCGACGTCGTCGATCACCGTCCGCTGGATCTCGACGGCCAACGAACGACGAGAGGCGTCGTCCGGCGCTTCGAACCACTGGTCCCGCAGCGCCTCCAACCGGGGCAGCGTGGGCCAGCCCGGCCAGCCCTGCACGCCGTTGCCGCGGATGAGCGGGTGCAGCGCCGGGTCGATGAAGTCGTAGGAGCTGAACGAGGTCAGCAGCGCCGACCACCCGCCCTTGTCGAGCGGCTCGCGGCTGGCACGCCGCTGGATCACGGTGCCCCAATCGGACAATGCGAAGTCGAGGTTGAGCCCGAGCTTGCGGAACAGGTCCGCCCCCACCTGCGTCATGGCGGCCGGCGCCAGGATGTCCGTGGGCCCGATCAGCCGCACGGGGCCGCCGCCATACCCCGCCTCCTTCAGCATCGCACGCGACCGCTCGAGGCTGCGTGGCCCCAGCAGCGGCTCGAGCCCGGCCGCCCCCGCGAGCGCCGTCCCGGGTGTGAAGACGCCCACGCCCTCCCGGATCAAGGAGGGGTCCGTGCCCACGATCGCCTGCATGAAATCCACCTGCGCGATGGCCGGCAGCAGCGCCTGGCGCATCGCCTTGCTGTCGAACGGCGCATGCAGATGGTTCAGCCTCAGCACCCCCGTCATGGGCAGCAGGTCGATCGGCTCGACCGAGATCGTCCGGCTCCGCCCCAGCATGGCCAGCAGCTCGGGCGGTCCCTGCTCCAGCCAGTCGATCTCACCCCGCTGGAGCGCGGCCGAGGACGTGGCCGGGTCCGGAATGATCTGCCATTCGATCCGGTCGAAGCCCGCGACCTTGCGCCCGGCCGTGAGGCTCGCCTCGCCGTCCGCCGGGGCATACGCCATATGCCTCTCGTAAACGACGCGGCTGCCGGAGTTGAACTCGTCCGCCTTGAAGCGGAACGGGCCGGAGCCCGTGGGCTCGTCGATCTGCTTGAACGGGTCCGTCCGCGCCACCCTCTCGGGCATGATGAACGCGGCCTGGCTGATGCTGGCCAGCGCATGGAACAGCAGCGGGAACGGGCGCTTGAGGCGAAACACCACCGCCCGGTCGCCATCGGCCTCGAGCGCGTCCACCACGGTGGCCAGCTTCTGCCCGAACGGGTTGCGCGCCATCCAGCGCACGAGGCTCGGCACAACGTCCCGCGACAGCACCGGCGCGCCATCGTGGAACACGAGCCCGTCCCGCAGGGCGATCCGCACCCGGCGCCCGCCCTCCTCGATGGTGTGGCCCGCCGCCATCTGCGGCCGCGGCTGCATGGCCTGCGTCATGCCATAGAGCGTGTCGTACACCATGAAGCCGTGGTTGCGGCTGATGTTCGCCGTGGACCACACCGGGTCCAGGGAGGCCAGGTTCGCCTGCGGCACCACCCGCAGCACCCGCCCCGGCTGGGTCAGGGCAGGTTGGGCCAGCACAGGCGCGGCCAGCGGCAGCGCCAGCCCGCCCGCGAGGGCTGCCCGGCGCCCGATCATACGCGCTTCACGTTCCAGAAGAGCGCGAAGCCCGGCAACACACCCTCGAGGCTCGTCCGGTAGGCCGTCGGCTGCAGATACTGGCCCGTGGGGATGTAAGGCACGGTGTCGAAGGCCTGCTTCTGCATCTCGGCGCAGATCGCCGCCTGTGCCGCCACGGTCGGCGCCGTGAACCAGCTCTCCCGCAGCGCCTCCAGCTTCGGGTCGTTGGGCCAGCCGAACCAGGCCTGGTCTGCGTTGGCACGGATGCTGAGGTGCCCGGCCGGGTTCAGATGGTCCGTCCCGGCCCAGGCGGTGCAGAACGCGCTCCAGCCGCCATTCGCCACCGGGTCCTTCTTGGCCCGCCGCGTGACGACGCTGCCCCAATCCGTCGCCTGGTAGTCCACGTTCAGCCCGGCCTGCTTGAACATGTCCGCCGTCACGTCCGCCATGGCCTTCAGCACCGGGAAGTCGGTGGCCGCCATGAGCACCACGCGCTCGTTGTTGTAGCCGGCCGCCTTCAGCGCCGCGCGCACCTTTCCCATGTCGCGCGGGGAGTTCAGCGCCTCCATCCCCACCTGGCTCGCCATGGGCGTGCCGGGGCAGAAGTAACCGACGCCCGTGTTCCACATCGCCTTGTCCGTGCCGACCACGGCGGTCACCACATCCTCCTGGCTCACCGCCCCCAGCATCGCGCGGCGGATGGCCGGGTTGTCGAACGGCGGCTGCAGGTGGTTGAAGCGCAGGATGCCGATCTGCCCAGAGGGCTCCTGCACCACCACCTTCACGCCCCGGCTGCGCGCCAGCAGGCCCATGAGGTCCGCCGTCGCGTAGTCCCACCAATCCTGCTCGTTGTTGATCAGCGCCTGCGCGGCCGTGGTCGGGTCCGGGATCGTGGTCCACTCCACCCGCTCGAAATGCGCCACCTTCGGGCCGCTCGTCCAATCCGTCGTGCCCGAGCCCCGCGGCACGTAGCCGGCGAACTTCTCATAGACTGCCTTGGCCCCCGGCACCCGCTCATCCGCCTTGAAGCGGTAAGGGCCGGAGCCGACCATCTCCGTCACCTGCGTCATGGCATCCGTGCGCGCGAGCCGCTCCGGCATGATCACCGGCAGGTAGCCCGGCGTCTTGGCCAGTGCTGCCGGCAGCAGCGGGAAGGGGCGCTTCAGGCGGAACACGATCGTGCGGTCGTCCGGCGCCGACAGCTCATCCGTCGCCGCGAATAGCGCACCGCCGAACGCGTCCCGCTTGCTCCAGCGGTTCAGGCTCGCCACGCAATCCTTGGCCAGCACCGGCTCCCCGTCGTGGAAACGTAGGCCGTCCCGCAGCTTCAGCGTCCAACGCAGCCCGTCCGGCTCCGTGGTGAACCCCTCCAGCATCTGCGGGCTCGGCTCATAGCGGCCGTTCTGCCCGAACAGCGTGTCGTACACCATGAACCCGTGGTTTCGCGTCACGTAGGCGGTCGTCCACATCGGGTCGAGCACCGTGAGGTCCGCCTGCGGGATGAAGCGCAGGGTGCGGCTGTTGGCGGCCTGGGCGAGCGCCGGGCGCGCGAGCGCTGCGCCGATGGCGGCGGCTCCCGTGACGGCGACGAAACTGCGACGATCCATGGATGTCCTCCCCAAGACGAACAGGAGCAAACCACGCGGCACCCAAGGTGGCAACGCAGATGGAATCGGCTAAGAGACCGCCATGACGATCGAAGCGTCCCCACCCTGTATCGCCGTGCTCGTGCCCTGCTACAACGAGGAGGTGGCGATCCCCCGCGTCGTGGCCGACTTCCGCGCAGCCCTGCCGCACTCCACCATATACGTGTACGACAACAACTCGAGCGACGGCACGATCGCCGCCGCCCGCGCCGCCGGAGCCGTGGTCCGCACCGAACGGCTCCAGGGCAAGGGCCACGTCATCCGCCGCATGTTCGCCGACATCGAGGCCGATTTCTACGTGCTTGTGGATGGCGACGACACCTACGATGCCGCCGCCGCCCCCGCCCTCCTGGCGCTCGCGATGCAGGATGGCCTCGACATGGTGAACGGCGCCCGCGTCACCGAGATCACCGCCGCCTACCGCCCCGGCCACCGCCTCGGCAACCGCGTGCTCACCGGCCTCGTCCGCTTCGTCTTCGGGGACCGCGTGTCCGACATGCTCTCGGGCTACCGCGTGTTCTCGCGCCGGTTCGTGAAATCTTTCCCGGCCCTGTCCTCCGGCTTCGAGACGGAGACGGAGTTCACCGTCCACGCGCTCGAGCTCGACATGCCCATCGGCGAGGTCAGCACCCGCTACAAGGACCGCCCGGCCGGCTCGACCTCCAAGCTGCGGACCTACAGCGACGGCATCCGCATCCTTCGCACCATCCTCGTGCTGGTCAAGGAGGAGCGCCCGTTGCCGTTCTTCTCGGTCATCGGCGCGGCATTGCTCGTGCTGGCCGGGCTGCTGAGCCTGCCGCTAGCGATCACCTACGTGCAGACCGGCCTCGTCCCGCGCCTGCCCACCGCGGTGCTGGTCGTGGGCCTGATGCTGCTCGCCGCGCTCTCGGCCACCTGCGGCCTCATCCTCGATAGCGTGGCGCGCGGGCGGCAGGAACTGAAGCGGCTCGCCTACCTGTCCATCCCGGGCCCACCCCGCTCCGACGTGCCATGATCCGGCTTCTGCTTCTCGCGCTGCTCCTCGCGGGGAGCGCATCTGCCCAAACGCCGCGCATCGTCGGCGGCCCTGGTCCCGGATGCATCGCGGGCGCCGTCGAGCTGCCCGGCGAGGGCCCGGGCTACCGCACCATCCGCCGCACCCGCAGCTGGTTCTGGGGCCACCCGGACACCATCGGCGCCATCCAGCTCCTTGCCCGGCGCGGCCAGGCGGCGGGCCTTGCCGAGCTCTACGTCAACGATATCGGCAAGCCCCAGGGCGGCCCGTTCCCCGGCATCCACGCCAGCCACATGACAGGCCTCGACGCGGACATCTGGCTCGACCTGCAGCCCAAGCCGCCCTCCACCCCCGTCCAGCGCGACACCGTCGAGGTCGAGAGCCTCGTCCGCCCCGACGGCCGCGGCGTCGAGCCCAGGCTCTGGACGCGCCAGCACGCCGAGCTCATCCGCCTCGCCGCCGGGCTGCCCGGCGTGGACCGCGTGCTGGTCAACGCCGCCATCAAGCAGGAGCTCTGCCGGACCGTGCCGACCTCGGGGCAGGGCGACCGCACGTGGCTCCGCCTCGTCCGCCCCTGGTATGGCCACGCGGCCCACATGCACCTCCACTTCCGCTGCCCCACGAACCAGCCCGAATGCCACGACCAGGCCCCTCCGCCCCCGGGCGACGGCTGCGACGCCTCGCTCGCCTGGTGGTTCGAGCAGCTCGACGCCCCGAAGATGGCCAGCAAGCCCCCGCCGCCGATCAAGCTGCCCGCGGCCTGCGCCGGGATTTTGGGGCGGGGTTGACGGTGCTCGCCGCCGCCGGGTCCTTCACCCAGGACCGTTCCCAAAGGGAGAGGGAGCGGAAGGCCCTCTCCCCTCGGAAGAGGGTGCACAAGGCCCTTTCCCCTTGGAAGAGGCTCGGGTGAGGGCTTCCACGGCCACTTCCACCCCACGCCACCTCCGCGCCGGCGTCGTCGCGGCCGGGCTGTGCACGTTCGTGAACCTCTACGCCACCCAGTCGCTCCTCCCCACCCTCGCCGACGCCTTCCACGACAGCCTGGCCCACACCGGCCTGACCGTGACGGCGACGCTCGTGGCCGTGGCGCTCGTCGCCCCGTTCGTGGGCGGCATCTCGGACGCGCTCGGGCGCCGCCGCCTCATCGTGGGCGCTTCGGCGATGCTCGCCATCCCCACGCTGCTCGCCGCAGCCGCGCCCACGCTCGCCGCGCTCGTCGCCTGCAGGTTCGCGCAGGGACTGCTGCTGCCATTCATCTTCGCGCTCACCGTTGCCTACATTGCCGAGGAATGCCCCGGCGCCGAGGGCGTGCGCGCCACCGCCGCCTATTCCGTGGGCGCCATCGTGGGCGGCTTCGCCGGCCGTTTCATCGCCGGCTGGTCGGCGGCACTGTTCGACTGGCGCACGGCCTTCCTCGTGCTCGGCGCCGTGACCCTGCTCTGCGCTGCCGCCATCGCCGCCTGGTTGCCCGCGGAGCGACGCTTCACGCCGGTGCGCGGCGGCTGGCGGGCCGGGCTCGAGGGGTTCGGCGCCCAGTTCGGCAACAAGCAGGTGATGGCCACCTGCGCGGTCGGGTTCGCCGTGCTGTTCTCCATCGTCGCCACGTTCACCTATGCCGGCTTCCTGCTGGCCGCCCCGCCCTACGGCCTCGGCCCGGCACAGCTCGGCTCGATCTTCATCGTCTACCTGTTCGGCGCCGCCGCAACGCCACTGGGGGCCCGGCTCACGATCCGCCTGGGCCGCGTCAACACGATGCTGGTCGCAGGCGCCCTGGTCGCGGCCGGCCTGCTGCTCACGCTGGCGCCGTCGCTGCCGTTCATCGTGGCCGGCACTGCCATCGTCGCCGTCGGCATCTTCACCGAGCAGGCGCTCTCCATCGGCTACGTGGCGCTCGCCGCCCGGCGCGCACGCTCCACCGCCGTCGGCCTCTACGTGACGTGCTACTACGCGGGCGGCAGCCTGGGCGGCGTCGGACCGGCCTGGATCTGGTCGCATCTCGGCTGGCCGGGCTGCGTGGCCCTCGTCTTGCTTGTGCAATCTGCCGCTCTCGCCACCGTGTGGCTGGCCTGGCCGCGCACCTTGCCATACGACGGCGCAGCCCGACTTTGACAACAGCCCAACGACAGCCCGCCCGGAGACCCGCATGAACGTCATCACCAGCCCCGACCTGCTCGCGCCCGATCGCTTCGCCATCGGCCAGCCCGTCTCCCGCAAGGAGGACCCGGTGCTGCTGCGCGGCGAAGGGCGCTATACCGACGACCTTTCGCTGCCGGGCCAGCTCCACGCCGTGGTGGTCCGCAGCCGCCACGCCCACGGCCACCTCCGTAGCATCGACGCCGAAGCCGCGCGCGCCATGCCGGGCGTCCATGCCGTCATCACCGCCGCCGAGCTCGAGGCCGCCGGTATCCAGCCCATGCACGCGAGCGCGAACAAGAACGCCGACGGCTCGGCCGCCCCCCGCCCGCGCCAGATGCCGCTCGCGAGCGGCCGCGTCCGCTACGTGGGCGACCCGGTGGCCCTGGTCGTCGCCGAAACGCTCCAGGAGGCGCGCGACGCCGCCGAAGCCGTGCTTCTGGACATCGATCCGCTCCCCGCCGTGACGGACGCCCGCGCCGCCGCGGCCCCGGGGGCGCCGCTTCTGTATGACGACGCTCCGGGCAACCAGGCGCTGCACTTCCACCATGGCGACACCGGGGCCGTGTCCGCCGCCTTCGCCCGGGCCGCGCACGTCACGCGCCTCAGCCTGCGGAACAGCCGGATCGTCGTCGCCGCCATGGAGCCGCGCTCGGCCATCGCGACCATCGAGGAAGGCCGGCACGTGCTCCGCCTCGGCTGCCAGGGCGTGTTCGGCCTCCGCGCGTCACTCAAGGATGTGCTGGGCGTGCCTGTCGACCAGGTCCGCGTGCTGACCGGCAACGTCGGCGGCAGCTTCGGCATGAAGGCGGCCGTCTATCCGGAATACCCGGCCCTCCTCGTCGCCGCCCGCCTGCTCGGCCGCCCGGTGAAATGGACGGACGACCGCTCGGACTCGTTCCTGAGCGACGCCCATGGCCGCGACCATCATTGCGACGCCGAGCTGGCGCTGGACGCCGACGGCAAGTTCCTCGCGCTTCGCATGACGGTGTTCGGCAACCTGGGCGCCTACCTCAGCAACGCGACCACCATCCCACCCACGAGCAACACGACCAAGAACGCGGTGGGCGTCTACGCGACCCCGCTGATCGAGGTGACGAGCCGCTGCGTGTTCACCAACACCACGCCCGTAGGCCCGTATCGCGGCGCCGGGCGGCCCGAGGGCAACTACTACATGGAGCGCCTCGTGGAGACGGCCGCCCTCGAGATGGGGATCGACCGCGTTGAGCTGCGGCGGCGCAACCACATCCAGCCGGAGCAGATGCCCTACCGCACCCCGGCCGGCACCGAATACGACAGCGGCGACTTCCCCGCCGTGCTCGAGCGCGCGCTGGACCAGGCCGAGTGGGACGGGTTCGCCGACCGCGCCAAGGACAGCCGCAGCCGGGGCCGCGTCCGCGGCCGCGGGATCGGCCAATACCTCGAGGTCACGGCGCCCCCGTCGCAGGAGATGGGCGGCATCACCTTCGGCGAGGACGGCACCGTGACCATCACCACAGGCACGCTGGACTACGGCCAGGGCCACGCGACGCCCTTCGCCCAGGTGCTGTGCGACCGCCTCGGCGTCCCGTTCGAGGCCGTGCGGCTGGTGCAGGGCGACAGCGACCAGCTCATCGCCGGCGGCGGCACGGGCGGCAGCAAGTCCATCATGGCCAGCGGTGCGGCCATCGTGGAGGCGAGCGCCATCTGCATCGAGCAGGGCCGCACCCTTGCTGCCGACGAGCTCGAGGCTGCGCCCGCCGACATCGAGTTCGAGCGTGGCCGCTTCGCCATCGCCGGCACGGACCGCGGCATCGGCATCATGGAGCTCGCAGCCCGGCATCCGGGCGCGCTGGACGTGCGCCACATCCATGAGAGCGCGCCCAGCGCCTACCCCAATGGCTGCCACGTGGCCGAGGTGGAGCTCGACCCGGACACCGGCATCGTCGAGGTCGTGAAATACAGCATGATGAACGATTTCGGGGTGATGATTAACCCGATGCTGGTCGAGGGCCAGGCACATGGTGGCGTGGTCCAGGGCATCGGCCAGATCCTCCACGAGAGCATAGCCTACGACGAGGATGGCCAGCTCGTGACCGGCTCGTTCATGGACTACGCCCTGCCCCATGCCGGCGGCCTGCCGGGCTTCGTGATGGGCAGCCACCCGGTGCCGGCCCGCACCAACGTGCTTGGCGCCAAAGGCTGCGGCGAAGCCGGCTGCGCCGGCGCGCTGCCGAGCGTGATGAACGCACTGGTAGACGCGCTGCGCCAGATCGGCGTGCCCCTGGTCGACATGCCAGCGACGCCGGAGCGGGTGTGGGTGGCCATCCAGGCAGCGCGTGCCCCCGCTGCACTTGCCTGACCTGACGCTCCGCGAGGCGACGGAGGCGGACCTTCCCGCCATCGTCGCCCTGCTGGCCGACGACGTCCTGGGCGGCGGCCGCGAGGAGCCCGGCCCGCCGCTCCCGCGCGGTTATGCGGCCGGGTTCCGCGCCATGACGGCCCAGGGCGGCATCGTTCTGGTGGCCGAGCAGGGGGATGCCGTCGTCGGCTGCCTGCAGCTCGACATCCTCCACGGCGTCAGCCAACGCGGCCTCGCCCGCGCCCAGGTGGAAGGCGTCCGCGTCGCGTCCCATCGCCGCGGCCACGGGATCGGCGCCGCCCTGATGCAGGAGGCCATGCGCCGCGCCACTGCCATGGGCGCCGGCTCCATGCAGCTCACCACCAACGCCGCCCGGCACGACGCCCAGCGCTTCTACGCGCGCCTCGGCTTCGTGCAGAGCCATTTGGGGTTCAAGCTCGAAATCAAGGAAGCCCGGCAACGATAGCGCCCGCACGCCCGTCGGTTACGACAAGTCGGATGCTCCGTCTTCATGCCGCCCTCGGCCTCCGATACGCAACGATGCACGAGGTCCGTCATTTCGAGCCGGAGGCGTCGCGAACAGGGGCCACCGGCCTGCCATATGCCGGTCCTGGGCCTCCACGCTTCGCTCGCGATGACGACCAGGACTGCAAGGATCGGCGAGATGGGAACCGGGGCGCGCAGGCCTTTGCTGTCGTTGGACACGCCTCCCCGGTAGCAACCCCGCCCCACCCGTGATACCGGCGGCTCATGCACCTCGTCTTCCTCACCCCCTCCCCCGAGCCCCCCGGCGGCGGCCAGGCGTTCAACGCCGGGCTGGTTCCGGCCCTGCGGGACCTGGGTGCCACGGTCGACGTCCGGCACAGCCCGGACGTGCTGCCCCGTGGCGCGGTGCCGATCATCGACGGCCTGCTCCTGCCCTGGCTGGAGCGCGCGGCCGAACACCTGGTGGCGCTCCACCCCATCGTCATCGTCCACCACGTGTCCGCCGCAGCCGGGCAGGACCGGTCGGCGCGGGAGGCGGTGCATGCCGTGGAGCGCGCGCTGCTGCCACGCATGCGCCGGGTGATCGCCACGAGCACCACCGTCGCCGACCGCCTCGTGGAGCTATACGGCCTTGCTCCGCCTGCGCTGCTCCGCCCCGGTCTGCCCGTCCTTCCGCGGAGCCCCGGCTCCGGGGGCGCCTGCCATCTTCTCGCCGCGGGTGTGCTCACGCCGCGCAAGGGCCTCGACCGCCTGTTGCAGGCCCTGGCCCGCCTCACCGACCTCGACTGGACTCTCACGATCGCCGGAGACGCCCGGCGTGACGCCGCCCACGCCGCCACCCTGGCGCCGCTCGCCGCCTCCCTGGGCCTCACGGACCGCGTCACGCTCCTGCCCGACCCCAGCCCGGACGCGCTGGAGGCCGAATGGGCCCGCACGGACCTCTTCCTATCAGCGTCCGCCTGGGAGGGCTGGCCCGCCGCTGTGGCCGAGGCACTCCGCCGCGGCATCCCGGCCGTAGCCACCGAGGTGGGCGAGACCGCCGCCATCCTCCCCGTGCACGCCGGCGTGCTGTGCAGGCCGGACGACATGGTCACCTACGGCAAGTGCCTCCGCCGCGCGATCTTCGACACCGCCTTTCGCGCCGCCATGGCCGAAGGTGCCTGGCAGGCCGGGCAGGACCTCCCGGGCTGGGAGACGCAGGCCCGCGCGTTCCTCGGCCTGCTGGAGCACTGAATGCCCATTCTCGCCCATTCTCTCTTGGGCTGTATCGCCGACGACTTCACCGGCGCCACAGACCTCGCCTCCATGCTCGTTCGCAACGGGATGCGCGCCGTCCAGCTCATCGGTGTTCCCGGCGCCGACGACCCGGTGCCGGATGCCGATGCCATCGTCGTCGCCCTCAAATCCCGCACCATCCCGGCCGCCCAGGCCGTGCGCATGAGCCTCGAGAGCCTGGCCTGGCTGCAGCGTGCCGGGTGCCGCCAGTACATGTTCAAATACTGCAGCACCTTCGACAGCACGGATGGCGGCAACATCGGCCCGGTCGCCGACGCGCTCGTCGCCGCCCTCGGCACCGGCTTCGCCATCGCCTGCCCGGCGCTGCCCGCCAACGGCCGCACCGTCTACCAGGGCCACCTGTTCGTGAACGGCGTGCCCCTGCACGAGAGCGGCATGCAGGACCATCCGCTGACCCCCATGCGGGACCCGAACCTGGTTCGCGTCCTCTCCCGCCAGACGGACGGCACCGTGGGCCTCGTGCCCTACCCAACCCTCGAGCGCGGCCCGGGCGCCATCCGCGACGCGCTCAGCCTGGCACGCGAGCAGGGCCGCCGCTACGCAATCGTGGACGCGCTGACGGACGCGCACCTGATGGCGATCGGCGAGGCCGTGGCTCAGCACGCGCTCATCACGGGCGGCTCCGGCGTCGCAATGGGCCTCCCGGAGAACTACCGCCGCGCCGGGCTCCTGGGCGCACATGCGGCGGACGCGCTCGCCCCCGTGCAAGGCCACGCCGCCGTGCTCGCCGGCTCCTGCTCCCGCGCGACCCTCTACCAACTCGGCGCCGCGCGGGACCGGCTGCCGACGCTGGATCTGGACCCGCTGGCCACGCCCGACGCGGACGCACTGGCCCGGCAGGCGCTGGACTGGGCCGCGGACAAGCTCGGCGGCACGCCCGTGGTCATCGCCGCCTCCGCCCCGCCCGACCGTGTGGCCGCGCTCCAGGCCCGGCTCGGGCGCGACGCGGCGGGCAGCCTCGTGGAGCACACCATGGCCCGCATCGCCCAGGGCCTGGTCGCCGCCGGGGTGCGCCGCCTGGTCGTGGCCGGCGGGGAGACGAGCGGCGCCGTGGTCGAGACGCTCGGCATCACGCGGCTGCAGATCGGCCCCGAGATCGACCCCGGCGTACCCTGGACCCGCGCCGAGGGCAGCGGCCCGGCCCTGCTCCTCGCGCTCAAGAGCGGCAACTTCGGAGGCCGCGACTTCTTCCTGCAAGCCTTCGAGCGCGCGCCCGCATGACAGAGAACGAGCTTCGCGACCAGCTTGCCCACTTCGCCGGCAGCCTGTTCGCCCGCGGCTACTCCGTCGGCACCGCGGGCAACATCAGCGTGCGCCTGCCGGATGGCTGGCTCATGACCCCCACCAACTCGAGCCTGGGCCGCATCGATCCCGGGCGTCTGTCGAAGCTCGGGCCCGACTGGGCCCACCTGTCCGGCGACAAGCCGTCCAAGGAGGTCTTCCTGCACCGCGCCTTCTACCAGGCCCGCCCCGAGGCCGGTGCCGTGGTCCACCTGCACTCCACCCACGCCACGGCCATCGCTTGCCTGGCCGCGCTGGACGACCCGAACCCCATCCCGCCGCTCACCCCCTACTTCGTGATGCGCATTGGCCGCACCCTGCCCACCGTGCGCTACTACCGTCCTGGCGACGCCGCGATGGAGCCGGCCGTGCACGCCGCCGCCCTCACTGCCCGGGCCGTGCTGCTCGCCAATCACGGCCCCGTCGTGAGCGCGGCAACGCTGGTGGATGCGGTGAACGCCGCTGAGGAGCTGGAGGAGGCCGCCCGCCTGGCGCTGCTGCTGGAAGGGCGCCCGTCGCGGACGCTGACGCCGGCGCAGGTGGACGATCTGCTGGAGACGTTTGGCTAGGAGCCCCCCATGACCGCGATAGCACCTTCATCGCAAGCCGAAGGCCTGGCGATCCAGGGGCGACGCGCCTGCGCTGAACGGGCCCTGTACCGCCACGCTTCGCTCGCGACGACACTCAGACGTTGGCGCTGGTTGCTCTTGTCCGCCCTGCTCACCCTCCCCGCCCAGGCCCAAAGCGGCGAGACCACTTGGCGCGCCGCCACCGAATACCCTGCCACCGCCATGCCCGGCGAGGGCCTCGCCACCTTCGCGCGCCTGCTCGCAGAGCGCAGCCCCGTCCGCGTGGTGCCCCGCTACGACGCGCCCGACGGCCTCCGCTCCGCCACCATCCCTGCGGCCGTCCAGTCCGGCCGACTCGAGGTCGGCGACGCCTTCGCCGGGTCGCTGGCGGGGCTCGACCCGGTGTTCCAGCTCTCGTCCCTCCCCTTCGTCGCTACCACGCAGGACCAGGCGCGCCGCCTCTACGTGGCCGCCCGCCCCGCGTACGAGCGCGCCTTTGCTGCCCGCGGCCAGCGCCTGCTCTACGCCACGCCCTGGCCCGCGACCGGCATCTGGTCCAGAAACCCCCTGCCCGACGCTGCCGCCTTGCACGCCCTGTCCATCCGCACCTACGACGCTACCAGCACCCAGGTGATGAACGCCGCTGGCCTGGTGGCAACCGAGCTCTCCTTCGCCGACGCCATGCCGCGCCTGCGCGATGGCAGCGTCCGCGCCGTGCTCTCGTCAGGCGACGGCGGCGCCGGGCGGCGACTATGGGAGGTTACGCGCCACTTCCTCGCCATCGGCTACGCCATGCCGCTCTCGTTCACGACGGTGTCGGACACGGCCTATGCCGCACTCGACGAATCAGGCCGCATCTCGGTCGACGCCGCCGCGGCCGAGACCGAGGGGCTGCAATGGCAGGCGCTCGCCCAGCGCACCGCACGCAACTACGCCACCATGCGGCAGAACGGCGTGGCCATTGCGGAGCCCACGCCCGAAGTGGCCGCCGCCCTGGCCAGAGCGGGCGCCGGCGTGGTGGCCACTTGGCGCGCCCAGGCCGGGCCGGCTGCCACGGTGCTCGACGCCTACCGCCGCTGAGAGTTCTCCGGCGGCGGCTTCACGGGCGCCACCGGAGCCGGCCCCTTCCTCGGGTTCGCCCCGAATGCCCGCGGGATGTCCTCCTCGAACGTGCGCGGGCTGTCCTTCTGGAACGTCCGCCGCAAATCGTCGAAGAAGTCCGCCCGAGCCGGGGCGGCACTCGCCAGCAACGCAAGCGCCGCCGGTAGCTCCCGCATCACGCGGCCTGGGTCACGAACTTGATGGAGAGATAGGAGTCGATCGCCTCCGCCCCGCCTTCGCTCCCCGTGCCGCTATCCTTCACGCCGCCGAACGGAACCTCGGGCAGCGCGAGGCCGATATGGTTGATGGTCATCATCCCCGCCTCAACCCCGGCAGCCACGGCGGCCGCCGACTTGGTCGAGCGCGTGAAGGCGTAGCTCGCAAGCCCGAACGGCAGGCGGTTCGCCTCTTCCATGAGGTCCTCCATGCCGCGGAACGAGGCGATGGCCGCGAGTGGCCCGAACGGCTCCTCGTTCATCACCCGCATGGCGGGCGTCACCTCCGTCAGCACGGTCGGCTCGAAGAAATTGCCGGTGTTGCCGATCCGCTTGCCCCCGGTCCGCACGGTCGCGCCCTGCTGCACCGCATCCCCGATCAGCGCCTCCATCGCCGCGACCCGGCGCGGATTGGCAAGTGGCCCCATCTGCGTGCCTTCCGCCATGCCGTCGCCGACCTTCAGCGCCTTGGCCAACGCCGTGAACCGCTCCACGAAGGCCGGATACGCCGCCTCCTGCACCAGGAACCGCGTCGGGCTCACGCACACCTGGCCCGCGTTGCGGAACTTTGCCGCCGCGAGCTGCTTGGCTGCCGCCTCCACGTCTGCATCGTCGAACACGATCGCCGGGGCGTGCCCGCCCAGCTCCATCGTCGCCCGCTTCATGTGCAGCCCGGCCAACGCCGCCAACTGCTTCCCAACGGGCGTGGACCCGGTGAACGAGATCTTCCGGATAACCGGATGCGGGATGAGATACTCGGAGATGTCGCTCGGCACCCCGAACACCAGCTGCAGCGCCCCGGCCGGCAGTCCGGCGTCCACGTAGCACCGCACCAGCTCCGCACAGCTCGCCGGGGTCTCCTCCGGCCCCTTCACGATGATGCTGCACCCGGCAGCCAGCGCGATTGCGATCTTCCGGTTCGCCTGGTTGATAGGGAAATTCCACGGCGTGAACGCGGCCACGGGCCCCACCGGCTCCCGCAGGCTCAGCTGCATCACGCCCTCGCCCCGCGCCGGGATGACGCGGCCATACACGCGCCGCGCCTCCTCGGCGAACCAGTCGATGATGTCCGCCCCCGCCAGCGTCTCCATCCGCGCCTCGGCCAGCGGCTTGCCTTGCTCCTGCGTCATCAGGCGCGCGATCATGTCCGCCCGCTCCCGCAGCAGGTCGGCGGCCCGGCGCAGCACCTTGCTCCGATCGAATGCGCTCACCCGGCGCCAGGCCGCGAAGCCCCGCACCGTGGCGTCCAGCGCCCGATCCAGGTCGGGCCGCTCGGCGTGCGCCACGGTCCCAACCACATCGCCGGTCGCCGGGTTCACGACATCGAGAACGCGACCGCCCTGGCTTTCCACCCAGCTGTCATCAAGTCGGAGAAGAACGTTGGGATACATGGCCGAATTCCCCCATGGCGCGTTGGTCCCATTCTGCGCTGCTCAGCCGCGTTGTCGAGCGCTGGCCACGGAGGTCTGACATGCCCACCCCGAACCCGCTCCTGCTCGGCATCGAAACCCCGCCCATCATGGAAGCCCAAGCAGCCGGCCGCCGCTACGACGGGCGGCTCGGCCCTTCCCTGGACCTGTGCCAGGCCGTACCGGGATGGGCGCCGCACCCCGAGCTGTTGCAGCGCCTGGGCGAGGCCGCGCGGGATCCGGCAAACGCCAAGTATGGCCTTATCCAGGGCGACCTGCTCTTGCGCGAGGCGCTCGCGGCCGAGCTGGCGCGTACTCACGGCGCCGATGTGGCTGCCGACGAGATCGCCATCACCGCCGGCTGCAACCAGGCCTTCTTCCTCACCATGCTGTCGATTGCCCAGCGAGGTGACAGCGTGATCCTGCCCACGCCCTGGTTTTGGAACCATCAGCAGACCTGCGCCATGCTCGGCATCGAGCCACGCGCGCTGCCATGCCACCCCGAGGCCGCGTTCGTGCCCGACCCGGATGAGGCCGAGCGCCTGATCGACGCTTCCACCCGCGCCATCGTGCTCATCACGCCCAACAATCCCACCGGCGCCGTGTATCCGCCCGAGACCATTGCCCGGTTCCACGCTCTCTGCGCTCGGCGCGGCATCACGCTCGTGCTCGACGAAACGTACGCCGACTTCCTGCCCGAGGGGCAGGCGAGGGCCCACGACCTGTTCACGCGGCCGGACTGGCCGAAGCACCTTGTGCGGCTTTACAGCTTCAGCAAGGCCTATTGCGTGCCGGGCCACCGTCTCGGTGCAGTCATGGCGGAGGCGGGGCTGGTCCAGCAGTTCGTCAAGGCGCTCGACTGCTTGCACATTTGCCCGAGCCGCCCGATCCAGGCGGCGCTGACCTGGGCCATCCCGGCGCTGCAGGACTGGCGGGAGGCGAACCGCACCATGGTGAACGGCCGTGTCGAAGCCATGCGACAGGCGCTGGCAGAGGCGCCTGGGTGGCGGCTCGACTCCGTGGGGGCCTACTTCGCCTATGTCCGCCACCCGTTCGCGGAGCGCGGGGCCGCTGCCGTCGCCGATTGGCTTGCTGCCGAGCGCGGCGCGGTCGGCCTGCCCGGCACGGCGTTCGGGCCGGGCCAGCAGGCGCATCTCCGCATCGCTTTCGCCAACCTCGACGCGGCAGGCATCCAGGCCCTTCCCGCCCGCCTTCGGGCCGCACCGCCCGATACCGCCTCGCTCGAGGCCGCGTCTCCTGCCGCCGGCATGGCTCCCCAGCGTTCACTGGTGGCTGACAGGGTGTCAATGTTGACCTAAACGACATGCCGGTCCAGGGCGGTCCTGCGATCTCGACCCTCTAGCCTGGAGCGGCTTCGCACCATGGACAGCACGGCCGACGTCTCGCTCCGCCCCAGCTTCTGTCTCGAGGACCTGCGACAGGTCGGCAATGCAGCCGAAATTGCGTTCGACCGCCTTGTGTTCACCGCAGCGCAGATTTTCCGCGTGCCGATTGCCTTCATCTCGCTGATCGACAATGACCGGCTCCGGCTGAAGTCCCGGCTCGGGGTGGGTTGCACCGAGCTCGCCCGCTTCGGCACGTTCTGCACGGCGACGATGGAGGGAAACGGCCCGCTCGTCGTCGACGATGCGCAGATGGACGAGCGCTTTCGTTCGAGCCCGTACGTGACTGGACGGCCGAAATTGCGCTTCTACGCCGGCGTTGCACTCGTCGCCCCCGACGGCACGGCCCTCGGCACGCTGTCCGTCGCCGACACGCGCCCCCAAACCGCGACCGACCAGCAGCTTTGGGCGCTGTGCCACCTTGCCCGCGCCGTGATCGACGCCCTGTTGATACGGCTCGCGTCCAAACCGAGCCAGGCCTGACGCGACCCGACGGCCCTCACCGGCAAATGACGCATGTTATTCGGTGCGCAGCGCCGCGGGAGCCAGCGCCTTACGGCGGCGCCACGATGCCGAGCACGGCCGCACCGTAGCGCTCGAGCTTCGAGGCGCCGACGCCGCGCAACTCGCCCAAGGCATCCATCGTGGAGGGCCGCAGGCCGGCAAGCTCCCGTAGCACGCTGTCGTGGAAGATCACGTAGGGCGGCACGCCCTGCAGCTTCGCCTCGGCCGCCCGCCACGCGCGAAGGGCCTCGAAACGGTCTTCCTCGCCCGGGCCGCGTGGACGGTCCGGCGAGGACACGGCCGCCGTGCGGTCCCTCGCCGGCGCGCGCGCCTTCGGCCGGGCCGGGCGCTCGGGCTCGTCCCGCAACATCACCACCTGCTCGGCGCGAAGGATCGGCCGCGCCGCCTCGGGCACCAGCACCAGGCTCGCATACTCACCGCTCTCCGTCCGGATCGCACCCTTCGCGATCAGCTGGCGGATCACGCCGCGCCAGTATGGGCCCGAGCGGTCCTTGCCCACGCCCCAGGTCGACAGCTGGTCGTGGCGGTGCTTGTCCACCATCGGCGACGCCTCCCCACGCAACACGTTCACCACGTGGGTTGCCCCGAACATCTGCCCGGTGCGGTAGATGGCCGACAGCACCTTCTGCGCCTCTACAGTGGCATCCACCAGGCGCACCGGGTTGCGGCAAACGTCGCAGTGGCCGCAATCCTGCGGAAGCGCCTCGCCGAAGCAGGCGAGCAACGTGCGCGTGCGGCACTGCGCCGTCTCGGTCAGCTGGATCATCGCCTCCAGCCGCTCGCGCATCACCTGCTTCTGCGCCTCGGGTGCGCTGCTCTGCGCGAGCCAATGCCGCGCCCGTGCGATGTCCTCGCCGCCATAGAGCAGCATGGTCTCCGCCGGGTCTCCGTCGCGCCCGGCCCGGCCGATCTGCTGATAGAACGCCTCCGGGCTGTCCGGCATGTCCAGGTGCACGACGAACCGCACGTCCGGCCGGTCGATCCCCATGCCGAACGCGATCGTCGCCACCACCACGAGCGGCTCCCCGCTGCGGAAGCGCGTGAGCCCGACCCGCTTCTCCAGCGCCGACAGCCCGGCGTGGAACGGCAGCGCCATGAACCCCTTGCCCGAGAGCCGGTGTGCGATCCGCTCGGTCTTGTTGCGGCTGCCGCAATACACGATCCCGGCCTCGCCGCGGTGCCGCTCGAGCACCTCGATCAGCTCGGCCGTCTCGCCCTCCTTGGCGCGGGCCGCGATGTGCAGGTTCGGGCGGTGGAAGCTTGCCGTGAACACGCGAGCCTCGTGCATGTCGAGCGCGGCCAGGATATCGGTCCGGGTCCGCGCATCGGCCGTGGCGGTCAGCGCGATGCGTGGCACCCCGGGAAAGCGCTGCGCGAGCTGGGCGAGGCCGCGGTACTCGGGCCGGAACTCGTGGCCCCACGCGCTCACGCAATGCGCCTCGTCGATCGCGATCAGCGCGACCTCGAGCCGGCTCAGCCGCTCCAATGTGCCAGGCATCAGCAGCCGCTCTGGCGACACATAGACAAGGTCGAGCCGCCCGCCATCGAGCGCGCTCGAGGTGGCCTGCGCCACGTCCGGCTCCACCTCGGAATGCAGCGCGCCGGCCGCGACGCCGAGCTGGCGCAGGGCCGCCACCTGGTCGTCCATGAGCGCGATCAACGGCGAGACGACGATGGCCGTGCCCCGCCGGCACAACGCCGGCACCTGGTAGCACAGGCTCTTGCCGCCGCCCGTGGGCATCAGGACGAGCGCGTCCCCGCCAGCCATCACATGCTCGATTGCGGCTTCCTGCAAACCGCGGAATGCGGGAAAGCCAAACGTGCGGCGCAGGACCTCGTGCGGGCTGCCGGGCGCGGACGCACCCGGCTCAGCGAGCGAAGCTGATCTCCACACGGCGGCTCTCGATCCCAGGGTCGGCCTGCGTCTCGCCACGGGGGCGCACGATCACGCGTGAGCGGTCCACGCCGCGCGACACCAGCGCATCGGCCACGATCTGCGCCCGAAGCTGCGACAGCGTCTGGTTGGTGGCGGCGGTGCCGATGCTCGTCGCGTACCCCGACACGATCACCGGCCGGTTCGGCGTGGCCCGGGCCACATCGGCCGCCCGGTTCACCGCGGCGAGGGCGGGCTCGTCGAGGTCTCCCGAGTTGGCGGTGAAGAACACCACGAGCGTCGGCGCCTGCGGCATGGGAGCGCAGGCGGACGCAAGGAGAAGGAGGCCCGCGACGGGGGCGGCGAAAGTTGCGAAGCGGCGGGACAGCGGCACGGTGCGACTCCTGGACGACGCCCGGACACTCCGTTGCACGGCCCGCGCCGTCAATGGGGCGGCATGCGGCCGGAGCACCGGTCCGTGGTGCACGCCGCCCTGGCCACGAGCGTCCGGCGTGCTGCGGCCAGCACCGGCGACCACGCCCCTGGCGCAGGCTGCCGGAGGATCTCGAGCGTCGGATACCAGGGCGAATCCGCGCGGTCCCGCAGCCAGCGCCAGCAACCCATGAAGCGGCTGAGCAGCACGACCTCCTTGCCCATCGAGGCGGCCAGGTGCGCGACCGCCGTGTCGACCGCCACCACCATGTCCAGCCCGGCAATGATCGACGCCGTGTCGGCAAAGTCCGCGACCTCCGGCATCCGGTCCTGCATTGGGAAGGGCGGGGTCTTGCCCTTCTGCAAGTTGTGGAACTCGACGCCCTCGGCCCCGTCCAACGCGCGGATGGCGACATCGTCGATCGAGCGGAGCCGGTCGTGCACGAAGGCCGGGTTGCCGGCCCAGGCCAGGCCCACCCGGAGCGGGCCCGCCCTCGGGGCACCGGGCTCATAGTTAAAGGGAGTGGCCCGCGGGATCGTGTCCAGCGTGGTGCCGAACGCTGCCGGCAGGCTGGCCACCGGGCAAAACACGTCGAACAGCGGCAGCGCGCGCCCGGCCTCCACGACCTCGTCCACCCCCTCGAGCCCGGTCATCAGTCGGAGCAGCGAGCGGTCGACGGCGAAGACGACCCTGGCCCCCCGCGCCGCAAGCAAAGGGAGGTAGCGCGCAAACTGGATCGTGTCGCCCGCGCCCTGCTCGGCATGCACCAGCACCGTGCGCCCCCGGACATCCTCGCCCGCCCAGCGCGGTACGGCACCGATCTGCTGCGCCACGCGCGAGAGGCCGAAGCGGCCTTCGTACAACGCCCAGGCGTCCTGCGTCAGTGCACCGCCGGCCAGCAGCAGGGACGCAAGGTTGTGTTGGAGCGCAGGGCTGCCTGGCTCGAGGGCGAGCGCCCGGCGCGACTCCGCCTCCGCGTCGGCGTAAGCGCCGGCCGCCTCGAGCGCCAAGGCCAGGTTGCTCCGGGCCTGCACGTGGTCGGGCGCGAGCGCGACGGCATCCCGCGCTGCAGCGAGCGCGCGGTCGAACTGCCCCAGCGCATACAGCACCGCACCGAAATTGATGAGCGCGCCGAGGTTGCGTGGCGCGAGCACGACCGCCCGGGCACAGAACCGCATCGCCGCATCCGGACGTCCGGCCAGGTACAGCGCGCGCCCCAGCTCGCCCTGCGCCCGGGCATTCCGCCCATCCAGCGCCACTGCCGTGAGCCCTGCCCCCGCGGCTGCCTCGTGTTCGCCCAGATCGTTGAGCACGGAGCAGACCGAGACATGGATGGCGACGTCGTGCGGCGCAGCCTGGGATGCGGCCACCAGGGCCGCGAGCCCCCGCTGCTGGTCCCCTTGCGCAAGCAGGCGTTGGGCGAGGGCGGCGTGGTCGGTCACTCGGGCTGAAGACCGAGCAGTTTGGAGCGTCACGGACATGCCTCACGCTGGAAGGCGGTCACGATGGGACCAAAGCGGTTAATGGCGCGTGTGCGTCGTCTCGGGCGGCGGCGGCGTACACGCGGCGTCAACCTTGTTCGACAAAACTCACCTAGACCTGAGTGGCGCTGGACGGCGCTGAAACTTAGATTGGTCGTGCTACGCGGGGTGGCCGAAGCCTTCGAGGGTGCAATGCGGACGAAAGTGCAAGAAGCGGCGGTGGCGGTGACCTACCGGCACCTCTGCAACGATGCCGCGGTGGCAGCGGGCAAGCAGGACTGGGCGGAATGTGAGCGCCTGACCGCGATAGCGCGCGCCGTCGAGCAGGCGTATCCGGACGCGACGGCCCGGGCGCGTTTTTCATGCATGGGCGTGGTTGCGGGGTAAAAAGCGACAAACCAACGCGAATCGCGATTGTATCTCGTGTCAGGAATTGTCACGAAACGATTTTCATGCGTATCTTCTCTGTCGTTGATTGTTACTTAATCGACTTTTAACAAAGCGCTGACAGGTGGCCTCCATAGTGTCCGAGGCAATAACGCCGCCGGAGATCGAAAAAGATGTCGAAGACCGTCAAGACCGCCCCCGTCAAGCCCGCCACCAAGGATAGCGGCCGCGTCCAGCTTGGCGCCGGCATGATGCGTTTTGCCACGAAGGCCACCCGTGACACCGGCAAGGTCGTCGTCGGCGCTGGCATGATGCGCTTCTAAGCAGGTCGGCGCGGCCTCGGCCGCGCCAAATCTGGTCGACCGGCAGGCATCGTCCAAGGGCGGTCGCCTGCCGTTTCCATATGAGCGCCGAAGTTGCGCGCCGACCGGTGACGCGACATTATCCAATCTTCGTCGAACGAGGTCGCTCCATGGCAGATGGCGCCATCCCCCCACGCCAACCCGTGGCGGATTTCGTCCAGCTGATCCCGGGCGGCCGACCCCCCAAGCGGGCCGACCGCTCAGGCGCTGGATACCTCCCGGGCCGCGCCATGCGGTGGTGCGATGCGCTTACTACGGCCACAGGGTTCGGGTGGTGGCTCTTCCCTCCGATCGACATCCAGCTCATGTGGGACGGAGAGCAGGTCTTCTGGTCCTATGGGGACGCCGTAGCCTGGTTGCCGCTTTCAGGCGCTTCCAATGGAGCGGTGCAGTTTCCAGGCTTTGCCCACGAGTTCGATCAGCTTGCCCCCGAGGGCCTGCAGGGCTACTCGCCACCGTTCCTGACTGCCCTGCCCGAGCTCGGCGCCGTCCAGATCTGGACCGGCCTGCTTGCCCGAACGCGCCCGGGTTGGAGCCTCATAGTCCGCCACCCGATCAACCTGCCCGCGACCTCCGGCCTTTCCGGCTGGGAGGGCATCGTCGAGACCGACCACTGGTTCGGCCCGCTGTTCAGCAATTTTCGCATCACCCGCACGGATTTCCCCGTCCGCCTGCGCGCCCAGGTGCCGTTCCTCCAGGTCCAGCCCATCCCGCAGCTCGCCTATCAGGACGAGACGCTGAACGACCTGTCTGTCCGGAGCGCCGAAGAGATGGACCAGGCCGACTGGGACGCCTTCGCCGATGTGGTGCTGCCCGACCCGGACCCGAATGCCAAGCTCGGGGGCTACGCCGTCCGACTCCGCAAGCGCCGCTCCTGCCCGCACCATGCGGCCATGCTGAGCAAGGTGGTCGAGGGCGCCTGATCCCTCACCAGCCTCGCTCGGGCGCCCACCAGCCACCGCGGCCGTAATTCCTGGCGCCCGGCCAGGCTAGCGCACGACCACGCATCCGCTCAGCACCAGTGCGCCACCCAGCAGCATGATCGCCAAGGCAGCGCGAACGGCACGGCCCAAGGCGGTCACGGCCGGGCTCATCGCCAGTGCCCCGGCACCCAGCGGCCCCAACGGTCGTAGTGCGGCCGCACCCAATACGGCGCATAGCCCGGGGGCCCGTACGCCACGGGTGGCCCGACGACCACGACCGGTGCCCGCCACCCCCAGCCGCCTCGCACCCAGTAGGCCTCCGCCGAACGGCTGCCCGCCGCCGTCGCCACCAGCACGAGCGCGACCGCCCCCAACAGCTTGATCATCGACACCTCCCTCAAAGACGATGGGAGACGTTAACCCGGGCTTGTAACATCCTTGTTTCAGCGCGCGTGACGAAGTGCAACGCCCGCGCTCACGGCCGCAGCGATTCGCGCAGCCCATCCATCGCAATCTGCGCCGCAAGGGCTGCGAGCAGCACGCCCAGCACACGCCCGATCACGTGCCCGCCCGTCTCGCCCAGCAGCCGCCGCACCTGGCTCGCGAGCAAGAGCGCCACCAGCGTCACACCCAGCGACACCGCCAGCGCCAGCTCGATGGCCACCACGCGCCACGGGTCGGACCCGGCTTCGCTCCGCAGCAAAACCATCGTCGTCATCGCGCCCGGCCCGGCCAGCAGCGGGATGGCGAGCGGGAACACGCTGATGTCCTCCGTCGTGCGCGTGGCCGCCTCCTGCTCGGCCGGAGTCGCCCGTAGCGCGTTCTTGGCCGTCACCATGTCCGCCGCCGTCAGGAACAGCAGCACGCCGCCCGCCACCTTCATCGCCGGCAACCCGATGCCGAGGGCCCGCAGCAGACCCTCGCCGAGCAGTCCGAAGGCCGCCAGCACAACGAGCGCGATCAGGCACGCCCGCCGCGCCTGCTCGGCCCGCTCCGCCCGCGTGTCCGTCGGCGTCATGGTCGCGAACAGGACCGCCGTGCCGGGCGGGTCGAAGATCACCAGCAGCGCCACGAGCGCATAGGTGAACGATTCGAGCACCGTGCCGGACACGGCTTAAGCGTCGACGTAGGTCGTGCGCAGCGTGCCTATGCCCTCGATGCTCACCTCCACCACGCTGCGCTCGCCCTTGAGCGACCCGGCGCCAACCGAGGTGCCGCAGCAGATCACGTCGCCGGGTTCGAGCGTGAGCTCCTGGGAGATCATCTGCACGATGGTCGCCGCCGGGAACACCATGTCGCTGATGGGGTAGCTCTGCCGCTCGGCGCCGTTCACCACGGTGCGGACCACGAGGGTCGCGGCATCGAGCCCGGTCGCGACGACAGGGCCGAACGGGCCGAACCCGTCGCAGCTCTTCGCCCGGGCCCATTGCGGGAACGACGGATCCCGCGTGAGGATGTCCACGGCCGTCAGGTCGTCGATGCACGTGAAGCCGAAGATCGCAGCCGCCGCCTCCTCGGCCGTGGCACCCCGGCACTGCTTGCCGAGCACGATGCCGAGCTCACCCTCGAACACCACGCGCCCCGTGTAGCCGCGCGGCCGGTGCACCACGGCGTCCTGCCCCTCGAAGCAGGACGACGCCTTGAGGAACCAGAGCGGCTCGGCCGGTGGCTCCTGCCCGAGCTTGGCCCCCAGCGCACGGAAATTGTTCCATAGCGCCACCATCTTGGTGGGGCGGCACGGCGGCAGCACGCGCAGCCCGACGAGCGGCAGCGACTGGCCCGTCGGCTGTGCCTGGCCGAACATGTCGCCCGTGTGGACGGCCACGTGGTCGCCCTCGACCGTCCCGAACCCCTCGTGGCCATTCGCCTCGAACCGCATCCAACGTGCCATGGCGCTCCCTTTCATTGTCGTGCCCCGAGCTTCTGCTCGTAGCGCTGCACCAGCCGCGTGGCCGGGAACAGCAATGCGAAATAGATGATCGCCACCGCCGTGTAGGTCTCGAGCGGGCGATACGTGTCGGCTGTGATCAGCGTGCCCTGATAGAGCAGGTCCGGCACTGCGATCGTGCTCACCAGGGACGTGTTCTTCAGCTGGATGATCGACTGGTTCATGAACGGCGGCACCATCCGCCGCACCGCCTGCGGCAGGATCACGCTCCACATCGCCGGTAGCCAGCGCAGGCCCAGCGCCCGGCTCGCGTCCCACTGCCCGGCCTCGATCGAGAGGATGCCGCCGCGGAAGATCTCCGCATAGAATGCCCCTGTGTAAAAGCTGAGCACGAGCGTGGCGGCCAGCGCCGCCGGGATCTGCAGGCCCAGGATCACCGGCAGGGCGTAGTAGAACCACACGATCTGGACCAGCAGCGGCGTGCAGCGGAACACCTCGATGAAGCCCACCAGCGGCACGTTGACGAGCCGCGACCGCGACAGCCGCGCGAGCCCGAGCACGAGCCCGATCGCGAGCCCGAGCACCACCGTCCCGATGGTATAGGCCAGCGTGGTGTAGGTGCCGACCCAAAACAGGTGCGTGTAGCGGAGCAGGAAGCCGAAGCTCCATTCATACCCCATCCGCTACACCCGCAAGCGGCCTCAGCCGGACCTGCCTCAGAACGTGACTTCGGCCGGCACGTCCTCGGGCGTCACGCCGTTCAGCGCGAGGCCGCCCAGCAGCCATTCCCGGATCTGCCCGGTGCCGCGGTTGTAGTCGATCCAGGCGTTGACCACGTCGAGGAACCGGGTGTCGGCCTCCCGCCGCAGCCCGAAGCAGCTGGGCAGCGCCACGAGCGGCCCGGTCAGCATGTAGAACGGCCCCATCTGCTTGTTCTTGCCCACCGTCGACAAGCCCAGCATCGCCGCCGAGATGAACGCGTCCGCCCGGCCCGACTGGAAGAACAGCGTGGCCTCGTCCCGCGTCTTGAGTGCCGTGATCTGGCTCTTGGGGGCATAACGCCGGGCCGCCGTCTCGTGCAGGCTGCCGATGTCGCACACGACCCGCACGTCCGGGTTGTTCAGGTCTGCCCAGGTCTTGGGCGCAAACCCTTTCCTGGCCAGCGTGCCGTAGGCGTGGATGAAGAACGGCCGCGTGAAACCGATCGACAGCGCCCGCTGCGGCGTCGGCCCCAGCGCGAAGGCGAGGTCGATCTTGTTGCTCTGCAGGTCGAGCACCGATCCACCGTAGGTGCTCTCGATATACTCGAGCTTCGCGTCGAACACCTTGGCGATGTCGCGCGCGAACTCGATCGCCGCCCCGCGCCATTCGCCGCTCGCCAGGTCCTTCTGGAAATACGGCAGCTCACCGGGCAGCGCCGCGATCCGCATGGTTTTCGTACGGTTGACCCGCTCGAACGTGCTCTCCGCCCCACCCGAGCTCTGCGCCCGGGCGGTGCCGACCAACCCAGCCATCGTCACCGCAGCCGCAGCGGCCAGCCCCCGACGTTCCATCCTCGCGCCCCCCATTACTTGCCGACGTTCCACACCGGCTCGCGCACGGCCACCGCCGCCGGATACACCGTCACGAACACGCCGTTCACCACCTGCTGGATCACCGGTGTCGCATCCACGTTCTGTCCGGTCTCGTCGAACCGGACGCCCTTCCACGGCATGATCGTCTGGTCGCCCGGCACGTTCGTCGTCATCAATGCCTTCCGAATGTCGTCCGGCTTGCTCGAGCCGGCGCGGTTGATCGCGTCCGCCAGCACCTGCACCGCCACCACCTGGCGGGACGTGTTGTCGTTCAGGTCCTTGCCCGACTTCGCCTTGTACGCCCCGTTCACCACCACGATCGCCGGGCGGCTCTTGGTCGCGTCGGCTGCGAAGCTCGAGCGGCTCAGCACGCCCTCGGCCAGCGGCCCGGCTGCCGTCAGGAACGACTGCTCCTGGAAGCCTGCCGCCTGCGCCATGATCGCGCCCGGCTTCGCCCCGATCTCGGCCAGGCTCCGAACCAGCAGGATGGCGTCCGAAGTGTAGCTGGACGGCATCAGCACGTCCGCATTGGCCGCCTTCAGCCGCTGCGCCTCCGCACTCAGGCTGGGGGAGTTCGCGCGATACTTGATGTCGGCGGACACCGTGATCTTGTTGTCCGCCGCAAGCTTCCGCTGCACGGCACTGCTGTCCGCGCCGAAGATGCTGTCCTCGTAGAACAGCGCCACGCTCTTGACCGGGTGCCCGGTCTTGGCGCCGACCTCCTTGAAGAAGTCGAACATGGCCTCCGTGAACATCTCGTCGTGCGGGCTCGTGCGGAAGAACCACTTGAGGCCGCGCTTGTGCAGGCTCGGGGACGAGTTGTCCATCGAGATGTAAGGCACCTCGTAACGGTCCGCGACCTGGCTGATCGTGGCCGCCGTGGCGCTCGTGTAGCTGCCGATGATGGCCACCACCTTGTCCTGCGTGATCAGCCGTTCGGCCTCCGCGCGGGCCTTCTGCGGGTCGTTCTGGTGGTCGGCGAACACCACGCGGACCTTGGCCCCGCCCAGCCGGTCAAGGCCGCCGCCCTTGCCCATCAGCATCGGCACCGGCTCGTGCGTGCCGTTGATCACCTCGAGCACCGTCTCGATCGCCATCTTGGCGTCCGCGCCGATCTGCGCCGCGTTGCCCGTCAACGGGTAGATCGCACCCACCAGGATGTCGTCCGCCGCGCGGGCGCGGGGGGCGAGCAGGACCGCGAACGACAGCAGCAGAATCCCGAAACGCTTCATCGAACGCACTCTCCCGTGATCGAGCGCGGAGTGAAGCATGCCGCGCCGCAAAGGGAAACGGTCCATGCAAGGCTGGCATGCTTCGTCTGAGGCCCATATTTGGGCGATGCCGACATTCACGCCCACCCGCGACGCCGGGCTCGCCCGCCTCGAAGCCATATCGCCCCGACTGGGCCGCCACTACGCGGCAAACCGCAACACCGACCCTGGACCCGGCGCCTCGCCCACCACTGCCGCCCTCTCCCCCTGGCTCCGCCGCCGCATGGTGCTGGAGGAGGAGGCCGTCCGCGTCGCGCACGAGGGCCAGGCAGAAGCCGGCGAGAAATTCGTGCAGGAGGTGCTGTGGCGCACCTACTTCAAAGGCCACCTCGAGACCCGGCCGCAGATATGGGGCGACTACACCGCGCGCCTCGCGGCCGCCCAGGCGCGCCTCGAGCACGAACCCGGCCTGCGCCGCGCCTACGACCAGGCCGTGGCGGGGCGCACCGGGATCGACGCGTTCGACGCCTGGGCGCAGGAGCTGCAGGCCGAGCATTGGCTGCACAACCACACCCGCATGTGGTTCGCCTCGATCTGGATCTTTTCTCTCGGCCTGCCCTGGACGCTCGGCGCCGACCTATTCCTGCGCCACCTCGTCGATGGCGACCCGGCCAGCAACACGCTGAGCTGGCGCTGGGTGGCCGGGCTGCACACGAGGGGCAAGACCTACGCCGCGCGGGCCGAAAACATCGCCCGCTACACCGAGGGCCGCTTCCATCCGCGCGGCTTGAACGAGCATCCCGAGCCACTGGACGAACCGGACCTCGGCGCCGCCCGCCCGCTGCCCCGCGCCGACGCTGCGCCCGAGGGCGACGTGGCGCTGCTGCTGCACCTGGACGACCTGCATCCCGAAAGCCTGCCGCTCGGCCGCGCCCGCGTGGCCCGCGTCGTCGCCCTGCAAGCCTCCGTGCCCGACGCCGACCCTGCCGTGGCTGCGTTCGACGCCGCGAGCCTGGCAGACGCCGTGGCCCGCGCCCAAGCCCATTTCGGCTGCCCGGCTGCGGAGATGTCGCCGGGCTGGAACGATGGCCTGCCGATCGTGACGGCCTGGGCCCCCGTCGGCCCCTCCGCTCGAGCCCTGCCGCCGGCGCACCGCATCCGCCGCGTGTGGGACGACACCGTCTGGCCACGCAGCACCGCCGGCTACTTCAAGGTGAAGGCAACGATCCCGGCGCTACTCGCCACGCTTTAATTAAATCACTGGGGCGAACGACGGGTCTCGAACCCGCGACATCCAAGACCACAACCTGGCGCTCTGCCAACTGAGCTACGTCCGCCACACAGCGAGGGCGGGATGTAGAGCGGACGAGGGCCTGCCGTCAATCGACCGTTCATCCGGCCCCGACGATTCCTGACGAAGCACGCGTTGACGCCGATCGTTAGCCAGCGTTAAACCGACGTGATCGACTTGGAGCGACGACCGTGCTGCTTTCCCGCCTCGCCTCAACCATCGCCGTCGTCGCCATTGCCGCCACCCCTGCGCGAGCCATGCTCGTCACGTCGCTTCCGAATGCCACCGCCTTTACCCTTGGCGCTTACAACATCAACGGACCCGGACCCTACTCGGACGGGAGCGGCAACGCTTGGCAGTCCACCGACACCTCGGGCGTGCTCGGCTGGACGAGCCCCTATTCCTTCGGCGCGAACGGCTCCTGGTCCGGTACACCAATGATCGGAACGGGTGGCGCCACCACCCAAATGACCCTGACCTTTGGAACGGGCTACGCCGCCGTGGGCGGGTTCATGAGCTACATGCCGGGCGGACCCGCACCCGTCATTGCAGCCTACAACGCGCAGGGCGCCCTGATCGACAGCGCGACGATGTCGTTCCTTACCGGCGGCGGCGCGAACACTGGCGCCTTCTACGGCTTCAGCGAAGCCGCCCCCGTCATCCGCAAGCTGGTGCTGTCCAACGCGTCGATCGGCATGAAGAACATTGTCGTGCAGGCGACACCCACGCCCATCCCGGAGCCGGGCACGCTGGCACTGCTCGGTGGCCTTGCAGCCCTGGCCGTGGCCCGCCGCCGGAGGGCCTAAGGCGCAATCCAGCCGAACCGAGTCGGCGGAGCACTCGGGCATGTTGTGGAGGCGATCACCTTCGTTCTATCGGCGGAGCGAGCCGATCGGACGATGCCCTAACCCGCCGCCTGGCGAACGTCCCGCGCCGCGGCCCAACGCCCGAGCCGGGCCAGCGCCTCGTCCAGGACGCTCTCCTGCTTGCAGAAGGCGAACCGCGCGTAGTGGGTCGGCGCCTCGCCCTCGTAGAAAGCGCTCACCGGGATCGCCGTCACGCCGGCCGCCTCGGTGATGTGCCGGCAGAACGCCACGTCGTCGCCCGCGAAGCCGAGCGGGGAGAAGTCTGCGGTCACGAAGTAGCTCCCCATCGCCGGCAGCACGCCGAACCCGAGCGCGGCCAGCCCGGCCGACAACCGGTCCCGCTTGGCCGCGAGCCCGGCGCCAAGCCCCTCGAAATAAGCGTCGTCCTTCGCGAGCCCGACCGCCACCGCCCGCTGCAGGTTGGGCGGCGTGGTGAAAGTCAGGTTCTGATGCGCCTTGGCCACCACGCTCGCCAGGGCGGCCGGCGCCGTCACGTAGCCCACCTTCCACCCGGTCAGGCTGAAGGTCTTGCCGGCGCTGCCAATCCGCATGGTGCGCTCCCGAAGCCCAGGCAGGCTCATCAGCGGCACATGCTTCCAGCCGTCGAAGGTCAGATGCTCGTACACCTCGTCGCACACCGCATAGGCATCGTGCCGCGTCACCAGGTCGGCGATGAAGGCCAGCTCGGCATGGGTGAACACCTTGCCCGTCGGGTTCATCGGCGTGTTCAGCAGGATCGCCTTGGTCCGCGGCCCGAACGCGGCGGCAAGCTCGGCCCGCGGCAGCTCCCACTTCGGCGGCTGCAGCCGCACGATGCGCGGGGTGGCGCCCAGCAGGCGGATTGCGGGTAGGTAGGTGTCGTACAGCGGCTCGATGACCACCACCTCGTCACCCGGGTTCAAGATGGCCATGAGGCACGCCGTGATCGCCTCGGTGGCGCCCGACGTGACCACCACCTCCGTGTCCGGGTCCGCCTCGATGCCATAGAACCGCCTGTTCGCCGCCGCCACCGCCCGGCGCAGCTCCGGCACGCCCGTCAGCGGCGGATACTGGTTCCGGCCATCCCACAGGGCATCGGCCGCCGCCTGCACCACGTCCGCCGGGCCGTCCGTGTCCGGGAAGCCCTGGCCCAGGTTGATCGCGCCATGTTTGGCGGCGAGCGCCGACATGACGGTGAATACGGTCGTGCCGGTGGCGGCGAGCAGGCTGTTGACGGGCTTCAAGGGTGCATCCCTCCAGACGAGCCCTCACTATGTGGTGCGATGCAACCGTGGGCAACTGCCTTGAAGGTAGACAGAACCTCGGCTGCGCCGCGTCCAGAGCTCGCCGGAATGCCCGCGCGATTGCCCGCTGGCACGCCGCATGCAACCCTCGACACCCGTCCTCCTACGGACGGCAACGCCCGAGGGAGGATGCCGGCTCGAACCCGGCTCGCACGCATGAAGAAAATCGAGGCCATCATCAAGCCGTTCAAGCTCGACGAGGTGAAGGAGGCGCTGCACGAGGTCGGCCTTCAGGGCATCACGGTGGTGGAGGCCAAGGGTTTCGGCCGCCAGAAGGGCCATACCGAGCTCTATCGCGGCGCCGAATACGTGGTGGACTTCCTGCCCAAGGTGAAGATCGAGGTTGTGTGCGACGACGACCAGCTCGAGCGCGCCGTGGAGGCCATCACCAACGCCGCCCGCACCGGGCGCATCGGGGACGGCAAGATCTTCATCACCACCATCGACGAGGTCATCCGCATCCGCACCGGGGAACGTGGACCGACGGCGATTTGAATGTTGTCCGGTGCTGCGCCGGGCCGTAGAGGACGAGTTGCAACCGCGCCGCAGCATGGCGCCACGAAGGGATACAGGATGAGCGGACACGAGGACGGCGTCGCCAAGGTGCTGGAGATGATCAACGAGAACAGCGTGGAGTTCGTGGACCTCCGCTTCACCGACCCGCGCGGCAAGTGGCAGCACACGGCCCAGCACATCTCGACCATGGGCGAGGACGCATTCCGCGACGGGATCATGTTCGACGGCTCCTCCATCGCCGGCTGGAAGGCGATCAACGAGAGCGACATGATCCTCATGCCGGACGCGTCGACCGCCGTGATGGACCCGTTCGCCGCCAAGCCGAGCCTCATCCTGTTCTGCGACATCTACGAGCCCAGCACCGGCCAGCCCTACGCGCGGGACCCGCGGAGCACGGCCAAGAAGGCGCAGGCCTACGTCGCCAGCACCGGCATCGGCGACACCGTCATGGTCGGCGCCGAGGCCGAGTTCTTCGTGTTCGACAACGTGCGCTTCGGCACCGGCCCCAACTTCGCGACGCACCAGATCGAGTCGATCGAGGGCCCCGGCGCCAACATGCGGGACTACCCCGAGGGCAACATGGGCCACCGCCCCGTCGTCAAGGGCGGCTACTTCCCCGTCCCCCCGGTGGACAGCGAGAGCGACCTGCGGGCCGAGATGCTCAGCTCCATGGGCGAGATGGGCCTGCCGATCGAGAAGCACCACCACGAGGTGGCGCAGAGCCAGCACGAGCTCGGCACCAAGTTCGGCAGCCTGCTGACGATGGCCGACCAGATGCAGATCTATAAGTACTGCGTCCACAACGTGGCCCACAGCTACGGCAAG
>JBBROS010000021.1:0-60001 GCA_038229135.1 Acetobacterales bacterium
CCCCCACCGGCGACGGCACCAACCCCCCCAGCACCGGCGACGGCACCACCCCGCCCCCCACCGGCGACGGGACCACCCCACCCAGCACCGGCGACGGCACCACCCCGCCCGCCACCGGCAACGGCTCCACCCCGCCCACCACCGGCGACGGCACCTCCGCGCCCGACAACAACGATAGCTCGACACCGCCCAGCACCGGCTCCGGCGGCGGCTCGACCCCGCCGCCCACCGGCGATGGCCTGAACGCGACCGTAACGCCTCCACGGATCGCCATCACCAACACCACCCAGGGCACAGCCACCGCGGCGCAGGCCGCCGCCTACACCGGGCCCGTTACCGGGCTCGAATGGCAGTTCATCTGGTCCTCGCCCGATGCCGTCGCCATCCGCGCCGAAGGCTCGAACGCCTTCCTCGTCGGCGGCGGCGGAGGCGATGCGCTCGAGGTCACGGGCGGGAGCAACGTGCTCGACGGCGGTGGCGGCTCCAACTTCCTCGTCGGCGCCACCGGGGCCGACGGCGGCACCGACGTATTCTTCCTCGACGGCCGCGGCGGCGTGACGACCTGGTCCACCGTCGTCAACTTCCACCAAGGCGACATGGCCACCATCTGGGGCTTCACCGGCGCCAGCACCCTCACCTGGGCCGACAATTTCGGCGCAGCCGGGTACGAGGGCGCCACCATCCAGGCCTCGCTCCAGGGCAACGGCACCGTCGACGCGAGCTTCACCTTCGCAGGCCTCAGCATGGCCGACGCAGCCCGGCTCACCATCACCACCGGCACCGTCGGCGGCACCGACTACATGCTGATCCAACACCTCGCCTAAGGCGGGGCCGACACCTCGGGCAAGCCGCTCCCGCTCGCCGCCGGGGGGGAGCGGCTAGCCCACCCTGCCTGCGGCCCCTGCCTGGGCCGTCTGCAGCGGAAGCCCGGCCGCCCGGCGCAGCCCCTCATCCACCACCTCCTCGCTCAGGCACCGCCGCACCAGCTCGAGGCCGGCCTCCCGTGCCTCCTGCCACAGCACGGGATCGGAAAGCAGCCGCACCAGGCTCGCAGCCAGGCCGGCGCCGTCGGCCGCAACCAGGCCGGCCAGCGGCGGCGGCAGTTCGAACCCCTCGGCGGCAACCGGGCTGCACACGCACGGCACACCAGCCGCCAGGCTGTCGGCCACCTTGCCCTTCAGCCCGGCGCCATAGGCCAGGGGCGCCACCGTGGCCCGCACGGCCCCGAACACCTCCTCGAGCGCCGCCACCTGCCCCAGCAGCCGGATCCGCGGGTCCCGCGGCCGCGACAGCGCGGGCGGCATGAAGCTGCCCGCCACCACGCATGGCGTGCCGGGCGCCGCCTCCCATACGATCGGCATGATCTCGTCCATCAGCCAAAGCGCCGCGTCCACGTTCGGCGCATGGCCGAAGCCACCGATGAAGCCCACCCCCGCCCGCTCGGCAAACCCGGCGGGCGTAGGGCAAGGCGGCACCGCCCAGGGCACCACGTGCACCGCCACCTGCGGCAGCGCCCGCCGCAGCAGCGCCGCCTCGTGGCCGGAATGCGTCACCACCGCATGGCTCGCCGCAGCCGCCGCCAGCTCCTGGACGTACAAATGGTTCGCCAGCGCTACCAGCTCCGGCCGGTCCTCCACCTCCGCCTGACGCTGCAGCCGCAGGCTGTGCAGGTCGGCCAGCGAATACACCACGCGCGCCCTCGGCATGTGCGCCTGCACCAGCGGCAGGTACCGCGCCGCCACCTCCACCCGGTGCAGATAGACCAGGTCGAACAGCCCCGCCTGCAGCCGCAGCACCTCTTCCACCGACGCCGCCCAGGGCGCCCCCACCCCCACCACCCCGCGGGAGGCCAGCGCCGTCCCGCTTTGCCGCAGGTCGGCAGCGATGAAGCTCACCTCGAAGCCCAGCCGCTGCAGCGACTCCATGTGCGACTGGATCGCCATCGACCCGGCATCCCGGCCCGCCACCGGCGCGGTCGCGTCGATCACCAGCGCCCGGCGCGGCAGCTCGGGCGGCGCAGCCTCGTCCCACTTGCGCGCCCGCACCGCGAGCCGCGCCGCCCGCCCGGACCGCCGGTCCGACAGCCGGGCCAGCACCCGATGCGCCTGCGCCTGCAAGAAGTCCGCCCGCGCCAGCAATGCCGCATGATCGCCGGGCAACGCCATCAGCGCCGCAATGGCCGCCTCCGCCCGGGTGTCGAGCGCATCCAGCGCCGGCAGCGTCGCCGGTGACTGCACCAGATGCTGTCCCGACCCCGGCTCCTGCACCGCAAGCGACACGGCGCCCGGCGGCAGCAGCACGCTCTCGAGGTCGAACCGGAACCCGTGCCGCCCCTCGCCGAACCCGGCCTGCGCCAGGTCCGCCCGGTGCGTGTTGGCCACCAACTCGCCCAGCGCCGCACCGCCCGCCGACAGCACCAGCGTCACCGCCTCGCCTGGCCGGTCCAGGTCCGCCGCCCACCCGCTGGCGACGCCCCTCGTCGCCTCATCCAGAAATCCGACGAGCCTCATGATTCAGGTTTTTTCACATCTCTTAATATGACGCACACGCCCACTCCGCCGATGATGCCTCGAATCCGATCAGGGGCCATCACCGCCATGCCGCTTCCCACCAGCCTCATCGGCACCTCGTTCAACGCCACCCAGGTCAGCCTCGGCTCCATCAGCGACCCCGGCGGCAGCGTCCCCATCACCTACACCGAAAGCAAGCTGCTCTCGAACCAGACGGTGCTCGGCACCCCGATCGGCCCCGGCGCGCTCGCAACCGTCACCGCCCTCACCGTGCCCGACGCAAGCGGCAACCAGACCATCGCCGTCGCCATCTCCAACTCCCCGGCCCCGTTCGCCAACGGCCAGACCATCAGCGGCTCCGTGCTCGGCAACGACGTCACGGACTTCCTGCTCACCGGCAGCCTCTCGGGCAGCACCGGCTTCTTCTACGTCACCAACACCCCCGCCCAGCAGCCAGGCGTCGGCGGCGCGGCACTCGTCGCCAAGCCCATCAGCGCCGTCGCCTACACTCCGGCCTGCTACTGCGCCGGCACGCTGATCCGCACGGAAGACGGCGACCGCCCCGTGGAGCAGCTCGAGATCGGGGACCGCGTCGTCACCCACGCAGGCAAGCTCGAGCCCATCCGCTGGATCGGGCGCCGCTCCTACCATGGCCGCTTCCTTGCCGGGCACACCGACCTGCTGCCCATCCGCATCAGCGCCGGCGCGCTGGGCGACGGCCTGCCCACGCGGGACCTGCTGGTTTCGCCGAAGCACGCCATGTTCATCGACGGCCTGCTGATCGAGGCCGAGCTGCTGCTGAACGGCAGCACCATCCGCCGCGAGGAGGGCATGGCCCGTGTCGACTACTTCCACCTCGAACTCGCCCAGCACGACTTGGTCTGGGCCGAGGGCGCGCCCAGCGAAACCTTCATCGACGACGACAGCCGCGGCGTGTTCCACAACGCCGCAAGCTACGAGGCGCTCTACCCGGCCGCCGCCATGGCTGCCCCGCGCTACTGCGCACCCCGCATCACCGACGGCCCGGCCCTCGAGGCCATCCGACGCCGCCTGGTGCCCAGGCGCGCCGCCTGACGGGGGCGCTCAGCCGCCCACCGCCACCACCGCCTCGATCTCGATCTTGGCCCCGTAATGGAGCGTGCTGCACGGCACCACGGACCGCGCCGGGCGATGGGCGCCGAAGAAGGCGGCATAGGCCCGGTTCGCCTCGGCCCAATGCTCGACGCCGGCCACGTACACCGTGCACTTCACCACGTCCGCACGCCCCGCCCCCACCTCCCGCGCAATCCGCTCGATGTTGCCCAGCGCGAGCGCCACCTGGTCGGCGACCGGCACCGCATCGGGCTCCGGCGTGCCGGGCCCGACGCCCAGTTGGCCGGACACGTGCAGCAGCCCGGCATGCAGCACGCCCTGGGCATAGTGCCCGCCCGGTGGCGGCACCTCGGCAGATTTCACCTCCGTCAGCTTCGGCATCTCCACACCCTCCCTCACCACCCGTTCGTGCGCGGCCAACGTTCCACCACGGCCCCGCCCTCCACCACGTCATACGCCTCATGGCCCGCGCAGGTCAGGCACGCGTGGTTCGGCACCACCCGCACCACGCTCCCGATCGGCAGGCGCTCGAACCACCCCTCGTCCGGCACCGGCACCGTCCCGTGCTCCTGGTGCACCGTCTCGACCGAGAGCGTGCCCAGCCGCCGCATCGTGGCCGCGTCGCACACCCAGCCATACTGCGCGTCCGGCATGAACCGGTTCGCCCCCACATCCTTCGACAGCGCGAGCGCCCCCGCATCCAGGACCAGGCTCGGCCCGCGCGGCTGGTGCCCGATGACGGTGGCCAGCACGGACACGGCCAGGTCCGCCTCCACGCACATGCCGCGCGAGAGCTGCGACAGGTCCCAGAACAGGTAGATGCCGGCCCGCACCTCCGTCACGCCCCGCAGGTGCTCGGCATACAGCGCGGTCGGCGTGGAGCCCACGCTCACGATGCCGCAGGGATGCCCCGACGCGCGTAGCCGCTCGGCCGAGGACACGGCCGCCGCCCGCTCCGCCTCAGCCATGGCCTGCAGCACGACCAGGTCATCGGACGCGTAGGAGTGCCCGGCATGCGTCATCACCCCATCGAGCCGCAGCCCGGGCGCACCGGACACGGCGTCCGCAATGGCGGCGAGCTCGTCGGACGCCGGGGCCACGCCGCTGCGATGCTCGCCGCAATCCACCTCGACCACGCAGCCGAACTCGGCACCTTGCGCCACAGCCTGGGCGGCCAGCATTCCGGCGGCCGCCACGCTGTCCACCGTGAGCCGCACCACGGCCCCGGTCTCCCGCTGCATCCGCGCAACCCGGGCCGCCTTCGCCGGCGCCATCGCCACCGCATAGAGCAGGTCCTGGAAGCCCGCCTTGGCCAGCACCTCGGCCTCGGCCAGCGTGGACACCGTCGCCGGGCCAGGAACGCCACCCGCCGCAAGCAGCGCGACTTCGACCGATTTGGCCGTCTTGAAGTGCGGCCGCAGCGCCACCCCCAAAGCCTCGCACCGCGCCCGCATCCGCCCGGCGTTGCGCTCCAGCCGCGCACGGTCCAGCAGCAGGCGCGGGGTCTCCATCATGTCGAACGTGTTGTCAGCCAGCATCGCCTACTCCGTCATCGCGAGCCGAAGGCGTGGCGATCCAGGGGCCGACAGGCCTGCCCGGGCCGCCCCTGGATCGCCACGCTTCGCTCGCGATGACGGTCCATCGTTTCCGTCCGTGCTGCAACCTCGCCAACCGCCATGACGACACCCGCCCCCGCATGCTTCACTCCCCGCATGACCCGCCGACTGCTCGACCTCGCCGCCTGGGGAACCATCCTGTTCCTGCTCGGCCCCCTCGTCGCCATCGTGGGCGGCAGCGTCACCACCACGCCCTACGTCGCCTTCCCCCCGGTCGGCTTCACGTGGCGCTGGTACGAGCTGCTCCTGCATCGCGGCGACTTCCTGGAGTCGTTCGGGCTCTCGATCGCGGTTGCCACCCTCTGCACCCTCGGCGCCCTGGCGCTCGGCATCCCGGCCGCCATCGGGCTGCACCGGCGCGCCGCCCTCTCGGGCCCGGCGCTCCAGGCGCTGCTGCTCTCGCCGCTCGTGCTGCCCACCGTCGTCACGGGCGTGGCCCTGCTGCAGTTCTACACGCTGATCGACCTCGAGGCGCCTCTCTGGGGGCTGGTCGCCGGGCACGTGCTCATCACCGTGCCCTACGTCGTCCGCACCGTGGGCGCCGGCCTCGTGCGGCTGGACCGCGCGCAGGAGGAGGCGGCCGAGAGCCTGGGCGCCGGGCCGCTCCGGGTCCTGTGGCGCGTCACGCTCCCGGGCGTGGCGCCCAGTGTGCTCGCGTCCATCGTGTTCGTGTTCATCACCAGCTTCGACCAGGCGACCGTCAGCATCTTCCTCAGCGGCCCGGGCGTGACCCCGCTGCCGGTGCGGATCCTGAACACCATCGAGTTCGCGGTGGACCCCATGATCGCCGCCGTCAGCACTCTGCTGATCGTGTTCGCCTTCGCCCTGGTGGCCCTCCTGCAACGCGCCCTCGGGCTGGACCGCGCGGTCGGGTGACGGCGGGTTGCACCCACTCTACGGCGCATGTCGTCGGGCGGGTGCAGCCCACCCCTCACGCCCCCAACATCTCCGCCGCAAGCCGCCCCGCCCGCGCCTGGCCCAGCGCCGGCGCGGCATAGGCGAGGAACTTGTCCACCACAGCCGCTTCGTCCAACGGCCGGTCGGGGTCCCCTGGCACGCCATCCACCTGCATCGACCAGCCGCCATCGAGCCGCAGCGTGCAGGCCCGGCGTGGGCTGTCGGACGCACGGAGCGTCACCAAGGCCTCCAAGCGCCGCGTCAGCGGGTCCGCGAGCGCCGCCTCGCCCGTCGCCTCGGGCGGCAACCCGCCATGCCGTAGGGCGTAGGCCAGCGCCCAGCTCAGGCTGAACTGCGCCTGGATCTGCGTGCCGGGCGCGCGGTTGCCGCAATAGGTCAGCGCCTCCGGATAGATCTCGAGCTCGATCCGGGTCAGCGCCGCAGCGTCCCCGCGCCAGCCAAGCGCGGCCTCCACGCCGTAATGCACGTGCTTCACCCCGGCATGCGCCTTCAGGTAGCCGCGCGGCAGCCACCAGCTGCCCGGGCCCTCGAGCGTCGGCAGGTCCTGGCCCAGCGCCACCCGCGCCGCCTCCGCCACCGCCCCCGGTGGCCCGCCCAGCCCGGCCCGCGCCGCCTCCGCCGCCATCAGCCCGGCCGCCGCGCCATGCCCGGCATAGAGGTTCCGCGCCGTCGACCCCTGCGCCACCGGCCAATACAGGCTCAATGGCAGGTGGCAGGCCGCATGGTTCAGCGCCGCCACCGCCTGCTCGGGCGAGAGGCCCAGGCGATGGCTCGCCGCCGCCGCCGCCGCATAGGTGCCCCACGTGCCATCCACGTGCATGCCGGGCTTGATCCGGTGCGCGATGCCGAGACGCGCGCCGACCTCGTACCCGACGATCGTGGCCTCCATCACCGCGTCCCAGTCCGGCGCGCCCCCTGCCAGCGCCGCCGGGATGGCGTGCAGCCCCGGCCGGCCATGCGCCTCGGCGAGCCCCTCGCACGCCTCATGCCAACAGGCGGCGGCGGCGAACACGGTCGCATACCCGGTCCGGTCCAGCCCACTCGGCAGGCCCGGCACATGGAACGGCCCGCGCGGCAGCCCGGCTGCCAGCGCGCGCACCGGTGCAGCCTGCGCGCCCGCGATGGCGCAGCCCAGCGTGTCCAGCACCAGCAGCCGGGTCCGCGCCAGGGGTCGGTCGGCCGGCCTCTGCCACAGCCAGCGCAGCGTCTCGAGCAGCGTGTCGTCCACCGTTGCGCTCCCGTCGTGGAACGCTACGGTAACCCCGCACGCCCGCGCCTGCCCACCCCGGAGACCCGCCATGATCCGCCGCCGCACCTTCCTCGCCGCCCCTGCGGTCCTTGGCGCCACCGGGGGCGCCACCGGGGGCGTCACCTTGGGCGCCACCGGGCTCGCCCACGCGCAGGCCAAGCCAACCCTGCGCGTGCAGTGCATCGGCGGCGCGCTCGAGAAGGCCATGCGGGACGAGATCATCCCCGCCTTCGAGCGCGGTGGCACACCAGTCGCCCTCACCGTGGAGGACGACGTGGCCATGCTGCCCAAGCTCCAGGTCGCCCGCGGCCGCCCGCCCTACGACGTGGTGATGCTCGACAACGACAAGGGCATCCTCGGCCAGCAGCTGGAGCTGTGGGCGCCCGACCAGTCCGCCCGCTTCACGAGCCTGCCGGAGAGTGCCCGCCCGCCCGCGACGGCGATCTACAGCACGATCGTCTTCGAATACGGTCTCGCCTACACGCCGGCCAAGATGCCGGCGCCCACCTCCTGGGCGGATCTGTGGGCCGCCCCCGGCATCACCGTCGCCGTGCCGCACATCAGCCAGGCCTATGGCTGGTCGTTCCTCTATACCGCAGCGCTGCTGCACGGCGGCAGCGATACCAACCTCGAGCCCGGCTTCGCCGCCATCAAGCGGCTGCCGCGGATCAAGGTCTATCGGAACGTCAGCCAGGGCCTTTCGCTGTTCCAGCAGGGCGAGGTGGACGCCGGGCTGTTCTATGCGAACCGGATCCAGCAGATGAAGGAGGGCGGCCTGGCCCTGGCCCGCGCGACCCCGAGGGAGGGCGTGTGGGGCATCCGCACCGGCCTGCAGGTGCCCCGCGGGGCGGCGAACGCGGAGGCGGCGCTGGCCTTCATCGAGCACGTCTCGAACACGGCGTCGCAGTCGGCCCTGGCGCGTGCGGGCTACAGCCCGGTCAACAAGCAGGCGACGATCCCGTCCGAGTTCGCGGCCCGGCTGGTCCCGGCCAACCAGGTGGATGCCGTGCGGGAGCTGCCCTGGGCGACGCTCCTGCCGCAACGGGACGCCGTGCTCGACCGTTGGAATCGCGAGTTCGCCTGAGCCGGTCCAGATGCTGGTCCAGACGCTGGCCCAGATGCTGGCCCAGTTGCCAGCCCGGCCCCGAGCCTTCCCGGCTCAGCTCCCCGGCCGCCCCGGGTCCAGCAGGCCCGCCACGTAGGTGAAGGGGCCCAGGATGCCGTTCGTCGCGATCGCCCGCGCCTCCGCCCCGTCTTGCGTGGCCAAGGCGTGGATCAGGCGTGGGCGAAGCTGCTCCTCCGGGGCCCGCTTGCGCGCCGCGTTCATGAAGTCCGGGTAGAGCAGGTTCAGGTAGGGGCCGGTCCGCATCCACAGTCTCGAGGCGATCTCGAGCCAAAGCGGGCGTCCGGCCGCTTCGTACACGGCAAAGCTGAACCGGTGCAGCCCGGCCATGTCCGCCTTCCGGTCGTTCTGCTGGTAGGCCCTCGAGATGACCGCATCGAGCTGCTCCAGCCGCTTCAGCTGGTTGGGCGTGATCCGCGCCGCCGCGGCGGCCGCCAGCTCCCCCTCGATCAGGGCGCGCAGCCGGGCCACCTCCATCAGCTCCGCCCGCCCGAACAGCGGCACGGTGGGCGAGGCATGCGCCCGGGCCGTGAGCGCCCCATCGGCCAGCAGGCGCTGCAGCGCCTCCCGCACCGGCGTGAGCGACACACCCAGCTGCGCTGCCAGAGGCCGCGCGGACACCCGCTCCCCCGGCCCGAACTCCCCCGACATCAGCCCCAGCCGAAGCTGCTGATACACGCGGTCGCTGAGCATCTCGGGCCGGTAGGGCGGGCCGTCGCGCGACGGAAGCGTCAGGGTGTGGCTCCTCGATCGAGCAAACGGCTCAGGATGACCGCCTGGATGGCCGGACGCTGTGACAAGAGGCTCAATGATGTTGCTCCCCCCGCGAATCCAGCTTCGCTTTCCGTGAAACCTTAGAACAATGCGCACGACGCGCCAGAGCAGACCGGCCCCAAATCATGCAGGCGGCAAATATATTCTGTGACTAGATTAGATGTAATGGCCCGTCCTGCTGAACAAGGACGTATGTAGCTTCAACTACACGGCACCTACATCACCAAAAACGCTAATTTACCGTAAATTTTGTGAGAAACTGCTAACGCTCCGATGCACCCCTGGCAAAGGCGGCCACCGCGAGCGCACCCGCGGCCAGGACGAGGAGTGAAACCCGAAGCCCAAACCCGGCCGACACCAGGCCCAGCAACGGCGGTGCCGCCATCATCGCGCCGTATCCCGCCGCCGCCATCGCTGCAACGCCGCCCGGCCCGCGGCGCCCCGCAGCGCTGAACAGCACCGGAACCGTGTTCGCCACCCCCACGCCCACCAGCGCGAACCCGGCCGCGGCCAACCAAACCCCGTCGGCCACGACCGCGAGCCCCAGCCCCGCCGCCGTGAGCAAGCCGCCCAGCCGGACCACGAGCGCCGGGCCCAGCGCCCGCACGACCTGGTCCCCCCAAAGCCGGCACACGAGCATCGTCAGCGCGAACCCCGTCAGGCTCGAGGCCGCAAGCGACGGCGGCGCCCCGATCACGGTCGCCAGGTATACGCCCGACCAGTCCGCAACACCGCCTTCGACGGCGAACGACAACGCCGTGAGCAGGCAGATCAGCAGCATCGCCCGCCCCGGCCACTGCAGCCCCTCGTGCGCCTTGGCGCGCGGCTCCGTCTCGTGCGCCCGGGCGGGCGGCTCCGTCTCGTGCGCCCGGGCGGGCGGCTCCGTCTCGTGCGCCTGGGCGGGCGCCTCCGTCTCGTGCGCCCGGGCGGGCGGCTCCGTCTCGTGCGCCTGGGCGCGCTGCTCCGCCGCGGGCGCCCCCTCGCCCATGGGCAGGCGCAACGCCGCCAGCCCGAACCCCGCCAACAACACCCCCGACAGCGCCATGGTGCCCAGCAGCGAGAGCCCCAGCGCCGCCAGCGCCCCCGCCGCGAGCGCGCCCGCGAGCTCGCCGGCGCTCCACCCGGCATGGAACGAGGACATGATCGCCGCCCCCCAGGCCCGCTCGATCCCCGCCGCATGCGCGTTCATCGCCACATCCAGGCTCCCCAGCGCGAGCCCCATCAGCACCGCACAGCCCAGCAGCGCCTCCCAATGCCCGGCCGCAAGCGACGGCAGCGGCAGCGCGGCACCCAGCGCCAGCGCCGTCATCCAGCACAGCCGCCGCGTGCCCATCCAGGCCGCGAGCCGCCCGGCCAGCACCATCGCGAGCACCGCCCCCGCCGCAGCACTCAGCAGCACGAACCCCAGCGCCCGATCGTCCAGCCCCGCCGCCTCCCGCAGCCGCGGCAGGTTCCCCGCCCAGGCCCCGAAGGCGATGCCGTTGGCCACGAACACGCTCGTCATGGCCAGGCGGTCACGCCAGGAGCGAACGTCCGGGGACGGGCGGGAACGGGTCAGTTCGGTCTGCATCGGGGCTGTCTAGCCGGCGCCAGCACCGCGATGAAGCCAAGGCTCGCCAGCTACGATCATCAGTTCGTCATCGCGCGCCGAAGGCGCGGCGCCCCGGCGGCCGAAGGGCCTGCTCCCTGCCGCTCCTGGATGGCCGCCCTCGCTCGCGACTACGATCGTTGGGACGATGTCGTTGGGACGATGGCGTTAGAACGATCGCTGGAACGATCGTTGGGACGATCGCTGGGACGATCGCTGGGACGAGAGCTCCTGCGGGAGGTGGACGTGCACCGCAAGCAGGCCTGGGCCGCCATCGACAGCGTCCTCCAGGCAGGCTAGCACCCGGCCCAACCCCAACCCCACGGCCCCAAATGCTCCAGATCGACGGCCTCGTCTTCAACGCCTGGGGGCGCCGCTTCTTCGACCGCGCGACCGTCACCCTGCCCGCCAACGCAAAGGTGGGCCTGGTCGGGCGCAACGGCGCCGGCAAGTCCACGCTGTTCAAGCTCCTCCTCGGCGAGCTGCAGCCCGACCGGGGCGACATCGCCATCCCCAGCCGCGCCCGCATCACCAGCGTGGCGCAGGAGCACCCGGCCACGCCCACGAGCCTGCTCGACACCGTGCTCGAGGCCGACACCGTGCGCCACGACCTGCTGGCCCAGCTCGAGACGGCCGAGCCCGAGCAGATCGCCGACCTCTACACGCGCCTCGAGGAGATCGGCGCCGACCGCGCCCCGGCCCGCGCGAGCGAGATCCTCGCCGGCCTCGGCTTCTCCACCGAGGACCTGGCCCGCCCCATGGCCCAGTTCTCCGGCGGCTGGCGCATGCGCGTGGCCCTGGCCGCCGCCCTGTTCGCCGAGCCCGACCTCATGCTGCTCGACGAGCCGACCAACTACCTCGACCTCGAGGGCGCCATGTGGCTCGAGGCGCGGCTCAAGAAATACCCGCACAACGCAATCATCATCAGCCACGACCGCGAGCTGCTCAACCGCTCCGTGGAGCACATCCTGCACCTGGCCGACGGCAAGCTCGAGCTGTACCCCGGCGGCTACGACGATTTCGAGCGGCGCCGGGCCGAGAAGGCGCGGCTGCAGGCGGCGTCCCGCGTCAAGCAGGAGGCCGAGCGCGCCCATCTGCAGAGCTTCGTCGACCGCTTCCGCGCCCAGGCCAGCAAGGCCACCCAGGCGCAGAGCCGCCTGAAGCGCCTCGCCAAGCTCGAGCCCATCGCCACCACCGTCGAGGAGCGGGTCCACCCGTTCTTCATCCCCTCGCCCCCCCGCCCGCTGGCGCCCCCGCTGATGCGGCTCGAGGGTGCGGACGTGGGCTACGGCGACGACCCGCCCGTGCTGCGCGGCCTCGACCTGCGGCTCGACATCGACGACCGCATCGGCCTGCTCGGCGTGAACGGCGCCGGCAAGAGCACCTTCGCCAAGATGGCCGCCGGCGCCCTGGGCCTCCAGGCCGGCCGCATGCAGCGGGAGCGGCGCATCCAGGTCGGCTGGTTCCACCAGCACCAGATCGAGGCCATGGACCCGGCCGATACCCCGCTCGACATCATGCGCCGCGCCCGCCCGGACGACAGCGAGACGGTGGTCCGGAGCCGCCTCGCCAGCTTCGGCATCGGCTTCGACAAGCAGGCCACCACCGTCGAGGACCTCTCGGGCGGCGAGCGCGCGCGGCTGCTGCTCAACATGGTGGCCATGGCGGCACCCCACCTGCTGATCCTGGACGAGCCCACCAACCACCTCGACATCGACAGCCGCCGCGCCCTGCTGGACGCGCTGAACGACTACCGCGGCGCCGTGATCCTGATCACCCACGACCGCTCGCTGATGGAGCTGGTTGCCGACCGCCTCTGGCTCGCGGCCGACGGCACGGTGGCACCCTACGAGGGCGACATGGACGACTACGCGCAACTGGTGCTGGACCGGGCCAAGCAGGGCTCCCAGCCGGGCCAGCTCCGGGGCAAGCGGAAGGGCAAGCGAGCGGCATGACCAAAGAAGAAATAACCGCCTGGGCGCTGGCCAATGGCTGGACGATGGTGGCCGGCGCGCCATCCCTCACCAAGCCACGCCCGCCGCACGACGCCGTGGTGCGCCTGGTGCTGAAGGGCACGGTGGCGCACGTCGAGGCCAAGAAGCCGGCCGGGAAGTGGGAGAAGCTGGGCGGCGCCGCCTACGCCGCCATCGTGGCCGACCTGGAAACCGGCGTCCCGGGCGGGCTGGGGCTGGAGACGCTGCCAGGGTTCCGCATGCTCATGCAGGAGAACAAGGACCGCGCGGTGTTCGCGAGCTTCGGCCGGTAGGGCCCTCCGGTACGTCATCGCGAGCCCTGCAGCCTGATCGGACGCATTGGGCTCCCGCCGCAATTGTCACGGCATGAACCCCGGCGTACCCTCCCACCCTACTCTGGAGTGTTCCATGGGCACCTACACGCGCACGCACGACTGGGGCGCCCTGACCCGCGCCGAAATCGCCGCCGCCCGCGACGCCGGCGCGCTCGCCGTGCTGACCGTCGGCAGCTGCGAGCAGCACGGCGACCACCTCCCCGTGGACACCGACACCCTGAGCGCCCACCGCGTGGCGATGCTCGCCGCCGAGCGCTGCACGGAGGTCCACACGCTGGTGCTGCCACCCCCCAGCTTCGGCTTCAGCCCCCACCACCAGGCCTGGCCCGGCACCATCACGCTGAAGCTCTCCACCTTCCTCGCCCTCGTCTCGGACGTGGCGGACAGCGTCCACCGCGCCGGGTTCGACCGCCTGCTGGTGGTCAACGGCCATGGCGGCAACGCCGGCCCGCTCGCCAGCGTCTGCACGGAGCTCGCCAGCCGCGGCCTGCGCGTGGCCGCCGTCACCTACTTCTCCCCGAGCCAGGCCGAGTGGGCGCCGCTCGTGCCGGGCCAGAAGCCCGGCGTCGGCCACGCCTGCGCCTACGAGACCGCCCTGCAGCTGGCACTCCGCCCCGACGACCGACAACGGATCGCCGGCGCCATCGACGGCCTGCCCCCCCGCCTCGTCCCCGCCTACGCCGAAGAGGGCAACCCGCTCAAAGACACCGGTGCCGTCTACGCCGCCCTCTTCCCCGCAGGCGACCCCGGCTACTACGGCGACCCGGCCGCCGCCACCCTCGAGGCCGGCGAGGCCCTGCTGGAGAGCACGGTGGCCGGGCTCGCGCGGTTCTACGCAACGTTCGCGGCGGCCAAGCTGAAGGTGGGAGCGGGCTGACCTACTCCGTGAGCGGCACCCCGGCATGAAGCTCGGCCACGGGCACCTCGATGCCCAGCTCACCCAGCCGCAAGGTGTCCTCCTCCGTCAGCGTCGTCGCCGTCCAGGGGGCATCGCCGGACGCGCGCTCCAGCACCGTGAGCGCTGCCGTGCTGCTCTCGACCATCACATAGCGAAGCACGCTGGGCACGGCTGCGTATTCCCGCACCTTCACGATCCGGTCGATGCGGCCGCTCGTCGGGCTGATGATCTCGAAGATGACGAGCGGTTGAGGCACCAGCCGAGCGCCACGTTCGTAAGGTGAGCACGAGACGACCGCGTCGGGATAACGGACCGCGTCGCGCACTGTCGCCACCCCGGCATCCGGCCCGTTCACGTGGCAGGGCGCGCGCAGGCGGCTTCGGAGCGCGAAATAGATATTCTGGGCGATGGCGCCGTGCCCGAGCGTGTTGCCCACCATGGCCACCGGCGCAAACCCATCGAACTCGTAACGCAGCTCCTGGCGCTCTGCCCAGGTGAAGAACTCGTCGCGGGTCATCGTCGGGGTTCGGACTGCAAGGGCCATAGCGGCCTTCTAACTCGATCGACAGAGCGACGTCATCCACGTTCCCGCCAATTCACTTTACACCCCGGCCCTCCCGCGCAATACCGCCCGCCACAGCAGCCGCCCACGCGCGGCGCCACCTGGGGGGCCTATGGAATACGAGCGCCGATTCAAGTTCCTGATCTGCGCACCGGGCTTCAACGACTCAGACCTCGACTGGCTCCGCCTTCAGGAGATCGTCCGCGAGATCGAGCGCCTCGGGTTCGCCGTGCTCGTTGCCCGCAGCACCGATGACGCGCAGCTCGCCGTCCAGACGGACGCCGCCATCGGCTGCATGCTGGTGGACTGGGGCAAGCGCGGCCTGCTGAGCAAGCCCGCCGGCCTCATCGACCTCGTCCGCCGCCGCGGGCTCGAGCTGCCCGTGCTCATCCTGCTGCGCCGGGCACGGCTCGAGGATATCCCGGTCGAGGTGCTGAACCAGATCGACGGCACCGTGTTCCTCAGCGAGGAGACGCCGGAGTTCGTCGCGCGCAACCTCGCCTCCCGCCTGCGGAACTACGCGGCCACGCTCAAGACGCCGTTCTTCGGCGCGCTCGTGGACTTCGCCGAGCAGGGCAACCAGCTCTGGACCTGCCCCGGGCACAATGGCGGCATCTTCTACAGCCGCAGCGCCATCGGCCGCATCTTCGTCGAGCACCTCGGCCCCGCCATCTTCCGCGACGACCTGGACAACTCCGTCATCCAGCTCGGCGACCTGCTGACCCACGAGGGCCCGGCCCTCCAGGCGCAGATGGCGGCCGCGCGGATCTTCGGCGCCGAGCGCACCTATTTCGTGCTCAACGGCACGTCCGCCTCCAACAAGATGGTGCTGGGCGCGCTCGTGGCCGAGGGGGACCTCGTGCTGTTCGACCGCAACAACCACAAGGCCGCCCACCACGGCGCCCTGCTGCTGGCCGGCGGCATCCCCGTCTACATCCCCACGGACCGCAACGTGTACGGCATGGTCGGCCCCATGGACCACGCGGCCCTGGACGAGACGCGCCTGCGCGAGGCCATCCGCACCAACCCCCTCGTGACGGACCCGGAGGCCTGGCAGCGCCCCCGCCCCTTCCGCGTCGCGGTCATCGAGCAGTGCACCTACGACGGCACGATGTACTCGGCCACCGAGATCTTCCATCGCATCGGCCATCTCTGCGACTACATCGTGTTCGACGAAGCCTGGGCCGGCTTCATGAAGTTCCACCCCATCTTCCGCGGCCGCTTCGCCATGGGCCTGCCGCCGCTGGGGCCGGACGACCCGGGCATCATCGCCACCCAATCCACCCACAAGCAGCTCGCGAGCTTCAGCCAGGCGAGCCAGATCCACGTCCGCGACAACCACTTCAAGGGCCAGCCGCGCCGGGTGGAGCACCGCCGCTTCAACGAGAGCGTGCTCATGCACGCCAGCACATCGCCGTTCTACCCGCTGTTCGCCTCGCTCGACGTCGGCGCCCACATGATGAAGGGCCGCGCCGGCATGGTCCTGTGGGACGACACGATCCGACTCGGCATCGAGCTGCGCAAGAAGATGCGCATGATGCGCCGCGAGTTCGAGCAGACGGAACGCGACCCGGCCCGGCGCTGGTTCTTCGACCCCTTCGTGCCGCACCACGTCAATTTCCGCCCCGTCGGCACCGAGGAGGCCCGCCCGACCCCTTGGGAGGACGTGCCGACCGACGACCTGGCCGCAAACCCCGCCCACTGGGCCCTCTCCGGCAGCGACACCTGGCACGGCTTCCACGACGTGCCGCCCGGCTTCGCCATGACGGACCCGAACAAGCTCACCCTCCTCATGCCCGGCTTCGACCGCACCACGGGCCAGTACGAGGCCCATGGCGTGCCCGCCCCGCTGCTCGCCGAATACCTGCGCGAGAATCGGATCGTGCCGGAGAAGAACGACCTGCACTCCATCCTCTTCCTGCTCACCCCGGGCGTGGAGAGCAGCAAAGCCGGGACGCTCCTCAGCTGGCTCGTGACCTTCAAGCGCCTGCACGACGACAATGCCCGGCTGCAGGACGTCATCCCCAACTTCGTCCGCGCCCGCCCGGACCGCTACCGCGGCGTCGGCCTGCGGGACCTCTGCGGCCAGATGCACGCCCTCTACCGCGACCAGGGTGTCTCCCGCCTCCAGCGCGAGCAGTTCGAGGCGGCTCACATGCCCGAGCTGGCCATGACGCCGCACGACGCCGGGCGGATGCTGGTGCGCAACAAGGTGGAGTTCCTGCCGATCGGCGAGTGCGAAGGCCGCATCGCCGCCACGCTCATGCTCGTCTATCCCCCCGGCATCGCCACCATCGTCCCCGGCGAGCGCCTCGGCGGCCGCGCCCAGCCCATGATCGACTACTTGCTGGCCTTCGAGCGTGCCGAGAATGCATTCCCGGGCCTGGGCACCGAGATCCAGGGCGTCTACCGCCAGAAGCAGCTGGACGGGACGGTGCGATACCATACGTATGTGGTGAAGGAGTAGGGTCGGTCCGTGGGTAGCGCGATCAAAATGTCAAACTTAAGCTATTTTTCGTTATTCTAAAGTAGAAGAAACGATATTGATGAGTTGACGGGCGGTCCCGGCCAGGTCACACAGGGGGATCAGAGCGAGGCCGGCGAACACGATGCGTCACTCCCCCAACTCGGCCCGCACCGGCCACCGCAGCGTCGGTCATGCGCAGGCTCGAGCGATGATGGGACTGGGCCACGCCTGACCGGGTTGTGGCTCGACGGCCTGCACCGTGAACGTCACCGCCCCCATACGCGCGGCGGCCAAGCGCATCCCGAACGCCACCGCGCTCGTCCGCGCGGACGCCAGCATCGTCACCTACCGCGACCTGGACCGCATGCTCGACGCGGTCTGCGTCCGCATCGCCGAGCTCGGCCTTCGCGCCGGCCATGTCGTCGCGCTCGGCATCCTCGGCCCGGACGAGCTGCCCGGCCTGCTCACCGCGCTCGCCTTCGCCCGCGCCGGGGTCGCCACCGCCGACCTGGCCATCCCGCCCGCCCGGCTCGATGCCTGGGTGGTGGAACGCGTGCCGGCCCCGCCCGGCCCACGCGCCATCCCGCTCCGCGCCTTTTGGGATGGCCTGGTGCTCGCCCGCCCTGCTCCGCCCCAGGACGACCCGGCTGCCGTGCTCCGCATCATGAGCTCCTCCGGCACCACCGGGCACCCGAAGCACGCGAGCTTCAGCCACGGCCTGTTCACCGCCCGCCTCGCCATCGCCGCGGACGACGCCGACGCGCACGGCCCCGTCCGCATCGTGGCCATGGGCCTCGGCGGCTCCTCCGGCCTGCGCTGCGTGCTGGCGGCCCTGGGAGACGGCGCGGCCATCGTGCTCGCCCAGCCGGAAGACGTGGCCGACGCCATCACGCGCCACGGCGTCACCGGCCTGCTCGCCAGCACCGGCGCGCTCCAGACCATCCTGCGCGGCATGCCCGCCCTCCAAGGCCCCGACCGGCCGCCCAAGCTGCTGCTGGAGGTCACGGGGACAGCCTGTCCCGTGCCGCTCCGCCGCCTGGCACGCGAGCGGCTGGCGGACGAGCTGATCGCCTCGGCCGGGTCCATGGAGTGCGGCCGCCTCGCCAGCGGCCCGATGGGCGACGCGCCCGACGTGCCCATGGCGATCAAGCGCGGCGTCGAAATCCGCGTTCTGGACCTGCAAGGCCGCCCGGCCCGGCCCGGCGAGCTGGGCATGCTCCATTACCGCACCTCCGGCATGGTGCCGGGCTACGACGACCCCGCGCTGACCGTGGCGAACTTCCAGGGCGGCTGGTTCCTCAGCGGAGACCTCGGCCAGGTGCAGCGCGGCACGCTTACGCTCAGCGGCCGGGCGCTGGACCTGATCGACAGCGGCGGCGTCCGGATCGCCCCCACCCTCGTGGAGGATGCCCTCCTGGCCGCCCCAGGCGTGGTCGACGCGGCTGCCTTCCCCATGGCGGACCGGCTGGGCGTCGACCAGGTCTGGGCTGCCATCGTCTGCGACCGCCCGGTGGACACCATGATCCTCATCGACCACTGCGCGCGCCTTCTGGGTGTCCACGCGCCCCGCCACATCATCCAGGTCGCCCGGCTTCCGCGCACGGAAAGCGGCAAGCTGAACCGCCGCATGATCGCCGAGCACGCCGCCCGGCTGCGGGGCTGAGCCCCGCCGCAGGCGCTACGCCCGCTGCATCTTCGCATGCTCCGCCGCCACGGGCCGGGTCTCGCCCGTGGCCACCATCGTCCGCGTGGCATGCGCGTCCGCATACGTCCAGAAGATGCGCAGCGGCTCCGTGCCCGACGCGTTCCGGAAATAATGCGGCATCTCGGGCGGGATCCACACCGTGTCCCCCGGCCCCACCGCATGCTCCGCACCATCCACCACGGCGACGGCGCTGCCCTCGAGCACGATCACGCTCTCCTCGCAATTATGGAAATGCTCGTTGATCTGCGAGCCCGGCCCGATGATCGTGATGCCGTTCAGGATCTGCTTCGACCCGACGCCAGGCCCCACCATCGGGATGGTCCGGTTGCCGCCTCCCCGATCGGCAGAAGGCTGGTCGGCGACGCGTAGGACGGCGGGTGACTGCATGCGGGATACTCCAATGAACAAGATAAATTACAGCCTGTAGCTCGGGCCGGCCAGCGCCGGCGCACTCGCCGGAACGGCCCGGCGCGCGATCATCGAACCGTCACCCGCGCCAGCTCCGCCTCGTCCACCTCTACGCCCAGCCCCGGCCCCGGCGGCAGGCCCACGCCGCCCTCCACCTGCGGGAGCGGGGCCACCAGGATGTCCTCGGCGAGGTAGACGTTCGTCAGGCTCACGCCCCAATCCGCGTTGCCCGCGAGGCAGGCAAGCTGCACCGTGGCAGCCGCCCCGAGGCCCGATTCCGACACCTTGGCCGCCACGTTCACCCGCATGTCGTGCTGCTCGCACACCGCCATGGCGCGCAGCATCGCGGCCGCCCCGCCCAGCTTGATGGGCTTGAGGGACGCACCGCCCACGCCCACGGCCGCATGTGCATGCAGGTCCGCCAGCCCATGGATCCCCTCGTCGGCCCCGATCGGCACCGGCCCGCGGCACAGGCGCGCGAGCCCCGCCATGTTCTCGGGCGGCAGCGGCTGCTCGAGGAACAGCAGCCCGGCGCCGGCCGCACCCTCCACGAACGTCAACGCCTCCGCCGTGCCCCAGCCGCCATTCGCGTCCGCGCACAGGACCACGTGCTCGCCCAACGCCCGCCGCAGTTCCAGCGCCGTCTCGATGTCCGCTTCGAGCCGCTTGGAGGCCACCTTCAGCTTGAAGAACGAAAAGCCCCGCGCCGTGCACGCCAGCGCCTCGGCCACATCGTCCTCGCCGCGGTCGTTGCCCAACAGCCACATCGGGCGCACCCGGTCCCGCAGTGCGCCGCCCAGCAGGTCCGTGCAGCTCACGCCCAGCGCGCGTCCCACGAGGTCGTGCAGCGCCATCTCCACGGCCGAGCGGGCGCCCGTGTTGCCGTACAGCACACGCCCCAGCCGCCGGGCCAGCGCGGCACGGTCGCGTGCATCCTGGCCCAGCAGCGCCGGCGCCAGGTGGGCGCGCACCGCCTCCACCATCGCCGCCCGCGTGTCCCCGGTCATCGTCGGCGCGCTCGCCGCCTCGCCCCAGCCCACGGTGCCGTCCGCCGCCTCGATCCGGACGACCAGGTTCTCCGCCGCCTGCACCACGGAGCCCGCCATCTTCATGGGCTTGCGAAGCGGCATCGCCACCGGGATGGCCTCGAGACGCCGGATGGTCAGCGCCGCCGCATGGTGCAGCAATGGCCGTATGGGCTCCGGATGATCCATGCACGCGCCTCCCGCGCAGGGTGGGTGCGACCCACCATTCCTGCCAACGCTACTCCCGCCCACTCCGCCACGCCCACACCATTGCGCGCCCGGCGCGATGCCGCTTCGGCATGGCCCGGCCCGCGCAATTACCCTTTCGCGGATCGACCCCCCGGCCCTACCTTCCAGTGCAACGACAGTCCACGAGAAGCGAGGCTGCATGGGGAAGACCGTTCGGGCATGGGCCACAGGGCTCGTGCTGTCGCTGGCCGTGGCGCACGCCCACGCCCCAGCCTTCGCACAAGACACGCCCATCCGAGGCGGCACCCTCGTCTTCGGCGTCAACGCCGGGGACCCGCCGACCTACGACTGCCACGCCTCCAGCATCTTCACCATCATCCACCTCCTCAGCCCGCACTACTCGAACCTGCTTCGCATCGACCCGGCCAACTACCCCAAGGTCGTGGGCGACCTCGCCGAAAGCTACGTACTCTCCCCGGACCGCACGCAGTTCACCTTCACGCTCCGCGACAACGTGCTGTTCCACGATGGCACGAAGCTGACCTCGGCGGACGTGAAGGCCAGCTACGACCGGATCCGCAACCCGCCGCCGGGCCTGGTGTCGCTCCGCCGCGGCCAGCTCGCGACCGTGGCGGAGATCGAGGCGCCGGACGCCCGCACCGTGGTGTTCAAGCTGAACCGCCCGGACCAGTCGCTGATCTACACGCTCGCCTCCCCCTTCAACTGCGTCTTCAGCGCCAAGATGCTGCGCGAGGACCCGGACTACCCGGCCCGCAAGGTGATGGGGACCGGCCCATACCGCTTCGTGCGCCACGTGAACGGCGCGTCCTGGGAGGGTGCCCGCAACCCCGACTACTTCAAGCCCGGCCTCCCATACCTCGACGGCTTCCGCGCCCAGTTCGTCCCCGGCCCCGCCATCGTGAACGGCCTGCAGGGCGGCCAGGTCATGGCCGATTTCCGCAGCCTCACCCCTGCCGACCGGGACCGCCTCGTGGCCAGCTCCGGGGACCGGCTGATGGCCGAGGAGACGCCCTGGAGCAACTCGTTGCTGCTGGTGTTCCAGACGCAGAAGAAGCCGTTCGACGACCCGCGGGTGCGCCGGGCGCTGAGCCTCGCCATCGACCGTTATGCCGGCAGCGCCGCCCTGTCCAAGGGCACCATCCTCGGCCCGGTCGGCGGCCTGCTCCGACCCGGCTACGACCTGGCTGCCTCGCCCGAGGAGCTGGCCGCGATCCCGGGCTTCGGGCGGGACATCGCGGCCAACCGCGCCGAGGCCCGCCGCCTGCTGGCCGAAGCCGGGGTGACGAACCTCAAGTTCCGCATCGTCAACCGCTCCATCCCCAACCCGTTCCTCTCGGCCGCCGTGTTCCTCATCGACCAGTGGCGCCAGATCGGCGTGACGGCCGAGAACGCGCAGATGCCAGACAGCGCCTACAACACGAGCATCAACGAAGGCTCGTTCGACGTCGCCATCGACTTCCAGGGCGACGCGGTGGACGAGCCGGACTTCCAGCTCGCCCGCTACCAGTCGAGCAGCCTGTCCGACAACCGCGCCCGCTACACGGACCCGGTGATCGACGACCTCTACCGCCGCCAGAGCCTCGAGACGGACCCCGCGAAGCGCCGCGCCCTGCTGCGCGAGTTCGAAACGCGCTTCCTCACCGAGGCCTACAACGTCCCGCTGCTCTGGTGGAAACGCATCGTCATCCGCGAGAAGCGCATCATGGGCTGGACGCTCCTGCCCTCCCACCTCATCGGGCAGGACCTCGAGACCGTATGGCTCAAGCCATGAAGGCCGCGCTTGCTCTTCTCCTGGCCCTGGTCGGCGCCGGCGCGCACGCCCAGACGGCACCAGAAACGCCGAAGCGGGGCGGCACCCTCCGCTATGCCGTGGTGGCCGACGCACCCACCTACGACTGCCACGCCGCAAACACCTTCGCCGTGATCCACTACGTGGCGCCGCACTACTCCACACTGATCCGCATCGACCCGGACCGCTACCCCAACGTGACCGGGGACCTGGCCGAGCGCTGGGACGTGAAGGACAACCAGGTCTTCACCTTCCACCTGCACCCGGGGGTGAAGTTCCACGACGGCACGCCGCTCACCTCCGCCGACGTGAAGGCCAGCCTCGACCGCATCCGCCAGCCGCCCCCGGGCGTGGTGAGCGTACGCGTGGGAGAGTACGAGGACATCGAGGCCGTCGAAGCGCCCGACCCACTCACCATTGTGGTCCGCACCCGCCAGCCGAACGCCTCCATGCTGACCCAGCTCGCTTCCCCCTGGAACTGCATCTACAGCGCGGCCCTGCTCCGTTCGGACCCGGAGTACCCGGCCCGGCGCGTCATGGGCAGCGGCCCCTTCATCTTCGGTGCCCACGTGAAGGGCGCCAACTGGACCGGCCGCCGCAACCCCGACTATTTCCGCCAGGGCCTACCCTACCTCGACGGCTTCGAGGCCAGCGTCGTCACCAGCTCCACCCTCGTGAATGCCCTCCAGGGCCGCCAGGTGCAGGCCGAGTTCCGCGGCATCAGCCCCGCCGAACGCGACCGCCTGCGCCGGGCGGTGAATGACGCCGTGAGCTACCAGGAGAGCGTGCGCCTCACGGTGTTCCAGCTCATCCTCAACACGAAGCGCAAGCCGTTCGACGACCCGCGCGTCCGCCGCGCCCTGACGCTGGCGCTCGACCGCTGGGGCGGCTCGCCGCAGATGACGCAGCTCACCATCGCCGGCCAGGTCGGCGGCCTGCTCCGCCCCGGCTACGACCTGGCCCGGCCCGAAGCCGAGCTCGAGACCCTTCCCGGCTTCGGCCGCGACATGGTGGCCAACCGCGCCGAAGCCCGACGTTTGTTGAAGGAGGCCGGCCAGGAGAAGCTGACCTTCACTCTCATGAACCAGGCGGTGCCCAACCCCTACGCCACCTACGCCATCTGGCTCATCGACCAGTGGCGCCAGGTGGGGGTCACGGTCACGCAGGACACCCTCGACAGCGCCCGCTGGAACGCCGGCCGCATGGGCAGCAACTTCGCCGCCATGATCGACTTCGTCGCCGCCTTCGTCGACGAACCGACCGTCCAGTTCGTCGGCTACCTGTCCGCGGATCGCTCCGCGTCGAACTTCGCCGGCAACACGGACCGCAGGCTCGACAAACTCTACGAGCAGCAGCTCCGGGCCCCCACCCCCGCGGCCCGCCGCACCGCCGTGCGCGAATTCGAGCGCATCGCCATCGAGGAAGGCTACGTCCTGCCCCTGTTCTGGGGTCTCCGCATCACGCCGCTTGCTGCGGAAGTCCGTGGCTTCGTGCAGACCCCGAGCCACTTCATCAGCCAGGATCTGGCAAGGCTGTGGCTGGACAAATAGCGCTTAGTCATCGCGAGCGCAGCGTGGCGAACCAAAGGCCGCAAGGACCAGCCTCAATGGCCCCTGGATCGCCACAGCCCAAGCGGGCATCGCGATGACATTGTGTGGCGAGTCGGCCCGGTCAGCCCAGCCCAAGCTCCCGCCGGTACCGCGCGAAGCACGCGGCACCACACTCCAGGCGCATCAGCGCCCCCTCGGCCAGCGCCGTCGCATACTCCGGGTTCATCGCCACGAGCGGCCAACCGGCCTCTGCGTTCCAGGCGATCGAGTGCTTCACGTCCAGCACCGAATGCAGGTCGAAGTAATGCCGGTCCCCCGCCGGCACGCCGAGCCGCTTCAGCCCTTGGGCCACCAGCGCCGCCCGCCCCGGCGCCGTCTGCTCGATGACGCCAAGCGCGCCCACCGAATGGAATGCGTAACGCCGGGTTGCGGCCAGCCCTGACATGGTGTTGGCCAGCGCCAGACTCTCCCACACCGTGTTCTCGACCGACGGCTCCAGCCGGAGCGACACTGCGAGTGCCTCCAGCATGGGACCGTGCATGCCCTTCGGGTTGCCGCGGCCCATCTCGTCCCAGTAATTGCGGGCGAGCTCGAGCTTCGGCTGCTGCGGCAGGCGCACCTGCGTCAGCGCCGTCAGGTCCTCAAACCCGGCCTCACCCGCCACCTCCTGCGTCAGGAACCAACGGAACTCCTCCATGGTGGCCTGCTCGGCCAGCCACGGAAACAACGGATCCCCCTGGCCCGGCCCGGTGCGCTCCAGCTCCTCGAACCAGGCAAGGAATCCATCCGGATCCCGCGGCGCCTCGGCCGCCCGGGCCTTCACGCGCGCACGCAGCCCCTCGAGCCAGTGGCCCTCCTCCACCAGCATGTCCGCCTGCTCGGCAAGGTCGATCTCCCAACCCGGCTCCGGCAGCGCCGGGGCAAAGCGCTGGGCGTTGAACGCCGCCAGCCTTCGGTGCCACCGATCCTCGGACGTCAGCGAGGCGATCATTCCATCAGGCATTTTGTCGTCCCTTGGTCACGGTCAGCAAAACGGCGGCGATCCGGTCGGCCTCGGCATACGCGTCCGCCTCCAGCTCCTCGCCAAACACGTCCGGGTCGATCTCCCGATACGTCCAGGACGCCTCCGCCCCAGCAAGTCGGGCCTTCGCCGCGTCATGGAAGGGGTCCGACCCGTTCACGACGGCGGCACCGGTGTACAGCAGCAGCGTCCCGCCCGGCGCGAGCCGCTCGAGCGCCGTAGCCAGGATGGCCAGCGACAGCCCGGCCCCGAGCGGCCCGCCGCCATGCCGATAGATGCGCGCGCCCGGGTCCACGAGGTAGGGCGGGTTGGCGACGATGAGGTCGAACGCACCATCGATGCCGCCCAGCAGGTTGCTCTCGACCGCCTGCACCCGCACGCCGGCCAGGGCGGCATTCGCCCGCGTGAGCCGCAGCGCCGCCGGGCTGATGTCCGCCCCCCAGACCTCCGCCCCCGGATGCAGCTGCGCCACCAGCACCGCCCCCGGCCCGGCGCCGCACCCGATGTCCACGGCCCGGCACACCGCGCCCTCGGGCCGATGTGCCAGGATCGCGGATGCGAACCGGTAGGTGTCCGGCCCGAAGAACACCGCGTCGGCGGCGATCGTCGGGTAGGCCGAGTGCAGGAACAGCGCGTTCCCCAGGCTCGAGATCCGCACGAGGCTGCGCCCCCCGCCCGGATGCGCGGCCAGCACCCCCGCCTCCCGCATCAGCGCCTCGATCTCCGCCGGCACCAGGCCCGGCCGGAACGGCCGGCTCCAGCCGAACACGTCCCGCAGACCCCGCGCCCATTCGGCCCCGGGCCGCGCGTTGACCCGCGCGATCGTGGCCGGCGTCGGCGTGACGAAGCGGTAGCCCGTGTCCCGCACCGCCGCCGCAAGCCGCAGCAGCCCGGCATCGGAAAACTCAGGACGTGGCGTCTCTTCACTCATGAACCGCTCCAAACGCACATCGTCGAGGTAAGTTCCTGCGCCGAGGCGGCAAGGTCTCCCGCATGGCGCCCCGCAAGCTGTCCCGCATGGCGTCCCGCAAGCTGTCCCGCATGGCGTCCCGCAAGCTGTCCCGCATGGCGTCCCGCAAGCTGTCCCGCATGGCGTCCCGCCCCGGCGCAAGCTACCCTGCCTGCAACAAACTTCGGGGACACGTCCATGCGCCGCACCGCCCTCCTGCTCGCCGCCACCCTCCTGGCCCACCCCGCCGCGGCCGAGGTCGCCGGGTTCGAGCTCACGGCCCGCGCCCCTGCCCTGGGCGGCCGCAGCTTCGGGGCGGCCGGCACGGCGGAGATGATCACCGGCCGCGCCACCCTGGCGCTCGACCCGACCCTGCCGCAGAACATGACCATCGTGGACCTCGACCAGGCGCCCCGGGACGCGAAGGGCCGCGTGGGCGCGAGCACGGACGTGGTGATCCTCCGCCCCGCGCGGCCCAACGGCACCCTGCTGTTCGAGGTGCTCAACCGCGGCCGAAAGCTCATCCCCGGCTGGGCGCAGGACACGCAGGCCGCCCAGGGCGTCCGCCTGCAGCAGCCGGAGGATGCGGGCAACGGCTTCCTGCTCGAGCAGGGTTTTACCCTCGTCTGGGCCGCCTGGCAGGGTGACACGCCCCGCGCCGCCAACACCCCGGGCCTCGACCTGCCCATTGCCGCCGGGCTCACCGGCTTCTCGCGCGAAGAGCTCACCTTCGACGGCACCTCGGGCCCCAAGCGCGCGACGCTCGCCTACCCCGCCGCCGACCCGGCCCGCGCCCGCCTCGTGATGCGCACCAGCGCCGACGCCCCGCCGACCACACCCGCCGGCCTCGGCTACGTCTTCATCGACCCGTCCACGATCGAGGTCACGCCCCCCGAGAACGCCTCCGCCGCCGCCCTCTACGAGTTCAGCTACCAGGCCCGCGACCCCAAGCCCTTCGGCATCGGCCTGGCCGCCATCCGGGACGTGACGAGCTTCCTCCGCTTCGACACCACCGCCGCAAACCCGCTGGCGGACAACCGCCCGGCCCGCGCCATCGGCCTCGGCATCAGCCAGTCCGGCCGCGTGCTGCGGGACTACCTGTATTACGGCCTGAACCAGGACGAGCAGGGCCGCACCGTGTTCGACGGCCTCATGCCCATCATCCCAGGCGCCCGCCGCAGCTTCACCAACGCCCGCTTCGCCCAGCCCGGCCGCAACCCCGGCCCGCAGTTCGACCGGCTGTTCCCCGTGCTGCAGTTCCCCTTCACCTACCCCGTGACGACCGACCCGGTGAGCGGCAAGCGCGACGGCATCCTGCTCCGCTGCAGCACAACCAACACCTGCCCCCGCATCATCCAAGCCGACAGCGAGTTCGAGTTCTGGGGCAGCCAGGCGAGCCTGCTGACCACGGACGGCGCCGGCCACCCGATCGAGATGCCAGACAGCGTGCGCCTGTTCCTGTTCGCCGGCACCCCCCACGGCAACGTCTTCGACGCCGTCAGCACCACGCGGGCCGACTGCGCCCTGCCGCTCAACCCGAACAACGGCGCCCCCACCATCCGAGCCCTGCTGGTGGCCATGCAGCGCTGGGTGGCCGAAGGCGTGCCCCCGCCCCCCAGCCGCTACCCGGACCGCGCGCAGGGCACCCTGGTGCCCGCCGCCGAAGCCTACCTCCCCACCCCGGCCCTCGGCTTCCGCGAACAACTCATGCTCGCCACCTGGCACGAACAGACCCCGCAAGGCCCCATCATCCGAGGCCAATACAAGCTCTTCGTCCCCCGCACCGGCCCCGACGGCAACGCCGTCGCCGGAGTCCGCCTCCCCATCGTCGCCGCCCCCCGCGCCACCTACACCGGCTGGAACCCCGTCCGCGGCCTCTCAGGCCCGCAAGACCTCTGCACCCAGATGGGCGCCGCCATCCCCCTCCCCGCCACCGCCGACCCCACCGACCCCCGCCCCGCCCTCAACACCCTCTACCCCACACAGGACGCCTACGTGGCCGCAGTCCGGGCTGCCGCCGAGGACCTAGTCGCCGCCCGGCTCCTCCTTCCCGCAGATGCCGACGCCGCCGTCAACGCGGCCCGCGGTGGAGTGTTGGACAAGTTGCGAGGGCGGTGAGAGTGAGATCGGCGGGACTGGACTGAACGGTTAGCGGCAGGGCCTTAAAGGCTGTCTCCAAACGCCTCCGGCATGGTTTTATAAGAGGCTGGGCGGCTGGTCCACGTCGTGTTTCGTCGGGTTTGCGAAGACACGATGGACAGCGATGTAGTTCCCAGTCCGCCCGTGCGGGGCTTTTTTGCTCATGCCCAAATTGCAAAGACCGCGCTAGCGTCCGCCAGCACAGACTCTCGGGAGAGTTTTTTGAGTTACACTGAAACAGCGATCCTCGGTGCCTACTTAGCTGAGGTAGCGCGCGTTCGCTCTACGGGGGCAGGCACTGGAGAGACATCCTATTACGGTGCGCTCCAAGGTGCGCTGAACGGCGTCGGCGATGCGCTCAGACCACGCGTCTACTGTTTAAGTCAGATGTCTGGCAGCGCCGGCTTCCCCGACTTCGGCTTGTTTACCGACATACAGTTAGGCCGCGGCGGAGCAGGCACGACGTGGGCGGCCGGTGGCCCCGTGCCGGAGCGCGGGGTGGTCGAAGCCGATGACATTCCTGCGTCCTTGAGCGTCAAGCGAGCGTCGATGCAAGTCGCGAACTACTTGGCAGCTTACGGACTGGTGCTCATCACGAACTATCGTGACTTCGAGCTTCTCGAGCGAGATGCCGCCGGCGCACCACGCGTCGTGGAAGAGTTCACCTTCGGGAAAACCGATGTGCAGTTCTTTAACTGGGCAGCGCGGCCTCGAAACACAGCGGACGCGATCACGGCTCTTTCGTTCGTCGAATTTCTACGCCGCGCCATCGAACGTTGTGCCCCTTTGAGCGAGCCTCGTGCGGTCGCCGCGTTGCTAGCCTCCTATGCGCGCGACGGCCTTGCTCGCGTCGAGGCCAGCGCGGGCCTTCCCGCCTTGGGAGCGTTGCGGGATGCGCTAGGCGCTTCGCTCGGGCTCCACTTCCAACCTGGGCCCAAGGGTGATCGCTTCTTTCGATCGACCCTCGTCCAAACTATTTTTTTATGGCCTCTTCTCGGCCTGGGCGACCCACGCCCGAACCACCGGCGCGCCATTCGATTGGCGAACGGCCGCGTGGTCGCTTCACGTGCCCGCCGTTCGAGCGCTGTTCGAGCAGGTCTCAACGCCCGGTCGGCTGGGCAGGCTCAATCTCGTGCAGCTTCTCGGCTGGGCGGCCGACGCCCTCAACCGTGTAGAGCGGGCGGATTTCTTTGCCCGCTTCGACGAAGCGGAGGCGATACAGCACTTCTACGAGCCTTTCCTGGCGGCCTACGATCCCGGCCTCCGCCGCATGCTGGGTGTCTGGTACACGCCGCCGGAGATCGTCCGCTACATGGTGGAGCGGGTTGATCGCGTGCTTCGGGACGAACTCGGCATTGCCGATGGTCTGGCAGACCCAAACGTGTGGGTTCTAGACCCCTGTACCGGCACGGGCTCGTACGTGATCGAAGTGCTGCGCCGCATACGACGGACGCTCGAAGAGAACGGCGTCGGCGCGGCGCTCGGCGAAGAGCTGAAGCAAGCGGCAACCCGCCGGGTCGTGGGCTTTGAGCTGCTGCCAGCACCGTTCGTTATTGCGCACTGGCAGGTCCGGGCGCTGCTTGCCGAGGTCAACGTAGAGCTCGATGACGACGCAGGCGAGCGGGCCGCCGTCTACCTCACCAACGCGCTCACCGGCTGGACGGGCGGCCCCGGTCCACACCTGCCATTTCCCGAGCTTGAGCGCGAACGCGATCTCGCCAACGAAGTGAAGCGGGTCGAACCGGTCCTCGTCGTAATAGGCAATCCGCCCTACTCGGCCTTCGACGGGACCAGCCCAGACGAAGAGGGTGGTATCATCGACACTTACAAGCAGGGATTGCGTGAACGCTTCCGTGTCAGGAAGTATAATCTCGACGACCTGTACGTGCGGTTTTTTCGGGTCGCGGAGCGCCGGATCGCCGACTTCACCGGACGTGGCGTTGTCTGCTTCATCAGCAACGCCTCGTACCTTGGATATCGATCCTACGCCGTCATGCGAGAGCGCTTGATTGGAGCCTTCGATCGGATCTGGATCGACGCGCTCAATGGCGACAGCCGGCAGACGGGAAAGCTGACGCCCGACGGCTCGCCGGACCCGTCAGTGTTTTCAACCGAGCTTAATCCTGAGGGAATACGCTTGGGAACCGCAATATCGCTGCTTGTGCGAAGGGACGCCGCCGAGCCGAAAACCGCGGCTGTTGTCCATCGCGAGTTTTGGGGTGCTGGCAAGCGAGCCGATTTGAACGCTTCGCTCGACCTGGTCTCTGCGGACTTCAACGGCACCTACTCTCCTTCCGCTCCGACCGCCGACAATCGCTTTAAGCTTGCGCCGGATGCAACGTTGGCGGTGTATAAGGCGTGGCCTTCGCTTGCCGAGCTCTCCATTTCCGAACAGTGGAGCGGGGTTCTTGAGAAGAGGAAGGGCGGGCTGATTTCTCATACTAGAGCTGAGATTGAGGACCGAATAGCTCGATATTTAGATGTCGATGTTTCTTTTGAAACTCTCCAACTCGACGGATCAGGACTGACTATCCCCGCGTCTGGATTTCGACCAAGGATTGCGCGTAGTCGCCTGATCGAAGCTGGTGGTTCGTCAGCAGGTCGGATCGCTCAGATTATGTTGCACCCATTCGATCAGCGCTGGTGCTTTCACACTGACGTTTCAACAATTTGGAACCGATCTCGTCCCGAAGTTGGAAGACAACAAGCTGTTGGAAACACGTTCATTGTGACCCGGCTTCAAGCGCGAAAGTCGGACGAGGGGATTCCAATTTTTGCGACGAAGCAGCTGCCAGGCGATCATCTTCTCGATCCGAATACGCATCCGTTTCCTGTAAAGATCCACGGGGATCCAATTCCGGGCACCGGGCTCGCTGTGCATGGCGGTGACAGTAGCCCCAACCTGTCACAGCGGGCGCAAGACTATCTGGCCGAGCTCGGCCTAGCGGAATGGCTCGAACCCAATCACCCGCAGGCGGACGCGATCTGGTTCAGCGCCCTGGCGATCGCTTATGCACCATCCTGGTTGACTGACTTCGAGGAAGGGATCCACGACGACTGGCCGCGAACACCGCTACCGAGCACCGCGGACCTGCTCATTCGATCGGCGGCGGTAGGCCGCCGCGTCGCGGACTTGCTCGACCCCAACACCGCCGTGGCGGGAGTTACCTCGGGGTCGATCCATCCAACGCTCCGGACGATCGCCGTCTTGGAGCGTGAGGGCGGCGGCTCCGCTACGGGTGCAGCGCTCGCAATAACAGCGCCCTGGGGCTACAAGGATGCGCGCGGTGCCGTGATGCCCGGGAGCGGCGCAACAGCCGAACGACCCTACACGGCAGCTGAGAGTGCCTGCGAGGGCGAAGCGGGTAGACTTGGAGAACGCACCCGAGACGTCCGTCTCAACGAAGCGGTCTTTTGGCAAAATGTGCCGGACGACGTTTGGAGCTTCACCATCGGCGGCTTCCAAGTCCTAAAGAAGTGGCTGTCCTACCGGGTCGAGCCTGTGCTCGGGCGGCCATTGAACATCCACGAGGTAAACCATTTTCGAGAGACCGCTCGTCGCCTAGCCGCACTCCGGCTGCTTGGACCGGAACTTGATGAAAACTACAGAGCGTGTGCTGACGGCTCTTATCCTTGGCGAACGGTTGCGGTACCTGGACAGGAAAGCTGACGCGTCTGTTTGCCTGCCTTTCTAAGGAGCTGCGCTTGGCTGACACCGATCGCTTGGCTGGCAGGCCAGAGCGTCAGCGAGGTGACGGTCTGCTGACCTCGCTCCATGCTGCTGAGATGAGCGCGCTCGAGGCTCATGCACTCGGTGACCTTCTTCTGGCTGAGCCTTCGCTGCCAGCGGACACAGCTCTGTGTTGGGCGTACTCAAGCCTGTATGCCGGTCTAGTTGACGGCCTTCGGTTCCACCCCCGCCGCGCCCACTCCCGCCCCCACCCCTGTTGACGCCCCGCGCCACCACCCGCTACGCCCTCCGGATGGACTCTGCCGCCCGCACCGCCACGGCCAAGCCTGCCTTCCTCCGCCTGCGCGGCAAGTCGTTCATGTCCGTCGTCCTCACGCCCGAGGCTCCGCTCGAGAATTTCCTTGCGGACCTCGATGCGCAGATCGCCCGCTCGCCCAAGGTGTTCGACGGCCGGCCGGTGCTGCTGGATGTCAGCCGCGTGCTGCCCCAGGCCGCGGACCTTCCGGCGCTCGTGCAGTCCCTCACCAGCCGCGGCATCCGCGTCATCGGCATCGACGGCTCCATGCCGCACGCCACCGGGCCGTATGCGGACCGGCTGCCCCCCGTCATGGCCGGCGGCCGCAACGCGCAGGTGTCGGACGAGGTGCGTGGCGCCGGGCCGCCGCAGCATGGGCTGGCCGACGGCGTGCCCTACCCCGCCGACGGCGCACCGCCGCCCCCGCAAGCGGCCCCGGCCCCCGCCACCGAGCCCGGCGGCCCCGCGTCCCCAGGTCTCGTGCTGGACAGCCCGCTCCGCTCCGGCCAGAGCCTCACCCACACTGCCGGGGACGTCACCATCGTCGGCTCCGTCGCCTCCGGTTCCGAGGTCATCGCCGGCGGCTCCATCCACATCTATGGCACCCTCCGCGGCCGGGCCATCGCGGGCATGCTCGGCGCCTCGAGCGGCACCGCCCGCCCCCGCATCTTCTGCCGCCGCCTCGAGGCCGAGCTGCTTGCCATCGACGGCGTGTACAAGACCGCCGACGAGATCCCCCCCGCCCTTCAGGGCCGCGCCGTGCAGGCCTGGCTCGAGGGTGATGAATTGAAGGTCGCGGCGCTCGACTGAGCCCCGTATCATGGTCACGCAGCGCCGGGCCCGGCGCCGCCAAGGAGCAGATTGATGGCAGCAACGATCCTCGTCGTGACCTCGGGCAAGGGAGGCGTCGGCAAGACCACCTCCACCGCCGCCCTGGGTGCTGCGCTGGCGAGCCTCGGCAAGAAGGTCGTGGTGGTGGATTTCGACGTCGGCCTCCGCAACCTCGACCTCATCATGGGGGCCGAACGCCGGGTGGTGTACGACCTGATCAACGTGACGCAGGGCGACGCGAAGCTCAACCAGGCCCTCATCCGCGACAAGCGCCTCGAGACCCTGCACCTCCTCCCCGCCAGCCAGACCCGGGACAAGGACGCCCTCACCAGCGAAGGCGTCGCCCGCGTCATGGCCGAGCTGAAGGAGATGTTCGACTGGGTCATCGCCGACAGCCCCGCCGGCATCGAGCGTGGCGCCCAGCTCGCCATGCACCACGCCGACATGGCCGTGGTGGTGACAAACCCGGAGGTCAGCTCGGTCCGCGACAGTGACCGCATCATCGGCATGCTCGACAGCACCACCGCCCGCGCCAAGGCCGGGGAGCGCATCGCCAAGCACCTCCTCCTCACCCGCTACGACCCGGCCCGCGCCGCCCGCGGCGACATGCTGAAAACGGAGGATGTGCTCGAGATCCTCAGCATCCCGCTGCTCGGCATCATCCCCGAAAGCCAGGACGTGCTGCGCGCGAGCAACATCGGCAGCCCGGTCACGCTCGCCGACCCCACGAGCGCCCCCGCCCGCGCCTACATGGACGCAGCCCGCCGCCTGATGGGCGAGCAGGTCGAGATGTCCGTGCCCGGCGAGAAGCGCGGCCTCTTCGGCAAGCTGTTCGGACGGAAGGTCGCATGAACCTCTTCAACTTCTTCAAGCCCCGCCGCTCCGCCCCGGTCGCGCGCGAACGGCTGCAGATCCTCCTCGCGCACGAACGCGTCGCCGGCTCCCACAGCCAGCTCGTCGCCGTGCTGCAGGAAGAGATCCTGGCCGTCATCGCCCGCCACATGCAGATCGACCGCGACAAGGTGAAGGTGAAGCTCGACCGCGGCGACGAGATCAACACGCTCGAGATCGACATCGAGATGCCGGCAGCCCGGGCAGCGTAGCGCAACTTCGGCCGCCGTCCCGAGCGCGCCGTCCAAATCCCGCGTCCGCTTCCGGGGCACCGCCAGCACCGCATGCAGCGCCGCGTTTGCCGCGGTGCACCCTCCCGTTGCGGTCACGGTAGCCGTAGCACGGCGAACGTCCAGCTTACGATCGGCGCAACGCCCGCGCCGCCTCGTCCGGCATCGTGAGCGCCGCCCAGGTCAGCGCGGCCGCCGTGAGCGCGGCCAGGCGAAGCTCGGCTTCGGCCACCTTGTCCCGCGTGTCCGCCGCCGTCAGCACGTGGCGCAGGTTGCTCTCCGGCCGGTCGAACCCGGCCACCAGGCGCAGCGCCGGGATGCCGGCCGCCGCGAAGTTCGCGTGGTCCGAGTTCTCCATCGGCGGCAGGTAGGTCCGCAGCGGGAGGCCCGCCGCCGCGCTCGTGCGCTGCACGAATGCGGCAACACCGGGAAAGCCGCTGCACAACGCCGCCAACTGCCCGTCGCCGCCCACGCTGTCGAGGTTGACGTTGAGCGCCACCTGCGCCCGCTCCTCCGCCGACAGCCCCGCCACATACACGCGGGATCCGGTGAGCGCCCATTCCTCCGCACTGAAGAACGCCAGCCGCAGCCCGCGTCGGAACGAAGCGGCATGCGGCGCCAGCGCCCGGCCCACGGCGAGCGCCACGGCCACGCCCGTCGCGTTGTCCATCGCACTCTCGGCCGGGTCATGCCCGTCCACGTGCGCGCTCAGCACCACCCAGCCAGGGGTAGCCCCGGGCGTGTCGAACAGGATCGTCTCCGTCGGCTCGTCCCGCTCCTCCGTGTGCAGCACCGCATGCGCCCGTACTCCCACCAGCCGTGCCGCCGCTTCCGGCGACACGCCGAACGCCGGGATGCCCGGCTCCGCCCCCCGCCCGGAGGAGCCGGCCACCGCCGCACCGGGCAACGGCCCCGCGATGAGGAATCCCGCCGCCCCCGCCTCCAGAGCCAGCCGATACTTCACCCGGCGATGGATGTGTCCCGCCATGAACATGTACTCGTGCCGCACGAGCGCGAACCGCCCCGGCAGCAGCCCCGCCGCCTGCGTGAACTCTTCCGCGGTCCCGCGCCCCACCGAAACCACCTCCGCCTCCAGCCCCTCCGGCCCCGTCGGCGCCGAGCGCAGCAGGGGCGTCGCCACGAGCGGGATCCGCCCCCGCTCCCCCACCAGGTGCAGCGCCGCCTCGGTCGCGACCCAGCCGCGATAGGGCGCTGGCAGCACGACCGGCGCCTGCCCCATCGCCTCCTGGCCCATGGCGCGCACCAGTGCGAGCGCCGCCCGCTCCGACGGCGTCCCGGCCCGGCGCCCCCCGGCATCGCACAGTGCCGCGAACTCGCGCGGCAAGCTCAGGTCCCGTAGCAGCGCGCCAACAGCGGCGTCGGGCAGCACGTCAGGCATTCGGGCTTCCTCGATGGCATCCAATTTGCTTAGCTTCCTTCATGATCGGCGCAGCATGCAACCCGGCGTGATCCTCGCCGCAGAAGGCCTCGGCAAGGCGTTCGGCCCCAACACGGTCCTGCGCGGCATCGACCTGGTGCTCCGCGAGCGCGAGGTCGTCTGCGTCATCGGCCCCAGCGGCTCCGGCAAGACCACCCTGCTGCGCTGCCTCGCGCTGCTCGAGCAGCCGCAGGCCGGGCGCGTGACCATGCGAGGGCAGACCGTGAGCGCCTCGGCGCAGGACAGCGCCACCCGCCAGGCCGCCCGCCGCGTGCGCGCCGAGATCGGCATGGTGTTCCAGCAGTTCAACCTCTGGCCGCACATGACGGTGCTGGGCAACGTCATCGAGGCCCCCATGCGCGCCCGGGGCATCGGGCGGGACCAGGCGGTGGCGGAGGCCGAGCGCCTGCTCGCCAAGGTGGGCATGGCGGAGAAGCGCGACGCCTACCCCGCCCGCCTCTCCGGCGGCCAGCAGCAGCGCGTGGCCATCGCCCGCGCGCTGGCCATGAACCCGGCCGTGCTGCTGTTCGACGAGCCGACCAGCGCTCTCGACCCCGAGCTGCGCCGCGAGGTGCTGCTGGTGATGCGCGCCCTCGCCGAGGACGGCATGACGATGATGGTGGTCACGCACGAGATGGGCTTCGCACGCCGGGTCGGCAGCCGCGTGGTGTTCATGGATGGCGGCACCATCGTGGAGGAAGGCTCCCCGCAGGCCTTCTTCGAGGCCGCGAGCACCGAGCGGGCCAGGCGCTTCCTGGCGCAATTCGAAGACTGATCGTTCACAGATTGAGGAGCCCACCCATGCGCTGGATCGCACTCGCCTTGCTCGCCCTGCTCGCCGCCCCTCCCGCGGAGGCGCAGCAGACCCAGTCCCGCCTGTTCGAGGTCACCAAATCCGGCCGCCTGCGCGTCTGCATGTGGCCGCTCTACTATTCGATCGCCATGCGGGACCCGAAATCCGGCGAGCTCGTCGGCATCGACGCGGACCTCTCGAAGGAGCTCGCGAAGGACATGGGCGTGAAGCTCGAGGTCGTGGAGACGAGCTTCGGCACCTTCATCGCGGACCTGCAGGCCAACAAGTGCGAGATCGGTATGTTCGGCGTGGGCGCCACCATGAAGCGGGCGCAGGCGGTGGAGTTCAGCCACCCCTACCTCGTCACGAACGTCTATGCCGTGCTGCGGGACGGCGGGGCCATCAAGGAGTGGGCGGACATCGACAAGAAGGGCATCAACGTGGCCGTGACACTCGGCAGCTACATCGAGCCGTTCATGCGCAACTACCTCAAGAACGCGACCCTCACCCCGGTCGCACCGCCCGCCACCAGCCAGGCCGAGCTGATGAGCCGCCGCGCGGACGTGATCATGACGGACTTCCCGGCCGCACTGCGCATGACGAAGGAGTTCGAAGGCACCAAGTTCCTGCTGCCGCCCGAGAAGCTGGCTGTCACGCCCTACGCATACGTGGTGCCGCAGGGCGACCAGATCTGGCTCAACTACGTCAACCTCTTCGTCGACACGATCAAGATCGACGGCAGGCTTGCGGCGGCGGCGGCCAGGCACGGGCTCGGGCCAATCGTCGCGCAGTAGCGTGGGCACCTACCGCTTCCGCTGGGACGTCATCCCCGGCAACCTCGACTTCCTGCTGTCCGGCATGGGGATGACGCTGCTGATCTCGGCCCTCACGCTCGTGGCGGCCACGGCGGGGGGGCTGCTGATCGCAGTGCTCGCCGCCTCCCGCCTCTGGCCGCTCCGGGCGGTGGCGACCGGGTTCGGCGAGCTCATCCGCAACACGCCCATCCTCGTGCAGCTGCTCTGGGTCTATTACGTGCTGCCGATCCTACTCGACGTGCGGCTGGACGCGTTCACCGCCTGCATCGTCGGCCTCTCGATCTACTCGTCCGCGTTCATCGCCGAGGTGTTCCGCGCCGGCATCCAGGCCGTGCCCGTGGGCCATCGGGAGGCGGCGCAGGTGCTGGGGATGTCGCCCGCGCAGGCCTTCGTCCGCATCGTGGCCCCCCAGGCCGTCCGCACCGTGCTGCCGCCGCTCGCGGCCAACTTCGTGCAGCTCATCAAGTACTCGTCCCTCGCCGCCGTCATCTCGGTCGGCGAGGTCACGCGCCGCGGCATGGAGCTGAGCTCGAGCACCTTCCGCCCGCTCGAGATCTTCTCCTTCATCGCCGTGATCTACTTCGTCATCTGCTGGCCCCTGTCCCAGGGCGTCCGCATGTGGGAGCGCCGCCTTGCCGCACGGTAGAGTTCGTTCACGTCCAGAGGCCCTGCCGTCCTATCCGTCATCGCGAGCGAAGCGTGGCGATCCAGGAGTCGGATGCCTGCTCTCGACGGCCCCTGGATCGCCACGCCTCCGGCTCGCGATGACGGACCTCCGAGGGACGGACACGCCGTGAACCGCCTGTCCCTCGCCACCAACCGCCAGGCCCAGATCGTCACCCACACCCTTGCCCTCCTCCGCGCCGCCTCCCCCAACCCGCCCGGCGACACGCGCGCCGCCGCCGAGGTCGCAGCCAGCCTCCTTCGCGCCGTCCCGGGCGCCGAGGTCACGCTGCACGCCACCTCCGATACCGTCACCAACCTGGTTGCCCGCATCCACGGCGCCGGCCCCAGCCATCACCCGGTCCGCCGGGTCGTGCTGAACGGCCATCTCGACACCTACCCCGTCGGCGACCTCTCCGCCTGGACCACCAACCCCGCGGGAGAGCTCCGGGACGATCGCCTCTACGGCCGCGGCAGCGCGGACATGAAGGGCGGGATCGCCGCCGCCATCGCGGCCTTCACGGCCCTGGCCGAGATCCCCGGCTCCTGGCACGGCGAGCTCGTCCTCACCCTCGCCGGCGACGAGGAGACCATGGGCCCGCTCGGCACGCGCTGGCTGCTCGACAACGTGCCGCACGCCAGCGGGAACGCCGTGCTCATCCCGGACGCCGGCTCCCCCCGCGTGGTGCGCTTCGGGGAAAAAGGCTTCCTCTGGCTCGAGCTCGAGGCACGCGGCCGGGCGGCGCACGGGGCGCACGTCCACCTGGGCGAGAACGCGCTCGAGCGGCTCATGGACGCTCTTTTCAGCGTCCGCGCCCTCACCGGGCTCGCGGTCGACGCGCCCGAGACGGTGCGGGCCGCCATCGGCGCCTCCAAGACGATCTCCGAGCCCCTCGCCGGCCCCGGCGAGGCCGCGGTGCTGGGCGCCGTCACCGTCAATGTCGGCCGCTTGGAAGGCGGCACCTCGACCAACCTGGTGCCGGACGTCGCCCGCGCCGGGGTGGACATCCGCCTTCCCGTGGGGACGAGCTGCGCCGCCGTCGAGGCCGCCCTCGCCACGGCGCTCGTCCGCCCCGGCCTGTCCTACACCGTGCAGCGCCGCTTCGAGCCGAACCATACCGACCCGGCCTCCACCCTGATCCGCACCGTTGCCGCGGCCGCGCGCGAAGTCACGGGCGAAGACGTCGCGGTCAATATGCGGGTCGGCGGCTCGGACGCCCGCTGGTTCCGCATGGCGGGCCTTCCCACCGTGGTCTACGGCCCCACCCCGCACGGCATGGGCGGCCCGGACGAGTGGGTGAGCGTGGCCGAGCTCGACCAGGTGGCCCGCGTCCTGGCCCTCACCGCGTTCGACCTGCTGCAGGAGCCTGCCTGATGTTCGTGCACCCCGGCACCTTCATGGGCGTCCCCTCTGGCCTTCCCAGCCCCGGCTGCCGCGCCGCCATCCTCGGCGTCCCGTTCGACTGCGGCACCCACGCCACCCGCATCGGCGCGCGCCAGGGGCCGGATTCCGTCCGCCAGCACAGCCACGTCATCCGCCGCTACCACCCGGCGCTCGCCGACATGGACGTGCTCGCCGCCCTCGGCGTGATGGATTGCGGCAACGTGGCGCTGACCCCTGGCCGCATCGAGGACGCGCTGCCCCGCATCGAGGCGGCAGCCGGCGCCATCCTGGACGCGGGGGCCGTCCCCGTCGGCATCGGCGGCGACGGCTCCGTCTCGCTCGCCCTCATGCGCGCCGCCGGGCGCCGCCACCCGGGCATGGTGGCGCTGCACGTGGACAGCCACACGGACGCCTACCCCTACACGCCGGACGACCGGCTGAACGCCGCCACCCAGTTCACCCTCGCCGCCGAGGAGGGCTGGGTGGACGCCGCCGCCTCCTGGCACGTCGGCATCCGCGGCTTCACCTACCGCGCAGGCGTGCTGGACCACGCGCATGCCCTCGGCTTCCGCGTCGTCACCATCGAGGACCTGGTGCGCCGCGGCTTCGCGCAGAGCATGGCCGAGTTCCGCGACGGCCTCGCCGGGCGACCGCTCTACCTCTGCTGGGACATGGACGTCTTCGACCCCTCCGTCGCGCCCGGCGTCTGCACCCCCGCCTGGGGCGGCCTCTCGGCCCGCGAGGGCATCGAGCTCATCCGCACCCTCACGGGCATGAACATCGTCGGCATGGACTTCAACACCGTGAGCCCGCCGCACGACGTGCAAGGCATGGCCGCGAGCCTGTGCGGCCATATGATGATGGAAGGCATGCTGCTCCTGGCGCGCCAGTTCGGCCTCCTGAAAGGCGCCCATGTCTGAGTTTGCCCCGTCTGATTTCGAAGGCAAGACGGCACTCGTCACCGGCGCCAGCCGCGGCATCGGCGCCGCCACCGCACGCGAGCTCGCCCGGCGCGGCGCCGCAATCGTGCTGGCCGCGCGGACCGCGCAGGAGATCGACGAGGTCGCCGCCAGCATCGTGGCCGAAGGCGGCCAGGCCATCGCCTGCGTGTGCGACGTGGCGCGCTACGAGGACGTGGCCGCCGCCGTGCAAGCCTGCCTGGACCGCTACGGCCGCCTCGACATCCTGGTGAACAATGCCGGGCTGATCGAGCCCATCGCACGGCTCGCGGACTCCGACCCGGCCGAGTGGGGCCGCGTCGTCGACGTCAACACCAAGGGCGTCTACCACGGCCTCCGCGCCGCCATCCCCGTGATGGTGAAGCAGTTTCGCCAAGGCTCGGGCGGCGGGGTGATCGTCAACATCAGCTCGGGTGCGGCCACCAGCGCCCTCGAAGGCTGGAGCCATTACTGCTCCACCAAGGCCGCCGTGCTGTCGCTCACCCGCTGCGCCGACAAGGAATACCGCGAGCACGGCATCCGCGTGGTGGGCCTCAGCCCCGGCACCGTCGCCACCGAGATGCAGGTCGCCATCAAGGCCTCCGGCCTCAACCCCGTGAGCCAGCTCGACCCCTCCGTCCACATCCCCCCCGAATGGGCCGCGCGCGCGGTGGCGTGGCTGTGCACGGACGCCGCCAGCGACCTGGCCGGGGTGGATTTTTCCTTGAAGGACCCAGCGGGGCGGGCGCGGGTGGGGCTGGGGTGAGATGCGGCCGCGACGAGTATCGAAGCGACCTCGGTCACTGCAGAGTCGTCATCGCGAGCCAAAGGCGTGACGATCCAGAAGCCGACGAGCCTGGTCTGTGTCGCCCTGGGTCGCCGCGCTACGCTCGCGATGGCGTTGGAAGGAGAGGCGTGTTCATCACCCCCGCGCCCTGAGCTTCCCCACCGCATAGACCCCCACCGCCGGCAGCCGCGCGAGCGGACCCCCTGCGAAGGGCAGCCCGAACCGCGCGAACCGGCGCCACGCATCGTCCCCGTCCGCGATGGAGCCCCCCAGCAGCCGCCCGGCCATCGTGGTCAGCGCAAGCCCGAGCCCGCCGAAGCCGCTCGCATACCATAGGCCGGGGCGCAGCGGCCCCATGCTCGGCATCCGGTGCCGCTGGTAGGGTAGCAGCCCGCACCAGGCGCGCTCCACCTGCACGGCGGCCAGGTCGGGGTAGATCGCCACCATGTCCCCATGCAGCGCGGCCCGGAGCCGCCCATCGTTCGGGCGCAGCGCCTGCACGCGCCCGCCCCAGAGCAGGCGGCCATCGGGCAGGTGCCGGTAGTAGTTCATGGCGTCGCTGCTGTCCGACAGCGCGTAGCGCAGCCCGATCGCCGCCGCGTGGTTCGGGCCGAGCGGCTCCGTCACCATCACGTAGGTCGGCACCGGGATGGTCGCCCAGCCGAGGCGCTGGCTGAGGAAGCCGCCATACGCCCCGGTGGCCAGCACCACGTGCTTGGCCACCACGACCCCCTGCGCCGTCGTCACGCGCCCCGGCGCCACCCGCCGCACCGGCGAGCCCTCGAAGATGCGCCCACCCTGCGCAACGAGGGCCGCCGCGTAGCCGCGTGCAAGCTCCATCGGCTGCACCGCCAGCGCCTCCGGGTTCAGCCAGGCATCCGCATAGTGGCTGGTGGCCAGATGCTCCCGCACCCGCGCCTCGGGCCAGTGCTCGTAGCTTTCACCGCACAGCCGGTTCAGCCACTCCGCATAGGCGCCCTGGATCGGCCCCTCCGCCCGCGTCGCCATGCGCAGGGCCCCCGGTGTGGGCGTGCAGCCGATCCCGTATCGCGCCACCCGCTCCCGCACCAGGCGCAGCCCGGCGCGGCTGTGGCCATACAGCGCCGCCGCCTCCTGCTCCCCGACCCGGTCCGCCAGGTCCCGCATCTTCGTGGGGAACCCCGGCACCACCCACCCCCCGTTCCGCCCCGACGCACCCCAGCCGACGCGCTTGGCCTCCAGCAGCACGACCGACCGCCCGCGCTCGGCCAGGTCCAGCGCCGTGGCCAGCCCCGCGAGCCCGCCGCCCACGACGCAGGTCTCGACCTCGAGCTCACCCTCCAACACCGGGTATCGCTCGCCGGGTGCCGCGGTCGCCGCGTGGTGCCCCTCAGCGTCCTCGAGCAGCACTGGCATCAGCGGCGGAGGCGCGTCCACACCCGGTCCTGCAGGTCCCGCGAGGCCGCCGAGCAGATCGGCGACGGCCGCAGGATCGGCTGCACCGCATCCGGCAGGTTCACAGCCGGGTCCGCCTTCAGGTCCGCCCGCAGGAACGCATCGCTCCCGGCAATCCCGTTGTTGTAGCCCGTGAAGTTGCTTGCCTCCGCCGCACTCTCCGGCGTCAGCATGAAGTCCATGAAGCGCTTGGCCAGCGCCGGGTTGGGCGCGCCCTTCGGGATGGCCAGGTGGTCCGTCCAGATGTTCGCCCCCTCCTGCGGGATGAGGTAGCGGAGGCTCGCCTTACGAGCCTGGGCACGATGGAACGCGCCGTTCCACATCATGTGCATCGAGGCCTCGCCGCTGGCCATGCGGTCGATGGTGGCCGAGCTCGAGTACACGAGCACATACTCCTTCTGCTTTGCGAGCAGGTCGTAGATGGCCTGCGCATCCGGCCCCTTCTCGGTGCAGGGGTCGATCTTGAGGTAATACGCCGCAGCCGCCCAGTTCTCGCCCACCTCGTTCAAGTTCGCCACCTTGCCGCGCAGCGTGGGCGGCGGGTCGAACAGCGTGGACCAGCTCGGGGGCAGCGCCGCGCCGTCCACCTTGTCGGCGTCGTACGCAATGCCCGTCACGCCATACATGTAGGGCACCGAGAAGCGCCGCCCCGGGTCGTAGGGCTGCTCGCGGAAGCTCTCGCGGATGTTCTTGAAATTTGCCAGGCTCGGCGCGTCCACCGGCTGCAGCAGCCCGTCCTTGATCATGATCGCCAGCGTCGGCCCCGTCGGCACCACCACGTCGTAGGCGCCGCCGCCGGCCTGCAGCTTGCTCAGCATGGAATCGTTGCTGTCGTAGGTGTCGAGCACGACCTTGATGCCCGTCTCCTTCGTGAACCGCTCCAGCAGCGCCGGCGGGATGTAGTTGGACCAGTTGAACAGCCGCAGCTCCTGTGCGCGCGCGGGCAGCGCCGCCAGCAGTCCGAGCAGAATGAGGAGAAGGCGCATCGGGGGGAGGCTCCTATCGGTTCGAGAGCAGGCGGGAGGCGGCAACGAGACCCACGCTGAGCAGCAGCAGCGTGGTGGACACGGCGTTCACGGCCGGCGTCAGCCCGGTGCGGACCAGGCCGAAGACGTACACCGGCAGTGTGGTCGAGCCGGGGCCGGAGAGGAAGAACGCGATGGTGAAGTCCCCGAGGCTCACCACGAAGGCCAGCATCGCCCCGCTGGCCACCCCCGGCGCAATGAGCGGCAAGGTGATCCGCCGGAAGCTGCGCCAAGGGCTCGCATACAGGTCCCGCGCGGCCTCCCCCAGCGCCGGGTCGAGCGCGTCGAGCCGGGTGCGGACCGGCAGGTAGGCGAAGGGCAGCGCGATCACGGCATGGGCGGCCGCGATGGCGGGCAGGCCGAGCGGGATGCCCACCAGCACGAAGCCGAGCAGCAGCGCGACCGCGAGCACGATCTCGGGCACCAGCAGCGGCAGCGCCACGATGGCCCGCGTGGCCCCCTGCGCGCGGCCCTGCGGCGGGAAGGCCAGCGCCGCGGCGGTCGCCAGCGGCGTCGCGATGGACGTCGCTGCCAGCGCCGCCACCAGCGAGTTGCCCAGCGCCGCCCGCATCGGCGCATCCCGGGCCGCCTCGCCCCACCAATGCACGCTGAACCCACCCCACAGCGTGACCATGGACGAGGCGTTGAACGACAGCGCCACCACCACCGCGATGGGCACGTAGAGAAACAGCAGCGCCGCCGCCGCCACCACGCCCAGCCCCGGCACGCGGATCATCTCCGCACCCCCGCCCGCAGCACGGCCAGCGCCAGCAGCAGCAGCACGATCGCCATCGCCGCCCCCAGCGGCCAGTTCCGCAGCGCGCCGAACTGCCCCTGGATCAGGTTGCCGATCAGCAGCGCCTTGCCGCCCCCCAGCAACTCGGGCGTCACGAAGCTGCCCAGTGCCGGCACGAACACGAGCGCCATGCCGGCCACGATCCCCGGCCTCGCGAGCGGCAGCACCACTCGCAACAGCATCCGCCGCCGCCCGGCATAAAGGTCGGCCGCCGCCTCGATCAGCCGAGGGTCGATCGCCTCCAGGCTCAGGTAGATCGGCAGCAGCATCAGCGGCAGGAAGGCGTAGGTCATGCCGAGTGCTATGGCCGTCGGCGTGTAAAGCAGCCCGAGCCCGCCGGGCACGAGCGGCGCGACGGCCTGGTCCACGAGGCCCCCGGCCCGCAGCAGCAGCACCCACGCATAGGCGCGCACGAGCACGTTGGTCCAGAACGGCACCGTCACCAGGAACAGCAGCGCCATCCGCCGCCGAGGGGGCTGCCCCACCATCCAAAGCGCGGTCGGCAGCGCGATGACGAAGGTGATCACCGTGGTCAGCGCCGCCACCAACAGGCTGCGGCCGAAGATGCGCAGGCTGTCGGTGTTCAGGATGCGCTTGCCGTCGAAGTCGAGGTCCCACAGCACGCTGATCCAGGCCTGCGCCGAATGCACCGCCCACACCACGCCGCCATTCGGGTTGCGCTCGAGCGTGCTCACGTAACCCATCAGCACCAGCGGCAGCACGAGCAGCAGCACGGCCGCGAGCAGCGCCGGGGCAGCGAGCAGCGCGCGCATCTAGGCGTTCACCGCCCGCAGCGCGCCCGGATCCGGCACGATGCCCACGGCCTCGCCCACCACGGGCCGCGCGGCCCCGGGCGGCAGCCGCACCCGCAGCGTGCCGAGCGGCCCGGCCACGTGCACCGTGGTGCCCGCGCCGTCATACTCCGTCAGCGTCACGGCCCCGTGCAGCGGCTGGTCGCGCGGGTCGGCCAGGCTCGCCCGCTCGGGCCGCAGCACCAGCACCGCCTCCGGCCCTGGCACGCCAACCTCCGCCGCCAGGCAAGCCCCGGTCGCCACCCGCCACAGTGCCCCGACCCGGGTGGCCGGCACCAGGTTCGCCTCCCCCACGAACCCGGCCACGTAGGCGTTCACCGGCCGCTCGTACACCTCCTCCGGCGAGCCGAGCTGCTCGATCCGCCCGGCCCGCATCACCGCGATCCGGTCCGCGAGCCCCAGCGCCTCCGTCTGGTCGTGCGTCACGAAGATGAAGGCCGTGCCGAGCTCCCGCTGCAGCCGCTTCAGCTCGAGCTGCATCTCCCGCCGCAGCACCAGGTCCAGCGCGCTCAGCGGCTCGTCCAGCAGCAGCGCCTTGGGCCGCGGCGCCAGCGCCCGGGCGAGTGCAACCCGCTGCTGCTGCCCGCCACTCAGGGCCGCCGGGCGCCGCGTCTCCATGCCCTCCAGCCGCACCAGCCGCACCGCTTCGGCCACACGCGCCGCCACCTCGGCCCGCGGCAGGCGCAGGCTCTCGAGCCCGAAGGCGACGTTCTCGGCCACCGTCAGGTGCGGGAACAGCGCGTAGCTCTGGAACACCGTGTTCACCGGACGCCGCTCGGGCGGCAGATGCAGCAGCGGCGCGCCCTCCAGCAGCACCGTCCCGCTATCCGGCTGCACGAAGCCTGCGATCGTCCGCAGCAGCGTGGTCTTGCCGCACCCCGACGGCCCGAGCAGCGCGAAGAACTGCCCCTGCTCGACGCCGACGCTGACCCCGTCCAGCGCGCGCAGCCCGGCATAGGTTTTGACCAGCGCCTGGACGTCGAGCAGCGGCATCCCGCCATCGTGGCGGGCGCACGCTGCCCCCGCAAGGCTCCGGTCCGGCAAGGCTCCGGTCCTGCAAGGCTCCGGTCCTGCAAGGCTCAGATCCGGCAAGGCTTGGGCGGCGCCGCGGGTCCGGACAAGGTTGAAGCGCGCCCGCCGGCCGTGCGAAGGCTAAGGCCCTCCAATGGAGTGCGCCCGATGAGCCTGAGCCCGTATGTGACGTTCGACGGCAACTGCGCTGACGCGATGGACTACTACAAGGCCCACCTGGGCGCGCAGGAGCAGTTCACCATGCACTACCGCGACGCGCCGGAGGGCACCCCGTGGGGCCCGGCGCAGGCGGACAAGGTCATGCACGCCCAGCTGCGGTTCGGGGAGCAGGTGCTGATGCTCTCCGACACCGCCCACTACCAAGCGCCGGCCGGCGTCCTCGTCTCGCTCGACGCGCCCACGCCCGCGGAGGCCGAGCGCATGTTCGCCGCCCTGGCCGACGGGGGCCACGTCAGGATGCCCATGGCGGCCACCTTCTGGGCCGAGCGCTTCGGCATGGTGACCGACCGCTTCGGCGTGCCGTGGATGATCGATTGCCCCAAGCGCGAGAGTTGAGCGCGGGCCCGAACCCGCCCGATCGTTGTAGAACGCGCTCGCAAAACCTGTAGGCTCCGCCGAGGCCTGGAGCGGAGCGTGCGGCATGCGTGGGTTCGTCGTGATGATGGGGCTGTTGGCCGGGGCCGCCGGGGTTTCGGCGCCCGGGGTGTCGGCGGCCGGGGCATGGGCGGCCGAGCCGCCCGTATCGGTCCGGCGCGTGCAGACGGACATGGTGGTCGCGCAGGATGGCAGCGCCACCTCCACCGTGCACATGGAGATCGCCGTCAACACGCAGGAGGCCGCGCGCCAGGTCGGGCAGCAATCCTTCCAATACAACGAGGGCCGCGGCACCATCGAAATCGTGCAGGCCTACACGCTCAAGCCCGACGGCACGCGCGCCGTGGTCGAGCCCGACGCCATCAAGACGCAGTTGGCACCCGGCACCCCGAACTACCCGGAGTTCGCGGACCGCAAACAGGTCACGGCCGTGTTCCCGTCCGTCGCCGCCGGGGACGTGCTGGTGTTCGACCTGAAACGCACCGAGCTGCCGCCCTTCCCCGGCTATTTCAGCTGGTGGCTCAGCTACGTCCGCACCATGGCCTGGGACAGCGCGTCGTTCAGCATCGCCACCCCGCCCGGCATGACGCTCCAGACCGAGACGCATGGCCCGGCTGCGACGCAGGAGCCGACCGCAGAAGGCGGCACCGTCTATCGCTGGACCTATGCCGCGCGGGCCATCGCCGACGAGAAGGTCGCGCTGGGGCCTACGGACCATGCTCCGCGCGTGTTCGCCTCCGCCTTCCCGGACTGGACGAGCTTCGGGCGCGCCTACGCGGCCCTGATCGCAGGCAAGGCGGATGTGTCGCCCGCCATCCAGGCCCTGGCCGACCGCGTCGCCGCCCCGGCCGCAGGCGACCGGCGGGAGGAGGCGCGGCTGCTCTACGAGTGGGTGAGCCGCAACGTGCGCTGGGTCGCGATCTACATCGGTAATGGCGGGTTCGAGCCGCACGCGGCCGACTCCGTGCTGGCCAAGCGATACGGAGACTGCAAGGACCAGGTGATGCTCCTGCAGGCCCTGCTGCGCGCCCGCGGCATCGCCTCCGAGCCGGTGTTGATCAACGCCGGCAATGCCTACACGCTGAGCCAGGTGGCCAGCTACGCCATGTTCAACCACCTCATCACCTACCTGCCGGAGTGGCGCGTCTATGCCGACACCACGGCCGGCTCGGCCCCGTTCGGCACCGTGCCGCTGCCGCTCTATGGCAAGCGTGTGGTGCATGCGGTCGTGGATGGCGAGGTGCTGCGCCAGGTGCCCCCGCTGGCGCCCGGCGAGGCGAGCTGGGCGCTGCGGACCACGGCCGTGATGGATGAGCACGGCGTGATCAGCGGCACGACCGAACAGCGCGGCACCGGGGCAGCAGCCACCACCATCCGCGGCTATGCACGCAGCGTGGCCGCGAGTGGCACCGAGCGTTCGGCGGCGAGCGTGCTGCGGTCCCGCGGGATACCGGGGGACGGGGTGTTCCGCCTGCCGCCCGAGGCGGAAATGGGGCCCGAGGCGGGGCTGGGCGGGCGCTTCACGCTCGAGGCGCAGGCAGGCTGGCTCGAGGGCGACAGCTTCGAGCCGCCCATGGGCCTGCGCAACCTGCCGCGCGCCGGCAACGGGCCGATCGGGAACCTGGACCAGGCCGTGGCGCCCACCGAGCCCACACCCTGCTACGCCGGGGTGCAGACGGAGGACATGGCGCTGAAGCTGCCGCCCGGCTTCCGCCCCACCGCCCTGCCGCGTGGCCGTGCCCTGACGGACCCGGCCTTCGAATACCGCAGCACCTGGTCGTTCGAAAACGATACGCTGCACGTCCGGCGGCGGTTCGAGAGCCGCGTGACCGGGCCGCTCTGTGAAGGGGAGCTACGCACGCGGGCGGCAAGGGCGATGGCGACGATCCGAGGCGACTACGGCGCGCGGGTCACGCTCGAACGAATTGAGTAAAGGCGGCGCCTCCGGCTGGTGGAGCTGAGCGGGATCGAACCGCTGACCTCCTGAATGCCATTCAGGCGCTCTCCCAACTGAGCTACAGCCCCGAACCGGGAGGCGAGCCTATAGCGGGCGCCCTCCCGGGGTGCAAGAGCCTCCCGACAGCGGTATCCGACCCGGCGGCTCCGCCAGATCGGAAGTTCCGCGTTCTTCATCAACAGGCTAGAGCTTTCGCCCGATCCGCTTTGATCGGACAAAGCTCTAGGCCGTCCGGAACGGTGCTTCCGTCCTGGCTCGCAACTCGTCCAGCGTCACGTCCGGCGCCATGTCCACCAGCGTGAGGCCGTCCTGGCCTGGCGTGTCCACGCGCAACACGCAGAGATCCGTCACGATCAGGCTGACCACACCCGCGCCCGTGAGCGGCAGGTTGCAGCGGTTGAGGATCTTGGGCTCCGAGCCGCCCTGCTTGTTGCGGGCCACGTGCTCCATCAGCACCACGCATTTCGGCACGCCGGCCACCAGATCCATCGCGCCGCCCATGCCCTTGACCATCTTGCCCGGGATCATCCAGTTCGCCAGGTCCCCGTTGGCCGCCACTTGCAGCGCGCCCAGGATGCTGATGGCGATGTGCCCGCCGCGGATCATGCCGAAGCTTTGCGCGCTGTCGAAGATGCTGGTGGTGGGCAGCATCGTCACCGTCTGCTTGCCGGCGTTGATGAGGTCCGCGTCCTCCTCGCCCGCATACGGGAACGGCCCGATGCCGAGCATTCCGTTCTCGCTGTGCAGCTGCACGTGTACGCCGGGCGGGATGTGGTTGGCCACCAGCGTCGGGATGCCGATGCCGAGGTTGACGTACATGCCGTCCGATAGCTCCTGCGCCGCACGCGCCGCCATCTGGTCCCGGGTCCAGGCCATCACGCAGTCTCCCTTTGCCGGACCGTGCGTTGCTCGATCCGCTTCTCGAGGTCGGGCACATGCACCAGGCGCTGCACGAAGATGCCAGGCGTGATCACGTGGTCGGGGTCGATCTCGCCCGGCTCGACCAGGTGCTCCACCTGCGCGACCGTCACGCGGGCGGCCGTCGCCATCGGCGGGTTGAAGTTCCGCGCGGTGCGGCGATAGACGAGGTTGCCCTCCGTGTCGCCCTTCCAGGCATGGATGATGGCGAGGTCGGCGAAGATGCCCCGCTCCATGATGTAGCGCTGCCCGTCGAACACGCGCTCCTCCTTGCCCTCCGCCACAGCGGTGCCCACGCCGGTGCGGGTGAAGAAGGCCGGGATGCCCGCGCCCCCCGCCCGGATGCGCTCGGCCAGCGTACCCTGCGGGTTGAACTCGATCTCGAGCTCGCCAGCCAGATACTGCTTTGCGAAGGTGGCGTTCTCACCGACGTAGGAACTGATCATCTTCTTCACCTGCCGCGTCTGCAGCAGCAGACCAAGCCCGGCATCGTCGATGCCCGCATTGTTGGACACGATCGTGAGGTCCTTCACCCCGCTGTCCCGGATGGCCTCGATCAGCTTCGACGGGATCCCGCACAGCCCGAACCCGCCCGCCAGGATGAGCATCCCATCCCGCAACACGCCTGCGAGCGACGAAGCCGCATCCGGATAGACCTTGTTCGCCATTCACTCACCCTAACCGCGTTCGGTAGTGACATTCGCACAGGGGGGCTGGGCGGGAAAGCTCGAGGGTCCCTCCGCACCGTCTTCGCGAGCCGGCTCGCAGCGCCTGTGTCGAACGCTATGGCGGCACCACCCCCGCCTGCCGCAAATAGCCCAGCAGCGGCAGCAGTGGCAGGCCCAGGATGGCCGCATGCTCGCCCTCGATGCTGTCGAACAACTGCACCCCCGGCCCCTCCACGCGGTAGGCGCCGACGGTGTGCAGCATGGCCTCACCCTCGAGCTCGCAATAGGCGTCCAGGAACGCGTCCGAGAACTCCCGCATCACCAGCTTGGGCCGGGCCACGTGGCGCCACGTCTCACGGCCGTCCTGCATCACCACCACGGCGGTGACGAGCGTGTGGGCCTTACCCCGCAACGCCAGCAACTGCATGCGGGCGGCGGTGGCGGAGGGGGGCTTGTCGAACCAGGTACCCGCGCAGACCAGCAGCTGGTCGGCGCCGATCACGACACCGTCCGCACGCACCCGCGCCGCCTTCATCCCGGCCAGCATGAGCGCAACCTCGTCGGGGGAGGCGCCTTCCGCCCGCCCGCTGGCCTTCACGGCGGCCTCGTCGATCCGCGCCGGGCGCGTCTCGATCACCAGGCCGGCGCCCCGCAGCACGGCCGCGCGCGCTTCGCTCTGGCTCGCGAGCACGATCGGCGCCGTCTGCATCACGGCGTGGCCGGCACCGCGGCTCCGGGCTTCTGCCGCCGGCGGTCGTGCCAGGCCTCCATCAGCTGCAGCACGGTCGCCGCCGTCTCCTCGATGCTGCGCCGCGTCACGTCGATCACCGGCCAGCCGCGCCGCGCACACATCCGCCGGGCCCAGAGCAGCTCGGCCTTCACCGCCTCCACGTCCACGTAGCTGGTCTGCTCCCCCCGGACCCGCCCCGTGTCCGACCCGGCGGCGATCAGCTTCAGCCGGTGCCGCCGGATCTCGATCAGCGCCATCGGGTCGAGCGTGAGGCCGATCACCGGGCACACGGGATGCTCCAACCCCGGCGGGTCCGGGGTGCCCGGCACGAGCGGCACGTTGGCGGCCTTGATCCCGCGGTTGGCAAGGTAGAAGGACGTCGGTGTCTTGCTGCTGCGGCTGACGCCCACCATCACCACGTCCGCCTCGGCGATCCCGGCCTGCGCCTGGCCGTCGTCATGGGCCAGCACGTAGTGCATGGCGTCGATCCGGCGAAAATAATCCGCATCCAGCACATATTGCCGCCCGGGCCGGCTCTGTGCCGTCTCGCCCAACTCCTCCTGCAGGAGGGTCAACACCGGGTCCAGCACGTTCACCACGCGGGCGCCGAGCCGCGCGCAGGTGGTTTCGAGGTCGTTGCGGAGCGCCTTGTCGATGACGGTGCTCAGCACCGGCCCGGGGTCCGCCTCTATCCCCTCCAGCACCCGGTGCAGCTGGAAGCGCGTTCGAATGAGGCTCCAGCGGTGATACACCACCTCCACGTGCTCGAACTGCGACACCGTGGCCCGGGCGATGCTGTTCAGCGTCTCTCCGGTTGCGTCGGACACCAGGTGCAGGTTCAGCCGGGGCATATCCATGATTGGGAGGATAGCGGGGATAAGTGCCCGGCGCACCCCTGCCAGGGAGAGCCTCACGGAATCGCGAGGATAACTCACGCAAACGCGAGCACAAGGGACAACGCATGGCCGGTCCCGTAACCCAATGGGCACAATGGCGGACGCGCATACGGGTTCAAAGGCTTGCGGGGCAACGTTCGTGTGGATAAGACCGGTAGGGGCCGGGCGTGAGCCGGGTACCCCGTTGTCCACAGGCCCTCTCTACCACCACCGAAGATTCTCTTTTCTTTATTCTTGATTGGAAGGGTGGCTCGCGAATGACCAAGCCCCTGCTGCGGGTTCTCGGGGGCGAGGCGGTGTGGCCCCCTCCGGTATGGCTCATGCGCCAGGCCGGGCGCTACCTGCCGGAGTATCGAGCGGTGCGTGCCACGGCTGGCGACTTCGTGACCCTTTGCACCACGCCCAAGCTCGCCGCCGAGGTCACGCTGCAGCCCATCCGGCGCTATGGGTTCGATGCCGCCATCCTGTTCAGTGACATCCTGATGGTGCCGTGGGCGCTGGGCCAGGGCCTGTCCTTCAGGGAGGGCGAGGGCCCCGTGCTGCCCCCCATACGGGACGCGGCCGGGGTCGCTGCGCTCGACGTGACGCGTGTGCGGGAAGCGGTGAGCCCCATCCTCGAGACGGTCGCACGCACGGTCGCCGGGCTGCCGGACAGCGTGACGATGATCGGGTTCGCAGGCTCGCCCTTCACCGTCGCCTGCTACATGGTGGAGGGCGGCGGCTCGAAGGAGTTCGCCCATATCCGCGGGATGGCGCACGGCACGCCGGCCACCTTGGATGCGCTGGTCGCCATCATCGAAGAGGCGAGCGTGACGTACCTGTCCGCCCAGGTCGAGGCCGGCGCCGAAGTGCTGATGCTGTTCGACAGCTGGGCCGGCGTGCTCTCTCCCACGCTGTTCCGCCGCTATGTCATTGCCCCTACGCGCCGCATCGTGGACCGCATGCGGGCGCTGCACCCCGCCATCCCCATCATCGGATTCCCCCGCCTAGCCGGTGTTATGGTGGGCGAATATGCCGAAGCCACCGCTGTCGATGCGGTCGCGCTCGACACCGGGGCGGACCTCGTGCGGGCGGCGGCGCTGGTGCCGGCGCGCGTGGCGACCCAGGGCAACCTCGACCCGCTGGCCCTCGTCGCCGGGGGCGACGCGCTGCTGCGGGAGGCGGACCTGGTGCTCGAAGGTGCGCGCGGGCGGCCGCACATCTTCAACCTCGGCCATGGCATCGTGCCACAGACGTCGCCGGACCACGTCGCCCAGCTGCTCGCCCACATCCGTGCCGCATGACGTGTCCCCCGCTTGACCTAGCCGTGCGATAGGCCACTTTCCATCCATGCCCGAAGCCCCAATCCCCCGCGCCCGGCGACGCATCGCGATCGTGCTGTTCAACCTGGGCGGCCCGGACAAGCCGTCCTCGGTGAAGCCGTTCCTGGTGAACCTCTTCAAGGACCCGGCCATCCTGCGTGTGCCGTTCTTCGTGCGCCCCTGGCTGGCGCGGCTGATCGCGACGTTGCGGGTCAAGGCCGCGACCGCGAACTACGAAATCCTGGGCGGCAAGTCCCCGCTGCTCGAATTGACGATCGACCAGGCCAACGCGCTCGAGACGCGGGTGGGCGAGGTGCGGCCGGATCTGGAGCCACGCTGCTTCGTCGCGATGCGCTACTGGCACCCGTTCAGCCTCGAGACGGCCCGGGCCGTGCGTGCGTGGGATCCGGAGGAGGTGGTGCTCGTGCCGCTCTATCCGCAGTACTCCACCACGACCACCGGCAGCAGCCTGACGGCGTGGCGCGAGGCGGCGGCACAGGCCGGCCTGGTAAAGCCAGTGAGCACGCTGTGCTGCTACCATTCGGACCCGGGCTACATCGAGGCCACCACGGCCCTCGTGCGCCAGAGCCTGGTCGATGCGCGCGCTGCAATGCCCCCCGGCCACGGCCTGCGCGTGCTGTTCTCCGCGCACGGGCTGCCCGAAGCCATCATCAAGAAGGGCGACCCCTACCAGCACCAGGTGGAGCGCACGGTCGTCGCCGTGATCCAGGCCCTGGGCGAGGACGGGCTCGATGCCGTCACCTGCTACCAGTCCCGCGCGACGCCGCAGAAATGGATCGGGCCGAGCACCGAGGATGAGATCGAACGGGCCGCGCATGACCAGGTCGGCATCCTGGTCGTGCCGATCGCCTTCGTCAGCGAGCACTCGGAGACGCTGGTGGAGCTGGACGTCGAGTATCGCGAGCTGGCTGAGGAGAAAGGGATCCACCACTACTTCCGCTGCCCGGCCCAGAACAGCGACCCCGGCTTCATAGACGCGCTGTCCGAACTCGTGCAGGCCTCGCTCGCCCGGGGTCCTGGCCTGTGCAGCTTCGTCGGCCAGCGGACCTGCTACAAGCCGTATGGCGACTGCCCCCACGCGCGTGCCGGGGCGCCGGCGGACCGGGTGCCGGCCCTGGTATGAGCCCTGCATGAGTTCGCTCGGCCTGGTCATTTTCGATTGCGACGGGGTGCTGGTCGACAGTGAGGGAGCCGCCAGCAGCGCCGTTGCGCGGGAACTGACGGCGATGGGCTGGCCCATGACGGACCTCGAGGCGATGGGGCTGTTCGTCGGCATGACCCTCGAGGACATGGTCCCGATGGTCGAGGCGCGGCTCGGCACGCTGCCGGCGGACTGGCCCGAGCGCCTGCGCGGGACGTTGATCGCGGCCATGGCGAACGAGGCGACCCCGATGCCTGGCATTCCCGCCGTGCTGCACGCGGTGAGCGCACTCGGGCTGCCCTGGCGCGTCGCGTCGAACTCGAGTCATGCCGAGATGGACGTGAAGTTCGCCCGCACCGGCCTCGCCGGAGTGGTTGGTAACCGTAAGCACAGCTCGGACGACGTGGCCCGCGGCAAGCCGGCGCCGGACGTGTTCCTCGCTGCCGCCGCCGCGGAGGGCATGCCGCCCGCGCGCTGCCTGGTGGTGGAGGACAGCGTGCTCGGCGCCCGGGGTGCCGTGGCGGCGGGGATGGACGTGGTTGGCCTGGTGCCGCACGGCGACGGCGCGGCGCTCCGGGCCGAGGGCGCCCGCATCATCGGCCACCTGGACGAGCTGCCCGCGCTGCTGCTGGCCCGGCAGGCCGCATGACCATCCCGGTGCTGGCGTACATCTACCCGTGGGTGAAGTCGTTCCACGTCATTTCATTGGTGGCCTGGATGGCCGGCATCTTCTACCTGCCGAGGCTGTTCGTGTATCACTGCGACCTGGTGCGCGGCTCGATCGAGAGCGAACGCTTCAAGGTGATGGAGCGGCGGCTCTACAAGCAGATCATGGTGCCGGCGATGATCGCCACATGGGTGTTCGGCATCTTGCTCGTGCTCACGCCCGGCATCGTGGATTGGTCCGGCTTCAATTGGTGGCATGTGAAGTTCGCGGCCGTGATCCTCATGACCGGCTTCCAGGGCGCCATGGGCAAGTGGCGACGGCAGTTCATGGAGGACCGCAATCAGAAGAGCCACAAGTATTACCGGGTGGCCAACGAGGTCCCGACGGTATTGCTGGTGATCATCGTGATCATGGCGATCGTCAAGCCGTTCTGAACCGCGCCTGCTCGGGCCGTCCTCGTGAACCGCAGGTGGCCCGCTCTGACGAAGTACCCTTGACCCGGCGCCTTCAGGGTGCCAACTCACGTCCAGCCGGACCCGCGCCGGCCGATCGAGTGGCCCTGCCCCGAGTGGGCGCCCCGTTCACCTCCTCCCCCGTGGACATCCCCGCCGCGCCCCCTCCTGGAGCGTGTGCCGTCCGCCCCCGATCAAGGCGCACCCATGCACCTCGCTGAACTGAAGGCCAAAGCACCTGGCGACCTGCTCGCCTTGGCTGAGTCCCTACAAATCGAGAACGCGTCCAGCCTGCGCAAGCAGGACATGATGTTTGCAATCCTCAAGAACCAGGCCGACCAGGATCTGGCCATCTTCGGCGAAGGCACGCTCGAGATCATGCCGGACGGCTTCGGATATCTCCGCAGCTCCCAGGCCAACTTCCTGCCAGGCCCCGATGACATCTACATCAGCCCCAACCAGGTCCGCCGCTACGCGCTTCGCACCGGGGACACCGTCGAGGGCCAGATCCGCGCGCCCCGCGACGGCGAGCGCTACTTCGCGCTGCTCAAGCTGAACACCATCAACTTCGAGCCGCCGGACGCCGTGAAGCATCGGATCAACTTCGACAACCTCACCCCCCTCTACCCCGAGCGACGGCTCAAGATGGAGGTCGAGAACTTCCAGTCCGTTGCCAAGGGTCCGGGCAAGGACATGACGCCGCGGGTGATCGACCTCATCACCCCCATCGGCATGGGCCAGCGCGCGCTGATCGTGGCCCCGCCGCGCACGGGAAAGACGGTGATGCTGCAGAACATCGCCACCGCCATCGCGGCCAACCACCCGGAGGTGTTCCTCCTGGTGCTGCTCATCGACGAGCGCCCCGAGGAAGTCACGGACATGAGCCGCACGGTGAAGGGCGAAGTCGTCGCCAGCACGTTCGACGAGCCCGCGGTCCGGCACGTGCAAGTCACCGAGATGGTGCTCGAGAAGGCCAAGCGCCTGGTGGAGCACAAGCGGGACGTGGTGATCCTGCTCGACAGCATCACGCGCCTGGCCCGCGCCTACAACACGGTCGTGCCGAGCAGCGGCAAGGTGCTCACGGGCGGCGTGGACGCGAACGCCCTGCAGCGCCCGAAGCGCTTCTTCGGCGCTGCCCGCAACATCGAGGAGGGCGGCAGCCTGACCATCATCGCCACCGCGCTGATCGACACCGGCAGTCGCATGGACGAGGTGATCTTCGAGGAGTTCAAGGGCACCGGCAACAGCGAGATCGTGCTGGATCGCAAGCTGAGCGACAAGCGGACCTTCCCCGCCATCGACATCACCAAGTCCGGCACCCGCAAAGAGGAACTACTGGTGGACCGTAGCACCCTCTCCAAGATGTGGGTGCTACGCCGCATCCTGGGCCCGATGGGGATGGCAGACGGCATGGACTTCCTGTTGGACAAGCTGAAGTACAGCAAGACCAACCAGGACTTCTTCGACGCAATGAACACTTGAATGTTGGCGTAACCCAACACCCTCACCTTCCGCCTGGCACCTGGTTTCTGCGATACTCTTAGGCCGGTCCCCTTGGTTGGTGCGTTTCGCCCACCCTGCGTTCGTGGGGTGGGTGAAACCCACCTTGCCACCTACCCCACCTTGAGCGCCCGCACCCGCAGGCGCCGGATCTGACGCGCATCCGCCTCCAGGATCCGGAACTCCAGTCCCGACGGATGGCTGATCACCTCGCCCCGCGACGGCACCCGGCCGGCCAGCGTGAACACCAGGCCGCCCACCGTGTCGATGTCCGCATCCCGTTCATCGTCGGTCAGTATGCTGCCGAAGCGTGCTTCGAACGCCTCGATCGATAGCCGGGCATCCAGGTCCAGCGCGCCGTCCGGCCGTTCCGTGATCATGGGCACGGCCACCTCGTCGTGCTCGTCGGCGATGTCGCCCACGATCTCCTCGACCAGGTCCTCGATGGTCAGCAGGCCGTCGATGCCGCCGTACTCGTCCACCACCAGGGCCAAATGCACCCGGGCCTGGCGCATCTGCAGCAGCAGGTCCAGCACAGGCACCTGCGGCGCCACCATCAACGGCCGCCGCAGCAGCGCCTCGAGCTTGAAATCGTCCGTCCGGCCCACGTAGCTGAACACGTCCTTGATGTGGACCATGCCCACGATCTCGTCGAGCTGCTCCCGATAGACCGGCATACGGCTATGGCCTTCGCGCCGGATCTGGTCCAGCGCCTGCTCGAGCGACACGTCCACCGGCATGGCGATGATGTCGGCCCGCGGGATCATCACGTCGTCGGCCGACGTCCCGCGCAGGCGCAGCACGTTGGCGATCAGCGCGCGCTCCTGCCGATCGAGCTCCGGGACTTCGCCGTTCTCCTGCGTATGCTCCGCGCTTTCTTTGACGAGCTCCGCGATGCTCTCCCGCACGCCATGGTCGACACGGCCCAGCAGCCGGTTCCGCACCCGGTGCAGCGTGCTCCGCGCGCCGCTCATCGTGCGCCCCCGAAGGCGCGCCACGGGTTGCCGACACCGAGGCGCCTCAGCGTGGCCGTTTCGAGCAGCTCCATCCGCCGTGCGTCCCCGGCGTGATGATGGTCGTAGCCGCGCAGGTGCAGGGCGCCATGGACCACGAGGTGGACAAGGTGATGCGCCACCCGCTTGCCCGCATCCCTCGCCTCCCGCCGCACCACACCGGAGGCGAGGGCGATGTCCCCGCCTTCGAAGGTCAGCACGTTGGTCGGCTTGTCCTGTCCGCGCCACGTCCGGTTCAGCCGCCGGACCGCGGCGTCGCTCGTGAGCAGCACGGCGCCCACGCCACCCCCGGCCGCGGCCGCCCGGCGCACCAACCAATCCAGCCGGGGCACCATGCGCCTCCAGGCCGGGTCGTCGATGATCACATCTAATCGCCCCGCCGAAGCGGGGGGTCTACTGTCGGGCTCCATATCGGTCCTGTGTGCCTTCGGCGCTGCCGGCCGCGTCGCGTTGCGCCTGCGCCCGCTGGTCGTAGGCGTTGACGATGGCGGCCACAAGCGGGTGCCGCACCACGTCCCGCACGCCGAAGCGGTTCACGCCGATGCCGGGCAGGCCCTCCAGCGTCTCGAGCGCGTCCCGCAGGCCGGATTTCTGGCCCTGCGGCAGGTCGATCTGGCTCATGTCGCCGGTGATGACCATCCGCGTGCCCTCGCCCATGCGGGTGAGGAACATCTTCATCTGCACCGGTGTCGTGTTCTGCGCCTCGTCCAGGATCACGAAGGCATGCGCCAGGGTCCGTCCACGCATGAACGCGAGCGGCGCCACCTCGATCTCGCCCGTCGCCATACGGCGGATCACCTGGTCGCCCGGCATCATGTCGTGCAGGGCGTCGTAGAGCGGCCGCAGGTAGGGATCGACCTTCTCCTTCAGGTCTCCGGGCAGGAACCCCAGCCGCTCGCCAGCCTCGACCGCCGGGCGGCTCAGCACGATCTTGTCCACGCGCCCGGCCGCCAGCATCGCCACGCCCTGGGCCACGGCGAGGTAGGTCTTGCCCGTGCCGGCCGGGCCGATGCCGAACACCATTTCGTGCTTGGCGAGCATCTCGATGTAGGCGAGCTGGCCGGGCGAACGTGGCCCGATGGCGCCGCGCCGCGTATGGATGGCCGGCAGGTCCCGCAGCGGCAGCCGCGGATCCTCGTCCCGCTCCGCCGGCGCACTGAGGGCCGCGTCGGCCATGCGCACGGCCGCATCCACGTCGCCGCGCGACAGGCCGCGCCCTTGCTCGAGCCGCTTGTACAAGGACTGCAACGCGCCCCGCGCCGCTTCTGCCCGCACCGCATCCCCGTTGATCGCGATCCGGTTGCCCCGCGCGCTGAGCCGTACGCCGAGGCCCTGCTCGAGCCGGACGAGGTTGCGGTCATGGTCGCCCAGCAGCAGTGCAAGCAAATGGTTGTCGTCGAATTGGACGGTCAGCGCCTTCGAGGACGCGCCAGAGTTGGTCGGGGTAGCGGCAGTGATGATGTTCAAGCGGCGCTTTGCTCCGTCTCCAGGGTTGCCGACAAAGAGTTGGGGTTGCCGGACACGATCCGCACCGTCTGGACTGTGCCGATGAGCGAATCTTGTCCGTCGCAGTGCACCGGCTGCAGCCAGGGCGACCGCCCGGAGAGCTGCCCGGCGTGCCGCCCAGGCCCGGTGAACAGCACGGGGACGGCGAGGCCCTGCGTCCCGAGGTTGAATGCCGCCTGCTGGTCCCGCAGCAGCATCTGCAGCGCCTGCAGCCGCGCGTCCTTCACCGCCTCGGGCACCGCCCAGGGCGCACCGGCCGCGGGGGTGCCGGGACGCGCCGAATACTTGAAGCTGTAGGCCTGCGCGAACCGCACCCGGCGCACGAGCTCGAGCGTGGCCTCGAACTCCGCATCCGTCTCGCCCGGGTGGCCCACGATGAAGTCGCTGCTGAGCGCCATGTCCGGTCGCCCTGCGCGGAGCCGGTCCACCAGGCGGAGGTAATCGGCGGCCGTATGCTTGCGGTTCATGGCCGCCAGCACGCGGTCCGAGCCGGACTGCACGGGCAGGTGCAGGAACGGCATGAGCTGCGGCACCTCGGCATGGGCGGCCATCAGCGTGTCGTCCATGTCGCGCGGGTGGCTCGTGGTGTAGCGCAGCCGGAGCAGCCCCGGGATATGCGCCAGCGCCCGGATGAGCGCCGCGAGGCCCCAGGCCCCGTCCGGCCCCTCACCATGATAGGCGTTCACGTTCTGCCCGAGCAGGGTGACCTCGCGCGCCCCCTGCGCCACCAGCCGCCGGGCCTCGGCCAGCACGGAGGCCGCCGGCCGGCTCGCCTCGGCACCCCGCGTGTAGGGCACCACGCAGAAGCTGCAGAACTTGTCGCACCCCTCCTGCACCGTCAGAAACGCTGTGATCCCCTGGGGGGAAGCGGCGTCGGGCAG
>JBBROS010000022.1:0-59112 GCA_038229135.1 Acetobacterales bacterium
CCCGCGCTGCCCTGTCCCGCGCTGCCCTGGCCCGCGCTGCCCTGTCCCACGCTGCCCTGCCCCACGCGGCGCATCTCGGCGGCCACGTGCGGCTTGTCGGGCAGGAAGTAGAACGCGTCGTGGCAGAACACGGTATCGAACGCGCCGGCCGCGAACGGCCACGGCGCCGCGGCGTCGAAGCACACGAGCATCGCATCGGGCGCCACATACCGCCGCGCGAGCCAAAGCTTGGCGAATACGATGTCGCCCCCTGTCACCGGCCCCGCCATGCGCGCGAACTCCCGTAGGAAGTGCCCGGCACCGCACGCCAGCTCCAGCACGCGGCCATGCAGCCCGTGCGCCTCGGCGAGCGCCAGGCCGGAGAGGAAGGTGGGGTCGGACCAACGATGCGCGAAATAGGTGCCGACCGGGCCGAAGGCGAGCAGGTCCATGGCAGCGCGAAAGCTGAGCGACCCCGCCTCCCGCGCCACGCGACGCCGGTCGGCCTCCGGCGGAGGTGGCGTGCGGGCCCAGCCATCCTGGTCCGCGAGCAAGGCCACGAGCGCATCCTCGCTCCGCCCTGCATCGAGCGCCGCCAACGCCTCGTCCGCCAACGCCCGCCGGTCAGCGCGCAGGAACGCGATGCCCTCGACCACGGGCCACCGCTCGGCACCCGCCACGAGCGCATGGCCGTCCGGCCGCAGCGCCGCACCGGTTACGGGGCTGCGCAACTCAGCCAAGCCCTGCACCCCGAAGCACGGCGTGGTGAAACGCCTGCGTAGGACCGGCATGCACCAGCTCCATGTCCTGCAGCGCCTGCTCGAGCCGGAAACGCGCCACATCCTCGAAATGCCTGATCTGCAGCACGCGGTCGATCACGTCCGCCGCATGGAACGCCTGGCCGCCCGGCGTCGACGCATCCGGGATGGTGGCCAGCGCGCCGGCGATCACGGCGCGCAAAGGCTCGGCCAAGGTCGCCAGCTCGCGCTCGAACAGCCGGGCGATGATCGGGTTCAAGTGCTCGCCGAGCAGGATCTCGCCCGCGAAACCGCTATCGGGCAGCGTCGCATTGTGGAGATGGTGCGCGAGCCCGGCGACGAACGCGGTAGCCGGGTCCGCGCCGAAGCGCGGCGCCAACGTGCAGCCGAGCACGGCGACCACGAAGCAATGGTCGCCATGCCCCTCCGGCGGCTCGAGGACGATGCGCGGCTTACCCGGGCACGTGGCGCCGGCGCGCGGCTGCCGGATGAGCCGCTCGGCAAAATCCGGTGCCGCCCCGTGCGGAAGGTCGTGGACCAGCGCCGCCCGAAGCCGTGCTGCCAGCCCCTTGTCCACAGGTGCAGACACCTCATCGAACGAACGCCGCAGCACTTCGTGGCCCTGCACTTCGGACAGTCCAACCTCGTGCAGCATCACGCCATCGATGCTGCCCAGCCGGCACGCGGCCAAGGCCCGGGCTGTCACGACGTGCGCAACAACGTCGGGTGCCATGCCCTCCTGCAGCGCACCCCAGGCCGTGCGGAACATGCGCGACGCAAGGCTGTCCGGCCCCGAGTCATCCCGCAGGCGCTTCAGGTCGCACAGCTCAACCGCGAGGGGAACGAAGTCCGCCAGCGCCACCCCGGGCGAACCGGGGCGGCCATCGGCACCGTCGGGCATTGTATCAGCCTCTGATGATCAGGCTGCGAGCCAGTCCAGCAGCACACGCTCCTGCACTGGGAAGCTATGCTCCTCCCGCTTGCCAGCGGGCGTCATCGGCGCCTTGAAGAACAGGCCGAGTTGCTCCTGGATGCCGCCCTGCCCACGCTGGCGCGCCAGGTCAAGCACCCGGGCGATCTCGATGACGAGCGGCGCTGCCAAAATGCTGTCGCGGCATAGGAAGTTGACCTTGATCTGCATCTTCTGGCCGAGGAAACCCACCAGGTCGATGTTGTCCCACGCTTCCTTATTGTCGCCGCGCGGGCGGTAGTATCGGATGTCGACGATGTGGTCCTCGACCGGGTAGCCTAGGATGTCGTCCAGCACCGAGCCCTTCGTGTTGAGCTTGCTCTGCAGGCTATCCTTGTTGTTCAGCGCGAGGCCGTCGCGGTTGCCGAGGATGTTGGTGCTGAACCAGCCCTCGACATAGAGCGAACGGCTTTTGAAGGCCGGCGCGAGTACGGTCTTGATGAAGGTCTGGCCCGTCTTGCCATCCTTGCCGGCGACGGGGACGTTGTGGCGCTCGGCCATCTTGGTCAGTGCCGGCACGTCGGCGGCGAGGCTCGGCGTGAAGTTGCCATACGGGACGCCTTCGGCGATGGCCGCGTAGGCATAGAGCATGGCCGGGCTGATCGCCGGGTCCGAGCTGTCGAGCCCCTTCTCGAAGCCTTCGGGGGTGGCCAGAGCCACTGCGCCCTTGTCCGGCCAGCGCTCGACGGAGGCGAGGTTTACCATGACCAGGTTCTCGATCCCGGATGAAACCCGGTAGCGCCTGATGTCGTCGCGGATGCGGTCGACCGCCTCCCGATGACCATTGGCGACCACCTTGTTCGCGCCGTCCACGTTCTTGCAGAAATCGACGCTGCCCACGGCAGGCCACGGCTTCATCGCCGACAGCGCCGGCGAAACGAGCTCCTGCTGCTCCCGCTCGAGCACCCGGTGCTCGCGCACGGCGCTGTCGAGGTTCTCGCCGTGCAGGTCCCATCCGGCAAAGTGCAGGTTGCGGTAGGCCGCGATGCCAGGAGCGCCCACGCCAGCGAGCGGCAGGCCCGCCAAGTCGTTCGAGCCCGCACGCAGCATCTCAATGCCTGCGGCGGCGGTGGTGGCCACCGCGCCACCAAGGCCCACGACCATCACACCGACACGGCGCCCGGTGAGCGCGGCATCCAACCCGGAGTCAGGCATCAGTTGATCTCTTCTCGTTCGGGGCCCGCCATGATGGCAGGCCGCAGGCAACTAACAAACAAAGTGGGAGCGGTCCGACAATCTTGAACCCTTCATTGAAAGGTAACGAACGCGTGTAGCTCCCAAACCACGTATGAACCTCTAATGGGACGGTATGGCGGGATTACGGCATGGTGGCTCAGTCCGAACCGATGGCCGCACCGGGTGCCCGGTGCACGTCGCGCATGTCGGCGCCCCGCTCTCCGTCCTCCTCGTCCGTGTCGGATAGGTCTTCCATGTGGACGCTATGGTCGCCCCCATGCTGCAGGATGTCCTGCTCGCGCCCCCCGGCGGTCCGGTCGATCACATGGACTGCGCGGATCCCCTCCTCCTGCGCCACGGCCAGCGCAGCCTCGATCGCCTCGTCGAGCGACATGGGCGCACCGTCCGAACGGTGGGGGTGGGTGGTCTGCTCCGGATGGCCCGTCAGCGTGATCTGGACCGTCGCCCGCCCCGGCTCGTCCTCCATCAGGCGCTGCAACACCACGACCGCCCGGCCATCCGGCATCGGATCGTGTGGCGCCAGGGTGATGATCTCGGTCATGCTTTGCTCCCCACTCCTGTCGCTAACGTGTGAACGAGGCCGAGAGTTCAATCGGCGCCGCCCTCCGCCCCACCCCGCCCGGCCGCGCGGCCCTCTGGCCAGCACGGCCCTGCCCCCGCATACTCGCGCCCCAGGGAGGACGCAGATGAGCAACACGACGGAGGAGCGGTTCCAGCTCCTGCACGAGGTGGTCGCCGCCGCCCGGGCGGCGCTGAACGACAATCTCTGGGACTACCTCGTGGGCGGGACGGCCACCGAGACCACCGTGGCGCGCAACCGCCTGGCGCTCGACCGCATCGGCTTCCGGCCCCGCGTGCTGATGGACGTGCGGGAGGTGGACGCGTCCGCCGAGTTCCTGGGCCACCGCATCCGCCTGCCCATGGCACTCGCCCCGGTCGGCGGCCTCGAGCAGCTCGGCGGAGGCGGCGGGTCCACGGTCGCGCGGGGGGCCGGCCTGGCGGGCGTGCCCTTTTTCCTGAGCTCCGTGAGCGAGCCGCCCATGGAAGACGTGGCGGCTGTGGCAACGGGCCCCAAGGTGTTCCAGCTCTACGTGCGCGGCGACGGCGCCTGGGTGGACGAGCACGTGCACCGGGCCAGCGTGGCCGGCTACGACGCGTTTTGCATCACCGTCGACAGCGCCTTGTATTCCCGCCGCGAGCGGGACATCGCCAAGCGCTTCACCAAGCCTTGGCGGGCGCGATCCCCTGGCATGGAGTATCAGGCCGGGCTCGCCTGGAGCGACATCGAGCGGTTCCGCGCCAAGCACCCCGGCACGAAACTGCTGCTGAAGGGCATCGCCGCCGCCGACGATGCGGCGCTCGCCTGCGACATGGGCGTGCACGGCATCTACGTGAGCAACCATGGCGGCCGGCAGCTGGACCATGGCGAGGGCGCGATGGAAGTCTTGCCGGAGCTGGTGGATGCCGTGGCGGGCCGGGCGATGGTGATCGTGGATGGCGGGGTCAGCCGCGGAAGCGACATCGTGAAGGCCATCGCCCTGGGCGCCGACCTGGTCGGGCTCGGGCGCCTCTACTGCTACGGCATGGCCGCGGCCGGTGCCGAAGGGATCCTGCGCGTGGTGGAGCTGCTCGAGATCGAGGTGGTGGAGTGCCTGGGGCTCCTTGGGCTCTCGAGCTTCGAGGGGCTGGGCGCGAAGCACCTTCGCCGGGTCGAGGCGGTGCACTCGCCGCACGTGCACAGCGCGTTCCCGTTGCTGAAGCTCGGGCGGTAGGGCGGCTACGGCAACGAGGTCTGCAAGCAACCCGCCAGCTTGCTAGGCCGCCTGGGCCGGGTTCCGGTGGCGCGCGTGCAGGAAGTGCAGCACCGCAGCCCGCGCGTGCAGGAAACGCGGCTCCTCGGCCAGCGCCAGGCGGTCCCGCGGGCGCGGCAGGCCCACCTCGAGCACCTCCCCGATCGTCGCCTGCGGGCCGTTCGTCATCATCACGATCCGATCCGACAGCAGCACGGCCTCGTCCACATCGTGGGTGATCATCAGCACCGTTGTGCCGAGCCGCGCATGGATCTCCATCACCTGGTCCTGCAGGTGCGCCCGCGTCAACGCATCCAACGCACCGAACGGCTCGTCCAGCAGCAGCACCTTCGGCTGCATGGCCAGCGCCCGCGCGATGCCGATGCGCTGCTTCATGCCGCCGCTGATCTCGGCCGGGCGCTTGTCCGCGGCGTGCATCATGCGCACCAGCTCGAGGTTCTCCTCCACCCACTCCGCCCGCTGGGCCTTGCTCTTCTTGCGGCCGAACACCTGGTCCACGGCCAGGCCCACGTTCTCCCGGCAGGTCAGCCAGGGTAGCAGCGAGTGGTTCTGGAACACCACCGCCCGGTCCGGCCCCGGCTCGTTCACCTCCCGCCCATCCAGCACCACGCCCCCGTCGCTCGAGCGCAGCAGCCCGGCCACGATGTTCAGCAGCGTCGACTTGCCGCAGCCCGAATGGCCGATGATGCTGACGTATTCGCCACGCTCCACACGCAGGTCCACATGCTCCAGCACCGGGACAGGGTGGCCAGGGAACCGCATCGCGACGTTCGTGATGTCGAGGAAGGCTGCCATGCTCGTTCTCCTCAGGCCGCTGCCGTGCCGCGGGTTGCGAGCCGCCCGCCCAAGGCGACCAGCCGGTCGAGGCAGAACCCGACCATGCCGACGTAGACGAGGGCCACGATGATGTCGCTGATGTTGCTGCTGTTCCAAGCGTCCCAAACGAAGAACCCGATGCCGACGCCGCCGATCAGCATCTCGGCCGCGACGATGGCGAGCCAGGACAGGCCGATGCCGATGCGCAGCCCGGTGAAGATGTAGGGCGCGGCCGAGGGCAGCACGATACGCCAGAAATAGCCGAGCCCCCGCAGCCGGATCACCCGCGCCACGTTGCGATAATCCTCCGGCACGTTCCGCACGCCCACGGCGGTGTTGATGATCACGGGCCAGATCGCGGTGATGAAGATGACGAAGATGGCCGAGGGCTGCGCATCCCGGAAGGCCGCGAGCGATAGCGGGAGCCAAGCCAGCGGCGGCACCGTCCGCAGCACCTGGAACACCGGGTCGAGCCCACGCATCGCCACGGCGCTGGTGCCGACCAGCATGCCGAGCGCGATGCCCACCACCGCCGAGAGCACGAAGCCCTCCGCCACCCGCAGCAGGCTGGCCGACAGATGCCAGAACAGCCCCTTGTCCAACCCGCCCCGGTCATAGAACGGGTGCAGGATCAGCTCGCGGCTGTCCGACCACACCTTCGTGGGTGGCGGCAGCGACGATTTCGCGCCACTCGCCGCAAGCTGCCACACGACGAGGATGACAGTCACGACCACGATCAGCGGCAGCACTTCGCGCGCCGCCCGGCGCAGCCGGTCCAATGTGGCCGGGCCAACGGCACGCGGCTTCGACACTGGAAGGATCGCGGCCGCCCGGCCGCCTCGAGCGACGTCCGACATCGTTACACCGCAACCTTCTTGATGGTGTGCGCGGCCAGGTAGGCAGCCGGGTCGGCCGGGTCGAACACCTTGCCGTCGAAGAAGGTCTCCTTGCCGCGGGAGGTGCTGGTGGGGATCTCGCCCGCCGCCACACCGGCCAGCGCGGCAGCGCTGCGCCAAACCTCCTCGCGGTTCACCTCGCCCACGAGCTTCGCCGTGTCCGTGTCCGGCGGCAGCACGCCCCAGCGAATGTCCTCGGTCAGGAACCACAGCTCGTGCGAGCGGAACGGGTAGGACGCGTTGTTGGCCCAGAACAGCATCTTGAGCGGGCTCGCCTTCGCACTCCGGCCGTCACCGTATTCGATGTCGCCACGCGAGCGCGGCAGGATGTCGACCGGCGGCACGTTGAACCAGGCGCGGCGTCCCAGGATGTTCGCCAGCTCCTCCTTGTTGCCCAACTCCTCGCACCAGCGCTGCGCCTCGATCGTGGCCGCCGTCAGCGCCTCCCCCGCGCGTGGGTTGCGCCCGAGCCAGTCCGCACGCACGGCCAGGGACTTCTCCGGATGGTCCTTCCAGATCTCGCCGGTCACGCAGGCCGTGTAGCCGAGCTGCTGGTTGACGAGCTGGTCGTTCCAAGGCTCGCCGACGCAGAACGCGTCCATCGTGCCCACCTTCATGTTCGCCACCATCTGCGGCGGCGGGACGACGATCGTCTGAACGTCCTTGTCGGGGTCGATGCCGCCAGCCGCGAGCCAGTAGCGCAGCCACAGGTCGTGGGTGCCGCCGCGGAAGGTCATGGCCACCTTGTTGTCGCTCTTGGCGGCAAAGGCGGCCTTGAGGGGCGACGAGTCGAGCTTGGCCCCGGCCTTCATCAGCGCCTTCGACACGCTGATCGCCTGGCCATTCAGGTTGAGCCGCGCCAGGATGGCCATGGGCACCGGCTGGCTGTTCTGCACCACGCGGCCGGTGTGGATCAGATACGGCAGCGGCGTCAGGATGTGCGCTCCGTCGATCCCGCCCGAGCCGCCGCCCAGCACGAGGTTGTCCCGCGTGGCGCCCCAGGAAGCCTGCTTGCTGACCTCGACGTCCGGCATGCCGTATTTCGCGAATATGCCGCGCTCCTTGGCCACGATCAGCGGGGCGGAGTCGGTCAGCGCGATGTAGCCCAGGGTCGCCTTCTTCGTCTCCGGCCCAGCCGCCTGCGCGTGCGCGCCATGGGGCAGCAGCGCACGGGCCGCAGCCAGCGTCGCGGCAGCGCCGCCCAGGAGGGTGCGGCGGTCGATGCTGTCGATCATAGGACGTCCTGTTGAAGCCGGCTCACAGGCTGCAAAAAGCGCGGGCCGGGCCTCGCTGGCCAGCACCAATTCAGGCGTACGTCGTATAAAAGTGCGCAATCAGACCTAAACTGCCGACGAGTGAGGCAGACGCCTCGTTACGAGGCGGCCAGGGCCCGAGAAAGCACTCCGGCTGCCTCGTCGATCATCACAGCGTCGACGTCGAGGTGCGTGCAGGCGCGGACGCGGTGCCGCCCCATTACGCTCACGAGCACGCCCTGCTCCCGGGCGACAGCCGCGACCGTGTCTGCTGCAATGCCGCTCCCCGAAGTGTCGATGTAGACCAGGTTCGTCTCGGGTTGCTCCACCCGCACGCCCGGCACTTGCGCCAGCGCGCGCGCGAGCCGGGCGGCGTTCGCGTGGTCCTCGGCGAGCCGCTGCACATGGTGGTCGAGCGCATAAAGGCATCCCGCGGCTACGATGCCACCCTGGCGAAAGGCGCCGCCCATCCGCTGCTTCCAGCGCCAGGCCTGGCCTATGAAGTCGTGGGAGCCCGCCAGCACGGCGCCGACCGGGGCGCCCAGGCCCTTGGTGAAATCGAGCCACACCGTGTCGTAGCCCGCCGCCATCTCGTGAGCCGGGCGACCGCTGGCGACGACGGCGTTCATGAGCCTCGCACCGTCCATGTGCGTCACCATGCCGTGGGCGTGCGCCCAATCGGCTACCGCATCCAGCGCCTCCACCGGCCACACGGCGCCGCCGCCCAGGTTGGACGTCTGCTCCACCGAAACCATTCGCTGCGGCGGGCTGTAGCGGGAGCCGTTGCGGCGATGCGCCTCCAGCGTGTCCACGTCCACGATGCCCCGCTCGCCCGGCAGCCCGAGCACCGAGGCGCCCGCCAGCGCGGAGGGCGCCCCGCCCTCGGCAGACAGGATGTGCGCGGTGTGGTGCGCCAGGATCTCGTCGCCCGGCCGGCACTGCGTCAGGATCGCGACCTCGTTGCACATCGTTCCCGACGGCAGGAACACGGCCGCTTCCTTGCCCAGCAGGTCAGCCATCCGCTCGCACAGCGCGATGATCGTCGGGTCCGATCCGGACTGCTCGTCGCCCACCTCGGCAGACATCATCGCCTCGCGCATGGCCCGCGTCGGCTTGGTCTGCGTGTCCGAGTAAAGGTTCACGCGGACCGGTACGGTCGTGTGGTAGGGCGGGGGGGCGTGCATCAGGCGGGCTGCGCCGGGGCGTCGGCAGGCTGGCGCACCGGGGCGCCATACACGTCGCGCGCACGCTTCAGAAATGCATTGACCATCCGTCGCACCGCCTCGTTGAACACGACCCCGATGGCCGATTGCAGCAGCCTGGACCGGAACTCGAAATCGACGAAGAAATTCACGCGGCAGCCTGTCGGGTCGGGGTCGAACGTCCACTGGTTGTTCAAATACCGGAATGGGCCGTTCTCGTATTTCACCACGACTTTACGAGGCCGGTCGAGCTGGACGCGGCTGGTGAAGCTCTCGCGGAACGGGCCGAACCCGATCGTGAGGTCGGCCACGAGCTCCGTCTCGGTGCGGGACCGCACCCGGGCGCCGGCGCACCAGGGCAGGAATTGCGGATATTTGCCCACATCGGCCACGAGCTCATACATCTGCTCGGGGCTGTAAGGCAGCGTGCGCTTCTCGGCGTGCGTGGGCACTAGACGGTCACCGGATGGTTGGAGAGCTTCTGGTTCGACAGCTTTTGGGCACGCGCATCCCGCAACTGCGCGAAGTCGGCGTCGGCATGGTAGGAGGAGCGGGTCAGCGGGGTGGCGCTGACCATGAGGAAGGCCTTCGCGCGGGCCATGGCGGCATAGTCCTCGAACTCGTCAGGCGGCACGAAGCGATCGACGGCCGCGTGCTTCACGGTCGGCTGCAGGTATTGTCCGAGCGTGAGGAAGTCCACGTCGGCCACGCGCAGATCGTCCATCACCTGCAGGATCTCGGCCCGCGTTTCGCCCAGGCCGACCATGACGCCGCTCTTGGTGAAGATCGTCGGGTCGGCCAGCTTCACCTGGTCCAGCAGGCGCAACGACTGGTAGTAGCGTGCACCGGGGCGAATGGTGGGGTAGAGGCGCGGCACCGTCTCGAGGTTGTGGTTGAACACGTCGGGCCGGGCACCGGCCACGACCTCGACGCTGCCGGGCTTGCGCAGGAAATCGGGGGTCAGGACCTCGATCGTCGTCTCGGGGGCCGCGCCGCGAATGGCCGCGATGACGAGGGAGAAGTGCCGCGCCCCGCCATCGGCCAGGTCGTCCCGGTCGACGGAGGTGATCACGACATGGCGCAGACCGAGCTTCGCCACCGCATCCGCCACGCGGCCGGGCTCCGTCGCGTCGAGCGCCTGGGGCATGCCGGTCGCGACGTTGCAGAAGCTGCAGGCGCGGGTGCAGGTGTCGCCCATGATCATCATGGTAGCGTGCCGCTGGCTCCAGCACTCGCCGATGTTCGGGCACGCCGCCTCCTCGCACACCGTCACCAGCCCGTTGTCGCGCATCAGCTTGCGCGTCTCGTGGTAGGTCGGGTGGTTAGGCGCGCGCACGCGGATCCAGTCCGGCTTGCGCTGGATCGGGTTATCCGGGCGGTTCGCCTTTTCCGGGTGGCGCAGGCGGTGGTCGATCAGCACGCGGGTCGCCATCGGGCGTCCTTACTCGCAGGGGTGAGCGGTAGGTGGCGCGCCCCCACCCGCTCGTCAACGTCGGGGGTCGTCCAGGTACGAACGTTCAGAAGTGGATGGCTCGGCCCCAGGCCCCGAGCACGCTCTCGTGCATCGTTTCACTGACGGTCGGGTGCGGGAAGACGGTGTGCATCAGCTCCACCTCCGTGGTCTCGAGCGTACGGGCGATGGTGTAGCCCTGGATCATCTCCGTGACTTCCGCGCCGATCATGTGCGCACCCAGCAGCGCCCCGGTCTCGGCGTCGAACACGGTCTTCACCATGCCCTCCGGTTCCCCCATCGCGATGGCCTTGCCGTTGCCGATGAACGGGAACCGCCCGACCTTCACTTCATACCCGGCGGCCTTCGCGCGTGACTCCGTCATGCCCACGCTCGCCACCTGCGGGCGGGAATAGGTGCATCCCGGGATGTTGCCCACGTCGAGCGGATGCACGTCGTTCACGCCCGCGATCTTCTCCACGCACACCACGCCCTCATGGCTCGCCTTGTGCGCGAGCCACGGGGCGCCCGTCACGTCCCCGATCGCATACACGCCCGGCTCCCCGGTCCGGCACCACTCGTCGATGACGATGTGCGAGCGCTCGATTTGCACCTTCGTCGTCTCGAGCCCGAGGTCCTCGACGTTGCCGACGATGCCGACGGCCGAGATCACGCGGTCGAACACCTCGGTGATCGTCCCCGCCGTCCACTCTATGGTGGCCGTCACGCTGTCCGCGCCCTTTTCCACCTTCGTCACCTTGCTCTCGGTGAGGATGCGGATGCCCTGCTTCTCGAACGCCTTGCGGGCGAAGGCGCTGATCTCCTCGTCCTCGCTGGGCAGGATGCGGTCGACCAGCTCCACGACCGTCACCTCCGCACCCATGTTGCGGTAGAAGCTGGCGAACTCGATCCCGATGGCGCCTGAGCCGACCACCAGCAGCCGCTTCGGCATGGCGGCAGGCACCATCGCCTCGCGATACGTCCAGATCAGCTTGCCGTCCCCCTCGAGGCCCGGCAGCTGGCGCGCGCGGGCGCCGGTGGCCACGATGATGTGCGGCGCCTCCAGGAGCTGGTCGCCCCCCGCCTTGCCCTGGAGCCCGCTGACGACCACGCGCTTCGGCCCGTCTAGCTTTGCCGTGCCAGCGAAGGCGGGGATCTTGTTCTTCTTCAGCAGGTGCCCCACGCCCGAGGCGAGCTGCTTGGCCACGCTGCGCGAGCGCTTCACGATCTTCTCGAGGTCGAACCGGATGTTGTCCGCCGTAAAGCCGAACTCGCCCATGTTGTGCAGCAAATGGTTGATCTCGGCCGAACGCAGCAGCGTCTTTGTTGGGATGCAGCCCCAGTTCAGGCAGATGCCGCCCAGGTTCTCGCGCTCGATCACGGCCGCCTTCATGCCAAGCTGGGCGGCGCGGATGGCCGCCACGTAGCCGCCCGGGCCGCCGCCGATCACGATCAGGTCGAATTGGGTGTCCATGCGCGCGGCTCCCTACAGCATCAGGCTCAGCGGGTCCTCGATGAAGGCCTTGAACACGGCCATCCACTCGGCCCCGAGCGCACCGTCGGCCACGCGGTGGTCCACGCTCAGCGTGCAGGTCATCACGGTCGCGATCGCCAGCGCCCCATTCTTCACCACCGGCCGAGGCTCCCCGGCGCCCACGGCCAGGATCGCGGCCTGGGGCGGGTTTATGATGGCCGTGAACGCCCTGGTGCCGAACATGCCGAGGTTGCTGATGCTGAACGTGCCGCCCTGGAACTCCTCGGGCTTCAGCTTGCCCGCGCGTGCCCGGGCGCCGAGGTCCTTCATCTCGGCACTGATCGCCGCCAACCCCTTCTGGTCCGCCCGGCGCACGATGGGCGTGATCAGCCCGTCCGGCATGGACACGGCCACGCTGATGTCGACGTCCTCGTACATCACCATCGCATCCTCGGTGTAGGACGCGTTCACCTTCGGCACCCGGCGCAGGCTCGCCGCGGCGGCCTTGATGACGAGGTCGTTGACCGAGAGCTTGTAGGCGCCCGGCCCGTCCTTGGGCGACTTCGCGTTCAGCTCCGCGCGCAGCTTCAGCAGCGCGTCGATCTCGCAATCAGCCGTAACGAGAAAGATCGGGATCTGCTGGTGGCTTTCGGTCAGCCGCCGGCTGATGACCTTGCGCATGGTGGAGTTGGGCACGAGCATGTGCGGGGCCGTAACGGCCGTCGGCTTCGGCGCAGGCGGGATCGCTTGGGCCGGGGCAGCGGCAGAGGCGGGGGCGGGTGCCGGTGCGGCTGCCGGTGCGGCAGCCTGCACGGGGACCGCGGCTGGCGCGCCCTTCTGCGCCGCCTCGATGTCGATCCGGACAATACGTCCGTTCGGCCCGCTGCCGCGCACGCCCGAAAGGTCGATGCCAGCCTGCTTGGCCATGCGCCGCGCCAGGGGCGAGGCGAAGACCCGGCTCGTGTCGTGACCGTTCGCCGAGGGCGCAGCGCCATTGGCGGCGGGCGCAGCGGCGCTCGGCGCGGGCGCGGCGGCCGGAGCCGCGGGAGGTGCGGCGGGTGCCGCCTCGGCCTTCGGCGCTGCACCCGCCGCCGGGGCGCTCTCGCCCTGCTCCACCATCACCCCGATCGGGTCGTTCACCTTCACGTTCGCCGTGCCATCCGGCACCAGGATGCGGCCCAGGATGCCCTCGTCCACCGCCTCCACTTCCATGGTGGCCTTGTCCGTCTCGATCTCGGCGATCACGTCGCCTGCCCGGACCGAGTCGCCCTCCTTCTTCAGCCACCGGGCCAGCGTGCCCTCCGTCATGGTCGGGCTCAGGGCCGGCATCAGGATGTTGGTTGCCATGGCGGGGCTCCTCAGACGATCTTGCGGACGGCGTCCACAACCCACTGTGGTTGCGGCAGACAGAACTTCTCCAGATTGGCCGCATAGGGCAGCGGCACATCGAGCCCCGTAACCCGCACCGGGGGCGCATCCAGCCAGTCGAAGCACTGCTCCATGATCGTCATGGCCACCTCGGCCCCGATCCCGGCGTAGGGCCAGCCCTCTTCCACCGTCACCAGCCGGCTCGTCTTCTTCACGCTGGCGACGATCGTCTCGACATCCAGCGGCCGCAGCGTGCGAAGGTTCACCACCTCGGCCTGCACCCCCTGCTCGGCCAGCGCCTCGGCCGCCTTCATCGCCACGCCCACCATCACGCTGTAGGCCACGATGGTCACGTGCGTGCCCTCGCGCTCCACCTTCGCCTTGCCGATCGGCAGTATGAACTCGTCCGCCACCGGGCAGTCGAAGGTCTGCCCGTAGAGGATCTCGTTCTCGAGGAAGATGATCGGGTTCGGGTCCCGGATGGCCGCCCGCAGCAGCCCCTTCGCGTCGGCGGCCGACCACGGTGCGACCACCTTCAGGCCCGGGCAATGCGCATACCAGCTCGCATAATCCTGGCTGTGCTGCGCGCCCACGCGGGACGCGGCGCCGTTCGGGCCGCGAAACACGATGGGGCAACCCATCTGGCCGCCCGACATGTAGAGCGTCTTGGCGGCCGAGTTGATGATCTGGTCGATCGCCTGCATGGCGAAGTTGAACGTCATGAACTCCACGATGGGCCGCAGCCCGTCCATGGCCGCACCCACCGCCATTCCGGTGAAGCCGTGCTCGGTGATCGGCGTGTCGATCACCCGGCGCGGCCCGAACTCATCGAGCAGGCCCTGGCTGATCTTGTAGGCGCCCTGGTATTGCGCGACCTCCTCGCCGAGCAGGAACACGCGGTCGTCCGCGCGCATCTCGAGCGCAATCGCGTCCCGCAACGCCTCGCGCACCGTGGTCGGCTTCGTTTCGCCCCACTCCCGCTCCGGCGCCGACGCGGCCATCGCCGGCACGGGTGCCGGGGCCGCCGCCTGCGCCGTGGTGCCAGGCATCGCCTGAGCCTTCACCACCGGCGACGCGTCCGGCAGCTTGGCGGCCGCCGGGGTTCCGGACGAAATCGTGGTCGCCTGGCCGTCCCCACCGCCCAGCTCCGCGATCGGCGTGTTCACGGCCACGCCGTCCGTGCCCTCCTCCACCAGGATGCGGCTCAGCGTGCCCTCGTCCACGGCCTCGACCTCCATCGTCGCCTTGTCCGTCTCGATCTCGGCGATCACGTCGCCCGCGCGGACGTCTTCGCCCACCTTCTTCAGCCAGCGCGACAGCTTGCCCTCCGTCATGGTCGGGCTCAGCGCCGGCATCAGGATCTGTGTGCCCACCGTGTCAGCCCTCCACCAGGATGTCGGTCCAGAGCTCTTTCTCGTCCGGCTCCGGGCTCGACTGTGCGAAGTCCGCCGCGTCCTGCACACGGGCCTTCACCTCGGTGTCGATCCGCTTGAACTCCTCCTCCGAGACATCCTGTGCCTCGAGCATGGTGCGGCACTGCTCGATGCAGTCCCGCTCGCTGCGCATCTTCTGCACCTCTTCCCGCGTCCGATACTTGCCCGGGTCCGACATGGAATGCCCGCGGTAGCGGTAGGTCTTGACCTCCATCAGATACGGCCCGTTCCCGGCGCGGCAATGCGCCACGGCCACGTCCGCCGCCTCCTTCACGGCCGCCACGTCCATGCCGTCGACCTGCACGCCGGGGATGCCCCACGGCGCGCCGTTCCTGGACAAGTCGCGGGACGCCGAGGCCCGCTCCACGCTCGTGCCCATGCCGTACTTGTTGTTCTCGATCACGTAGATGCAGGGCAGCTTCATCAGCGCGGCCAGGTTGAAGCTCTCGAACACCTGGCCCTGGTTGCTGGCGCCCTCGCCGAAATAGGTCGCGGCCACACGGTCGTTGCCGCGATACCAATTGGCCATGGCGAGCCCTGTCCCGAGGCTCACCTGCGCGCCCACGATCCCGTGCCCGCCGAAGAAGCGCTTCTCCTTGCTGAACATGTGCATGGAGCCGCCCTTACCCTTCGAATAGCCGGTGGCGCGCCCCGTGAGCTCCGCCATCACGCCACGCGGTTCCATGCCGGTCGCCAGCATGTGGCCGTGGTCGCGGTAGGAGGTGATCACCTGGTCCCCCTCGCTCAGCGCCGACTGGATGCCGACGACCACCGCCTCCTGTCCGATATACAGGTGGCAGAACCCGCCGATGAGCCCCATGCCGTACAGCTGCCCGGCCTTCTCCTCGAATCGGCGGATCAGCAGCATGTCGCCATAGGCCCGGAGCAGTTGCTCCTTCGTCATCGCACTGCCTGGGGCTTCACGCACCTTGCCACGCTTGCGGGTCTCGGTTGCCAGGGCCATCGGTCGTCTCCGCTTCCTATGCGGATCACCTAGCGACACCATGCACATGCGGCAAGGGTGCTGGCCAAAATCGTTATGTTGCAGCGCGGTAAAGACGCTAACCGAAATTCGGTTAAGGTCTTAACCGGTCAAAACAACTTGCGTGCGGGACCATACATCAACACCACGTCGGACGGCTCGGCCACGCCCAGCATCGCCCGGGACTGCTGGTCCAGCGTGTCCGGGTTCAACCGCTGCGTGCGCAGGCCCGAGAGGCGCCGCTCCAGCACGTCCCGCTCCTGCTCGACCCGCTTCAGCTCCGCCTGCACCGCCACGAGCTGCCGCTCCCGCACCGCGTAGAATTGCAGCCCGCGCTCACCCTGCGTCGCGTTCCACCCGAAATAGCCGACGAGTGCCAGGAACAGGGTGGGCGCGATGGACGCCCGCAAGAATGCCTTCACCCGCCGCATCACACGCCTCCCACCCTCACGCCCGGACCATAGCACGACTTAGCGCGAAAGAATGGTCCGCCCTGCATACCGTGCCGCCGCGCCGAGCTCGGCCTCGATCCGGATCAGCTGGTTGTATTTCGCCGTCCGGTCGCTCCGCGCGAGGCTGCCCGTCTTGATCTGCCCACAGTTGCTGGCCACCGCCAGGTCGGCGATCGTGTGGTCCTCCGTCTCGCCGCTGCGGTGGCTCATCACCGTCGTGAACCGCGCCCGCTGCGCCATCTCGATCGCCTCCAGGCTCTCGGACAACGTCCCGATCTGGTTCACCTTCACCAGGATCGAGTTGCCCGTGCCCTCCTCGATGCCGCGCCGCAGCCGCTCCGTGTTCGTCACGAACAGGTCGTCGCCCACCAGCTGCACCTTCGCGCCCAGCACGTCCGTCAGATGCTTCCACCCGGCCCAGTCATCCTCCGCACACCCGTCCTCGATGCTGGCGATCGGGAACCGTCCGCACAGATCGGCCAGATACGCCACCATCTGCGCGGCGTCGAAGGTCTTGCCCTCGCCCTCGAGCTTGTAGGCGCCGTCGTGGAAGAACTCCGTGCTCGCGCAGTCCAGCGCGAAGGTGATGTCCTCGCCGGGGCGATACCCGGCCGTCTCGCAGGCGCGCGCGATGAAGCCCAGCGCCTCCTCGGCCGACCCGATGTTCGGCGCGAAGCCGCCCTCGTCGCCCACGTTAGTGTTGTGCCCGGCGTCGTGCAGCTGCTGCTTCAGCGCCTGGAACACCTCCGACCCCATCCGCACCGCATCGGCGAACGTGGCCGCACCCACGGGCTGGATCATGAACTCCTGGATGTCGATCGGGTTGTCGGCATGCTTGCCGCCGTTGATGATGTTCATCATCGGCACCGGCAGCGTCCGCGCGAACACGCCGCCCACATAGCGGTAGAGCGGCAGCCCGAGGTCGTCGGCCGACGCCTTGGCGAGCGCCAGGGACACGGCAAGGATCGCGTTGGCCCCGAGCCGGCTCTTGTTCGGCGTGCCGTCCAGGTCGACCATCAGCGCGTCCAGCTTCACCTGGTCCTGCGCGTCCATGCCCCCGATCGCGTCGAAGATCTCGCCTTCCACGTTGCCGATCGCCTGGCGCACGCCCTTGCCGCCGTAGCGCGCCTTGTCGCCGTCCCTCAGCTCCACCGCCTCGTGCGCCCCGGTGCTGGCGCCCGACGGCACCGCCGCGCGGCCCATGGCGCCGCTGTCCAGCATCACGTCCACCTCCACCGTCGGGTTGCCCCGGCTGTCCAGGATCTCGCGGGCGACGATGTCGGCGATGGCGCTCATGCTCGGGTCCGTTCCGGTGGTGTTGGCCGGGCCGATAGCATCTCGGCGCGCAAGCGGCTACTAGGCCCGCGACATGGGTGCGACGGGCCTGCCGGGCGACGAACACGGCGTATGGGCGCAAGCGGTGCAGCTGCTCACGCGGCTCGACCCGGCGTTGCTGCACGTGATCGGCCTGTCGCTCGCGGTCAGCCTCACGGCCGCCATCGGCGCGGCACTGCTTGGCCTGCCCCTCGGGGCTGCGCTGGCCGCCTACCGGTTCCGCGGTCGCGGCCTGGTCGTGCTGGCATGTAACGCGCTGCTGGGCCTGCCACCCGTTGTCGTGGGCGTGGCGCTCTACCTGCTGTTGTCGCGCGCCGGTCCGCTTGGCGCGTTGGGCCTGCTGTTCACACCCGCGGCCATGGTGCTCGCGCAGTTCATCCTGGCCCTGCCCATCGTCACGGCACTCAGCCACCGTGCCATGGTCGGCCTCTGGCGGGACTACGGCGACGACCTGCTCGTCAGCGGCGCCTCCCGCCTCCGCGCCCTGCCGCATCTACTCGCCATCGGGCGGCGCGAGGCTCTCACGGCGGCGCTCGCCGGCTTCGGCCGCACCGTGTCGGAGGTAGGCGCCATCCTGGTCGTGGGCGGCAACATCGCCGGGCACACCCGCACCATGACGACCACGATCATGCTCGAAACCAGCCAGGGCCGGCTCGGCATGGCGCTCGCCCTCGGCATCGTGCTCATCGCCCTCAGCCTAGCCATCAGCGCCGTCGCGTTCGGGCTCGAGGCCCGGTCCCGCGCCGTGCAACCCCCACCCCGGAGCGTGCCATGATCCGAGCGCTTCTCGCCATCGTCCTCCTGGCGGCGCCTGCCCGGGCCGAGACGATCGTGCTCGCGTCCACGACCTCGGTCGAGAACAGCGGCCTGCTCGCACGCATCCTGCCCCTGTTCACGGCGGCCACCGGGATCGAGGTCCGCGTGGTGGCGCAAGGCACCGGCCAGGCGCTGGCCACGGCGGCGCGGGGCGATGCGGACCTGGTGCTGGTGCACGACCCCGAAGCGGAGGCCGCCTTCGTGGCGGCGGGGCACGGGCGACCGGGGCGGGAGGTGGCCTGGAACGATTTCGTCCTCGTCGGCCCCGGCCCCGACCCGGCCCGGCTCGCTGCCTGCTCGGACGTGCTCGAGGCCCTCCGCGCCATCGCCGCCCTGCCCGCCCCCTTCGTCAGCCGTGGAGACCGCAGCGGGACGGACGCGCTCGAGAAGCGCCTCTGGGCCGCAGCCGGCGTGGCACCCCGGGGCGAGTGGTATCGCGACATCGGGGGCGGCATGGGCGCTGCCCTGAACGCCGCCGCGGCCATGGACGCATACACGCTCTCGGACCGTGGCACCTGGCTCGCCTTCGCCAACCGGCGCAGCCTGCGGATCCTGTTTCAGGGCGGCCCGGCGCTGATCAACCGCTACATGGTCCTGCTGCTCGACCCGGCGCGCCACCCCGCCGCGAAGTATGCCGCCGCCACACGCCTGGCGGACTGGCTGCTGGCCCCCGAGGGCCAGGGCGCGATCGGCGCCTACACGCTGCAGGGTGAGCGGCTGTTCCACCCGGCCGCGGACCCGAAGCCATGACCCGTGTCAGCGCATCGCTAGCGTCAGGCCGCCGACGCCCGGGCCGCGAACCCCACCGCTCCCTCCGGCGCCACCAGATCCTCCCGGATCAGTGAGACGCGCGCCGCAATCGGCCCCCGCCGGCACAGCCGCAGCAGCTCCTCCACCACGACCGCCTCGCCCTCCACCTGCGCCTCCACAGAGCCGTCCGCCCGGTTCCGCACCCAGCCCGACACCCCCAGCGAGCCGGCCATCCGCACCATCCAGTGCCGGTATCCCACGCCCTGCACCGACCCTTCGATGCGGAGACGCTTGGCGATCACCGGAGCAGGCCCAGGAAGCGCTCCACGAGGCGCAGGTCGGCCAGCACCGCCGCCCGGCGCATGGTCGCTTCCGCGTCCTCGCCCCAGGCCTCCTCTTCGAACAGCTCGTCCAGCGCCGCCAGCTCATGCGCCGCCACTGCGCCGAGTGCCCCCTCCGCCATCGCGAGCCCGAGCACAGCGCTCCCAAGTGCCGGCACGGCAATCCCAAGGGCTGCAAGCACCTCGACGGGCAAGGCGCCAAAGGCTGCGTGCAGGCGTGCGAGCGCTGCCGGGTCCTGCGCCCGGTGCACGATCCCCTCCGTCGGCTCCAGCCGTGCGCCGTGCCGCTCGTCCAGCCAGTCCAGCCAAGGCTGCCACGCCCGCGCCTCCCGCGCGACCAGCGGCAGCGGGTGCTCGGCGCGGTAGCAAAGCAGGTCCGTTTCGGCATAGCGCGCCAGCTCGGCGGCAACCGCCGCCGGGTCGGGGGCGATCCGCTCCTGCGCGGTGCCGGCCAGGCGGGTGAGCGGCACCGCCTCCATGCTGAGCGCGCCGCCCTTCGCCCCGCCGGCCGCCTGCCACTCGGCCGCCACCGCCTCCGCAAGCGCCGCGAACCGCAGCGTGAGCGGCCCGGCGCCCGGGACGAGCAACGGCTTGCCATCGAGCAGCACGGACCAGGCGCCCGGCCCCCCGCCAACCCTGGCCTCGTCCCAGAAGCGCCGCATCGTGCTCATGGCGGGCCTACGCCATCACCAGCAGGATCTTGCCCGTGTGCCCCGCCGCCTCCATCCGCGCGTGGGCCTCGGCCGCCTGGGCCAAGGGCAGCACGTCCCGCGTGACCGGCTTCAGCCTGCCCTCGGCGAACAGCGGCCACACGCGCGCCCGCAACTCCGCCACGGCCTGCGCCTTGAAGGCCGGGGGCCGGGTCCGCAGCGTGCTGCCCGTGTAGGTCAATCGCTTCAGCATGATCGCCATGAGGTTCACCTCCATCTTCGAGCCCAGCGCAAAGGCCAGCTGCACGATCCGCGCCCCGGCCGCCGCCGCCTTGATGTTCCGCTCCACATAAGGGCCGCCCACGATATCCAGGATCATGTTCGCGCCGCCCGCCGCGCGCAGCACCTCCACGAAATCCTCAGCCGCATAGTCGATCACGCGCTCCGCCCCCAGCTCCGAGCACAGCGCGCACCGGGCCGCCGGGCTGTCGGTGGCGAACACCCGCGCCCCGAAGGCCCGCCCGAGCTGGATGGCCGTCGTGCCGATGCCGCCTGCGCCGCCATGCACCAACAGGGTCTGGCCCGCCCCCAAGCCGCCCTCCATGAAGAGGTTGGTCCACACGGTGATGAACGTCTCGGGCAGTCCGGCCGCATCCTGCAGCGACACGCCTTCGGGCACCGGCAAGCAATGCGTCGCGTCCACGGTGACGTACTCGGCATACCCGCCGCCATCGGTCAGGGCACACACTGCATCCCCCACGGCCCAGCCGGCCGCACCGTCGCCCATCGCCGCCACATGGCCCGACACTTCGAGCCCGAGCAGATCCGACGCGCCGGGCGGCGCCGGGTAGAGGCCCTTGCGCTGCATGATGTCCGGCCCGTTCACCCCGGCGGCGGCCACCCGTATCAGCACCTGGCCCGGCTTCGGCGCTGGCACGGGGCGCATCGCCTCCCGCAGGACCTCGGGCTTGCCAGCCCCGTTCATCTCGATCGCGCGCATCGTTTCAGGCAGCATGCTCAATCCTCGTCCAGCGGCGCCATGGGCAGGTTCGGCACCGCACGCCGCGGCACGGGCGGCGGCGGCACCCAGGGCCGCTCGCCCCGCACGCTGCGGTCCGAGACGATGCGGATCCCTTCCGGCCGTACCCATACCGCATGCGCGCCGTCCCGCCACACCGTGAAGCGGTCGAGCAGGCCCGCGCCAGGGCACACCCCTCGCGCGGGCTCGGCCGACACCACGAGCTGCACCCCGGTGCAATCCGCATGGTCGATGGAGCCCCGCAGCAGCAGCGCCCCCCCGAGCCGGCACACGTTGGGCTCGCACCCTGCCCCGAGCGTGCGGAACGTGCCCGACGCCAGGTGGTCCTGCCACGCATCCCGCACGAAGTCGTTCCGCGCCGGCTTGCCCTGCAGCCCGTAGCCTCCGGGCTCCCGCCAGGCGATCAGCCGCGCATCGGGCGACACGAGGATGTCCGGCAACGGCGCACTCAACGGCGAGAGCAGCCCCGCCAGCATGATCGGCACCCCCACCAGCCGCAGCCGCGTGCGCCACAGGCACAGCCACAGCAGCCCCAGCGAAAACACGACGAGCCCCCAGGCCGGGATGGGCGGCACCGGAAGCGTCGCCGCCGGCAGCGAGGCCGTGGCCCGCGCCACCCACACGATAGCGTCCAGCCCCGGCTGCATCGGCGCGAACGCCAGCCACTCGAGCCCGAACGGCATCAGCAGCAGCCCCACGATGCCCAGCGGCAGCACCCACATCGCCGTGAGTGGCACCGCCACCACGTTCGCGAGCACGAACCAGGCCTGCACGTGCCCGAAATGGTAAGCCCCGTACGGCGCCGACGCCGTGCCCGCGAGCAGGCTCGTCAGCACCAGCGCCGCCACGTGCCCCGCCACGCGCCGCCACCCCGGCTTGTGCAACGGCGCCAGCACCGGCCGCAGCGCCGCATACCCGGCGATCAGCGCGAGCACGGCGGAAAAGCTCATCTGGAAGCTGACCCCCACCACCTCCTGCGGCGCCACCAGCACCAGCACGCAGGCTGCCAGCGCCAGCCCCCGCAGGCTCAGCGCCCGGCGCCCCACCACGATGCCGAAGGTAACCAGACTCGCCATGGCAAAGCTCCGGATGGTCGGCACGTGCGCGCCCGTGAGCCCGAGATACAGCGCCCCCGCCGCCAGCGCCGCTCCGGCGGCCAGCGCCTTCGTGGGCCAGTGCAGCGCCGCATGCGGCCAGGCAGCGAGGCCGAGCCGGGCCGCGCCCATCACGAGGCCCATCACGATGCCCATGTGCAGCCCGGCCACCGCGAGCAGGTGCGCGAGCCCGCTATCCCGGAATGCTTCCCGGTCATGCGCCGGGATGGCCTTCGTGGACCCGGTCAGCAGCGTGGCGGCCACGGCGCCCGACGTGCCCGGGATGGCGGCCATGGCCCGGCCACTCACCCAGTCCCGCACCCCCTGCGCCCACGCCGCCATGCTGCCGCCCGAGGCGCGCTCCTGCACCACGACGTTCGCCAGCGCCGTGCCGCCGCCCGCGATGCCCTGGTAGAACGCGTCCCGCTGCAGATCCCACGCGCCCGGATAGGCGGGCGGCGCCGGGGAGCGCAGCACGGCCCGCACCTCCACCCGGTCCCCGGCGGCGATCGGCTGCGTGTCCCGCGCCCGCAGCCGCACCCGCACGATCCGCTCGAGCGGCGCCCGGTCCGGCCCCGGCCGCGCCCCCTCCAGCACCATCCGCCTCCCCTCGGGCAGCACGTCGACACCCTTCACGGTGCCCTCCAGCACCACCGCCGTGAATGGCAGCGACACCAACGGCAGCGCCCGCGCCGTCGCCCACTGTCCCGCCGCGAACCCGAGCGCCACCGCCGCCCCCGCCAGCGCCGCCGCCCGCGCGACCGGCCAGCGCCACACGAGCACGGCCGCAGCCATCCCCGCAGCGAGGCCCGCCAGCCCTGGCCACCACGGTGGCTCGGTTGCCTGCATGAAGTAGAGGAGGACCCCTGCCGCCATGAGCGCGGGCAGCCACGGCACGAACCGCCCACGTTCCGCGTCCACCCAGTCCGCAAACGCCACCTTGGCGCTCCAACGGGGCACCCACGCTGCGACGGACTGGCTCATGCGCCCTGGCTCATCGGAAAAACCCTAGGCGACCCGGCCCCGCCACGCCAGCCGACGGCCGTCCCTTCACACCGGCCAACGGCGTGGTAGTTACGCCGCATGGTCCGCACCCGCTTCGCCCCGAGCCCCACCGGGCTGCTGCACATCGGCGGCGCCCGCACGGCGCTGTTCAACTTCCTCTTCGCCCGCCACCACGGCGGCCAATACCTCCTCCGCATCGAGGACACGGACCGCACCCGGAGCAGCCAGGCGCACACCGACGCCATCCTCGATGGCCTCGCCTGGCTGGGCCTGTCGCCCGACGAGCCGCCGGTGTTCCAGTCCACCCGTCAGGCCCGGCACACCGAGGTGGCGTTCGCCATGCTCGAGGCGGGGCGCGCCTACCGCTGCTGGTGCACTCCGGCCGAGCTCGCCGCCATGCGCGAGCGCGCCACCGCCGAGCACCGCCCGCCCCGCTACGACGGCACCTGGCGCGACCGCGATCCGGCGGAAGCGCCCCCGGGCGTCGAGCCGGTCATCCGCCTCCGCGCGCCCCAGGAGGGCGACACGGTGGTGGACGACCTCGTCCAGGGCGAGGTCCGGGTCGGCAATTCGGAGATCGACGACCTCATCATCCTCCGCTCCGACGGCACCCCCACCTACCTTCACGCCGTGGTGGTGGACGACCACGACATGGGCATCACCCACGTCATCCGCGGGGACGACCACCTCACCAACACCTTCCGCCAGGTGCAGATCTACCGCGCCAACGGGTGGGACCTGCCGCGCTTCGGCCACCTGCCGCTGATCCACGGCGCGGATGGCGCCAAGCTCAGCAAGCGGCACGGCGCGGTCGGCCTCGAGGAGTTCCAGGCCGACGGCTACCTGCCCGAGGCGCTCTGCAACTACCTGCTCCGCCTCGGCTGGGCCCATGGCGACACCGAGATCATCGACCGCGAAAGCGTGGTCCGCGTGTTCGACATGGCGGGCGTCGGGCGGTCCGCGTCCCGCTTCGACTACACCAAGCTGCTCCAGGTGAACGGCGTGTACCTCCGCGGCGCGGACGACGACCGGCTCACGGACGAGACGATCGTGCGCCTGGCCGCCAAGGGCCTGCACACCGAAGGCGCCCGGCCCCGCCTGCGCCAGCTGATGCCGGGCCTAAAGGAGCGCGCGAAGACCCTGGCGGACCTCGCGGACAGCGCCGCCTTCCTCGTCCGCCGCCGGCCGCTGACGTTCGAGCCGAAGGCCGAGGCCCTGCTCACGCCCGAGGCACGCGCCGGACTGCCCGCGCTCGCAGCCGCCCTCGCCGCCACGGATTTCTCCGCGCCCGCATTGGATGCCGCCCTGCGCGCCTACGCCGAGGCGCAGGGCCGGAAGCTGGGCCAGGTCGCCCAACCCCTCCGCGCGGCGCTCACGGGCAGCACGATGAGCCCCGGCATCGACGAGACGCTCGCCGCGCTCGGCCGCGACGAGGCCCTCGCCCGCATCGCCGCCGTGTCGGCATGAGGGTCGCCGCGTGACCTACCCCCACCGCCACCTCCTCGCCATCGAGGGCCTGCACCCGCCCGAGATCGGCGGCCTGCTCGACCTGGCCGAGAGCTACGTGCTGCTCAACCGCTCCGGCAAGACGCAGCGTGACCTGCTCCGCGGCCGCACCCTCATCAACCTGTTCTTCGAAGACAGCACCCGCACCCGCACGAGCTTCGAGCTCGCCGGCAAGCGCCTGGGCGCCGACGTCATCAACATGTCCGTCAGCACGAGTAGCGTGAACAAGGGCGAGACCCTGCTCGATACCGCGACCACGCTCAACGCCATGCGCTGCGACCTCCTGGTCGTCCGCCACGACCAGTCGGGCGCCTCCAACCTGCTCGCCCAGAAAGTGAGCTCCGCCGTCATCAACGCCGGGGACGGCACGCACGAGCACCCCACCCAGGCGCTGCTCGACGCGCTGACCATCCGCCGCCACAAGGGCCGGCTCGAGGGCCTGCTGGTCGCCATCTGCGGTGACGTGCTGCACAGCCGCGTGGCCCGCTCCAACATCCACCTGCTCTCGGCCATGGGCGCCCGGGTCCGCGTGGTGGGGCCGCCCACCCTCATCCCGGCCGCCGCGGCCGCCCTCGGCGCCGAGGTGCACCACTCCATGGCCACGGGCCTCGAGGGCGCCGACGTGGTCATGATGCTCCGCCTCCAGCGGGAGCGCATGGTCCGCGGCCTGGTGCCCAGCGAGCGCGAGTACTTCCGCTTCTACGGCCTGGACCGCGCCAAGCTCGGCCCCACCCGGCCCGATGTCATCGTCATGCACCCCGGCCCCATGAACCGCGGCGTGGAGATCGACAGCGCCATCGCCGACGACCCGCGCCTGAGCGTCATCGGCGAGCAGGTCGAGATGGGCGTGGCCGTCCGCATGGCCGTGCTGGACGTGCTGAGCCGCCGGGCCATGCGCAATGCGTAGTCTGCTCTTCACCAACGTCCGGCTGATCGACCCCGCCATGGAGCTCGACCAGCCGGGCGCTCTCCTGGTCCAGGATGGCCATATCGCCGATTGGGGCCAGGCCCTCGGCTGCCCGGACGCCGCCGAGACGGTCGACGGCCAGGGCGCCATCCTCTGCCCCGGCCTCGTCGACATGCGCGCAAGCCTGGGCGAGCCGGGCTTCGAATACCGCGAGACCGTTCGGAGCGCCGCCGCCGCCGCGTCCTCCTCCGGCATCACCACCGTCGCCGCCCTGCCCGACTCCCGCCCGGCCCTCGACGACCCGGCGCTCGTCCACCTCATGCACAACCTCGGCTCCGAAACCGGCGCCATCACGGTGTTGCCCTATGGCGCCGTCACGCGCGGCTGCCGTGGCGAGGAAATGGCCGAGATGGGCCTGCTGGCCGAGGCCGGCGCCGTGGCGTTCACCGACGGCCAACGCGCCATCGCCGACGCGCGGCTCATGCGCCTCGCGCTGTCCTACGCCAGCGCCTTCGACCGCCGGATCGTGCAGCACCCCGAGGACCCGGCACTCGCCGCAGGCGGCGCGGCGACCGAGGGCGAGCTTGCCACCCGCCTCGGCCTCCCCGGCATCCCGGCCGCAGCCGAGGCCATCCTGGTCGCCCGCGACATCAGCCTCGCCCGGCTCACCGGCGGCGCCGTCCACTTCGCCCATGTCAGCACCGGGGCCGCGCTCGAGCTGATCCGCCGGGCCAAGCATGACGGCCTCCGCGTGACCTGCGACACGGCACCGCCCTATTTCGACCTGAACGAGACGGCGATCGGCGACTTCCGCAGCTACGCGAAGCTATCCCCCCCGCTCCGCGCCGACAGCGACCGCCTGGCCGTGTGCGCCGCCCTGGCCGACGGCACCATCGACGCGGTGGCCAGCGACCACCAGCCCCGCGACGCCGACGACAAGCGCCTGCCTTTTGCCCTGGCCGCCCCGGGCGGTGCCGGCCTGGCCACCCTGCTCGGCGTGACCCTGGCGCAGGTCCACAACAACGGCCTGCCTTTGCTGCGCGCGCTCGCCCTGCTCACCTGCGCCCCCGCAGCCCTGCTCGGCGCCGAAGCGGGGCGCCTGGTCCGCGGCGCGCCGGCCGACCTCTGCCTGTTCGACCTGGAGCGCGCCTGGCAGGTGATTGCGGGACAGATGCCGGGCAAGGCGCAGAACACGCCGTTCGACGGCCGCGCGCTGGAGGGCCAGGTGCTCGGCACGTGGAAGGCCGGGAGGCGGGTGTTCTGATGGCCTACTTTGTATCCTGGGCCGTTGGCACGGTGCTGGGCTCGATCCCGTTCGGACTTCTGCTGGCGCGCGTCGCCGGCCTTGGGGATGTTCGAACGATCGGCTCGGGCAGCATCGGCGCGACGAACGTTTTGCGGACGGGGCGCAAGGACATCGCCGCAGCCACGCTTGCGTTGGACGCGGCCAAAGGGGCGGTAGCCGTGCTCGTCGTGCAGCACTATGTCGGAGTGCAATTCGGCGCGGTGGCTGGCCTGTTCGCCGTCGTTGGCCATTGCTTTTCCCCTTGGGTCGGAGGGCGAGGCGGCAAGGGGATTGCGACCGGCCTTGGTGTGCTGCTTGCAATCGCCTGGCCTGTGGGCCTGCTCTGCGCGGCTCTCTGGCTGCTGACTGCCCTGATAACCAAACGCTCCAGCGCAGGATCCCTCCTGGCATGCGCTGCTGCCGTTCCGTTGGTGGCTATGCTCGCCGGGTCGCAGCCAGCCATCATCGCTGGGCTGATCGCGGTCCTCGTATTCTACCGCCACGAGGCCAACATCCGCCGCCTCCTGGCCGGGACCGAGCCCAAGATCGGCGCCAAATGACCCTCGCCCATCTCCGCCTCGCCCGCACCGACGGCGTGGGCCCCGTCACGTACGGCCGCCTCCTCGCCCGCTTCGGCTCGCCCGAGGCCGCCCTCGAGGCGCTGCCCGAAATCGCCTCCGGCGCCGGCCGCGCCCCCGCCATCCCAAAGGTCTCCGACATCGAGCGCGAGATGGAAGCCGTCACCCGGCTCGGCGGCCGCATCCTCGTGCTGGGCAGCCCCGACTACCCGCCTCTCCTCGCTTTGCTCGAGGCGCCGCCCCCCATCCTCTCCGTGCTGGGCGACCCGGCCGTGTTCCGCGCCCGCGCCGTCGCCCTCGTCGGCGCGCGCAACGCCTCCGCCAATGGCCGCCGCATGGCCGAGAACCTGGCGGCCGACCTCGTCTCCGCCGGGCTCGTGGTCGTCAGCGGCCTCGCCCGCGGCATCGACGCCGCCGCCCATGAGGGGGCACTCCGCCTCGGCCACACCATCGCCGCCATCGCCGGCGGGCTCGACATGCCCTACCCGCCCGAACATGCGGAGCTCCAGGCCCGCATCGCCGAGGGCGGCGCCGTAGTGGCCGAGGCCCCGCTCGGCACGGCCCCCCAAGCCCGGCACTTCCCCCGCCGCAACCGCGTGATCGCCGGGCTGTCCCTCGGCGTCATCGTCGTCGAGGCCGCCCCCCGCTCCGGTTCGCTGATCACCGCCCGCATGGCCCAGGAGGCCAGCCGCGAGCTCTTCGCCGTCCCCGGCTCGCCGCTCGACCCGCGCTGCCGCGGGTCCAACGACCTGATCCGCTCCGAAGGCGCACACCTCACCGAGAGTGCCGCCGACGTGATCGCAAACCTCCCCGAAGGCCTCGTCAGCCCGCGCCTCCCCGGAGTCGCTGAGCGTGCAGCCGTCTACACCCCGGGCATCGACCCCGACGCAGCGCGCTTCAAGCTGTTGGGATTGTTGAGCCCGGACTGGGTGCCGGTTGACGATCTGGTGCGACACTGCCAGTTGTCGGTGCAGGCGGTGCTGGGCGCGCTCGAGGAGCTGGAGACCGAAGGGCTGGTCCAGCAGCTTGGCCACCAGGTCTGCCGGGTCGTTCAGGAGCCGCGCTCCACAAGGAATCCATGACTGACGTCCTCGTCGTCGAGAGCCCCGCCAAAGCGAAAACCATCAACAAATACCTCGGCTCGAACTTCGTCGTGCTGGCGAGCTTCGGCCATGTCCGCGACCTGCCGCCCAAGGATGGCTCCGTCCGCCCCGAAGAGGGGTTCGCCATGGATTGGGCCGCCGACGAACGCGGCAACCGGCAGGTGACGGCCATCGCGAAGGCCGTGAAGGGCGCCGGTACCCTATACTTGGCGACGGACCCGGACCGCGAGGGCGAGGCCATCTCCTGGCACGTCCGGGCCATGCTCGAGGAGAAGAATGCGCTCCGCGGCGTGACGGTCCGTCGCATCACCTTCAATGAAATAACCAAGTCGGCCGTCCGCGACGCCATCGCCCACCCGCGGGACCTCGACCAGCCGCTCATCGAGGCCTACATGGCCCGGCGCGCGCTCGACTACCTGGTCGGCTTCACGCTCTCCCCAGTCCTTTGGCGCAAGCTCCCCGGCAGCCGCAGTGCGGGCCGCGTGCAATCCGTGGCGCTCCGCCTCGTGTGCGAGCGGGAGGCCGAGATCGAGGCGTTCCGGCCGCGCGAGTATTGGACCATCGAGGCCCATTTCACGACCCCGGCCGGCGCCCCCTTCACCGCCCGGCTCACGCATCTGCAGGGCCGCAAGCTCGATCAGTTCGACATCAACACCGAAGCGCTGGCCCATGCCGCGCGGGATGCGGTGCTGGCTGGCACGTTCAGCGTGGCGAAGGTGGAGCGCCGCCGGGTCAAGCGGCATCCGCCGGCGCCGTTCACCACCAGCACCCTGCAGCAGGAGGCGAGCCGCAAGCTCGGCATGGGCGCCCAGGCCACCATGCGCTGCGCCCAGCAGCTCTATGAGGGCGTGGAGCTGGACGGCGAGACGACCGGCCTCATCACCTACATGCGGACCGACGGCGTGCAGATGGCACGCGAGGCCATGATGTCCATCCGGGACCATGTCGGCGCCACCTATGGCAGGGACTATGTGCCCGCCGCGCCCCGCGAGTACACCAGCAAGGCCAAGAACGCCCAGGAGGCGCACGAGGCCGTCCGCCCCACCGACGTCGCCCGCACGCCGGACAAGGTGGCCCGCTATCTGAACCCCGAGCAGCGCCGCCTCTACGAGCTCGTCTGGAAGCGCGCCGTAGCCAGCCAGATGCAATCGGCCGAGCTGGACCAGGTCGCTGTCGACGTCGCCAGCGACGGCACCGCGCTCCGCGCCAACGGCTCCATCGTCGCGTTCGACGGCTACCTCAAGCTCTATCGCGAGGACGTGGACGACGCCCCGGAGGGCGCCGCCCCGGACGAGAGCCGCATGCTGCCGCCCATGCACGAGAACGACCCGCTCGTGCGGGACCGTGCGGCCGCGGACCAGCACTTCACCCAGCCCCCGCCCCGCTTTTCCGAAGCGAGCCTGGTCAAGCGCATGGAGGAGCTCGGCATCGGCCGCCCGAGCACCTACGCGAGCATCCTGACCGTGCTGCGCGACCGCGAATACGTCCGCATGGACGCCCGCCGCTTCATCCCCGAGGACCGCGGCCGCCTCGTTACGGCCTTCCTCACCAGCTTCTTCGAGCGCTACGTCGACACCGGCTTCACAGCGAACCTCGAGGAGCAGCTGGACGACATCAGCGGCGGCCGCGCCGATTGGCGCGCCGTGCTGAAGGCCTTCTGGGACGAGTTCAGCCGCACCGTCGAACAGACCCGCGACCTCAAGATCTCGGACGTGATCGACGCGCTCGACCAGGACCTCGGCGAGCACTTCTTTCCCGCGGCCGACGGCGGCGGGGACCCTCGGCTATGCCCCGCGTGCCACGCCGGCCGCCTGGGCCTGAAGCTCGGCCGCCACGGCAGCTTCATCGGCTGCTCCAACTACCCGGCCTGCCAATACACCCGCCGCCTTGCCATCGAAAGCGGAGACCAGGCCGGCGATACGCTGAAGGAAGGTAAGCGCGAGCTGGGCGCTCACCCCGGCACCGGCGAGCCCATCACCGTTCGGCGCGGCCCGTATGGCCTGTATGTTCAGCAGGGCGAGCCGGATCCGGAGGACAAGAAAGCCAAGCCCCGGCGCACCTCGCTGCCGAAGGGCGTGGAAGGGGACACGATCACGCTCGACACCGCCGTGGCCCTGCTCTCGCTGCCGCGCCTGGTGGGGGTGCATCCGGAGCGGGGGGAACCGATCGAGGCCGGGCTGGGCCGGTTCGGGCCGTTCGTGCGCATGGGCAGCGTGTATGCCTCGCTCGATAAGGACGACGACGTGACGAGCGTCGGCATCAACCGCGCCGTAGATGCCCTGGCCAAGAAGCTCGACAGCGTGAGGAGCCTGGGGCCGCACCCGAAGGACAAGGCCCCGGTCATGCTGAAGAAGGGGCGGTTCGGGCCCTACGCACAGCACGGCAGCACGGTGGCGAACCTGCCGAAGGACACGGACATCGACGACATGTCGCTCGAAGCCGCTGTGGCACTGCTGGCCGAGCGCGGCAAGGTTCTGAAGGGCCGCGGCAAGCCGGCCAAGGCCGCCCCGAAGCGCGCGGCCACCAAAGCCGCTGGAGCCTCGGCCGCACCTGCGACGAAAGCCTTGGCGAAGAAGCCGGCTGCGAAGAAGCCGGCCGTGAAGAAGCCGGCCGCGAAGAAGCCTGTCGCGAAGAAGGCCGCCCCCCGCAAGGCCCCCGCCCGCAAGGCCGGCTGATGCCGCGCCGCCCTCGCCCCGGCCCGCCGCGCGACACCGGCGAGGCGCGAGCCACCAAGTCGGTCGGTACGATGCCCACCCGCGATGCCGTCCGCGCCTTCGTCGCCGCGAGTGGCGGCCGCGTCGGCAAACGCGAAATCGCCCGCGAATTCGGGCTCGGCCCCGAACTGCGCCACGCCCTGCGCGCTCTGCTGCAGGAGCTCAGCAGGGAGGGCGCCATCGCTCCAGCCGGACACCGCCGCTTCACGCCCCCCAACGGCACGACGGGCCGACTGCCGGATACGATGATCGTCCGCATCACCGGGACCGACCCGGATGGCGACCCCGTCGCACGCCCGGTCGAGTGGGAGGGCCAAGGTCCACCCCCCATCATCCACATGCACCCGGAGCGCCGCGGCACGCCGGCCCTGGCCCCCGGCGAGCGCGTACTGGCCCGGATCAACCAGATGGGCCCCGGCCGCTACGAAGGCCGCACGCTCCGCCGTCTGTCGGACGCGCCCGGCCGAATCCTGGGCGTGTTCAGGCCCGATGCCGCCGGAGGCCGCATCGCCCCGACCGATCGCCGCGCGAAAGCCGAGTGGCGCGTGCCCCCCGGTGAGGCCATGGACGCCGAGGCCGGCGAGATCGTGAGCGCCCAGCCCCTGCCGCACGAGGGCCTCGGCCTCAAGCCCGCCCGGATCACCGAGCGCCTCGGCCGCATGGGCGACGCGCGCTCCGTCAGCCTCATCTGCATTCACACCCACGACATCCCGCAGGATTTCACCCCCGACGCCCTCGCCGACGCCGCCCGGGCCCGCGCGACCGCGCTCGGCACGCGCGAGGACCTGCGGACCCTCGGCCTCATCACCATCGATGGCGCCGACGCGCGGGATTTCGACGACGCGGTTTACGCCGAGCCCGACGGCGACGGCCATCGCCTCATCGTCGCCATTGCCGATGTCGCCCACTACGTCCGCCCTGGCAGCCCGCTCGACCGCGACGGTTGGACCCGCGGCAACAGCGTGTATTTCCCGGACCGCGTGGTGCCCATGCTCCCCGAGGCGCTCAGCAACGGCTGGTGCAGCCTCCGTCCCGACGAGGACCGCGGCTGCCTGTTCGTCGAGATGCGCATCGACGCCGAGGGGCGCAAGCACTCCCACCGTTTCGGCCGCGGCCTGATGCGGAGCCACGCCCGCATGACCTACGAGGAGGTCCAGGCAAGCCACGATTCGGCGAAGGAGGGACAGGGCGAGGACCGCTTCGCCCCGCTCTACGCCGCCTTCCGCCGCCTGCTCGCCGCCCGCATCGAGCGCGGCACCCTCGACCTCGACCTGCCCGAGCGCCAGGTGATCCTCGATGGCGGCCGCGTGGAGCGGATCGTGCCGCGCCCCCGGCTCGACAGCCATCGCCTCATCGAGGAGTTCATGATCCTTGCCAACGTGGCCGCCGCCGAGGAGCTCGAGCGTCTGGCCCGCCCGTGCATGTATCGCGTCCATGCCCCACCCACGGAGGAAAAGCTCGAGGCGCTCCGCACCATCCTGCACGGCATGGGCGTCAACCTGCCGCCGGGCAACGACCTGCACCCGCGCGACCTGGACCGCGTGCTGAAGAAGGTCGCTGGCACGGAGGAGGGGCCGCTCGTCAACGAGGTGGTGCTCCGCAGCCAGAGCCAGGCCGCATACAGCCCGGAGAACATCGGCCATTTCGGCCTGGCGCTCACCCGCTATGCCCATTTCACCAGCCCCATCCGCCGTTACGCCGACCTGCTCGTGCACCGGGCGCTCATCACCGGCCTGAAGCTCGGCCCCGGCGGGCTCGGCCCGGAGGAGCCGGCGAAATACCCGGACACGGCCGAGCACATCAGCCAGACCGAACGCCGGGCGGCGCTCGCGGAGCGGGACGCGATCGACCGCTACCTGGCCGCCTACATGGCCGACAAGGTCGGGACCGTGTTCCCCGCCCGCATAAGCGGCGTGCAGCGCTTCGGCCTGTTCATCACCGTGCTCGACAGCGGCGCCTCCGGCCTCGTGCCCATGGCCTCGCTCGGCGACGATTTCTACGTGTACGACGAAGCCACCCAGTCGCTGAACGGCCGCCGCACGCGGTTGAGCTACCACCTCGCGCAGGAAATCGACGTGCGGCTCGTGGAGGCGAGCCCCATCACGGGCGGCATGATCTTCGCCGTCGCGAGCGCCGGCGCGCGCGTGCCTCGGGAGGCTGACCGCGCGGCCCCCGGCCCGGCCCGCGCGCCGTCTGGCCGGAAGCGCGGGCGGCGGTGAGGGCGCTCACGGCCCTGCTCTGGCTTCTGCTCGCCGGCCCCGCCTGGGCCGACCTGCCGCGCCTGCGCGAAGGCTTCAACGCCCCTCTCGCCGCCTCCGTCTTCTCCGCCGCCCTCGCCTTCATCGACCCCCGCTCGCTCGAGGCCGCGTCGGTCCAGCAGCTCGCCATCTGGGGACTCGCCGCACCCGCATCGCTCGACGGCGGCTTCGCGACGGACATCCGCGACGGTGCCGTCGTGCTCCTCCGCAACGGTATGCCGGTCGCGCGCCGCCCGCTCCCGCCCGACAGCTCGGCCGAGGCCTGGGGTTTGCTCGCAGCCGAGATCCTCGAGGCCGCGAGCCAGCTCTCCCCGGCGTTGCGCAACGCCGGAACGCAAGGTCTGACGACCGCCTTCTTCGAGGAGCTGTTCAACCATCTCGACCCCTACTCCCGGTATGTCCCGCCCGGCGCTGCGGACGCCGACCGGAAGCGCCGCTCGGGCGAAGGCGGCGCCGGCATCACGGTGGGACGCAGCCGGGCGGGGTTCGTCGTCACCGGGGCCAACGCCGGCGGGCCCGGCGCGGAAGCAGGGGTGAGGCCGGGCGACCTGATCCTCGAGGTCGATCGCCAGCCCACCTCGGGCGAGGAACTCGAGACCGTGCGGGGCTGGATCGCCGGGCCCGATGGGTCGGAGTTGAGCCTCACGCTTCGCACCGGGCGCCAGCGCGCCCGGGTGGTGGAGCTCGAGCGGGCCGTGACGCCGCCCGAGACGGTGCAGGCCACCCGGCTTGGCGACGCGCTGCTGCTGCGGATTTCGGCCTTCAGCGTCGACACGGACCAGCGTTTGCAGCAGGAGCTGGAGCGCGCCCTGTCCAACGGGCGGGGGCGAGGCATCAAGGGAGTCATCCTCGATCTGCGAGGTAATCGCGGCGGACGGCTCGCCCAGGCGGTCGCCGCGACCGACTTGCTGCAGGGCCGGGGCATGGTCGCCATCACCGCGGGCCGCAACCCACAGGCCGCCCACGATTGGCGCGCAACGGGCATCGACCTGGCCGAGGGCCGCCCGATCGTCGTTTTGGTCGATGGTCGTTCGGCAAGCGCCGCCGAGATCATGGCCGCAGCGCTGGCCGACCAGGGCCGCGGCGTGGTCGTGGGCAGCGCCACCCTGGGCAAGGGCCTGGTCCAAACGATCAAGGACCTGCCCGATGGTGGCGAGCTTTTCGTGTCCTGGAGCCGCGTGTTGGCGCCGGCCGACTGGCCAATCCAGGGTCTCGGCGTGCTGCCGCAACTCTGCACGAGCCTCGGCGAAGCGACGCTGCAGCAGCAGATGCAGGCCCTCGAACGCGGGCAGGCCCCGATGCGGGACGCCATCGTCCGGCACCACGAGGCACGCGCCCCCGTACCCGCAGCAGAGATCCTCGCCCTGCGCAATCCCTGCCCGGCCGCCGAGGCGCGAGAGGCCGATATGGCCGCCGCCCGATGGCTTCTCGGACATCCACAGGCCTACGAGGCGGCGCGTCTCAGGCCTTGATGCCGTGCCTTTCCGCTTGACCTACCGGGCCGTCCTGCGCATGGTCCGCCGCTCCGATCGACCCGATCGCCCCACTGCATCTCAAGGTTTCGGCTATGGCCAAGAACAACACCGTCCAGATCAAGCTCGTGTCGACCGCCGACACCGGGTATTTCTACGTGACGAAGAAGAATGCGCGCACCACCACGGGCAAGCTCGAGTTGAAGAAGTACGATCCGGTTGCCCGCAAGCACGTGGCTTTCAAGGAAGCCAAGATCAAGTAGGTTGGTTCGGCCGGGGATTGGCCCGGCCGCCTTCCTACCGCGCCGAGAACTGCTTTGCGCCGAACATGTTTTCGCGCTCGGTGTCGCTTATCGGCCCTTTCCTTTGGTTTTCTGACAGCACGGCAACACCACGCTGCACGGCGAGCCGCGATGCGATGGCATCGTGCCACCGTTGGACAGCCGGGTAAGCCGTGAGGTCGATGCCGCGCCGTTCCGGGAAACGCACCCACGGGAATGTCGCGATGTCGGCGATGGTGTAGGACTCGCCGGCCAGGTAGGCGCTCTGCTGTAGCCGCTTCTCGAGCACGCGATGCAGCCGGGCAACTTCGTTCGTGTAGCGCTCGATCGCGTAAGGCAGCTTCTCGGGAGCGTATGCAGCGAAGTGGTTGTACTGGCCGAACATCGGCCCCACGCCGCCCATCTGGAACATCAGCCATTGCAGGCAGTCCAGGCGCTGGAGAGCGTCTTGCGGGATGAACTGCCCCGTCTTTTCCGCAAGGTAGATCAGGATCGCGCCTGACTCGAAAAGCGTCACGGTGCGCCCGCCGGGGCCGTCGGGGTCGACAATGGCCGGGATGCGGTGGTTGGGCGTGATGGCCAGGAACTCCGGGCGGAACTGCTCGCCCGCGCCGATATTCACGGGGACGACGCGGTAGGCCAGCCCCAGCTCCTCCAGCGCGATGTGCACCTTATGGCCATTGGGCGTGGGCCAGGTCCATACGTCGATCATTGCGCAACCGCCGGCTTGCGCGCGGCGGCCCGCTGCGCGCGGGCCCAGCTGCGGACATCGTCCTGTGTCACGTAGCCCTTCCTCCCTGTGTCGATCGTGTCGAAGTTGTTTGCCACCCGGCTCCACCGCGCCACCTTGGCCTGGTCGCGCGTGAGCCTGCCGTCGTTCGTGCTGTTCGCGCTGGTGAACCGATCTGCCATGGTCTGTCGCTTGGCGCCGGCCGCAGCAGGGCGCGCCTCGCGTTGCGTGCGGGAGGCCGGCGACACGTCGGCTGGCGCCGCCGCGGTGGTGCCGGTAAGCGGGGAGATGGTCTGTGCTCCGGCGGGCAAGACAAGCAAGGCTGCAAGGGCCAGCACGAAGCTGTGCAGGATAGTTCCGGTCATGGGGCGGGGCCTCGTCTTCATCCGGACCAATAAGGCCCGTCTCCAAGCGCGAAGGCAAGCGAGCGCCCGTCCCGACGGCAGCCGGCGAGGATCGGGTAGGTCGTCTGAGCGCGCAGCCGTCACCCATCGATGACGGCTGCAGACCAGCGCTAGGCCGAGAGCAATGCCGGCCGAACCGACCTGTCCGGCACCTGCGACTCTGATGCGGGCGCGAGCATAGGGTGCGCTGTCGCGTCCCGCACCATGTAGCCGCGGCCCCACACCGTCCCGATCAGGTTCGGCGCGCCGGCCTCCGCCAGTTTCTTGCGGAGCTTGCAGATGAACACGTCGATGATCTTCATCTCCGGCTCGTCCATGCCTCCATAGAGGTGGTTGAGGAACACCTCCTTCGTCAGCACCATCCCCTTGCGCAGCACGAGAAGCTCGAGGATCGAGTACTCCTTCCCCGTCAGATGGACAGCGCGCTCGCCGACCATCACCTCGCGCGTGTCGAGATTGAGATGGAGCGCTCCGCAGCGTAGCGTCGGCTGGCTATAGCCCTTGCTCCGGCGCATCACCGCCTGCATCCGCGCAAACAGCTCGGCATGGTCCATCGGCCGGGTGATGAAGTCGTCGGCCCCAAGCTGAAATGCTTTGACGCGCACCTGGGGCCGCACCGCTGGCGCCTGCAGGATCACCGGTATCTCGATCCGGGCCGCCCTCATGCGTCGGACAACCTCGCAGCCATCCATGTCCGGCAGCGCGAGTTCCAGCACTACGACGTCGTAGTCGTAATGCCGGGCGAGCTCCAGCGCCTCCTGGCCCGTGTCGGTCTGATCGGCGATCGCGCCTGCTTCCCGAACGAGTTCCAACAAGGCACGGCTCGCAAGGGTCTCAGGCTCTACAATCAGAACGCGCACGCTAAGCCTCCTATGGTCGCATCTTCCTCCCACATACAACTTCTGCGTGCATACGTCCAGCACCGACTCGCCCGACTCGGCCGTAGTAACCTTCCTGAAACGCGAATCGGTCAAGGTGGGCCTATGCCAGCCATCTCGCCCATCGTCTGCCGCCTCGCCGCCGCCGCCCAGCTCGCGCGACGTCTGCGCCCGGAGGCGATAGGGCATGTGCACGCCATCACCGGGCTCGCGATCGACGTCGTCGGCCTCGGTGGCTTCGCTCGCGCCGGTAGCCGTGTGCGCATCGCAGCCGAGGCTGCCATCGAAGCCGAGTTCACGGGCTTCCACGACGGGCTCTGCCGCCTGATGCCGCTGGGCCGCGTTACAGGGGTCGGCCCGGGGGCGAGCGTGTTGGCTCCGGTCCCCCTAGGCGCAGGCCCGGCCCAGGCCGCGCTGCCGGTCCATGATCAATGGCTCGGGCGCGTGGTCGACCCGCTGGGCCGGCCGCTCGACGGCAAAGGAAGCCTGCCGCAGGGCCCGCCCCGTGCCGTTCGCGCCGAGCCGCCCCCGGCCGCCTCACGCGCTCGGCTCGGCCCCCGGATGCCGTTCGGCGTGCACGCACTCGACCTTTTCGTCCCCTGCCGCACCGGTCAGCGTCTCGGCCTCTTCGCCGGCAGCGGCGTGGGCAAGTCCACCCTGCTCGCCATGCTCGCACAGCGCGCCCGATGCGAGACGGTCGTGCTCGCCCTCATCGGCGAGCGCGGGCGTGAGGTTCGCGAGTTCATCGAGGACCACCTCGGCCCAGGGCTCGCCCGCTGCGTCGTCGTCGTGGCCACCTCCGACCAGCCTGCCCTGCTCCGGCGGGAGGCAGCCTACGCCGCCCTCACCATCGCCGAACATTTCCGGGACCAGGGGCGCACGGTTCTGCTCCTCATGGACAGCGTCACCCGCTTCTGCCTTGCCCTCCGGGAGATCGGCCTCGCCAACGGTGAGCCTCCCGCCACACGCGGCTACCCCCCGTCGATGTTCGCCGAGCTTCCCTGCCTCCTCGAGCGCGCCGGGCCGGGCGAGAAGCTGGCCGATGGCGGCGAGGCCGGCAGCATCACCGGCCTTTTCACCGTGCTCGTCGAAGGTGACGACCATAACGAGCCGGTGGCCGACGCCGTCCGCGGCATCCTGGACGGCCACGTCGTGCTCGACCGCCGCATCGCCGAACGCGGCCGCTTTCCCGCCATGGACCCGCTCCGCTCCCTGTCCCGCACCGCCCCGGGCTGCCTCGAGCCGCACGAGGCGGAGGACGCGCGCGAGGCCCGTGCCATCCTGGCACAGCACGCCGAACTCGCCGACCTCGTCCGCCTCGGGGCCTATCAGCATGGCACCGACCCAGCCTCGGACCGCGCGCTTCGTCTGGCCCCCGCCATCGAGCGCCTCATCCAACAAGGCCGCGGCGCGGACGGCCCCGAGACGGACCCGTTCGCCGCCCTCGCTCACCTGCTCGCCACCGCAGCGGAGCCGCCCCATGCCGAATGATCCGCTCGAAACCGTGCTGAGCCTCCGCCGCCGCGCCGTCGACGAGGCCCGCGCCACGCTGGCCCGCCGCAGCGACGAGGCCGGCCGAGCCCACACCGACGCGGCTGCCCTCGAACACGCGATCGAGCACGAGGCCCAGCGCGCGAGCGACCTCGACGGCGACGATGCGCGGGTGGAAGCCTTCGCCCTCTGGTTGCCCGGCGCCCGCACCCGGGCCCGCCAGGCACGCGACCGCCATGAACGGCTCGAGGCGGAGGTCGCCCGCGCCCGCGCCGACCTGGCCGCGCGCCGCACCGCGCTCGAAAGCATCGAGCAGCTTATGGCCAACCGCGCGGCTGAAGCCCGGGCCGAGGCCGCCCGCGAAGAACAGCGTGACCTCGATGAACGCGCAGCCCGCGCCAGGCCGCCCGACATTTCCTAGCCCGGTCGGAATCAGCCCTGGCTAGCGCTCCGTCAGGCGATGTGGGATGAGCGCGCGCTCAAGGCTGCAAGAGGTCCACCCATGCGTATTGCCATGATCGGCGGCGGCTACGTCGGCCTCGTCTCCGGCGCCTGCTTCGCCGATCTCGGAGTCGAGGTCGCGGTCGTCGAGGTCGATCCGGTGAAGCTCGGCGCTCTCCGCGAAGGCCGGATGCCCATCTACGAGCCCGGTCTCGACCGCCTGGTCACGGAAAACGTCGCCGCCGGCCGCCTCAGCTTCGGCGACGACCTGACCGCCGCCGTCGCAGGGGCCGAAGCCGTGTTCATCGCGGTCGGCACCCCCACGCGCCGCGGCGACGGCCATGCCGACGTGAGCTACGTGAACGCCGCCGCCGAACAGGTTGCCCGCGCGCTCACCAACTACGCCGTGGTCGTGACCAAGAGCACCGTCCCGGTCGGCACCGGCCGCCGCATCCACGAGATCATGGCGCGCGCCCGCCCGGACCTCGAGTTCGACGTGGCGAGCAACCCCGAGTTCCTGCGCGAAGGCAGTGCCATCGGGGACTTCATGCGCCCCGACCGCGTCGTGATCGGCACCGATTCGGAGCGCGCTCGCGAGGTGCTGCGCCGCCTGTATCGCCCGCTCTACCTCATCGAGGCGCCCATCCTCTTCACCAATCTCGAAACGGCCGAACTGACCAAATACGCCGCCAACTCGTTCCTCGCGATGAAGGTCACGTTCATCAACGAGATGGCCGACCTTTGCGAGAAGGTCGGTGCGGACGTGCACGACGTGGCCCGCGGCATCGGGCTCGACGGACGCATCGGCCGCAAGTTCCTCCACCCCGGCCCGGGCTTCGGCGGCTCCTGCTTTCCCAAGGACACGCTCGCGCTCATGCGCATCGCCCAGGATTGCGGCGCACCCTCCCGCCTCGTCGAGGCCACTGTGCAGGTCAACGACGCGCGCAAGTCCAGCATGGCCGCACGCATCATCCAGGCCGCCGGCGGCTCGGTGCACGGCAAGACCATCGCGGTCCTGGGCCTCACGTTCAAGCCCGAAACGGACGACATGCGGGACGCCCCGAGCGTGCCCATCGTGAGCCGCCTCGCCGAGGAAGGGGCCGCCATCCGCGTGTTCGACCCGGTCGGCATGGACCACGCGCGGGACATGCTGCCGCCCTCCGTCACATACTGCACCGACGCCTATGACTGCGTGCAGGGCGCGGACGCGCTCGTGGTCGTGACGGAGTGGAACGAGTTCCGTGCCCTCGCCCCCGAGCGGCTGCGGAACGCCATGCGTGGCAAGCTCATCATGGACCTGCGGAACGTGTTCGACCCGCGCGCCATGGCCGCCGCCGGGCTCGACTACCGCGGGATCGGGCGTCCGCTCATCCCGGCGGCATAGCGCACGCGCCGCCCGGCCTTGCCAGCCGGGCGGTGACCGCTCAAAACCCGGTGCATGACCCTCGCCAACAGCCTGCCCAGCGTCGTCCAGCCGCCGACCATCCAGTTCAACCCGCAGGGCGCCCCCACTCCGCCGGACCTTGCGGTCCTCCGCTGCCCGAACTGCGGCTCAGCGGACCCTAAATCCCTCGTGCTGACCGTTGACGTGCAGCTCCCGGACAATCCGGCCAAGCGCCTGCGCGTGCTCCGGTGCCCCGCGTGCACCGCGCATTTCTACGACAGCCAGGTTCCGCCCGACTACGCCGAGCCGGCACTCAACGACCGTGGCCGCGTGCCCTTCTACGTGCAGCAGGGTGCGGGCGTGTCCCTCATCACCAAGCCCATCGCCCAGCTCCGCCGCACGGGCGCCGCCACGTATATGGAGGTCGGCTGCGGCTACGGCTTCAGCCTGGACTTCGCGCTCAACACCCGCGGCTGGACCGGGATCGGGATCGACCCGGCCCCGCTGGCCGCCCTCGGCCGAGACGCGCTCCAGCTCCCCATCGAGCTGCGCTACCTGCGCGATGACGACGAGGCCCGCGGCACCATGGACGTGGTGATGGGCTCGGAGGTGATCGAGCACGTCCCCTCCCCGGAAGCCTTCGTCCGCACCCTCCGCGCCATGCTCAGGCCCGGCGGCGTACTCCTGCTGACAACGCCGAACGGCGACGACATCGAGCCATCGACGCCGCCCGGCATCATCATCCCGCTCCTGAGCCCCAGCCTGCACCTGGTGATCCAAAGCCGCACCAGCCTCGAGCGTCTGCTGCGCCTCGGCGGCTTCCAGCACGTGCAGGTCGAAATCGACAGCCACTCGCTCGTCGCCTTCGCCAGCGACTCGCCGCTCGAGCTCGAGCACGACCACGCCGTCCTGCGCCGGGCATTGCGCGACCACCTCGCCCGCCGCGCCGCCAGTGTCCCGCCCGGCAGCGACCTGTGCATCGGCTTCGCCGGCCGGGCGCTGGCCGAAAGCGTGAACGACGGCGCGATGGACGACGCCGACCGAGCCTGGGCCGTGCTGGAGCCGGCCGTGAGCACCCGATACGGCTTCGGGCTCGGCAGGCTCGGATCGCTGCCCGAGGAGCTCGCCACCTGTAGCCTCGAGCGCATGGCCGAGCTGGTGCCGCTCAACCTTGCCAGCATCCTCTATGCCCGCGCCCTGCGCGACCTCGCAGCCGGCACGCCCCGCCGAGACCTCGAGCGCCCGTTCCGGCTCGCCGCCCAGGCCGCCGCCGCCATGCGCCGCGCGCTGGGCGAGCTCGCGATGGAGGACGGCCAGACCGAGGACATCGGCTGGACCGCCCGCGCCGAGGCCCTGCTCTGCGCGGCCGACGCCGAAGCGCCCGACCTCGACGGGCAGCTCGCCGCCCTTCCCCCCGCGCCCAATGGCGGCGAGGCGCGGCGGCAGGAGATTGTCGGCCGCGCGCTGGGCCAGCTCGTGAATGCCGGGCAGTACGAGCGTGCGCGGAGCGTGCTGCCGGCGCTGCACACCTCGCTTGCCGCGCTGGCGGCCCATGCCGCGCCGCTCACGCCGGGCCAGCGCGACCTCCTGTTCAGCATGGCCGTGCTGCAGCTGCAGCGCGCGCCGGACACTGCGGCGCCCGAGGCCGGGGCCGTGCGGGCCGCATTCGCGCGGGTACGGGCCGAATCGACCCCCGGTGACGGCGTGTGGTGGGCCGCGGTCGAGGGCGAGCGCAACGCTACAGAAGCGGCACAGGGCAAGGAGGCGTCCCTTGGCTTCGTGCAGGAGATGGCAGCGTCGGGGCATGACGGCACCGCCCGCTGGGCCGTCTGCCTTCTCGCCAACGCCGCCGCCTACGAACCGGCGCGGGCCATCGCGGTCCGGTCCGGCCTGTTCACGGCCCCGCTCGGCCAGCAGGGCACCGCACTGTCCGAGCAGGACCGCCAGACGGTCTTTGCACTCGCCACGCTGAACGTGCAGCCGCGCACCCCGGGCGGCCCGCCGCAGGAGGCAGCCGCCGCCCGGCGCCGGTTCGCCCAGGTCCGGGCCTCGGGCACCGTCGGCGATGGGCTCTGGTGGGCAGCGCTCCACGGCGAGGCGCAGGCCATCACCGCGACGTCCGACATTGCCGCGCTGACGGAGCTCGCCGAGGCCGCGGTGGCCCAGACACAGAAGACGAGCCCCGAGGCGTGGAGCCGCGCGCGGGATTGGGCGATCGTCGCCCTCGTCAACGCCGGCGCCTACCCGGCCGCACGCCGCCTCGCCGCCGTGCATGCGCTGTTCGACGCGCCGTTCGCTGCCCCGGCCAGCGAGCGCCCCCTGGCCGCCACGGAGCGCGATGTGGTGTTCGCCCTTGCCATGCTGGACGTGCAGCCGGCCGACGGCACGCACACGCCCGAACCTGCCATGGCCCGCGGCCGGTTCGCCCGCGTTCGCGCCGCGGCGACGCCCGGCGACGGCCTGTGGTGGTCCGCGCTGCGCGGCGAAACACTGGCCCTCGACCGGCTCGATGCCAGGGAGGAAGCCACCCGCCTGCTCCGCGAGGCCGCCTCCGCCCACCCGGCCCTCCCGCTGCCGCCCGACCTGGCCTCGAGGCTCGGAGGGTGAGCGTCCGCCGGATCATCGACGGCGCCGTCCGCCGCCTTTATCTGGGCGTGCGCTACAATATCGGCCCCCGCATCGGCCACGCGATCATGAGCCGCCGGAGCCAGAACCAGATCGTCGCACGCTGGCCCGAGACCGGCGAGATTCCGGTTGGCCCCCGCGTCTGCGTCTTCGTCCACTGGGACGGCGGGGGCGAGGTCCGCGACCACGTCCTGAACCAGCTCCGCGCACTGGCCGCGGCCGGCCTCTCGGTCCTGTTCGTCACCAACTCCGGCTTCCTTCGCCCTGCCTCGCTCGAGGCGCTGAAGGCCGTCTGCGCCGGCGTGCTGATTCGCCGCAACATCGGCTACGATTTCGGGGCCTCGCGTGAGGGCCTCGAGCAGCTCGCCCTGCCGCGCGCCGACACGACGATGGTCGTGATCGCCAATGACAGCGTGTATGGCCCGTTGCGCCCGCTGCATGAGCTGCTCGGCCGGATCGACTTCGCGGCCGCCGACGTGTGGGGCGCCACCGAGAGCTGGCAGTCGCGCTACCATCTGCAATCCTACTTCATGGCGTTCAGCCCGCGCGTGGTGGCCAGCGACCCGTGGCGGCAATTCTGGGCCGAGGTGCGCCCCACCTGGTCCAAGATGTGGCTGATCCGCATCTACGAGATCGGGCTCAGCCAGGCGCTGTTGAAGGGCGGCTTCGAGTGCCGGGCGCTGTGGCCCTACGACGCGCTGGTCGGCGCTGTGGACCTGACCTTGCTCAACGAGAAGCGCATCGACGAGGAGGCAGGCCCGGACCTGGCCGACCCTATGGTGCAGAACCGCCGCCGGCACGCGCTGCGCCTGCGGGAGGCCGTCGCGAACCGCATCCCCCTCAACCCGACGAGCGACCTGTGGCGGGAGCTGTTGCTCACGGGCTACCCCTTCCTCAAGCGGGAGTTGCTGCGAGACAATCCGAGCTTCGTCGCCGACGTGGGCGAGTGGCGCGCCGTGGTGGCAGCGAGCGGCGCGAAGGCGGACCTTGCCGCCATCGAGCGGGACCTGCGGCGGACGGCGAAGAATCGAGCGCCCTGAGACGGCGCGAAGTGGGAGTGCCAGGTGATGAGCGAGCACGCCGAACGGTTCCACGCACTGCACCAGGAGGGTTGCTTCATCCTCGCCAATGCCTGGGACGGCGGGAGCGCGCGCTTGCTGGCCCAGTCCGGGGCGCTGGCGATCGGGACCAGCTCGGCCGGGCTGGCCTTCAGCCTGGGGCGGCGGGACGGGGTGGCCGCCATCTCGCGCGCCGAGGCCCTGGCCAACGCGGCGAGCATTGCCCAGGCCTGCGAGCGCCCGGTTTCGGCCGACCTCGAGGACGGCTACGGCGCGGACCCTGAGGCGTGCGCCGCAACTGTGCAGGCGGCCATCGAGGCCGGGCTGTGCGGCTGTACGATCGAGGACACGACCGCCGAGCCGTCCTCGCCCATCCATGCCTTCGAGCACGCCGTGCGCCGCGTCGCCGCCGCCGCCGCCGCAGCCCGGCGCGCGCCCTACCCCTTCATCCTGACAGCCCGAGCTGAAAACTTCCTGCACGGCCGCCGCGACCTGGACGACACGCTCCGCCGCCTGGTGGCCTTCGCCGAGGCGGGGGCGGATTGCCTGTATGCGCCGGCCCTGCCGGACATGGACGCGATCCGCGCCGTGGTGCGGGCCGTGGCGCCCCGACCGGTGAACGTGCTGTCGGGCCCGGGCACGGGGCCAGTCAAGCTGGCCGAACTCGCCGCTGCCGGTGTACGGCGCGTCAGCGTGGGTGGCGCGCCTGCTCGGGCGGCCTATGGCGCCGTGCTGGCATTCGGCGCGGCCCTGGCACGGGGCGACCTGCCCGAAGCGCTCGACGGTGTCCCGGGGCACGCCGGGCTGAACGCCGCGATGCGATAGACCCCCGGGGCCGGCCCGCTAGAGAGCGATCGCCTTCATCCACCAACCCTCTACCGCACCTGGCCGGCTTACCTCGAAGAGGACGCGGTCTAGACCTTCTCGACTTGGCTGTACTCGAGGTCCACCGGCGTCGAACGGCCGAAGATCGACACGCTGACCTTGAGCCGACCCTTTTCCTCGTCGACCTCCTCCACGGTGCCGTTGAAGCTCGTGAACGGGCCGTCCGCCACGCGGATCTGCTCGCCCACCTCGAACAGCACGGCCGGGCGGCTGCGCTCCACGCCCTCGGCGCTCTGCTTGATGATGCGGTCGGCCTCGGCCTCGCTGATGGGGCTCGGCTTCGTCTTGCTGCCCAGGAAGCCCGTGACCTTCGGCGTGTCCTTGATCAGATGCCAGGTCTGGTCCGTCATCTCCATCTTCACCAGCACGTAGCCGGGGAAGAACTTGCGCTCGGCATTCACCTTCTGGCCGCGGCGGACCTCCACCACGTCCTCGGCGGGCACCAGCACCTCGTCGACGAGGTCGGCGAGCCCCTTCTGGGCCGCCTGCTCCTTGATGAGCTGCCCGATCTTCTTCTCGAACCCGGAATAGACGTGGACGACATACCACCGCTTGGCCATCAACTCATTCCCTACAGGCTGACGCCGAACAGCGCCCGCACACCGATGCCGATGACCTGGTCGGCGACGAAGAAGAACACCGCGGCCAGGCCCGACAGCGCAAAGACGAGGCCCGTGGTGATCAGCGTTTCCTTGCGCGACGGCCAGGTGACCTTCGCCACCTCGAGCCGCACCTCGCGCAGGAACTTCAAGGGATCGAACGCCAACGCCATGTCCTACTCATCTTCCTTGCTGTCCGGGCACGCCGCCCCACTCCGCCGCACCCGGCCCGACGGGCTGGGCCTGGCAGGGGTGGAGGGTCTCGAACCCCCAACCTCCGGTTTTGGAGACCGGCGCTCTAGCCAATTGAGCTACACCCCTGCAGCACGGCCGCGCAGGGGCGCTAAAGAGGGTGCGCAGGCCCCATTGTCAAGTACGGGGCCCCCCTGGCCCGCCCTCTGCCATGGCGCGCACGGGCCAGCAGGGGGCCGGCATTGCAGAAGTGCGCGCGCTTCGCCGCAATCCTCACGGCTGCAGTCTCGCGCCTGCACGGGAACGGAGTATATCAGCCCGGCATGACGCCGCTGCGCCTCAGCCCCGACGCTGGGGGCTTCCCCAAGCCGCTCGGGCTCGCCGACTCGCGGCGGGACGCGGGACGCCGCCGGATCGCGGTGGGCGCGTCGGTGCTCGCGCACGCCCTGACGGTGGCGGCCCTGGTCCTCATCGTGCGGCGCCCGCCGCCGGAGGGAGCCGGGAGCACGCCGTCCTACGAGCTGATGTTCGAGGGCGGGAACCAGGTGCCGCCCGCGTCGGACCGCCGCAACGACGCCGACAACGTCCCACCGCCCCAGGGCGCACCCAGCCCCGACGACACGACGAACACCCAGCCGCCCGCACCCCCCATGCCGGAAGCGCCCGAGCGCACCGCCCCGCCTCCGGCGCCGCCGGACCCGGCCTTCGCCGAGCCCACGGCGCCCGCGCCCGCCCCCACGCCAGCCCCCGCCGAAGCCGCCGCGCCAGAGCCGGCCACCCCGCCACCCCCGGTCGAAGCCGCGCCGGCCGCTCCCGCCCCAGCTGCTCCTGCTGCCCAGGCCCCGCCAGCGCCCGCATTCGAGCCGCCCGCCATCGTCGTCGTCCCCGAGCCTGCTCCGGCGACCCGCCCCAATTGGGCCGACACGCGCCTCGCCGACCCCGAGGAGGCGCCCCCGCGGCCGCTCGAGCCTATCGTCCCCGTGCCGCCACCGCCGCTGCCGGCCCCGCCGCTTCCTCGCCCGCCCATACCCCGGCCACGGCCGCCTGCACCGCAGACGGGCTCGCTGTCGAACCCAATGGACCTCGATTTCGGCCGCACCGCCCAGCGCCTCGCTGCCCCCCGCGCCGGCGCCGCCCCAGGCTCCGTCGCATCCCGCTCGCTCGATCTCTCCCTCGGCACGGCCCGAATCGGCCCCAACCGTCAGGAGGCGTTCTTCGACGCACGGGCCGCGAACGTCAGCGCCGACTGGGCCCAGGGCCTGCGCACCTGGTGGCTGCGCCACCGCTTCTACCCGCCCGAAGCCGCCCGCGCCGGGGAGGACGGGTCGGTCGACCTCGAACTCACCGTCAACCGCCAAGGCCGGGTCGAGCTGGTGCAGATCAAGAGCCACTCGGGCTCATCTTTCATCGACATGGCGGCGGTGGGCACCTGGCGCAACGCCCAGCTCGCGCCGCTGCCGGCCGAGGTGCAGGGCGAGCGCATCACTATCCCGATTACGGTGAACTACATCCTCTACAGATAGCCACGACCGGAGAGAACTGGAGCGGGCGAAGGGAATCGAACCCTCGTCAGAAGCTTGGAAGGCTACCGCATTACCATTATGCTACGCCCGCGCACGGCTCTTCTACCATTTTCCCTCGGCACGCCGCAACCTCGGGGGTTCCGCTGCCCTTCCAGAAGTGGCACCACGCCAACGTCGATCGGGGGATGGCGGGATGACGGGTGGCCACGGACATGTAGAGGGCGGCGGGGACAAGCGCGTCGCTTTGCTGATTGCGGTGCTGGCGCTCTGCCTGGCACTGGTCGAGACCGGCGCCAAGAGCGCACAGACGGAGGCACTCACGCGGAACGTGGAGGCCGCCAACCTCTGGGCCTTCTTCCAGGCCCGCACCATTCGCCAGACCACGCTGCGCACCGCCAACGAGCAGGCCGATCTCGTGAAGCCTACCCTGGACCCAGCCGCCCGGGCCGTGACGGAAGCCCGGCAGAAGACCTGGCGCGAAACCGTCGCCCGCTGGGAGGACGAGCCGGGCACCGGCGAAGGCCGCAAGCAGCTCAGCGAGAAGGCGAAGGCCGCCGAGGCGCGCCGCGAGGAGTCGATGGCAAAGTACCACCTCTACGAGTATGGCGCAGCGCTGCTTCAGGTGGCGATCGTCATCGCCTCCTCCTCCATCGTCACAGGCGTGTCCCTGCTGGCCGTTGGTGGCATCCTGCTTGGTTTGGGGGGCGCCGCACTGGGACTTTTGGGGTGGCTTGCGCCGCACCTGCTCCATCTTTGAGGCCGTCGCGAAACGAAGGCTTGAAGCTCGCGTAGCCGGGCGAGCCGTGTTGCGCGCCGCGGCCGGTTGCGCCGTCGGCAGCCCGGCGCGCACCCGTCCAGGCCAGGCGCATTCAGCCTGTCGGCCAGGGTCGCCGGCCGCAGCTGCACGCCGACCTCGTCCAGGATGGGCCATGTTGAACGCGGTCGCTCACGTTTCATTTATCAGATTGCGTTTTGCTGGCCGCACTGACAACAAGGCGCATGATCCTGCCTGCTACCCGGCAACACCTTGTTTCGGCACCAGGTGACAGTTCAGTCCCGGGCAATGCCCCAGCGCCGACACTGCGGCCTGGTCGATCGGAGTTGCAAGCAAGCCGTCGCGCCTCAGACATCTTTCCCATACGGCGCCCGTCGGCCCGGACCGACATGATTCTGTCGGGCGTCGATTTCGCCCCCATGCAAAGCATCGGCCGGGCGGACCTGGCCCGCTGCGGCCTAGACGGCCCAACCCGGTATGCACGCCGACTCGGTCACCATGACGAGGCCACGACCCCAGCGCCGGGTCAGGACACGTGACTGCCAAGGCCAGGGACCTAGAACACTCCGAGCGCAGCCCCGGGCGCGCCGTATCGCTCAAGAGGAGCTTGCTCCTGTGTGCGCTAGGGATCGTGCTTCCGCTCGTGTTGTTCTTCGGCGCCCTCGGCATCGCCGAGGTCCGGTCCGAGCGCGAGCGCGCCATCCAGCGCCTTCAGGACGTGACGCGGGGAATGGCGCAAGCCGTCGATCTGGAGCTGCAGGCACTCGTCCTCGCCCTCCAAGCCCTCGCGCTGTCCCCCGCCCTCCAGGCCGCCGACATCGAGGCGTTTCGGCCACAGGCAGAAACGTTCCTCACGCTCATACCCGGTGCTGGGCTGGGTCTTACCGAACGGTCGGGCAAGCTCGTGCTGCAAACCGGGCTCGGCGTGCCACCCCTGAAACCAGGAGCAATCGTTGGTTCCCCCGAGTTGGTCGAGCGGGTGTTCCTGACAGGGCAGCCCATCATCTCCGACCTGTATGCAACGCCGATCTTACGGCGGCTTGGCTTTTCGGTGAACGTCCCGGTGTTCCGGGGCGGCCAGGTCGTCTACGTGCTCAGACTGAACCCCTACACGGATGGAATGGCCCGCATCATCGAGCGGCAGCGACCGGCAGCGGGTTGGGTGGTATCGGTGTTCGACAGCAAGGGCGTCAACGTGGCGCGGGTGCCCAACGCGGACCGCTTCGTGGGCCAGGCGGCGGCACCCAGCCTGCTGCCGAGCTTGCTTGCCGCACCCGAGGGCCTGATCTCGAGCTTCTCCCTCGAAGGCACCCCGATACAGGTTGCCTGGAGCCCGGTCGGGTCATCGGGCTGGAGCGTCGGCATCGGTGTGCCGCAATCGGAGCTGAACCAGCCTCTATGGCGCGCGCTCGGATGGACCCTCGCCGGCGGCACGCTCGCTTTGCTGCTGAGCGCAGTGCTGGCCACCGCACTGGCCCGGCGCGTGCTGCAGCCCATCGGGGCACTGGTGGGCCTGGTGTCCGGGCAGGACGTAGCCGCAGCCCCCGTCGACCTCGGGTTGCACGAGGCCAACGTGGTCGCGAACGCGCTGCTGACCGCGGAAGCGGCACGCGCCAAGGCGACACAGAGCCTGCGTGACATGAACGAAACGCTCGCGGAGCAGGTGGGCCGCGAGGTCGCGGCACGGGAGCAGGCGCAAGGCCGCCTGGCACAAGCGCAACGCCTGGAGGCGTTGGGACAGTTGGCGAGCGGCATCGCCCACGATTTCAACAATGTCCTGCAAGCGGTATCGGGCGGGTTGGCGCTCATCGGGCGCCGGGCCGATGATGCGGCAATGGTCCGAAAGCTCGCGCGCATGGCAGGCGACGCCACGGACCGCGGGGCGGCGATCACGGGCCGGCTGCTGTCCTTTTCCCGCAAAGGCGAGCTGCGTGCAGAGCCGGTGCCGGCCGGGCCCTTGCTGGCGGGCATACGGGAGATCCTGGCCGTAACGCTGGGAGCGGGCATCGACACCCGGACCGTGGTGGACGCCACCTTGCCACCGCTGCTGGCCGACAAGGCGCAGCTCGAGACCGTCCTGGTCAACCTGGCCGTCAATGCACGCGACGCCATGGCGAACGGCGGACGCGTGACGTTGCACGCCGCCGCCGAGGCGGTTCGGGACGCCCAGCGGCATCATGCCGGGCTTGCCGCAGGGGGCTATGTCCGGCTCGACGTGACCGACACGGGGAGCGGCATGGACGCTGCCACGTTGATGCGGGCCGGCGAACCGTTCTTCACGACGAAACCGCTGGGAAGGGGCACCGGCCTCGGCCTGGCGATGGCGCGTGGCTTCGCGCAGCAATCCGGCGGCGGCTTTGCGATCCGGAGCGAGCCAGGCAAGGGCACGACGGTCAGTCTCTGGTTCCCGGAAGCAACGGCCGGCATTCCAGATCCCGGCATCGTCCTGCCAGGGCAGCCCACGGTCGCCCGGCCCGGCCCGGCGCGGCACATCCTCGTGGTGGACGACGACGCGACGGTGCGGGCAGTGCTGGCGGGGCAGTTGGAGGACCTGGGCTACGTGGTCACCCAAGCCGGCGATGGCTTGGCCGCCCTGGCCCGGCTGGACCTGGGGGCGGAGACGGACCTGCTCGTCACGGATTTCGCCATGCCCGGCATGAACGGCGGGGTCCTGATCGGAGAAGTCCGGCGGCGGCGACCAGCCCTGCCCGCGCTGCTGCTGACCGGCTATGCCGACCCCGAGCTCCAATCGATCGTGGACGGCGACCCGAATGTCGGCACCGTCCTGTTGCGTAAACCGGTGTCGGGCGCCGAGCTGGCCGGACAGATCGCAGTGTTGCTGGACTGCTCGACCCAGCCTTGATCGGATTGCAGCGCTGTTGAGCGGAAGTTCGGGACGCCCGCAAGCGCCGGCCATGTCGGAGTGCTTCAGCCGATGGTGGGCGTGACGTGCGCCGCATCTTCCTCTCCACTCAGGAGTGGAGCCCGCGGTTACCGTCACGCCCGTGGTGACGCGCGGCGGCCTCGGCTATGCCGATCTGCCATCAAGGAGTTCATAGGATTTCCATTCCAGGGTTTCCTGTCGCTGGACAGCGCCTTTACCACCGCCCCCGCCCCGGCTAACCCCCACCCATGCTCGCCATAGATCACGCCATCCCCCGCGCGGCCCTCGTCACGGGGGGTGCCCAGCGCCTTGGCCGCGCCATCGCCGAAGCGCTTGCGCAAGCCGGGTTCGCGGTGGCTCTGCATTGCCGCCACAGCCGCGCCCAGGCCGACGCGCTCGCGGCCGGCATCATCGCCCAGGGCGGCCGCGCCACCGTGCTCCAGGCCGACCTCTCGGATGAAGCCGCCGTTGCCCGCCTCGTGCCCGACGCCGCATCCGCCCTCGGCCCCATCGGCGTGCTCGTCAACAACGCCAGCGCCTTCGAGCGGGACGAGTGGGACACGGTGACACGCGCCAGTTGGGACGAGCACCTCGAGCCGAACCTCCGCGCGCCGTTCGTGCTCACCCAGGCCATGGCCGGCGCCCTCCCGCCCGGCGCCCAGGGCTGCGTGCTGAACCTGATCGACCAGCGCGTCTGGTCCCTCACGCCGCACTTCGTCTCCTACACCGTCAGCAAGGCCGCCCTGTGGGCGCTGACGCAGCAAATGGCCCTGGCGCTGGCCCCCCGTATCCGCGTCAACGCCATTGGCCCCGGCCCGGCCCTGCCCAGCCCGCGCCAGACCCAGGCGCAGTTCGACGCCCAGTGCGCGTCCACCCCGCTCCAACGCGGCACTTCGCCTGCCGAGATCGCCGCGGCGGCCATGGCGCTCCTCGCCCTTCCTTCCGTCACCGGCCAGATGCTCGCGCTCGACGGCGGCCAGCATCTGCAATGGTCCCCCACCCGCCCCGGCGCGGCACCCGAGGAATGAGCGCGCTCGTGGCCCCTGGCATCCGCCACGTCTTCGTCCGCGACATGATGCTGCAGGCCGCCATCGGCGTGTATGCGCACGAGCACACCGCGCTACAGCGCGTTCGGATCAACGTGGACCTTGCAGTCGAGGAAACCGGCCCCGACCCGGTCGGCGCGGACCGCATCGACCGTGTGGTGAACTACGAGACGATCGCCGACGCCGTGCGCCGCATCGTGGCCGCCGGGCATACGAAGCTGGTCGAGACGCTCGCTGAACGGATTGCCGAAGCCTGCCTGACGGACCCCCGCGTGCGGCGGGCCCGCGTCCGGGTGGAGAAGCTGGACGTCTTCCCCGATGCCGGTGCCGTAGGCGTGGAGGTCGAGCGCTGCAAATTGTCCACGGGCCCTGCTTGACTCGCTGGTTTTGCAGCGGGATGCGCGTTCACCCTAAACCCTCCACCAACGACTTAAGTAGACGTGTTTTACAATCAACCACTTAAGCAGCTCTGCCTGCTTCCGCAGCAATCCGAGCAGAAGCAAGCTGCGGCACGGCCTGGAACACGCCACCCCGGCCTTGCTCACAAGTTTATCCACAGCCTCGGTGGACGAATCGACGCTGCTTTGCACCGCGTGGACACCAGCCCGACAAACCCGACCGGCCATCGCAACCAGGTTTGAGCAACCGCTCCGAACACCCTACATCACGCAGACCATGGACCAGCCCAGCCGCGCCCCAAACCTGCAGAACGGCATCGCCGCCATCGAACGCGCGCTCGCCACCATGCCGCTCAGCCCCGGCGTCTACCGCATGCTCGACCATGCGGGGGAGGCGCTCTACGTCGGCAAGGCCCGCAGCCTGAAGAAGCGGGTCACCAGCTACACCCAGGTCGCCCGTTTGCCCGAGCGCCTGCGCCGGATGGTGTCGGAGACCGTCTCGATGGAGATCGTCACCACCCACACCGAGGCCGAGGCGCTGCTGCTCGAGGCCAACTTCATCAAGCGGCTCAAGCCCCGCTTCAACATCGTCCTGCGCGACGACAAGAGTTACCCGTGGCTCATGCTCACGGAAGACCACGCCTTTCCGCAGATCACGAAGCATCGCGGCGCCCGCACCCGCAAGGGAAGCTATTACGGCCCGTTCGCCAGCGCCTGGGCCGTGAACCAGACGGTCACGGCCATGCAGCGCGTGTTCCTGCTCCGCTCCTGCCAGGACACCGTGTTCAACAACCGGTCCCGCCCCTGCCTGCTCTTCCAGATCCGCCGCTGCTCGGCCCCCTGCGTGGGCCGGGTCGGGCCCGAGGACTACGCGCATTTGGTGGACCAGGCCCGCGCCTTCCTCTCCGGCAAGGCCAGCACCGTGCAGCAGGAGCTGGCGGCCGAGATGGAGCGCGCCGCCGAAGCCCTCGAGGTCGAGCGTGCGGCCGCCCTGCGGGACCGGATCCGCGGCCTGACCCACGTGCAGGGCACCGCCGTCATCAACCCCGCCAGCCTCGGCGACGCGGACATCGTCGCCGCCTGGCAGATCGGCGGCGCCACTTGCGTCCAGGTCTTCTTCATCCGCGGCGGCAACAACAACGGCAACCGCGCCTTCTTCCCCGTGCACACCAAGGAGGCCGAGGCCGAGGCCGTGCTCGCCGCCTTCCTCGCCCAGTTCTATGACGACAAGCCTCCGCCGCCCCTCATCCTGCTCAACCACCCCCTCGAGGAGGCGCCGCTGATCGCCGAGGCGCTCACGCTCAAGGCCGAGCGCCGCGTGGAGCTCGCCGTGCCCTCCCGCGGGGAGAAGCGTGCCGTGGTGCTGCACGCCGAGACCAACGCCCGCGAAGCCCTCGAACGCCGCATGGCCGAGAGCGCCGGCCAGGCCAAGCTGCTGGAGGGCGTGGCAGGGCTCTTCAACCTGCCCTCGACGCCCGAGCGCATCGAATGCTACGACAACAGCCACATCATGGGCACGAGCGCCTATGGCGTCATGGTCGTCGCCGGCCCCGAAGGCCCCATGAAGCAGGCCTACCGCAAATACTCGATCCGCGGCCCCATGGCCCCCGGCGACGACTTCGCCATGATGCGCGAGATGCTCGAGCGCCGCTTCGGCCGCGCGCTGAAGGAGCAGGCGGCTGCCGATGCTGGCGAGGGTGCCGCACCGCAACTCCCCGACCTGCTCCTCATCGACGGCGGCGCCGGCCAGCTCAGCGCCGTCCGCGGCATCATGCAGGACCTCGGGCTGCACCAGATCCCCGTCGTCGCAATCGCCAAGGGGCCGGATCGGGACGCCGGGCGCGAATGGTTCCACATGGACGGGCGGGACCCGTTCCAGCTGCCCCCGCGCGACCCGGTGCTCTACTACCTCCAGCGCGTGCGGGACGAAGCGCACCGCTTCGCCATCACCACCCACCGCGCCGGCCGCAGCAAGGCGCTCATCACCAGCGAGCTCGACGAGGTGCCCGGCGTCGGCACCGCCCGGAAGCGCTCCCTCCTCAACCATTTCGGCTCCGCCCGCGGGGTGAAGCAGGCCGGCCTCACCGACCTCGAGGCGGCGCCGGGCATCAACAAGGAAACGGCGCGCCGCATCTACGCGCACTTCCACCCGAACTGACCGGCCCCCTTGCGAGCGGCTCCCGGTTCCATTATCTAGCGGACTATCAATTACCGGCCGAGACTAACCGGGGGTGGCCTTGACGGGCCGCCCTTTGCTGTTTCTGGGCTTCAACGCACCCGAGAACCACCTGCCCGCATGACCGTTCCCAAAGACGCCTCCGAACCCAACCACGGCCCGCTCGAGGTCCGCATCGCCGGGCGGATCGAGCCGGCACTCGTTGCCCTCGGCTACGAGCTCGTCCGAGTGCTGGTGCTCGGCCGCGAGCGGCCCACGGTGCAGGTCATGGCCGATCGCGCGGATGGGGCGCAGATCGCCGTCGAGGACTGCGAGCGGATCACCCACGCCATCAGCGCCCTGCTCGACGTGGACGACCCGATCCCCGGCGCCTGGACCCTCGAGGTCAGCAGCGCCGGGATCGACCGCCCGCTGACCCGGCCCAAGGACTGGGCGCGCTTCGCCGGCCACCTCGCCCGCGCGGAAATGTTGTTTCCCGTCGACGGCAGGCGCAGGTTCACCGGCACGATCCTCGGCGCCGATGCCGAGACTGCCCGGCTCCGCCTCGAGGACGGCACGGACGTCGCTCTCCCGCTCGCCGACGTGCGCCGCGCCAAGCTGATGCTGACCGACGCGCTCATCGCCGCTACCGCAACCCCACCAGCGACAAACTGAGGAACGCGACCATGGACACCTCCGTCTCCCGCCCCGAACTGCTGCTGGTGGCCGACGCCGTCGCGCGCGAGAAGTCGATCGAGCGCGACGAGGTGCTGGAGGCGATGGAGCAGGCCATCCAGAAAGCCGGCCGCGCCAAGTACGGCCACGAAAAGGATATTCGCGCCACCATCGACCGCAAGACCGGCGACGTGCGGCTCACCCGCTGGACCGAGGCTGTCGAGACGGTCGAGAACGACGAGACGCAGATCCCCGTCCACATCGCCCGCAAGTTCCAGCCCGACATCCAGGTCGGCCAGCACATCGTGGACCCGCTTCCGCCCATCGATTTTGGCCGCATCGCCGCACAAACGGCAAAGCAGGTCATCGTTCAGCGTGTCCGCGAGTATGAGCGCAAGAAGCAATACGACGAGTTCAAGGACCGCGTGGGCGAGATCATCAACGGCGTGGTCAAGCGCACCGAGTACGGCAACCTCATGGTCGAGCTCGGCCGCGCCGAGGCCCTGCTGCGGCGTGACGAGCTGATCCCGCGCGAGAGCTTCCGCAACGGCGACCGCGTGCGGGCCTACATCTACGACGTGCGTGAGGAGATCCGCGGCCCGCAGATCTTCCTCAGCCGCACCCACCCGGCCTTCCTCGCAAAGCTGTTCGCCCAGGAAGTGCCCGAGATCTACGACGGCATCATCGAGATCAAGGCTGTGGCGCGGGACCCGGGCAGCCGCGCCAAGATGGCGGTGATCAGCCGGGACCAGTCCATCGACCCGGTCGGCGCCTGCGTCGGCATGCGCGGCAGCCGAGTCCAGGCTGTGGTGCAGGAGCTGCAAGGGGAGAAGATCGACATCATCCCGTGGTCCAGCCAGCACGCGACCTTCGTCGTGAACGCCCTCGCGCCCGCCGAAGTCACGAAGGTGGTGATGGACGAGGAGGCAGGGCGCGTGGAGGTGGTGGTGCCGGACGAGCAGCTCAGCCTCGCCATCGGCCGCCGCGGCCAGAACGTGCGCCTTGCGAGCCAGCTGACCCGGTGGGACATCGACATCCTGACAGAGGCAGAGGAGAGCGAGCGCCGCCAGGAGGAGTATCGTCGCCGCACCGGCCTGTTCGTCGAGGCGCTCGACGTGGACGACGTGATCGCCGGGTTGCTGGTGACGGAAGGATTCAACAGCATCGAGGAACTGGCCTACACGCCGCTCGAGGAGCTGGCCGACATCGAAGGCTTCGACGAGAGCGTGGCCGAGGAGCTCATCCGCCGTGGCCAGTCCTTCCTCGACCGCCGCAACCAGGAGCTCGAGGACCGTCGGGTCGAGCTGGGCGTGACGGACGAGCTCGCCTCCATCGAGGCGTTGAGCCCGGCCATGATCGTGGCATTGGGCGAGAAGAACGTGAAGACGCTGGACGACCTGGCAGACCTCGCGTCCGACGAGCTGATGGAGATCGTCGGCACGGACGGGATGGACGAGGCCCTGGCCAACGAGATCATCATGGCCGCCCGCGCCCACTGGTTCGAGGACGAGGCCGCCCCGGCCCCAGCCCCGGAGGGCGCCGATCACGCCTGAAGACACCGCCACGCTGCCGGCCGACGACGACACGGACGAGCCCGAGACCGGCCCGCTGCGGCGCTGCGTCGTCACGCGCGAGCGGGACTTTCGGGCGCGGATGCTGCGGTTCGTGGTCGGCCCCGACCGCGTGATCGTCCCCGACGTGGCTGCACGGCTGCCCGGGCGGGGAATCTGGTTGAGCGCGCGGCGGGATGTGTTAGAAACCGCCCGTGTTCGCGGTGCTTTCCCACGGGCGGCCAAGGGCCAGGTTGTGGTTCCGGCCGACCTTGCCCAACTGGTCGAAGCCGGGCTCGTCCGGCGGGTGACGGAGCTGCTGGGCCTCGCAAGGCGTGCGGGGCAGGCGGTGGCGGGGTTCCAGAAGGCGCGCGAATGGCTCACATCCGGCCGCGCATCCCTGGTGATCCAGGCGTACGATGGCAGCCCGGAGGAGCGTCAGCGGTTCCTGAGCGGGGTGCGAGACATGCCGGTAGCGACGCCGCTGCCGGCCGCGGCCTTGGGAGCGGTCTTCGGACGCGACCACGCCGTGCACGTGGCGCTGGCGCACGGCAGGCTTGCCGAGGCGCTTGGGGTTGAGACGATGCGGCTCGCCGGGATGTCCGGCGCGGCAGCTAACCCGGCGGGCAAACCGCCGGGTCGGGTGGATGGGATTTGAGGGTCGATGAGCAACAGTAACGATCAGGACGCGGCCAAGGGCAGGCTCTCTCTCCGCCCCGCCGGGCGGCTCGAGCTGGGCCGCACGGTTGATGCCGGGTCCGTCCGGCAGAGCTTCAGCCACGGCCGCTCGAAAGTGGTGCAGGTGGAGGTGCGCAAGACCCGCACCCCTGTCGCCGCGCCCCCGCGCGTGACGCCCGCCGCAGCGCCGCCGCCAGCGCCACCCGCACAGGCACGCGCCACGCCCGGCCCAGCACCGGCAGCGCCGCCGGCCGCTCCCTCTGGCACGCCCTCTGGCACGCCCTCTGGCGCCCCTTCTGGCACCCCGGCTGGCACCCTGCCCGCCGCCGCCCCGAACACGGCCCCTGCCCCGGCCGCTGCCGCGCCCGCACCCGCGTCCAAGACGGTCGCCCCGGCCACGCCGCGCCCGGCGCCACGCCCCAGCGGCCCCATCCGCGGACTTACCGCGGCCGAGGTCGCCGTTCGCCAGCGCGTGCTGGCCGAACAGCAGAAGGACGCCGCCCGCCGCGAGGCCGAGCGCCGCGAGCAGGAGAAGATTTCGATTCTCTCCGCGGCCGAAGAGGCCCGCCGCCGCGAGGAAGAGGCGCGCCGCAATGCCGAGGAGGAGGGCCGCCGCGCCGCCGAGGAGTCCCGCCAGCAGGAGGTGGCCGCCCGCCAGGCCGCCGCTGCCGCTGCAGCCGAGGCCGCCAACCCAGGTGCTGCTGCCGCCCAGGCCGCCGCAACCCCCGCGGCAGCCCGCGCCGGTGCCGTATCCGCCAAGCCCGGCGAGGCACGCGCCCCCGCCGCCGCCCCCGGCGAGACGCTCCGTCTCAAGCCCGCTCGCCCGGGCGAGGAAGAGGGCGAGCCCCGCCGTCGCCCCGGCATAATCGTCCCCGGCCGCAAGCCCGGCCCCGCCGTGGTCAAGAAGCCGGGCGACGGCCGCCGCACCGGCCGCATCGACGTGCTGGCCGCCATCGAAGGCGAGGACGAGAAGTCGCGCAGCCTCGCCAGCGTCCGCCGTCAGCGCGAGCGCGAGCGCCGCCAGGCGGAACTCGAGGCGCTTCGTTCGGACCAGGTCAAGGTCGTCCGAGACGTCGTGCTGCCCGAAACCATCACCGTGCAGGACCTGGCCGCCCGTATGGCCGCCCGCATGCCCGACGTCATCAAGGCCCTCATGCGCATGGGCGTCATGGCCACCCCGGTCCAGAGCATCGACGCCGACACGGCGGAGCTCGTGGTGCAGGAGTTCGGCCATCGCGTCCGCCGCGTGTCCGACTCCGACGTGGAGCTCGGCATCGATGGCGAGATCGACGAGGACGAGGAGCTGATGCCCCGCGCCCCCGTGGTCACCATCATGGGCCACGTCGATCACGGCAAGACGAGCCTGCTCGACGCGCTGCGCAGCACGGACGTGGCCGCGGGCGAGGCCGGCGGCATCACCCAGCACATCGGCGCCTACACGGTGGCGACGAAGGCCGGCAACCGCATCACCTTCATCGATACGCCGGGCCACGAGGCGTTCACGGCCATGCGCAGCCGCGGCGCTTCGATCACGGACATCGTGGTGCTGGTCGTTGCCGCCGACGA
>JBBROS010000023.1:0-58845 GCA_038229135.1 Acetobacterales bacterium
AACTCATCCCCCCCGCAAGCAGCTTCAACACCACCCCCGGGTCCAGCGCCCCGGTCCGCGTCCCCATCACCAATCCGTCGAGCGGCGTGGTCCCCATCGTCGTCTCCACGCTCTCCCCGGCCCGCAGCGCACACAGGCTCGCCCCGCTGCCCAGGTGCGCCACGATCACCCGCCCGGCCACCAGGTGCGACGGCAGCCGCCCCGCGATCCACTCGTAGCTGAGCCCGTGGAAGCCATACCGCCGCAGCCCCAGCCGCTCCGGCAGCGCATGCCGCCGCGCCACCGGCGGCAGCGTCCGATGGAACGACGTGTCGAAGCACGCCACCTGCACCAGCCCCGGCTGCGACCCCTGCGCCGCCCGGATCGCCGCCACCGCGTGCCCCTGGTGCAGCGGCGCCAGCGGCCGCAACGCCTCGATCTCGCCGATCACCCCCTCGTCGATCCGCACCGGCCCAGGCCGATCCCCGCCATGCACCACCCGGTGCCCAGCCGCCGCCACCTGTCCCCCCGCATGCGCCTCCACCCACGCGAGCAACGCCGGCAGCACCGCCTCGTGCCCCACCCCCTCGACCACAGGCGGCTCCAGCTCGGCCCCGTCCGCGCCATGCACCCTGGCCTCCGGCCTCTCCGTCACCCGCTCGAACGCCCCCCGAAGCACCGCCGTCTCACCCCCGCTTCGCTCCAGGTCGAACAACGCGAACTTCAGGCTGCTCGACCCGGCGTTCAGCGTCAGGATCATGCCCCCCACACCCAGCCCCGAACCTCCGGCATGTCCAGCCCATGCGCTCGCACATACGCCGCATGGTCCACCAGCTTCCCCCGCAACACCTGCACCGCATGCGCCGACACGTCCCGCATCCGCGGCACCCGCTCCAGCGCCGCAATCGCGAGCGTGAACCGGTCCATCCCGTTCAACACCGTCATGTCGAACGGCGTCGTCGTCGTCCCCTCCTCCTTGTAGCCATGCACGTGGAACCGCTCGGCCCCAGCCGCGGCGGAGTGCCGCCCATGCAGCATCCTGTGCACCAGCGCCGGATACCCATGGAACGCGAAGATCACCGGCCGGTCCGCCGTGAACAACCCGTCGAACGCCACCTGGCTCAGCCCATGCGGATGCTCCCCGGGCGGCTGCAGCGCCATCAGGTCCACCACGTTCACCACCCGCACCACCAGCCCCGGCACATGCCGCCGCAGCAGGTCCACCGCCGCCATCGTCTCCAGCGTCGGCACGTCGCCCGCACACGCCATCACCACGTCCGGCACCTGGCCCTCGTCGTTCCCCGCCCAAGCCCACAACCCGGCCCCGGCCGCGCAATGCCGCACCGCCTCGTCCATCCCCAGCCACTGCGGCGCCGGCTGCTTGCCCGCCACCACCACGTTCACGTACCCACGGCTCCGCAGGCAGTGGTCCATCACGCTGAGCAGCGTGTTCGCGTCCGGCGGCAGGTACACGCGCACCACCGCCGCCTTCTTGTTCGCCACATGGCTGATGAACCCAGGGTCCTGATGGCTGAACCCGTTATGGTCCTGCCGCCACACATGGCTCGTCAGCAGGTAGTTCAGGCTCGCGATCGGTCGCCGCCACGGCAGCCGCGCCGCACTCTCCAGCCACTTCGCATGCTGGTTGAACATGCTGTCCACGATGTGGATGAACGCCTCGTAGCAGCTGAACAGCCCATGCCGCCCCGTCAGCAGGTAACCCTCCAGCCACCCCTGGCACAGATGCTCGCTCAACACCTCCATCACCCGCCCGTCGGGCCCCACATCCTCGTCCGTCGCCAGCACCTCCCCCATGCTCTCCCGGCTCGTCACCTCGAACACCGCATCCAACCGGTTGCTCGTCGTCTCGTCCGGCCCGAACAGCCTGAAGTTGCTCATGTTGGCCCGCATCACATCCCGGACCCACGCGCCCAGCACCCGCGTCGCCTCGCCCTCGCGCCTCCCCGGCTCCTTCACCTCCAGACCGTAGGCCCGGAAGTCCGGCAGCTCGAGCTCCCGCAGCAAAAGCCCCCCATTCGCATGCGGGTTCAGCCCCATCCGCCGGTTGCCCGCTGGCGCCTGGTCCAGGATCGCCTGCACCGGCCGTCCCTCCCCGTCGAACAGCTCCCCCGGCGTGTAGCTTCGCATCCACGCCTCGAGCTGCGACAGCCGCTCCGGATGCGTGTCCAGCTTGTCGAGCGGCACCTGGTGCGACCGCCACGTGCCTTCCACGGGCTTGTTGTCCACAGTCTTCGGCCCCGTCCAGCCCTTCGGCGAGCGCAGGATGATCATGGGCCACGCCGGGCGAGACCCGTCCCCCGCCCGCCCCGCGGCCTGAATGGCCCCAATCCGGTCCATCGCATGGTCCAGCGCCGCCGCCATCGCCAGATGCATCGGCCCCGGCTCGTGCCCCGCCACCACCACGGGGTCCCACCCGTAGCCCCGGAATAGGCTCAGCAGCTCTGCCTCCGGGATCCGCGCCAGCACCGTCGGCCCGGCGATCTTGTAGCCGTTCAGGTGCAGGATCGGCAGCACCGACCCGTCCCGCCCGGGCATCAGGAACTTCGTCCCGTGCCAGCTCGCCGCCATCGGCCCAGTCTCGGCCTCCCCGTCCCCCACCACGCACGCCGCCACCAGGTCCGGCGTGTCGAAGACCGCCCCCGTCGCATGCAGCAGCGCATATCCCAACTCGCCGCCCTCGTTGATGCTCCCGGGCACGTTCGCGGCGACATGGCTCGGGATCCCGCCAGGGAAGCTGAACTGCCGGAACAGCTTGCCCATCCCCGCCCGGTCCCGCGTGACGTGCGGCATCGTCTCCGTGTAGCTCCCCTCGAGCCATGCGCTCGCCACCATCCCAGGCCCCCCATGCCCGGGCCCGCACACGTAGATCACGTTCGCATCCCGCGCCCGGATCACACGGTTCAGGTGCGCATAGATGAAGTTCAGCCCCGGCGTCGTCCCCCAATGCCCCAGCAGCCGCGGCTTGACCTCCCCACTCCCGAGCGGCCCTGCCAGCAGCGGATCCCGCCCCATGAGGTAGATCTGCCCCACCGACAAATAGTTTGCCGCCCGCCACCAAAGGTCGAGCGCCGCAATCTCGGTGCTGTCCATGCTGCTCATCCTGCGTGCCTGGCCTTGACTTGGCACGGGCCTGCCCCCGACCGCCACCGCACTCACGGCATAGTGCGCGCGCTAGGCTCCAGCGTTGGACAGATACAGGTAGTTTCCCGCGTCCACTGTCCCGGTCGAAACCTGCAGCTTCTGCGCCTGGTCGAAGCTCAACCCGGTGAACGTGATGCTCGCATCGATCCCGTTCCCCGTTCGCCCGGCGCCACCCACGATGTTCGCCCGCAGCGTCGCCCCCTCATATCCCGCCGCACCGGACACCGACCTGTCCCAGAAGTAGCTCGACACCCCCGGCGTGAACCCCCAAAGCGTCGCCGCATCACCCGCATGGAAGTTCCGGATCGTGTTCCACACCACCGCGCCGCCCCGCGCATCGGTGAAGAACGTGTCCACCCCCTTGCCCAGCACCGTCCCGGTCAGGAAGTTGCTGCCCGTGCCCCCATCGAGCACGTTATGCCCCACGCTCACCTGGAGAGCGTCGTTGCCCACGCCGCTGTGCAGGAACACGTTCGGCGCGCCACAGTTGATCGCCACGGAATCGTTCGTCGCCCAGATCTTCTGGTAGTGGATGTAGGACGGTCCCCCCGTCCCCACCCCATCCAGCGCCGCAGACCCGGTCTTGCCGGCCGACGCCCACGCGTAGTTCGCGTTCGCCACATCGATCGCCGCATCCTGCGCAAGCCAGGTTTTGATCGCCGACAGGTTCTGGCCCGCCACCCGCGCCGAGTATCCGTCCCCGGCACTCGACCCGCTCGAAACCACACCAACCGCGTTCGGACGCCCCGTGTCGTCCGTGATCCAGACGGGCGCCCCGCTCGAACCCGAGCCCAAAGCCGCCTCGTCCAGCAAATAGGTGTAGGCCGCGTCCAGCCTGGCCGGCTCGCGAATGTCCACCTGCGCCCCCAGCCCGGACGACGGATATCCCGTCACATTCACCAGGCCGCCCGCAAAGCTCGCCCCATACCCGAAGCTCGGCAGCTCGAACGGCCGCTCCAGGTGCAGCACCGCAATGTCGAACTGCGAGTTGAACAGGGAGATCAACCCGCCCGCAATGTGCGCATCGTTGTAGTGGTAGTTCGTAACCGAGGCGCGGCCGTACGGCTCCGCCCCGGCGTTGTAGCCCGGCGTCACAGCCAGCCCGGTCGCAAACCCGAGGTCGGATTGATACACGAGGTGCGACGCCGTCAGCACCTCGTTGGGCGCAATCAGCACCCCGGACCCATAGACCGAGCGCCCACCAAAGCTGCCCGTCACCCGGACGATGGAATTGTAGGGAGAGCCTGTCGTGTCGTAGGCCAAGATCGCACCGCTGAACGAGTGGGCCTTGATAAGCTGACAACCACTCCACGCCGTCAAGCGACGCGTTCACCTACACCGCAAGTCGCGGACCTTAACATCCGATCAATCTTCAATGGAAACAAATATTGTATTCGATCCGACAAGCACAAACCGATGAAGCCAGCCTTCTCGTCTGAACCAAACCATCAGTCCTCCGCCAGCACGGCCAGGATCCCAAACACCCTCGCAAGGGTAGCCGCGACGTAGCCGCCCTCAGCCCCGCGGTCCGAACGCTACCTCGCTCATAGCGTCCACAAGCGCCTTCCGCCCGACCTCGATGCGCCTCCCCCGCCCAGCCTGCGAATGCGCATCCTCCAGGATCCGGTCTGCCGCAAGCTGGAACAGCCCCACATGCGCATACTGCCCTTCCAGCGCCAACTCGGCTGCACCAACCCGGCACGCCATCTCACACCCGTCACCAAGCAAGACCCGCGCCCTGGAGATCCGTCCAGCCAGCAATTCCAACCCGAGTTCCACGGACAATCCCGCCGCTCCCGAATGGCCCATGCCTTGCAGCCTTACACGCACCATGTTCATCCCGCCGATCCTCCCGGGTCTAAGGGCAAAACCCTCGCCCCTGCGGCCTACACGCTCGGAACCGCGGCTCCGGGCCTGACAAATCGAAAGGTTGGATGAAACGCGCGTCGTGTCACCTCAATCGATCGTTACAGAGCCTACACAAATCCGTTAACCAACACGGGACGCATGAAAAACAAAAAAGGCGGCCGAAGCCGCCTTTAGTCCGAGCGCGGCCACCTCAGCTCCGGCGAAGCGCCGCGAACCGCTCATCGAACACATGGCCCAGCTCGGCACGGTTCAGCCCGATATCGGCCAGCTCGCGGTCCGTCAGCGTGCTCAGCTCATCCAGCACCGCCCAGCGCTTGGGCAGCGTGACAAGCCGGCCAAGCCACGCCCGGACCGCCGAGAACACACCCGTGTCCCGCCGATCGTCGACCGTCCCATCCATTCCGTCATGGGCCGGCATGCGATAGGTCAGACTGTCGGACATGAGCAGCGCGATCTGCTCCTTGGCAAGCGGGGCGTTCATGGCATCATCCTTAACGAACCGGGTCGGGGCAGCGCCGCGACCGCATTGAAATCACCGCACTGATATGGACCCCAAAGCCAAATGCTGCATGTGCTAACTCCCCGAACCTGCCATGCGTCTAACGCATGATAACCGAACGAGCCATGTTGATTGTGACGAAACAATGACCCGCACACGCCTGGATACGATCCGCGCTGCCATGGCAGCCGCAAGCCTGGACGCCTTCGTCCTCTCCCGCGCCGATGAGCACCTGGGCGAATACGTCCCCCCGTCCGCCGAACGCCTCGCCTGGCTCACCGGCTTCACCGGCAGCGCCGGCCTGGCCATCATCCTGCCCGGCCGCGCCGCCCTCTTCACCGATGGCCGCTACACCCTCCAGGCCGAGCACGAAACCGACCCCGCCCTTTTCGAACGCCATCACGTCACCGACGAGCCCCCGCAGCCCTGGCTCCGCGAACAGCTCCACCAAGCCGCCCGCATCGGCTACGACCCCCGCCTCTTCAGCGCCGAAGGCGTCGCCCGCTACCAGGACGCCGGGCTGACAATGGTCCCACTCGAGCCCAACCCCGTCGACCAGGCCTGGACCGACCGCCCACAGCCGCCCATGGCCCCGGCCTACCCCTACCCCGCCGGAACCGCCTCCTCCGCCAAGCGCGCCGCCGCCGCCAAGATCCTCGCCGACGCCAAGCACGACGCAGCAATCCTCACCGACCCGCACAGCATCGCTTGGCTGCTCAACATCCGCGGCGGAGACCTGCCCTACACCCCCGTCGCCCTCGCCTTCGCCATCCTCGGGGCCGACGCCTCCGTCCGCCTCTTCATCAGCCCCGGGAAGCTCACCCGAACCACGAGCGACTGGCTCTCCGGCATCGGCCTCCACCCGCCCGAGGCCCTCCCGGACGCCCTCGACGCCCTCGCCGGCCGCACCGTCCGCGTCGATCCGGCCGGCGCCCCCGTCTGGTTCGCCCAACGCCTCGAACTGGCCGGCGCCAAGGTCGCCGAAGCCCCCGACCCCTGCCTCCTGCTCAAGGCGTGCAAGGACGAGTGGGAACGCCAAGGCGCCCGCGCAGCCCACCACCGCGACGCAGCGGCCTTGATCCGCTTCCTGGCCTGGCTGGAGCAGCGCCCCTCGGGCACCGACGAGCACCAGGCCGCCGAACGCCTCCTCGCCTTCCGTCGCGAAGTCTCCGGGTTCCGCAGCGAGAGCTTCCCCGCCATCTCCGGCGCCGGCCCCAACGGCGCCATCATCCACTACCGCGTGACCGAGGCCACCGCCCGCCCCCTCGCCGACGACGAGGCCTACCTCATCGACAGCGGCGCCCAATACCAGGACGGCACCACGGACGTCACCCGCACCGTCTGGACCGGTCCCGGCCTGCCGCCCCCGGATTTGCGCCAGGCCTACACCCGCGTGCTCCAGGGCCACATCGCCCTCGCCACCGCCCGCTTCCCCAAGGGCGTCGCCGGGCCCCACCTCGACGCCCTCGCGCGCCGCCCCCTATGGGACGCAGGCCTCGACTACGATCACGGTACCGGCCACGGCGTCGGCAGCTTCCTCTCCGTCCACGAAGGCCCCGCCGGCCTCTCCCGCGCCGCCCGCCCCATCCCGCTCGCCCCCGGCATGATCCTCTCCGACGAACCCGGCTACTACGAGCCCGGCCGCTTCGGCATCCGCCTCGAGAACCTCCTCCTGGTCGTCCCGGACGAAACCGCCGCCCGCCCCTTCCTCCGCTTCGAAACCCTCACCCTCGCCCCCTTCGACCGCCGCCTGATCGACAAGGCCCTGCTCTCCCCCGCAGAACACGCCTGGCTCGACGCCTACCACGCCCGGGTGCTCGAAGAAGTCGGCCCCAACCTCCCCGAAGCGGCGCGCACCTGGCTCGAGCGGGCCGCAGCGCCACTCGGCACCGGCTCTCTCACCAACCCCGCGCCGAATTCCTAGCGTGGGCGAAACCCACCAGCACGGAGCCCGAGGGTCCGCGCACCGAACCTGGCCTACACCAGCTTCAACAGCACGAACCCACCCACGATCGCCAGCAACGACACTACCGTCACCAGCGTCAACCGCTTCTCCACCATCGCCAGCACCGGCGCCCCATACCGCCGCAGCACCGCCGCCCACAGGAAGAACCGCGCCCCCCGGGTCACCAGGCAGGCCAGCACGAACGTCACCACGTCCATGTGCGCCAGCCCCGCCGTGATCGTCACGATCTTGAACGGGATCGGCGTCACCCCCTTCAGCAGGATCAGCCACACCCCGTTCTGCCGGATGCTCTCCACGAACGCGCCCGCCGCTGCCTCGTAGTGGTAGAAGCGGATCACCGGCAACGCCACCTGCTCATACAACGCATACCCGATCACATAGCCCAGCAAGCCCCCCAAAACGCTCGCCACGGTCGTGATCGCCGCCAGCCGCCAGGCCCGCTCCGGCCGGCTCGCCGCCATCGGGATCAGCAGCGCATCCGGCGGCACCGGAAAGAAGCTGCTCTCGGAAAAACTCACCAGCGCCAGCCACACCGGCGCGCGAGGGCTGGCAGCAAGCCGGAGCACGCTGTCGTAGAGGCGTCGAAGCATCCCACATGCCTGCCACGGCCCGCGCCCACCCGCAACCGCTTCCGCCCAAACCCAACCGCCCCTAAGCTCCCCAGACCTAACCGCAGGACCACCCTCCCGATGCGCCTCCTCCCCCTCCTGCTTGCCATCCTCACCACGCTGCCGCAGCTGGCATCCGCCCCAGCCCGGGCCCAGGCGCCGGGCGCCGCCCCCGCCGGCCCTCCCCACGCTTACCTCTTCGGCACCTGGACCGGCGGCATCTTCCCAGCACCCGCCAACATCCCGCTCCAGGCCTGCCTTTCCCAGCCCGTCGTCATCTTCACGCGGGACCTCGTGATGCGCGCCACCATCACCGAACAAGTCCTCGTCCAGCGCGAGATCGAAACCGCCCGCATCGCCCCCGGCGGCATCGAGTTCCGCTTCGCAGGCAGCGCCCCGCCCTCCCGCAACTTCATCGTCCCGACCGGGCCGCAGAACACCGGGTTCGGCTGCGAGGGCCCCGACGTGCTCCACGTGCTCCGCCGCGGCGAGAACGAGATCGCCTTCCCCGGTTGCGCCGACTTCCCCAACCCGCTCGTCCGCTGCCGCTAGGGATGCCAGGGCCTGCCACCCCGCTGCGCACTCGGGTCGCCATCGTCGGCGCGGGACCGGCCGGACTCATGCTCGGACACCTGCTCCACCAGGCCGGCATCGACACGATCATCCTCGAGACCCGGTCCCGGCCCCACATCGAGAACCGCATCCGCGCCGGCGTGCTCGAAAGCCGCGTCGTCGACGCCCTCGACGACGCCGGCCTCGGCATCCGCATGCACGCCCAGGGCCTCCCCCACCATGGCACCGGGCTGCTCTTCGGCGGCCAAACCCACCGCATCGACTTCCAGGCCCTCACCGGCCGCAGCGTCATGGTCTACGGCCAGCACGAAGTCGTCCGAGACCTCGTCGCCGCCCGCGACGCCTCGGCCCAGCCGCTCTACTTCGATTGCTCGGACGTCACCCTCGAGGATACCGGGACCGCCCCCCGCCTCCGCTTCACCCACGCCGGCGTCGCCAACGAGCTCGAGGCCACCCTCGTCGCCGGCTGCGACGGCTTCCACGGCATCTGCCGCGGCCACGTGCCCCACACCGCCTACGACCGCATCTACCCCTTCGGCTGGCTCGGCATCCTCGCCGACGCCGAGCCCAGCGCCCACGAGCTCGTCTACGCCAACCACGACCGCGGCTTCGCCCTCCTCTCCATGCGCTCTCCCACCGTCCAGCGCATGTATCTCCAATGCGCCCCCGACGAGGACCCGGAAGCATGGTCCGACGACCGCATCTGGTCCGAGCTGTCCACCCGCCTGGCCACCGACGGCTTCGAGCTGCGCACGGGCCGCATCACCCAGAAGGGCGTCACCCCCATGCGGTCCTTCGTCGCCGCCCCCATGCAGCACGGCCACCTCTTTCTCGCCGGCGACTCCGCCCACATCGTGCCGCCCACCGGCGCCAAGGGCATGAACTCCGCAATCGCCGACGTCCTCCTCCTCGCCCGCGCCATGCAGGCCTGGTTCGCCCGCAACGACGACACCCTCCTCCAAACCTACAGCGACACCGCCCTACGCCGCGTCTGGAAGGTCCAGCGTTTCTCCTGGTGGATGACCACCCTCTTCCACCGCTTCGACGGCGCCAACGCATTCGACCGCCAGGTCCAGCAAGCCGAACTCGACTACGTCACCAGCTCGGAAGCCGGCGCCCGCGCCCTCGCCGAGAACTACGTCGGCCTCCCCCTCACATGAGGCTGAGCGCGTCTCCCCTCCCCTTGGTGGAGGGGCCGGGGGAGGGGACGCACCGGCGCGAACCGGAACGCTGGCCGCCAGCCCTCTTGCCCACCCTGCCATCCAGTGTACATAAGGCTCCATCATGACCCGCCGCTCATCGCGACCCCGGGCCTTTGCGCCCGACCCGGCCGCGACGCCGGGCCGCCCATGCGACAGCTCAGGCTGTAAGGCCGCAGGCGAGTATCGCGCGCCCAAGTCCCGCACCTCGATCAACCAGTATCACTGGTTCTGCCTCGAGCACGTGCGCGCCTACAACGCCACCTGGGACTATTACCGCGGCATGACCCCCGGCCAGATCGAGGCCGAGACCCGAGCCGACACCTCCTGGCAGCGCCCTACCTGGCCGCTCGGCAGCATCGGCCGAAAGGACTTCGACGAGACCCACCTGCGCGACCCGCTCCACATGCTCGCCGCCAATCGCGGCAAGCGCGGCAACCCGGCCGAACCCCGCATCCCCCCCGAACTCCGCGAGCCGCTCCGCACGCTCGAGCTCGAATGGCCCGTGGCGCTGCCCGTCCTCAAGGCCCGCTACAAGACGCTCGCCAAGCTGCACCACCCGGACGCGAACGGCGGCGACCGGGCGGCCGAAGAACCCCTCAAGACGATCAACCTTGCCTATGCCGCCGTCCGGCAACACCTGACCGAACAGCCCCGCATGGCAGCCGCCGGCTAGAATGTCATCCCGAGCCCTCGCCCGAGGCTTTCGCAATGCAGCGCAACCCGGATAGAGTGCCGCCGACACGCGCTGCGCCCACACAGACCCGAGGCCCCCCGCCCCCATGAACAACATCGCGCCCATCGTCGACGCCCGCAGCACCCCGGTACCGGCGATCCCGACCGCCTCGATCAACGTGCCCGACACGAGCGTCGATGCGCGCACGGTGTTCGGCGTCGACTTCGACATGACGGTCCCGGCCTTCTCCGTCCGCACCGAGCACGTGCCGGACATCGACGGCACCTACAAGTTCGACCGTGACACCACGCTCGCGATCCTGGCGGGCTTCGCATACAACCGCCGCGTCATGATCCAGGGCTACCATGGCACCGGCAAGAGCACGCATATCGAGCAGGTGGCCGCCCGCCTCAACTGGCCCTGCATCCGCGTCAACCTCGACAGCCACATCAGCCGCATCGACCTCATCGGCAAGGACGCCATCGTCCTGAAAGACGGCAAGCAGATCACCGAGTTCCGGGAAGGCATCCTCCCCTGGGCCTTGCAGCACGCCTGCGCCCTCGTGTTCGACGAATATGACGCCGGCCGTCCGGACGTGATGTTCGTCATCCAGCGCGTCCTCGAGGTCGAAGGCCGGCTCACCCTGCTCGACCAGAACCGCGTCATCCGCCCCCACCCCAGCTTTCGCCTCTTCGCCACCGCCAACACCGTCGGCCTCGGCGACACCACCGGCCTCTATCACGGCACGCAGCAGATCAACCAAGGCCAGATGGACCGCTGGAACATCGTCGCCACGCTGAACTACCTGCCCCACGCGCAGGAGACGGCGATCGTCCTCGCCAAGATGGGCGTCGACCAATCGGACAAGCCGATGAAGAAGCGCGTGGAAAGCATGGTCGCCCTGGCCGACCTTACCCGCGCCGGGTTCATCAACGGGGACATCAGCACCGTCATGTCCCCCCGCACCGTCATGACCTGGGCCGACAACGCCCGCATCTTCGGCGATGTCGGCTTCGCCTTCCGCATGACCTTCCTGAACAAGTGCGACGAGGCCGAGCGCGGCACGGTCGCCGAATACTACCAGCGCTGCTTCAACGAGGACCTGCCGACCGGGCTGATGGGCACCCGGAAGGGGATCTGATGAGCGGCAGCGCGGGAAAGGGGCAAACAGCGGCGGCCGGTAAGGACAACAACCGGACGGAAGAGTTCAAGCGCGCCACCGCCGGCACGCTCCGTGCCATCGCGCAGGTTCCCGAAATCCAGGTGGCCTTCCAGCCGGGCCCCTCCGGCGTCGTCGGCAAGCGCGCCCGCCTGCCGCTTCCCACCCGCGCCCTGCCGCCGGCCGAGATGGCCAAGCTCCGGGGCGCCGCCGATAGCGTGGCGCTCCGCCTCCGCCACCACGACGACGCCGTCCACGCTGCCCGCAGCCCCGGCCCGCGCGAGGCGAAGGACGTCTACGACGCCCTCGAACAGGCCCGCGTCGAAGTCGTCGGCAGCGAACACATGACCGGTGTCGCCGCCAACCTCGCCGCCCGGCTCAACGAGGAGTGCGAGGCCGAGGGCTTCGACCGCATGACGCGGAAGGACCAGCTCCCCCTCCCCGCCGCCCTCTCCCTCCTTGCGCGTGAGCGCATGTCCGGCGTCCCCGCCCCGGCCGCCGCCACCCGCATCCTGGAAAGCTGGCGCGGCACCCTCGGCGCCGACGCGGACGCCGCACTCGCCGAGATGGCCGAAGCCGCCACCAACCAGGAGAGCTTCACCCGCGCCGCCCGCCGCCTCCTCGCCGCCCTCAACCTCGCCGAAGCCGAAGTCGAAGCCGAACCCGACGACAGCACCGACGAGGGCGAGGACGAGGGCGACCAGTCCGGCAGCCAGGACAACGCCGAGCAGAACCAGGCCGACAGCCCCTCCGAGCAGGAATCCACCATGGGCGCCCAGCCCGAGCAGATGGAGCAGGGCGCCGCTGAGGACGAGGACGACAACCCCGAGGAGGACAGCGCCGCCGCCGACGGCGAGGACCGCCCCGGCGGCCCCCAGCAACGCCGCGAGAAGCCGGTCCCGGACGACCACCTGGCCTACCGCGCCTACTCCCGCCTGACCGACGAGGAGATCTCCGCCGAGGACCTGTGCGACCCCGAGGAGCTCGCCCGCCTCCGCCAGCAACTCGACCAGCAGCTCCAACACCTGCAAGGCGTCGTCAGCAAGCTCGCAAACCGCCTCCAGCGCCGCCTCATGGCCCAGCAGACCCGCGCCTGGGAGTTCGACCTCGAGGAGGGCATGCTCGACGCCGGGCGCCTCGCCCGCGTCATCGTGAACCCGGTGCTCAGCCTCAGCTACAAGCGCGAGCGCGAGACCGATTTCCGGGACACCGTCGTCACCCTCCTCATCGACAACTCCGGCTCCATGCGTGGCCGCCCGATCACGGTCGCCGCCATGTGCGGCGACATCCTGGCCCGCACCCTCGAGCGCTGCGCGGTCAAGGTCGAGGTCCTCGGCTTCACCACCCGCGCCTGGAAAGGCGGCCAGTCCCGCGAGCGCTGGGTGCAGGACGGCAAGCCCCGCAACCCGGGCCGCCTCAACGACCTCCGCCACATCATCTACAAATCCGCAGACGCCCCCTGGCGCCGGGCCCGCAAGAACCTCGGCCTCATGCTCCGCGAAGGCCTGTTGAAGGAGAACATCGACGGCGAAGCCCTCCTCTGGGCCTACCGCCGCCTCGTCGGCCGCCCCGAACACCGCCGCATCCTCATGGTCATCAGCGACGGCGCCCCGGTCGACGACAGCACCCTCTCCGTCAACCCCGGCAACTACCTTGAGAAGCACCTCCGCCAGGTCATCCACGAAATCGAGTCCCGCAACCAGGTCGAACTCATCGCCATCGGCATCGGCCACGACGTCACCCGCTACTACCGCCGCGCCGTCACCATCGTCGACGCCGAGGAGCTGGGCGGCACCGTCATGAAGAAGCTGGCCGAACTCTTCGACGAGGACGCCGTGGCCCAATGGGCCCGAATGGCCGGAGAGCGCGCACCCCTCGTCGCTTAAGCGCCGTCCTGCCCCCTCTCCCCTTGTGGGAGAGGGCTGGGGAGAGGGGAACCGCGAGGCCCGAACCACAACCGCGACAAGCCCAGCCTCACCGCCAGTGCAGCACCCGCACCATCTGCAGGAACCGCCCCGCATCCGCAGGCTTCGGCGCCGCCAGATGCGGCCGGAACCGCCCCGCCCGCTCCATCACCGCCCGCGCCGCCGTCATCTCCAGCAGCCCCTCCGCCCCCCGCGTCCGCCCGAACCCGCTGTGCCCGCCGCCCCCGAAGGGCACGCGCGGGTCGGCCGTCGGCACGATCAGATCGTTGATGCACACCGCCCCCCCACGGACCCGCCCCGCAAACACCCGCGCCGCCGCCGCAGGCCCGAACACCGAAGCCCCGAGCGCGAACGGGCACAGCGCCTCCTCCGCCAACGCCGCCTCCATGTCCGCCACCGCCACCAGCGCCAGCCAAGGCGCGAACACATCCTCCCGCAGCAGCCGCATCGCCCCCCGCGCCCCGCTCACCACCATCGGCCGCGGCAACGCCCCCACCACCCGCGCCCCGGCGGCCTGCGCCTCGAGCACGAGCGCCTCCAACCGCGCCGCAACGCCTGGCGGCACCGCCGCATCCGGCACCCCCGGCAGCAGTGCCACCAACGCCCTCTCCAGCGCTACGGCACCATCCGCCCCCACGAACACCCGACGCGGCGCAATGCACGTCGCCCCCGCATTCAACCGCAGACCGTAGGCAAGGCACCGCGCCACCAGGGAAACATCCGCCCCGGGCAGCACGAACACCGCGTCCGACCCCGACAACTCCATCGTCACCGGCGTCAGCGTCTCGGCAGCCGCCGCCATCACGCGCCGTCCCGTCTCCGCCGACCCCGTCAGCACCACCCGGTCGAACCCCGCCGCCACCGCAGCCGGGCCATCCTGCACGCCCAGCACCGCGAGCAGCTCCTCCGGCAGCCCCGCCCGGCGCAGCGCATCGGCCACCGCGAGCGCCGCCGCCTCGCCCCCCGGCGCCGGCTTCCACGCCACCGCGTTCCCCGCCACCAGCGCCTGCAGCGCCTGCGTGCCGGCCAGGAACAACGGGTAGTTCCCCGGCGCCAACACCAGCACCACCCCCAAGGGTGCCCGCTCCACCCGGCTCCGCACCCCCCACAGCCACAACGGCCGCCGCCCGGGCGCCGCCTGCGCTGCCAGCAACCCCGCCGCATGCCCCTCGAGCCACCGCGCCGCCTCCAGCAGCGGCAGCACCTCCGCCACCAGCGTGTCCGCCACGGCCCGGGCCACCGTTCCCGCCAGCGCCTCCGCCTCCCGCGCCATCAGCAGCCGGGCCCGCCGCACGACCGCCAACCGCTCGGCCACCGCCACCCGCGCCCACCCAGCCTGCGCCGCCCGCCCCCGGGCCAACACGGTCGCCAAGGCAGCCCCGACGCCCCCCGTCAGGCTCGCGTCAGGTATTTCCGGGATGACAAGATCGTTCATGGGCCTATCTCTAGCCCGACTTTGAGCCAGGCGAGAGAGAGGTTACTGTTGTCCATGCCCCGATTGAACCCTCCTCGCATCGCCCTGTCCCTGCCGGTCCGAACCTCATGACTCGCCGTATCTCGATCATCGGCGCAGGCCCGGGCGGCCTCGCCGCCGCCATGCTGCTCGCCAAGGCCGGCGTCGACGTGACGGTCCACGAAGCCCGCCCCGTCATCGGCGGCCGCAGCTCCACCATCACCGGTCCAACCGACGTGGGCACCTTCCGCTTCGACATGGGGCCTACCTTCTTCCTGTACCCCCGCGTGCTGGCCGACATCTTCGCCGCCTGCGGCCGCACCCTGGCCGATGAGGTGGACCTCATCCGCCTCGACCCGCAATACCACCTCGTGTTCGAGGGCGGCGGAGACATCCAGGCCACCGGCGACATGGAGCGCATGATCGCCGAGATTGCCCGCTTCTCCCCCGCCGACGCCGCCGCCTTCCCCCGCTTCATGAGCGATAACCGGGCCAAGCTCGCCGTCTTCCGCCCCATCCTCGAGGGCGCCTTCAACTCGATCCGAGACCTCGCGCGCCCCAACGTCCTGAAAGGCCTCGCCCGCCTCCGGCCGCACCACAGCGTCGATAGCGACCTCGGCACCTACTTCCGCGACGAGCGCATCCGCCTGGCCTTCAGCTTCCAGTCGAAATACCTCGGCATGTCCCCGTTCCGCTGCCCGAGCCTCTTCACCATCCTGTCCTTCATGGAATACGAGTACGGCGTCTACCACCCCCGCGGCGGCACGGGCGCCGTCATGGCCGCCATGGCCCGCGTGGCGAGGGACCTCGGCGCCGACATCCGCCTCGGCGAGCCCGTGGAAGAGATCACCTTCAAGGGCCGCCGCGCGACAGGCGTCCGCACGGCCTCGGGCGTGCAGGAAGCCGACGCCCTCGTCATCAACGCGGACTTCGCCAACACCATGGGCAAGCTGGTCCCGGACCACATCCGACGCCGCTGGACCGACAAGCGCATCGAATCCAAGAAGTTCAGCTGCAGCACCTTCATGCTCTACCTCGGCATCGAAGGCACCCTGCCGGACCTCAGCCACCACACCATCTACCTCGCCGAGGATTACCGGAAGAACATCGAGGACATCGAGGCCGGACGCGCCCCTGCCAACCCGAGCTTCTACGTCCAGAACGCCTGCATCACAGACCCGGCGCTCGCACCCCCCGGACACTCCACCCTCTACGTGCTGGTCCCCGTCGGCCACCGCATGGGCGAAGGCATCGACTGGGAGGTGGAGGCGCCCCGCTACCGCGCCCTGGCCCTCGAGCGCCTCAAGCGCCTCGGCATCCCGGACCTCGAATCCCGCATCCGCTACGAGAAGATCCTCACCCCCCAGGGCTGGGAGTCCGACCTGCAGATCTTCCGCGGCGCCACCTTCAACCTGGCTCACAACCTGGGCCAGATGCTCCACTGGCGGCCCCGCAACCGCTTCGAGGATCTCGACGGCGTCTACCTCGTCGGCGGCGGTACCCACCCGGGCTCCGGCCTGCCCGTCATCTTCGAGAGCGCCCGCATCAGCACCAGGCTGATCGCCGACGACCTCGGCCTCAGCCCGGACTGGGAGCCTGCCTCCTCGATGTCCGCCCCCAACTACGTGCCCGCCATCGCGGAGGCCCTATGAACGCCATCTCCCATATCGGACCGCTCCCTATCGGCGTCGTCGGCGCCGGGCTCGCGGGCCTCGCCGCCGCCTGCACCCTGGCGGCCCGCGGCCACAAGGTCATCCTGTTCGACAAGAACCCCTGGCTGGGCGGCAAGGCGGCCCAACTCCAGGAGGAAGGCTTCCGCTTCGACCTGGGGCCGACCATCCTCACCGTCCCCCACATCCTCGCCCGCGTCTTCGCCGAGGCCGGGCGGGACATGAACGACTACCTGGACCTCCGCCGCCTCGACCCGCAATGGCGCTGCTTCTTCGATGACGGCTCCGTCCTGGACCTGGGCGAAGACGTGCCCGCCATGGCCCAGACCATCGCCAACTTCGCGCCCGGCAACGAGCAGGGCTACGTCGACTTCATCGAGATGTCGAAGAAGCTCCACGAGGTCTCCGAGAAGTTCTTCTTCTGGAAGTCCGTCGAAGGCATCACCGACACGCTCAGCTTCAAGGGCATGAACCTCGAGACCTTGCGGGACGTGCTTGCCCTCCGCATGGGCACCACGGTCGCGAGCCAGATCCGCCGCCGCACGCCCGATCCGCGCGTCTCGCAGATGCTCGACCATTTCGTCCAGTACGTCGGCAGCTCGCCCTACGCGTCGCCCGCCGTCCTCTGCAGCATCGGCCACATGCAGACGGAGCTGGGCGTGTGGTATCCCATCGGCGGCACCCGCGCGGTGCCTCAGGCGCTCGAGCGCCTGGCCGGCGAGCTCGGCGTCGACCTGCGCCCCAGCACGGACATCGCCCGCATCACCATGGCGGACGGCCGCGCCACCGGCGTCGTCACCGCCTCGGGCGAAACCATCCGCTGCTCCGCCGTCGTGTCCAACATGGACAGCGTACGCACCATGAACGAGCTCGTGGGCGGCCCGCCCCAGGCCCGCTTCGCCCGCCGCTGGAAGCGGGAGCCCGCCTGCTCCGGCGTCGTGCTCTACCTCGGCCTGAACAAGGCCTACGAGCATCTGGCACACCACGACTTCGTCTTCTCCAAGGACCCCGAGGAGGAGTTCCACCACATCTACGACCGTGGCGAGCCCGCGCCCGACCCCACCGCCTACCTGGCCGCCACCACCCGGACCGAACCCGGCACCGCTCCCCCGGGCGGCGAGGCCCTCTACGTCCTCGTCCACACGCCCTACCTCCGCCCGCATCACGACTGGTCCAAGATGTTCCCGGCCTACCGCCAGGTCATCCTCGACAAACTCAAGCGCTGCGCCGGCATGCCGGACCTCGAGGAGCGGATCGTCTTCGAGCGCCACCTCACGCCCCAGGACATCCATAACCGCTACAAGGTGCTGAACGGCGCCATCTACGGCCTCGCCAGCCACGGCAAGGTCAACGGCGCCTTCAAGCCCGGCAACCGCTCGCGGGACCTCAAGGGCCTCTACCTCACCGGCGGCGCCGCACACCCCGGCCCCGGCATGCCCATGGTGCTGATGAGCGGCTGGATCGCCGCCGACAGCCTGCACCAGGACGTGGCGGCCCCCGCCGCAACACGCATCCCAGCATGAGTGGGGCGGCGGGCGAGGACCCGCTCGCCGCCCGCTCGCCCTGGCTCAACTGGCTGTTCGGCTGGTACCTCCGCTGGTTCTTCTGGCGCCGCTTCCGCGCCATCCGCGTGGCCCGCGCCGGCCTGCCCCACGTGCCGCCGGGCCGGCCGATCATCATCTACGGCAACCACCCCTCCTGGTGGGACCCGGCACTCTACATCCTGCTGAACACAAAGCTCTTCCCGACCCGCGCCGGCTATGGCCCCATCGACGCACAAGCCCTGGGCCGCTACGGCCTGCTCGCGCGCATGGGCGCCTTCGGCATCGCGCTCGACTCCCCCGCCGGCGCCGCCCGCTTCCTCGCCATCGGCCGCCGCGTGCTGGCCGACCCCGGCGCCATGCTCTGGATCACCGCCGAAGGCCACTTCACGGACCCGCGCCTCCGCCCCGTCCGCCTCCGCCCCGGCCTCTCCCACCTCGCCCGCCGCATGCCGGACGCCATCATCCTGCCGCTCGCCGTCGAGTACACCTTCTGGAACGAGAGTAAGCCCGAGGCCCTCGCCCGCTTCGGCGACCCCGTCCCCTTTGCCACCCGCACCACCTCCGAATGGACCGCCCTGCTGGAGGCCGAACTCACCCGCACCATGGACGCGCTCGCCTCCGACAGCGCCGCGCGGGACCCGGCCCGCTTCACCCCCCTGCTCCGCGGCCGCGCCGGCATGGGCGGCATCTACGACCTCATCCGCCGCGTCCGCGCCCTCGCCGCCGGGCGCCGCTTCGACCCCTCGCACGAGGCCGCCGAGTGATCGCCTGGCTGGCCCTGGCCCTCGCCGCGCTGCCCTTCGCCATGCTGCTCGCCAACCTGCGCGAGTTCCGAAGGCCAGCCCCCGCCACCACGCGCCCGGCCATCAGCGTGCTCGTCCCAGCCCGCAACGAGGAAGCCAACATCGCCGCCGCCTGCGCCGCGATCTTCGCCAGCACCGGTGTCGACCTCGAACTCGTCGTCCTCGACGACGCCAGCACCGACCGTACGCCCCAAATGCTCGCCGCCATCCCGGATCCCCGGCTTCGCGTCGAGCAGGCCCCGCCCCTGCCCCCAGGCTGGTCCGGCAAGCAGCACGCCTGCCACATTCTCGGCACCCACGCCCGCCACCCCCTCCTCGTCTTCGTCGACGCCGACGTCCGCCTCGCCCCGGACGCGCTCACCCGCATGGCCGGCTACATGCAGCGGCACCCGGACATCCAGCTCGCCAGCGGCTTCCCCCGCCAGCTCACCCGCACCTGGTCCGAGGCGCTGCTCCTGCCGCTCATTCACTTCCTGCTCCTCGGCTTCCTCCCCATGGCCATCATGCGCACCAGGAAGGACGAAGGCCTCGGCGCCGGCTGCGGCCAGCTCTTCATCGCGCGCAGCCCGGCCTACGCCGCCGCCGGGGGCCACGCCGCCATCCGAGCCAGCCTGCACGACGGACTGCAGCTCCCCCGCGCCTTCCGCCGCGCCGGGTTCATGACGGGCCTGTTCGATGCCACGGATTTGGCGCAATGCCGCATGTACACCTCGGCCGCACAAGTATGGGAGGGCCTATGCAAGAACGCGACCGAGGGGATGGCCAAGCCCCGCTCCCTCCCGATCTGGACCGCCATCCTCGCGGGCGGCGCCACCCTGCCCTTGCTCCTGATGCTCGCAGCCCCGAGCTGGCCCGCCGCACTGGCCCTGGCCCTCTCCATCGGGACGCGCCTGGTTCTCGCCCTGCGCTTCCGCCAATCGATCCTCTCGGCCCTCCTCCACCCCTTCGGCATCGCGGCCCTGCTCGTGGTCCAGTGGTTCAGCCTCGTCCGCGCCGCGCGGGGTGGGCGCGCAACCTGGCGCGGGCGGGCCTACCCGGCGCAATAGCCATGCTGCTCGCCACCCCGGCCGCCGCCGTAACGCTGGAAATCGTCATCCAGGGCATCCGCAACGACCGCGGCGACATCCGCGTGGCCGTCTGCTCCGAAACCCGCTTCCTCCAGCCCACCTGCGAACACATGCGCACCACCCCCGCCCGCCCCGGCGAAGTCGTCCTCCGCCTCGAAGTCCCGCCCGGCACCTGGGCCGCCCAGGCCCACCACGACGAGAACCGCGACGGCAGCATCGACACCGTCCTCGGCATCCCCACCGAAGGCCTCGGCTTCAGCAACGACGCCCGCTTCCCCTTCGGCCCGCCCCGCTGGTCCGACGCCGCCTTCCAGCTCGGCCCCACCGGCGGCCGCATCCGCTTCACCATGCGCTACAAGTTCTGAGCCATGTCCGGCCAAACACACCCACGTTTCAGCAACATCGTCATCGCGAGCCGATGGCGTGGCTATCCAGGGGCCCCGCGCCTACTCTCGACCGCCCCCGGACAACTATCGCAAACTGCGCCGCATGACGCGCCAAGGGTGCGGTCCAGCCCGATCTGTCCAGCATAAGGAGCGCCGCCGCATGTTCTTCGACGCCCACCTCTTCGTCTGCACCAACCGCCGTCCGGACGGCCACCGCCGCGGCTCCTGCGCCGAACGCGGCAGCGAACCCCTGCGCGACTACATGAAGGCCCGCGCCAAGGAGCTCGCCATCCCCGACATCCGCATCAACACCGCCGGCTGCCTCGACCGCTGCGAGCTCGGCCCCTGCATGGTCATCTACCCCGACGGCACCTGGTACCGGATCGAGACCACCGCCGACATCGACGAAGTGCTCCAGACCCACATCGTCGAGGGCGGCCGCGTCGAACGCCTGATGCTGCCCGAGCGCGCGATGCCTGAACCCGCACTGGCCACACCCGGGACGGGTTGAGCGCTCCCGCGCCTCAATCCACCTGACACACCTCGCACCAATACAGCTTCCGCCCCGCCATGACCTCCATGCGCACCGCCGTCCCGCACACCCGGCACGGCTCCTTGCTGCGGAACGCCACGTAGCATCGCCCGTCCCGGCGCATCCGCCGCCCCACCACGGCCTTGCCGGCCGGCCGGTGCTCCGGCCGTGTCGTGATGATCACGCCGTCCCGAACCCCGTCCCGCAGCAGCCCGCGCGCATCCCGCCACAGCCCGTCCCACTGCGCCTTCGACAGCTCCCGCCCCGGCCGATGCGGCTCGATCCCCGCCCGGAACAGCAGCTCGGCGCGGTAGATGTTCCCGATCCCGGCCACGACCTCCTGCCGCATCAGCAACTGCCCGATCGCCATGCGCGACCTCGAGATCACGTCCCAGGCCCGCCCCGGGCGTGCGCCCGGCCGCAACGGGTCGGGGCCGATCGTCGCCGTCACGGCACGCTTCTCCGCCTTCGTCTGCACCGCACAGATCGTGGGCCCGCTCAGGTCCCCGACATGGGTGCCGCTTGCCAGCCGCAGCCGCACTGCAGCGCGCGGCAGCGGCCGGCCCTCCTCGTCCAACTCGCTCTCTGCAGCCCGCCCCCGCGTCCGCCGCCCCAGCCCGGCCAGCCCCGGCCCGACGAACCGCCACATGCCGAACATCCCCAGGTGCACCCGCAGCCACAGCTCGCCGTCGAACTGCAGGAACATCTGCTTGCCCCATGCCTCGGCGCCCAGCAGCGTGCGCCCGTCGAGCAGCCCGGCCCCGTCGGCAAACCGCCCCTGCGGACTGCTCGCATGCAGCGTGTGGCCAACGAAATGCGCGCCGAACGCCTCGGCCAGCCGATGGACGGTGTGCCCCTCCGGCACAGGTCAGGCCAACGCGGCCAGGACCGCCTCCGCGGACGTGCCACGCTTCACCGCCAGCACCTGCCCCGGCGCGTGCGGCCCCACGACGGTCACCGCACCCTTGGGGCATAGGCCGAGGCACTTCACCTCGAGCACCTTCAACGCACGCCGCCGTCCCGCCCCGCGCAACGCCGTCCGCAGCACGTCCCGCAGGCTGTCCCGCCCCTTCGGCCCGAACCCGCCCTCGAGCTTCTTGCCGCACTTCCGGCACACCAGCGCCACACCGTCCCAAGGCGCCCGGATGGCCTCGACAGCGCCGGCCTCGACAGCGGCGCCCTCGACAGCGCCGGCCTCCACCGCACCCGCCTCCATCACACCCGCTCGCTCACCTTGATCGCCACCTTGCACCCGGCCTTGATCACCGCACTCATCAGCCGATACGCCGGCGCCAACTCCGCCTCATGCTCGAGCCCGATGTCCCGGTGCTCCAGCTCGTCCGCCCGGAACCGCTCGATCGTCTCGCGCAGCGGCGCCTCGTCGTCGCCCAGGCTGGCCGCCTGCTCCGCATAATGCTCGTCGATCGCCTCCTCCACCGCCACCGTGCACGCCATCGCCGCCCGTGTGCCCAACGCCGCCGTCGCCGCGCCCAGCGCGAACCCAGCCAGGTGCCACAACGGCAGCAACAGCGTCGGCCGCACCCGCCGCTTCGCGATCAGCCCGGCGAACGTGTCCAGGTGTACCTGCTCCTGCGCCTTCATGTGCCGGATCAGATCCCCCTTCTCCCCCCGCCCGAGCACCGCGAGCTGCCCCTCGTAGATCCGCGCCGCCCCATACTCGCCCGCATGGTCCACCCGGATCATCCGCGCCACCGCCGCATCCGGCGGCAGATCCCCGGGCAGCACCGCCTTGCCCACGCTCGGCGCCCTCGTCACGGTCATGCTCATAACTCGCGTCCCTTCACCACAATCAGCCCGAGCCCGGTCGCCAACGCCGCCGCGAACAGCGCGTTCATCGCCGCCATGCTCACCGGCAGGCCCGACACCAGGTAGATGGGCTCGTCGCACGGTTTTGCAGGGCGCGCCGGCATCCGTGCCAGCCGCTCCGCCATCGTCCCGCCCCCCAGTCGCGGCGCCGCACACTCCGGCAACGGGCTCGGCCACCAGCGCTGCTCCACCCCCACGTGCAGCACGCCCAGCGCCGCCCCGGCCACCAGCACCACCATGGCCGCCCCCAGCACCCGCCGCGCCCCCCCCGGCCACACCGCCGCCAGCAGGCCGAGCCCGATCACCACCCGATACGGCCACCGCTCCCAAAGGCACAGCGCACACGGCACCAGCCCGCCCCATCCTTCCGCCAGCAACGCCACACCCAGCACCACCCCGGCCGCCGCCGCCACCGCTACCCCAGCCCCACGATAGGTCATCGCGCCTCCGCCCCCTGCATCCCCCGGATCACCCCTTGGAGCAACCGCCGCCCCCGCCTACGCTCCGGCTCACAATCAAGGGAGCGCTCGCATGCGCCGAATCCTGGGCCGCGCCAATTCAAGCAACGTCATGAAAGTCGTCTGGCTCCTCGAGGAGATGGCCCTCCCCTACCAGCGCGAAGACTACGGCGGCGCCTTCGGCCGCACGCAGGAGCCCGACTACCTCGCCCTCAACCCCAACGGCATCGTCCCCACCCTCGTGGAGGACAAGTTCTCCCTCTGGGAATCCAACGCCATCCTCCGCTATCTCGCGACCGCCAACCCCGAGGGTCGCCCCTTCTGGCCCGAAGCGCCGCAACCCCGCGCCCATGTCGACCGCTGGATGGACTGGCAGCAGACCGCCCTCGGCCCCCCCATGGGAATCGTTTTCTGGGGCCTCGTCCGCACCGCCCCCGAAAAGCAGGACATGGAGGCCATCCACGCCGCCGCCGCCCGGGCCGCCCGATTCTACGGCATGCTCGAGGTGGTGCTCGGCCGCCACGATTACGTTGCCGGCCCCACCCTCTCGCTCGCCGACATCGCCATCGCCGTCCACGCCCATCGCTGGCTCAGCTTCGACACCATCACCCGCCCCGCCGCCCCGGCCCTCGAAGCCTGGTACGCCCGCCTCCTCACCCGCCCCGCCTTCAAGGCCCACGTAGCCCTGCCCATGACCTGACACGTCTCCCTCCCCCGGACAGGGCCGGGGTGAGGGACCCGCCGCACGCGCCCCCCATCACCACCCCGCGCTCACCCGCGACCCAGTCCCGCCGGAAACCGTACGACCTCCCCGTACGCCACCCCGGCCCCGATCGCCTCCAGCAACGCCACCCCGCGCACCAGGTGCAGCAGGCACCGGATCACTCCGGCATGCGTCACCACCAGCGTCGTCTCCTCCGCACTCGCAACCGACGTCCACGCCCGCCGCACCCGGCGCAGCACCGCCTCCACGCTCTCGCCGCCGCCTGGCCGATACCGCACCGGGTCGGCAGCCCACGCGTCGATCTCCGCGCGCGGCACCGCCGACCACGCCACGCCCTCCCACGCGCCGAAATCCATCTCCTGCAACCGGTCGTCCGTATGCAGCCGCGCCCCCGTCTCGCGCGCCACCGCCTCGGCCACGCTGCGGGCACGACAGGCCGGGCTCGTGATCACACGCTCCACCGGCTCCCCAACCGCGGCCAGCAGCGCCGCAGCGCCCGCCGCCGCAGGCTCGGCCAGCGCCACGTCCAGCCGCCCGTAGCACATCCGTGCCCCCACCAGCGGCCGCGGATGCCGCGCCGCCAGGACCAGGCCCCTCACGCCGTCACCTCACTGCCACGCCGCCGCCAGCAGCACGGCAAGCTCCGTCAGCACCATCGTCGCCCCCAGGACGTCGCCCGTGTAGCCGCCCAGCCGCCGCCGCGCATACCAGCCCACGCCGGCCGCCACCGCCGCCGACAACACCAGCGCCCCACCCGCCCGCGGCCCCAACAGCGCCAGCGCCGGCAGCGCCACCGCAATCCCAACCCCCCACTCCACCGCCCCGGGCCGTGCGACCAGGCCCGCCATCCCCTCCTCCCGCGCATAAGGCAGCGCCGTGCTCAGCGCCATCATCCAGAACCGCCCGACCCCATGCCCTGCCACCAGCGCCACGCCCGGAAGCGTCGCCACCAGCCCCAGCTTTGCCCCAAGTGCCAGCACCAGCGCCAGAACCCCGAACGTCCCCAACCGGCTGTCCCGCATGATCCGCAGCGCATCCTGCCGCGTGCGCCCGCCCAGCAGCCCGTCGGCGCTGTCCGCCAGCCCGTCCTCGTGCAGCGCCCCCGTCAGCGCCAGCGTGGCCGCAAGCGACAACACCGCCGCCACCCCGCCCGGCAGCCCCGCCCGGGCCGCCTCCAGCACGCCCCACCCCACGAACCCAACCCCCAACCCCACCAACGGGAAGAACCGCGCCGCCCGCCGCAGCACGTCCGGCCCATGCGGGGCCGCCACAGGCACCCGCGTCAACGCCTGCACCGCTGCCAGCAGCAGCCCCAGCTGCTCGTTCAACGCCGCTCCCTCAACTGGGCAATGTCGGAAAGGCCGGGAACGTGAACTGCGGCATCGAAGGCCCCTCCGGCGCGGTCCCCGCAAGGAGTGGCGGCGGCGGCGCGGGCAGCATCACCTCCGACAGCTCCGCCATCTCCGCCACCAGATGCGCCGCCGCCTGGATCATGGGCAACGCCAGCGCCGCCCCGCTGCCCTCGCCCAACCGCATGCCCAGATCCATTAGCGGGCGCACGCCCAGGAACTCCAGCATCGCATCGTGCCCCGGCTCGCTCGAGCGGTGCGAGAAGATGCAGGCCCGCAACACGCTCGGCCGGATGCCATGCGCCACCACCGCCGCCGCCGTCACGATCACACCATCCACCACGACGCAAACCCGCCGCTCCTCGGCCCGAAGCATGGCCCCCACCAGCATCGCCGTCTCGAACCCGCCATACTCCGCCAACGCCGCCATCGGCTCCAGCCGCGCCGCCGTCCGCGCCGAGGCGCCGTCCGCCGCCACGCGCTTCCGCTCGAGCGAGGCCTCGTCGTGCCCCCCCGCGCCCGGGCCCACCACCAGCGGCAGCCCGGCCACCTTGTGCGCCAGCAGCGCCGCACTCAGCGTGTTGCCGATCCCCATCTCCCCAAGCGCCACCACCGTGCTGCCGCCATCGGCGAGCTGGTCCATCACCGCCTCGCCCCGCGCCACCGCCAGCGCCGCCTGCGCCTCCGTCATGGCCGGGCCCAGCACCAGGTCCGCCGTGCCCTGCCCCACGGGCGTCGCCACCAGCCCGGGCCGGTCCGCCAGCTGCGCCGACACGCCCGCATCCACCACCAGCACCCGCGCCCCCGCCTGCCGCGCAAACACGTTCACCGCCGCCCGGCCCTCGAGATACACCCCCACCATCGCCGCCGTGATGGCCTGCGGGAACGCGCTCGCCCCCGAGCCCACCGCCCCGTGGTCCCCCGCGAACACCGCCACCACCGGGTCGGTCACCAGGGGCCGCAGCGTGTCCTGCAACAGGCCCAGCTGCACCGCGATCTCCTCCACCCGCCCCAACGACCCCACGGGCTTCGCCTTGCCCGCCAGCGCCAGCTCGAGCGCCGCACGCGTCACACCCGTTTCCATGCGCTTCAGCCTCCCAACAGCCGCCGCCACAGCCCGGGCCTGCCGACTGGCTTGCCCGGGGCCGCGCGATTCTGCGTCACATGCGGCCGCTGCGCCGGCGGCCGCAAGGCGCTCGAGAGCAGGTGCCGCCCCGCATCCCCCCCATCCAGCAGCCCGAGCTGGTAGCGCAGCAGCGCCCCGTCCGTCTCCTCGAGCAGCCCGGCGAGCAACGCCTCGGCCCGCGCCCGCGCCGCCTCCGCCATGCCTGCACGGCGCAGCACGTCCACCAGCCGAAGCCCATCCTGCACCGTCGCAGGCTCGCCCGCGAGCGCAGCCGCCCGCACCCGCAAGCCCCGCGCCGCCGCGTCGTCCCCGGCATCGTCCGCCGCCCAGGCCGCCTGCAGCACCGCGTCCGACGCGAGCCCCGCCTCCCCCTGCGCCTCCGCCAGCATCGCCCAGCGCAGCGCAGCGCCCCTCACCGCCCGATAGGCATCGCCCTCGACCACCTCCCGCAGCCGGCCCGGCAGCCGCGCCAGCTCCGGCGCACACGCCCCGCAACCCCGGCACGTCTGCACCCATCGCCCCAACGTCGACCGCGTCGGCTCCCCAGGCCGGAAGTCCAGGTCCGGCGCCAGCTCCGGCGGCGGCGCCACGAACCCGGCCCGGCACGCCGCCCCGCACACCCCGCAGGCCAGCGCAGGCCCAGCCGCCACCCTAGTTGACCTCCGCCTCCAGCCGGTCCAGCGAAACCTGCTTCATGTCGCAATTCTCCTTGGCCTGCGCCCGCTCGCTCGCCGGATTGAACATCAGGTCGATCAACAAGTCCCGCTGCTCGCTCGACTGCCCGGCCGCCGCCCGGATCAGCACCTTGATGATCACCCCGAACACCCGCCGGTTCTCCACCCCACACGCCGACGCCCCGGCGATCGTCTCGACCGCATCCCGCACATATTCCGAAGACTGCGCGATCGACATCGGCGGCACCTGCCCGCTCAACACCGCATTGGTCGGCGGCGGCACCACCTTGCGCAACCCATCGAGCCGGATGATGAACTCCGGCTGCGTCATGCTCGCCGCCACGTCCCGGCCAACCTCCCGGAAGCAATCGGTCGACCCAGGAAGCAGCAGCCCGCTGAACTGCACCCGGTCCCCCGGCGCCAGCGTGCTCGCGTTGGCGAACAGGACGGCCCGCGGGTCCAGCAAGGTCCGGTCCGCTTCGTCCCCCGCATCCGCCCGGTTCGTCGCCACCACCACCCGCGGCGCCACCTCGATCGCGATCACCCCGCGCCCCCCGGCGCTCGAGGCCAGCGTCACCACCTTCCCCACCCAATTGTCCACCCGGCCCCGCGGCACGATCCGGCACAACGCCTCCGCCCGCCGCGGCCGCGCCGCGCCGCGCGCCAGGTCGTTCGCCCCCGCCGTGTAGGCCTGCCGCCCCTCCTCCACGGCCCGCACGAACCGCTCCTGCACGTCCGTGGCCGCCGCCACCAAAGGTGCGCCCTGCGCCACCGCAGCCCCATCGAGGCCAAGCAGGAGAACCATCGCCAAAACGATATGCCGCATCAATTCAGGCTCCGACCCGTCCGATCCGGATAGGCGCACGGCACGCCGGTCCCGGTCAATCTGGGCGAATTCCACCTCTTGGGAAGAGGCCGGGGGGAGGGGGCCAGCAAGCTCCGCCCGAGCGCCACGAACGCGCTCACGCCGCCGCCTCCTCCAGCGCCGCCTCCGCCTCGAGCCACGCCGTCTCCGCCGCCTCCGTCTCCCGCGCCACCCGCGCCAGCTCCCGCTGCGCCGTCGCCACGTCGGCCCCGCGCCCGTTCGCATACAGCGCCGGGTCGGCCAGCAGCCGCTCGATCCGCGCCCGCTCCGCCCCGAGCTTCGCCAGCGCCGCCTCCGCATCCCGCGCCCGCCGCCGCAGCGGCGCCGTCTGCACCCGGCTCTCCGCCCGCTCCCGCCGTTCGTCCCGCCGGCTCGGCGCCTCCGCCTTCGCGTCCCGCCCACCCCGGGCCCGCTCGGCCAGCAGCGCGCGATACTCGTCCATGTCCCCCTCGAACGGCCGCACCGTGCCGTCCGCCACCAGCCACAACCGGTCCGCCACCAGCTCCACCAGGTGCGGGTCGTGCGTAATCAGCAGCACCGCCCCCTGGAACTCCGCCAACGCCCGCACCAGCGCCTCCCGCGCATCGATGTCGAGGTGGTTCGTCGGCTCGTCCAATATCAGCAGCTGCGGCGCATCCCGCGTCGCCAGCGCCAGCAGCAGCCGCGCCTTCTCCCCACCCGACAGCGCCCCCACCCTGCTGCCAGCCCGGTCCGCATCCAGCCCGAACCGCGCGAGCTGGCTCCGCACCTGCGGCGGCGTCGCCTCCGGCAGCGCCCGCGCCATGTGGTCCACGGGCGTCTCCCCCAGCACCAGCTCGTCCGTCTGGTGCTGCGCGAAATACCCCACCCGCAACTTGCTGCTCCGCCGCAGCTCCCCGCTCATCGGCGCCAGCCGCCCCGCCAACAGCTTCGCCAGCGTGCTCTTGCCGTTCCCGTTGGCCCCGAGCAGCGCAATCCGGTCGTCCGGCTCCACCCCCAGGTTCAGCCCCCGCAGCACCCGCACGTCGCCATACCCGGCATCCACCCGCTCCAGCACCGCGATCGGCGGCGCCAACGCCGGGCCCTCGGGGAAGGCGAACCGGCTCGGCGCATCCTCCACCACGCTCTCGATCATCGGCATCCGCGCCAACGCCTTCAGCCGGCTCTGCGCCTGCCGAGCCTTCGTCGCCTGCGCCCGGAACCGGTCCACGAAGGCCTGCATGTGCGCCCGCTGCGCCGTGATCCGCTCCGCAGCCCGCACCTGCTGCATCGCCTGCTCGGTCCGGATCCGCACGAATTCGTCATACCCGCCCGGCGTCAGGCTGATCTTCCCCCGGTCCAGATGCGCGATCGCCTCCACGCACCGGTCCAGCAGCCCCCGGTCATGGCTCACGATCAGGCAAGCCCCCGGGAACCGCGCCAGCCAAGTCTCGAGCCAAAGCGTCGCCTCGAGGTCCAGATGGTTCGTCGGCTCGTCCAGCAGCAGCAGGTCCGGCTGCAGGAACAGCGCCGCCGCCAACGCCACACGCATGCGCCACCCGCCCGAGAAGCTGTCCACGGGCCGCGCCTGCTGCGCCGCGTCGAACCCCAGCCCGGCCAATATCGTCGCCGCCCGCGCCGGCGCCGCCTCCGCGCCGATGGCCCGCAGCCGCTCATGCACCTCGGCCAGCCGCCCAGGTTCAGCCCCGCCGTCACGCCAGTCCTCCTGCTCCGCCAACAGCGCCAGCCGCTCCACGTCCGCCGCCAGCACCGTCTCGACCAGGCTCTGCCCGCCGCTCGGCGCCTCCTGCCGCACCTGCGCCAGCCGCGCCCGCGCGCTGATCCGGATCTCCCCCCCATCCACCGCGAGCTCGCCCGCGATCGCCTTGAGCAGCGTGCTCTTGCCCGCCCCGTTCCGCCCCACGAGCCCGATCCGCCGCCCCGGGTCCACCCGAAGCTCCGCCCCATCGAGCAGCGTCCGCCCCGCCACCCGTATCACCACCTTGTCCAACGTCAGCAGGCTCATGCCGCACAGATAGGCGCTCGGGTCACCACAGGCCAGTTCTTCCCCCCTCCCCTGGCGGGAGGGGTCGGGGGAGGGGTGGCCGCTAGCGCGGGCCTGGACCGTGGACTGCCCCCCGGCACGCGCCCGGCACGCCCCCCGGCTTACCCCCACCCGCTTGCCCCGACCGCCCCAAGCGGCTAGACGCCCGCATCCCATCGCAGGAGGCCCGCAATGGCCATCGAACGCACCCTAAGCATCCTCAAGCCCGACGCCACCCGCCGCAACCTCACCGGCAAGATCAACGCCGTCTTCGAGGAGCACGGCCTCCGCATCGTCGCCCAGCGCCGCATGCAGCTCAGCGCCGCCCAGGCCGAAAGCTTCTACGCCGCCCACAGCGCCCGCGGCTTCTTCAAGGACCTCGTCGGCTTCATGACCAGCGGCCCCGTCGTGGTCCAGGTGCTCGAGGGCGAGGACGCCATCGCCGCCAACCGCCGCATCATGGGCGCCACCAACCCGGCCAACGCCGACGAAGGCACCATCCGCAAGATGTTCGCGGAGTCCATCGAGGCCAACTCCGTCCATGGCAGCGACAGCCCGGAAGCCGCCGCCCACGAGATCGGCTACTTCTTCGCCGGCACGGACATCGTCGCCTAGTGGATCGCCCCACCGTGGATCGCCCCACCGTGCACCGCGTCGGCGCCCTGCTGCTCGGCCTCCTGGCGCTCGAGGCCTGCGCCCCGCGGCCCATCGTGCTCGAGCCTCCGCCCGGCCCACCCGTCGGGGTCGAGGGCCGATACCGCGGCACGGCACGCCTCGTCCGCGGCGATCGCTTCTGCCCCCGCTCCGGCCCGCGCGTCTACGAGGTCCAGAACGGCGCCATCACCCTCGCCTACTCCGCCGGCGGCCGCACCCGCACCCCACTCACGGCCAACATCGGCCCCGCCGGCGCCTTCAGCACCAACGACGGCGACGGCCGCCTCGAGGGTGCCGCCCGCGACGGCAACCTCGAGATCACCATCTCCAGCATGCAGTGCGAACACCGGTGGACCATGCGGAAGGTCCCATAGACTGCCAACCGCCGTCACCCTCGCCAACCTGAACGCGGACCCGTCCCCGCTCCAGGACCTGTTCGAGCATTCACCCTGGGTCGCCACCCGCACCTCACCCCCCTGGCCCAGCGTCGACGCGCTCCATGACGCCCTCATGGCCACGGTCCACGCCGCACCCCACGCGGACCAGCTGGCCCTCATCCGAGCCCACCCCGAGCTCGGCCCGCCACCAGGCGCCAACCTCACCCCCGCCTCCGGCACCGAACAATCCCGCCTCGGCTACCCCAGCCTGAGCGCAGCCGAAGCCGAACACCTCGCCGCCCTCAACGCCGCCTACCGCGCCCGCTTCGCCCAACCCTGCATCGTCCCCCTCGCCGCCCACCCCACCCGCGACAGCGTCCGCGAGGAAATGCGGGCCCGCCTCGCCAACACCCAGGCGCAGGAGCACGAGGCCGCCCTGGCCGCCATCGCCGCCATCACCCGCGCCCGGCTCGACCGCCTGCTAGCCCCGTAAGGCTGCACACCTCCCAAGCCATCCAAAACGCCATCATCGCGAGGCCTGCTTGGGCCGTGGAGATCCAGGGGCCGCATAGGCTGGCTCTCATGGCCCCAGGATCGCCAACCCTTCGGCTCGCGATGACCGCATCGATGTAGGTAGCGCCCGCCCGGGATGGCGGAACCCTCACTCCACCCGCACCGCCACCGTGTCGAGCCCGTTCTGGTGCAGCACGAGCCGCACAGCCCGTCCATCGGTCCCCGGCTCGAAACTGAGCTGGGCCCCGACGCTCTTGCAGAACCACTCCCACTCCGACATCGCGAAGACCTGGACGGCAGATTGTCCGGTGAGCTGCACCATCAGTCGGGCCGCCCAATCTTGCGCCGCCCCGGGTGAGCCAAGGCTCCGCGTCACCTGGAACTCCATGCCGGGCCGCAGCGTGTAGCGCCCGGCCAGCCGGTCCATCGCTGCGGGTGACACCTGGACGGGCCGGCGGAACCGCTGCAACGGCTGCCGCTCATCCAACAGCCTTGTGCCCAAATCCCCGACCGACCCCGCCGTCGAGTTCGTCAGCACCACGGCCGCGCGCGCCCCGCCCCACACTAGCCCGGCATAGCTCCGGAACCCGCCCGTTCCGCCCTCGTGGGCCAGCACGGACACGCCGCCGGGCAGCGCCGCCGCCTGCCCGAGCCCGCCCTCAGCCACCGGCCGTGCCATAACGGCACCCGCCGCCGCGAACACGCCCCCAAGCGCCTCCATGAACCGCAACAGGTCCAACGCGGTCGACCGCAGCGCCCCCGCCCCCGCCAGCGCATCGAACCGCCACGGCGGCACCGGGTCGAACCCATCATCATGCCCCGTCGCCGCACCCCCGGGCACGTCCAGCGTCGTGTCCGCCAGCCCCAACGGCCCCAGCACCCGCGCCTGCAGCAGCCCGGCATACCCCAGCCCCGACGCGCGCCCCAGCGCATGCCCCAGCAGCCCGGCCCCGAAATTCGAGTAGAGCACCTGCGTCCCGGGCCGTGCCACCAGCCGCGCCCCGGCCAGCCCGGCATGCAACGCCGCCTCGTCATACCCTGCAAACGGGTCGGAGCTCTCGGCATCCAGGTTCGGTGGCAGCCGCGGCAGCCCGGACCGATGCGTCGCCAGCATCGCCAGCGTGATCAAGTCTCCCCGCCCGCCCGCGATCTGCACTCCCTCCGGCAACAGCCCCCGCACCGGCGCGTCCAACCGCACCTCCCCCCGGACCACCATCTCGGCCAGCACCAGGCTCGTGAACAGCTTCGTCACGCTCCCGATCTCGAACGGCGTCCGCTCGTCCACCGCCGCCCCACCCGGCGTCACCACCCCCTCCGCCAAGAACCGGTGCCGCCTACCGTCGCTCGAGCCTTCGCCCATCCCCACCACCATCCCGGGGCTCCGCTCGCACCGCACCACCCGCTCCCGCAGCTCGTCCCGCAGCCACGCCTCGTCCCCGCCGGCCATCGCCCGACCCCCCATCAGCATCCCGGGCAGCGCCGCCGCCCCCGCAATCAACGCGTGCCGCCTTCCCATCCGCCCCACGCCGCGCAAGGATGCATCCGCAAGGAGCCCCGAATGAAATACGAGATCGGACCGACCCCGAACCAGATCAGCGCCGAGGTGGTCGCCCTCCTGCAACAAACCGAGACGGCCACCGTCGGCCACTGGCGCTGGTGGGGCTTCGCCGACCGCCGCATCCAGCCACTGCTCCGCCGCCGCCGCGTCGCCGGCACCGCAATCACCCTGGCCATCCCCGGTCCCGACAGCACCCTGTTGCACCACGCCCTCGGCCTCCTCCGCCCCGGTGACATCCTCGTCGTCGACCGCCTCGGCGACGATCGCTACGCCTGCTGGGGCGGCGGCGTCACCGTCGCCGCCAAGGCCGCAGGCGCCGCAGCCGGCGTGGTCGACGGCCCCTGCACCGACATGGAGGAGATCGAAGCCAGCGACTTCCCCATGTGGTGCCGCGGCATGGCCCCCATCACCACCCGCATCCTGGACCTCGGCGGCCACCTCAACATGCCCGTCTGCATCGGCGGCACCGTCGTCATGCCCGGCGACGCCGTCCTCTGCGACGACACCGGCGTCCTCGTCCTGCCACCCGCCGAAGCCGAGGCGGAAGCCCGCCGCGCCATCGAGACCCAGGCCCGGGGCCTCGACACACAGGGCCGCGTGGCCCACGGCGAAAAGCTCGGCGCCATCAGCGGCGCCACCGCGAAGGTCCTCGCAACCTAGGAGCCCCACCATGCGCCCGACCCTCGCGATGCTCGCTCTCCTCGCCCTCCCGGCGCATGCCGAAACGGCACGAATCATGGCCTACTCCGACGGGCCCTTCCAAGAAAACTACACCGCCGCCGTCCTCGCCCCCTTCACCAAGGCCGGCCCCCACACGGCCGAGTTCTACGGCGCCGGCAGCTCCGCCGTCATGCTCGGCCAGCTCCGCACCCAGCGCACGGACCCGCAGGTGGACGTCGTCATCATGGACACCACCACCGCCGCCATCGCCTGCGCCGAAGGCCTCATCGAGAAACTGACCCCCGCCATGGTCCCCGCCATGGCCCAGCTCGACCCCCAGGCGCAGGACCCCGCCGGCTGCGGCCCCGCCGTCACCTTCGACCACCTCGTCATCGTCTACGACACCCAGGCCGTCCAGCCCGCCCCCACCAGCCTGAGCGTCCTGCAGGACCCGCGCTGGCGCGGCCGCGTCGGCCTCTCCGCACCCCCTAACATCCAGGCCCTCGCCCTCACCGCCATCATGGCCCAGGCCGACGGCAACGACTGGCGCAAGCCCGACGGCGCCTTCCGCACCCTGCGCGCCATCGCCCCCAGCGTGCAGACCTTCGACCCGCAGCCGGACGGCTACACCCTCATCCTCAACAACACCCTCACCTTCGCCACCGGCTGGAACGCCCGCGCCCAGCTCTTCCGGGACCGCTCCCAGGGCCGCATCGGCGTCATGCTCCCAACCGAAGGCACCGTGCGACAGCTCAACATGATCAACCTGGTCGCCGGCGCCAAGAACCGCACCGCCGCCCTCGCCTTCATGCAGCACGCCCTGAGCGCCGGGCCGCAGGCCGCCTTCACGGAAGCCATGTTCTACGGTGCCACCAACGCCACCGCGCAAATCTCCCCGGCCGCCGCCGCCCGCAGCGGGGCCGAGGCCCGCGCCAGCGTCATTCCCGTCGACTGGGCCGAGATGGTGCGCCTGCGCGACAACTGGACCCAGCGCTGGCGCCGCGAGGTCATCGCCGCAGGCACACGCTAGCCAGCACCGCATGGCACAGCTCGAGCTCCAAGGCCTCCGCCGCACCTACGCCGGCATCAATGCCGTCGATGGCGTCAGCCTGCACCTCGCGGCCGGCAGCCTCGTCGCCCTCCTCGGCCCCTCCGGCTGCGGCAAGAGCACCACCCTCCGCATGATCGCCGGGCTCGAACAACCCGACGCCGGCCGCATCCTGGTCGCCGGCCAGGACGTGACGCACCTGCCTCCCTGGTCCCGCCGCATGGGCGTCGTGTTCCAGTCCTACGCCCTCTTCCCGCACATGACCGTCGAGGCCAATGTCGGCTTCGGCCTCCGCATGCAGGGCGTCGGCACCTCCGAACGCCTGCGCCGGTCGCGGGCTGCGCTGGACCTTGTCGGCCTGTCCGACCACGCGGGGAAAAAGCCCCGCCAGCTCAGCGGCGGCCAGCAGCAGCGCGTCGCCCTCGCCCGCGCGCTGGCCATCGAACCCACGCTCCTGTTGCTCGACGAACCCCTCTCCGCCCTCGACGCCAAGCTCCGCGACGAGCTCCGCGTCGAAATGCGCATCCTCCAGCGCCGCCTCGGCGCCACCGCCGTGTTCGTCACCCACGACCAGGCCGAGGCGCTGGCCATGGCCGACCAGGTCGCCGTCATGGAGCGCGGCCGCATCGCCCAGCTCGGCACCCCGGAGGACGTGTTCGAGCGCCCCGCCACCGCCTTCGTCGCCACCTTCGTCGGCCGCAGCGCCCGCCTCCCCGGCACCGCGCACGGCACCACCACCCGGTGCGGCCCCGGCTCGCATGGCTCCACCCTCCATACCGCCACGCCCCACCACGGCCCCGTAACCCTCTTCATCCGCCCACACCGCATCCGCCTGCTCGCCCCGGGTGCCCCCGCCCTGGATGGGTTCCCCAACGTGCTGGACGGCACCATCGCCTCCATCGACTACACCGGCGCCACCGTCGAGCTCGTCCTCGACACCCCGGCCGGCCGTGTCCCCATCGACCTGCCCGCCGACGACCCGGCCTGGCGCACCCTCACCCCCGGTGCCCCCGCCCGTGCCGGGTGGGAGCCCTCGCACACCATGGCCTTCCCCGCATGACCCGCCGCACCGGCCTCCTGCTCTGCCTGCCCGCCCTCGCCATCCTGGCCCTCGCCTTCCTCTGGCCCCTCGGCATCCTGGCCCGGATGAGCCTCAACCGCACGGAAGACGGCCGCCTCTTCCCCGACATCACCGGGGAGACCTACGTCCGCCTCGCAGAGGACGCGTTCACCTGGGGCCTCACCTTCGACAGCCTGCGCCTCTCCGCCGTGTCCGCCACGGGCGCCCTGCTGCTCGCCTACCCCATGGCCCTCTTCCTCGTCCGCACCCGCTCCCGCTTCCGCGCCGCCCTCGCGCTCGCCGCCATCGCGCCACTGCTCGTCTCCGGCACCGCCCGCGTCATCGGCTGGCTCGCCATTCTGGGTGACCAGGGCCTCGTCAACGCCGGCCTCGCCGCACTCGGCCTCCCTCGCCAACCCCTCATCAACAACTGGACAGGCGTTCAGATCGGCCTCACGGAAAGCGTCATGCCCTACACCGTCCTCGCTCTGCTCGCCGGCTTCGGCCGCCTGGACACCGCCCTCGAGGACGCAGCCGCAACCCTCGGAGCCCGCCCGCTCAGCACCTTCTGGCGCATCACCGTCCCCCTCACCCTCCCCGCCATCCTCGGCGCCTGGATCCTCGCCTTCGTCCTCGGCATGTCCGCCTTCATCACCCCCAAGCTCATGGGCGGCGGCCGCGTCTTCGTCCTCGCCACCGAAATCTACGACGCCGCCGTCCAAACCCTCGACTGGCCCACCGCCGCCGCGCTGGCGATGTACGTGCTGCTCCTGCTCGCCCTGATCCTCGCCGCGCAGTCGGCTTTGCTCAAGCGCGTGGGCACATGAGAGCGGGTCTTCCGGTCACCCCTCCCCCGGCCCCTCCCGCAAGGGGAGGGGAGCAGCACCTCTCCCCCTCCCCTTGCGGGAGGGGGCTGGGGGGAGGGGTGGCCACACGCGCCGACCGCGTGAACGCACAAAACCCATGAACCACCCCATCGTCCTCACCCTCGCCGCCGCCGGCTACACCCTCCTCCTCGCCCCCATCGCCATCGTCGCCATCCTCAGCCTCTCCTCCGGCCCATTCCTCACCTTCCCGCCCCCAGGCTTCTCCCTCCGCTGGTTCGACGCCCTGCTCCATAACGGCCCAATCCTCGCCGCCGCCCGCAACAGCGCGCTTCTGGCCCTGCTCGTCACCACGATCGCCATCGCCACCGGCTTCCCCGCCGCCCTCGCCGTCGCCCGCGGCGCCGTCCCGCCCTGGGTGACCCTCATCCTCTCCCTCCCCCTCCTCCTCCCCACCCTCGTCATCGGCCTCGGCCTGCTCATGGTCCTCCAGCCGCTCGGCCTCCTCGCCACCTGGCCCGGCCTCGCCCTCGGCCACCTCGCCGTCGTCCTGCCCTTCGTCGTCCGCATCATGGGCACCGCACTCGGAAACCTGCCGCCGGGCCTCGAGGACGCCGCCGCAACCCTCGGCGCCCGCCCGCTCCGCACCTTCACCCTCGTCACCCTGCCGCTCGCCGCCCCTGGTGCCCTCGCCGCCGCCACCCTCGCCTTCCTCCTCAGCTTCGACGAAACCGTCATCTCCCTCTTCCTCGTCGGCCCCCGCCTCACCACCCTCCCCGTCACCCTCTTCCACTACGCCGAATCCCGCGTGGACCCTCTCCTCGCAGCCCTCGCCATGACCCTCATCCTCACCGCCCTCCTCGCCATCCTCGCCGTCGACCGGCTCGTCGGCATCACCCGCACCCTCGGAAAGCAAGCATGACCGACAAGCACCCGGCGTTGGGCGACCGCGGCATGGTCGTCGCCAACCACCCCCTCGCCTCGGCCGCCGGCGCCCAGATGCTCCTCGCAGGCGGCAACGCCGTTGACGCCGCCATCGCCGCCCTCTTCGCCCTGTCCGTGGTCGAGCCCATGATGGTCGGCCCCCTCGGCGGCGGCCTCGCCCACATCCGCCTCCCCTCGGGCGAACACGTCGTCATCGACGGCCTCAGCACCGCCCCCGCCGCCGCCCGCCCCGACATGTATCGCACCGTGTCCGACACCCTCCCCGACTACCAGGAGACGGAAGGCCGCGAGAACCACCGCGGCGCCCGCGCCGTCGCCACTCCCGGTGCCCTCCTCGCCTGGTGCACCACCCTCGAGCGCCACGGCACCATGCCCCTCGACGACGTCATGGCCCCCGCCATCCAGCTCGCCGGGCGCGGCTTCACCACCACCCCCTACCTCACCACCTGCATCACCGACACCGCCGCCGACCTGGCGCGCGACCCGGAGCTCGCCGCCCTCTTCCTCCCCGGCGGCGCCCCCCTCCAGCCAGGCAGCCGCCTTCGCCGCCCCGACTACGCCGAGACCCTCCGCCTCATCGCCGCCCGAGGCCCCGCCGCCCTCCACGGCGGCCCGCTCGGCGCCGCACTCGCCGCCCACATGGCCTCCGAAGGCGGCCTCGTCACCGAAGCCGACCTCACCGCCTATACCCTCCGCGACCGTGCCCCCATCCAGGGAAGATACCGCGGCCACGACATAATCGGCCCCCCACCCCCCGCCAGCTCCGGCGTCCACATCGCCCAGATGCTCGCGGTGCTCGAGCACTTCGACCTCCGAGCCGCCGGCTTCGGCACCCCCGCCAGCGCCCACCTCCTCGCCGAGGTGCTCAAGATCGCCTTCGCCGACCGAAGCGCCGCCACCGCCGACCCCGACTTCATCCGCGTCCCCATCGAGGCCCTGCTCGACCCTGCCTACGCCGCCGCCCGCGCCGCCGCCATCGACCCGGCCCACGCCCAATCCTGGTCCCCCGGCATCCCGGGTTCAGAGGGCGCCTGCACCACCCACGTCACCACCGCCGACCACACCGGCCTCGTCGTCACCACCACCCAGACCATCAACGCCCTGTTCGGCGCCCGCATCGCCGTGCCCGGCACCGGCCTCATCTGCAACAACTACATGTTCAACTTCGACCCCCACCCCGGCCACGCCCTCTCCATCGCCCCCGGCAAACGCGTGTTCACCTCCATGGCCCCCATGATCGTCCTGAAGGACGGCCGCCCCTGGGTCGCCATCGGCCTCCCCGGCGCCCTCCGGATCTTCCCCAGCGCCATGCAGGCCATCGTCAACCTCATCGACCACGGCATGACCCTCCAGCAAGCCGTCGAAGCCCCCCGCCTCTTCACCCAAGGCCACACCCTCGAGATCGAGGAAGCCCTCTACCCAACCCTCGCCCCCGCCCTCGAAGCCATGGGCCACCGCTGCGTCCCCTCCCCCCGCATCGCCGGCGGCATGAACGCCATCCGCTTCCACGACGACGGCACTCTCGAAGGCGCCGCCTGCTGGCGCGCCGACGGCACCCCCGTCGCAGTCGCCGGAGGCCTCGCCCGAAAAGGGGTAGGGTTCGTGGTGTGAGAGCCTCAGATCAGCTCGGCGTACGGCGCCAGCGCGCTAGCAGTTTGCGTCAAGCCTCGCGCCTCAAGCTTGAGCAGCAACGCATCAGCCGTAATGCTTGGACGATTGAACCGCTGCCGCATGCGCGCGATCGCTGCCGCACCGGTCGCATGGTCAAGGTCGAGTGCGTCGGCGATGAAGTCGTCGGCACTTTTAGCTTCCAGCCCGAACGGCACCAAAGTCGCAACCGGAAAGTGTCTCGTATTGTTGGTGACGATCACGGCCGCCTGGGCTGCCCGTGCGGCTGCCACGACATGAACATCGTCCTGATCCGGCAAGCTCACCCCTGCGGCATATGTCTCCCAGTCGTGAACCATCGCTTCGTCGAAAGCCTCTCGCATAGCCCGACAAGCTCTGAAGGCCGCATCGAAGGCGTCGGGCTGCTTATGCAGTATTTCGGCGATGGCCCTTTCGGTCTCACCGAGGATGGTCTCCGACCATCGGACGCGGAAGAGGCCAGCCGCCGCAAGGCTCAGGACGAGGTTGCGCTCCAACGCAGATGCCAAGACGTTGGCATCGATGACGGCCGTGAATCGATTTGCATACAAATATCAAATCAGGTCAGCGTCGATGGCCGCAAGGTCTTCCAGCGCAGCCTCTCGCTTCGCATCCCGTGCCTGCTTATAGGCAAGCACGTGTTCCGCCAGCACCCGGCGGTGCCGGCCGACCGTTATGAACGGAAGCATCCCTCGTTGCAGCAGGGTGATCAGGTAAGGGCGTGATACATTAAGAAGGTCTGCCGCCTGCTGCGTCGTCACCATCTCGCTTGTGGGCACGAGCGTGACCGCCTTGCCTTGCCCCAGCAGCCGCAACAGGTCCAAAAGCATGTCCGACAGTGCTGGCATCAGTATGATCTCGGCAGGCTGGCCGGCCTTGTCCGTGATCGAGAGGTGGGCGTTGCCCTGGTCCGTAACACTGGCAGCTAGAACGTGTCGCAGCCGGTTAGCGGCCTCCCTCTCCGATACGCTCGGCAGGTGCGGCGACACGGACCTCACGTCGAGTGCTGTTGTCATGACTCACCTCCCATCCGGCGGTATAGCGCTTCGCGGATTTATTCGCAATAAACGCAACTGCACACCCTCGTGAAGGCCTACGCATGACCGAAACCATCCTCGTCATCGACCCCCTCCCCGCCTCCACCGCCAACCGCCTCCGCAGCCTCCTTCCGGAGGGCTACACCCTCACCCACCCCGAATCCCGCGAGGACGCCGAACTCCACGCCCTCGCCGCAACCGCCGACTACATCATCGCCGGCCAGGCCCCCGCCCCCGAGGCCCTCCTTCGCGCCGCCCCACGCCTCAAACTCCTGCACAAATGGGGCGTCGGCGTCGACAACCTGGACCTGGACGCCGCCCGCAGCCTCGGCATCAAGGTCGCCCGCACCACCGGCAGCAATGCCGTGCCCGTCGCCGAGTTCACCATCGGCCTCATGATCGCCGCCATGCGGAACCTGGCCCAGACCCACGCCGCCCTCCAGCAGGGCAATTGGGGCGGCATCGGCGGCCGCCCGGCCCTCGGCCTCTCCGGCAAGACCGTCGGCATCGTCGGCATGGGCGCCATCGGCACCACGGTGGCAAAACTCCTCCGCGGCTTCGACTGCACCCTCCTCTACACCAAGCCCACGCCCCTCCCGCCCGACCAGGAGCAGGCCCTCGCCCTCCGCCACGTCACACTCCCCGAGCTCCTCGCCCAGTCGGATGTCGTAAGCCTCCACTGCCCCCTCACGCCGCAAACCGAAGGCATGATCGACGCCGCCGCGCTGCGCACCATGAAGCGCACCGCCATCCTCATCAACGTCGCCCGCGGCGGCATCGTGGTCGAGGCCGACCTCGTCCAGGCCCTCGCCGACCGCACCATCCAGGCCGCCGCCATGGACGTCTTCGCCGAAGAACCCCTCCCCGCCGACAGCCCCCTCCTCGGCCTTCCCGGCCTCATCACCACCCCCCACATCGCCGCCCAGTCCTCGGAGAACTTCGCCGCCACCGTCGGCCGCATGTACGCCAACATCCAGCGCGTCGCCCGCGGCGAGCCCCTGCCGGCCGGCGACGTGGTGGTCGCCTGATGAACATCCACGCGGACTTCACCCGGCGCGCCTCCGTCCACGCGGCCCGCCTGCCCTGGACCCCCTCGCCCATCCCGGGCGTGGACCGCCGCATGCTGGACCGCGTGGGGGGCGAGGTCGCCCGCGCGACCTCGATCGTCCGATACGCCCCAGGCAGCGCCTTCGCCCCGCACACCCACGGCGGCGGAGAGGAGTTCCTCGTCCTCGAAGGCACCTTCCAGGACGAGCACGGCGACTTCCCCGTGGGCACCTACGTCCGCAACCCGCCCACCACCCGCCACACGCCGGGCTCCGCCCCGGGCTGCACCATCTTCGTCAAGCTCTGGCAGTTCGACCCGGCAGACCGCACCCCCGTCCGCCTCGACACCACCACCCTGCCGCTCGCCACGGACGCCCCCGGCATCGAGGCAGCTGCCCTCTTCGCCGACGCCCACGAACGCGTCCGCCTGGAGCGCTGGGGCCCTGGCGTCGCGATCCATCGCTCGCTCCCAGGCGGCGCTGAGCTGCTCGTCCTGGAAGGCAGCTTCGCCGAAACCGGGGAAACCTTCGGGCCGCTCTCCTGGGTCCGCCTCCCGCCCGGCGCGACCCTCGCCGCAACCGCCGGGCCGAACGGCGCAAATCTATGGGTGAAGGAAGGCCACCTCGCTCAGCCCAGCCTCCGCAACGCCTCCGCGGCCACGCTCGTGTCGTAGACCGCCTCGAACGCCATCGACCCGGGCAGCCTCGGCTCCTTCTGCGACACCAGCACCGCGTCCACGAACGCCCGCGTCGCCGGGAACAGCGCCGGGTCGGGCGTCGGGTCGGCGAAGAAGATGGCCCCGTTCCCCTCCCAAGCCGCCTCCGCCACCGCCGGGTCCAGCTCGAGGAACCGCAGCGCAAACGCCCTGAACGCCCCCGGGTCCGCCGCGATCGACCGCAGCGCCGACGCCACCCCCATCGCATACCGCACCAGCGCCTCCCGGTTGCCCGCCAACGACCGCTCGCTCACCGTCGCCACGATGTAGCAGAACGGCGCCATCCCGGGCGGCGGCCGCCTCACCATGTCGAACAGGTAGGCACATCCCGCCCGCAGGATCGCCACGTCGCTCGTGGGCGAGCTCAGGCAGAACCCGTCCAGCGCCCCCTGCTGCAGCCCGGCGATCATCCCCGGCCCGCCGCCCTGCACCGGCTGCAGCCGCATCTCCCGCCCCGGGTCCAGCCCGCCCTGCACCCCCAGCCACCGCAGCAGCGTGTCCGTGGCCGACCCCGGCCCCGTGGTGCCCAGGGTCAGCCCGCGGAGCGCCGCATACTTCGCCGCCACCGGGCTCCCCTCGTCCACCCCCAACCGCTCCAGCGCCGCACGCTTCACCACCACGTGGCTCGCATACCGGTTCACCGTCTGGAGGATGGTCCGCACCCGGAACCCCTGCGCAATCCCCGGCAGGCTGGCCGACTGGTCCCCCAGCACGACATCCACCCCCGACCCTGCAAGCGCCGGCACGTTGTTGCCCCGCCCCGACGCGTTCGGCACCACCCGAACCCCGGCCCGCTCGAAATGCCCAGCCTCCCGCGCATAATCCTCCGCGATCCAGATCCAGCTCTTCGCCGTCGACCGCATCGTGTTCAGCGTCGGCACCCCCTGCGCCCGCACGAGCGCCGGCGCTGCCAGCGCACCAAGCAACGTCCGCCGCAGCACGCTTCCCCCCGCCCCTTGCGGGAGGGGCCGGGGGAGGGGGGCCGCAAGCGCACGCATCATCGTTCGAACCCCTCCTGCCCGGCCACCGCCGCCCAGGCCCGATAAGGCGCGCTTGCCGGCACCGCCCCCGCCTGCACCAGCCGCAGCCACACGCCGCATGCCTCGACGAACCGCGGCACCGAGCCCGGGAACATCATCAGCGTCAACGCCTCCGCCAGCTCCCCTTCCGGCACGCCGTCCTCGTAGGCCGCGACGATCTGCCATTCCAACAGCGCCCACTGCCCGGCACACGCCTGCACCGCCGCCTGCGCCAGGTGCACCAGCCGCAACGGGGCCATCGCCCGCACCCCCGCGACATACGCCGTCCGCGGATCCCACGGCGCCACCACCCCCGCCCACTCCCGCGCCGCAAACGCGTGCGCCCGCCCGCCCAGCGCCCAGGCGCAGGCCGCGAAGGCCTGCCCGACGCCTGCCTCGTCGCCTCCCGCCGCCCGGAACTTCGCCACGTGGTGCGTGGCCAACCCCTCATCCGTCGCCGCCAGCACCGCCAGCCACACGAACTCCCGGTCATGCCGGCTCAGCACCCGATCCTCGAGCGCGATGGCCTGGTAGGCCGCCTCATACCCCGCCAGCACCGAAGGCGCGGCCACCGCCATCAACCCATGGTGCGGCAGCAGCCACCCTCGCCGGGCTCGCACCGCCTCCAGCCGCTTCAACGCCTCGTCAGTGTCGTTCATGTCCGGCAGCGTCGCACACCGCCGGGCACGCGCAACCCTACTTCGCGGCCGGCGCCGCCTCGGGGCTGATGCTCCGGGCCAGGGCCGTCCGGTTGGGCCTGGCTTCGGAGCAATTGGTCTGCGCCAGCGCACGCCCGGCAAGGAGGAGTGCGGAAACGATCAGGTGTCGCATGGGCCAGCAAGCGCCGGCCCCGCGCAGCCGTTCATTTCTCCACGAACGCCTTCTCGATCACATACTCGGCAGGCCGGCTATGGCTGCCCTCGGCGAACCCGAGCCGCTCCAGCAGCACCACCATGTCCGTCAGGAACGCCGGACTGCCGCACAACATCACCCGGTCCGTCTCCTTGTTGAGCCGCGGCAGCGCCAGGTCATCCGTCATCCGCCCATTCTCGAGCAGCTCCGTGATGCGCCCCTGGTGCACGAACGGCTCACGTGTCGCCGTAGGATAATAGCGGAGCTTCGGTCCCACCAACTCGCCCACGATCTCGTTGCCCGGCAGGCTCTCCACCAGGTCCCGCCCATACTCGAGCTCCGCCACCTGGCGGCACCCATGTCCCAGCACCACCGTCTCGAACCGCTCGTACACGTCCGGATCCCGGATGATCGAGGCGAACGGCGCCAGCCCCGTCCCTGTGCCCAGTAGATACAGGTTCTTCCCCGGCACCAGGCTGTCCTGTACCAGTGTGCCCACGGGCTTGCGCCCCACCAGCACCTCGTCGCCGACCTTGATCGACTGCAGCCGGCTCGTCAGCGGCCCGTCCGGCACCTTGATGCTGAAGAACTCGAGCGCGTCGTCGTAATGCGCGCTCGCCATCGAATAGGCCCGCAACAGCGGCTTCCCATCCACCGGCAGCCCGATCATGGTGAACTGCCCCGACAGGAACCGGAACGCCGGATCGCGCGTGGTGCGGAAGCTGAACAGGCTGTCCGTCCAATGGCGCACGTCCAGCACGGTCTCGGTATAGAGGTTCGACATGGGGCGCGCTTGTGGCACAGCCCGGCGCGGGGGGGAAGCGCCCTACCGCCGCAGCCCCCACAAAGCCACGCCCGCCATCCCGAGCGCCACCGCCACGGCCACCCAGAGCGCCGCCACTCCAGCCGCGTCGTACACCAGAGCTCCGGCTGCCGCGCCCACTACCATCCCCACCCAAAGCAGCGTGTCCGGCAGCACCGGCCCCCATGGACCGCCGAGCACCGCCTCCGCCGTGCGCTGCCCCAGCCGCACCAGCGTCCCCGTCATGTACGTCAGCCCGATGCCGGACTGCCCGTGCCGCGCGAACACCGTGTTCTCCGCGCCCATCGCCACCGCCATCACCACCGCGGCCGGCGTCGATCCCAGCCCCAGCTCGAGCCCCGCACCCACCGCCAGAAGCGCCGCCACCAGCACCAGCACCGCCGGCGCCCGCATGCGTCCCGCCAGCCGCCCGCACCACGTGCCCGCCATCACCCCCACAACGAAGGCAAGCACCAGCCCCCCTGCCAGCTCCACCCGCGCCGCCGGGCCGTTCGAGGTGGCGATGCCCAGCACCGTCGAGTTCCCACTCATGAACGCCACGAACAATCCGCCCACGGACAAATAGCCGATCGCATCCACGAACCCGGCCAGCGTCGATAACCCCACGGCCAACCCGGCCGCCATCCGGGGTGGCATCACGGGTTCCGACACGATCGTTGCAGCTTGGCTCATCGGAGCCCTGTAGCACTCTCCCCGGCCCCCCGGGAGAGGGCCGGGGTGATTGACCCGGGCGCCCGCACGGACCCGCCATGACGGACGCAACAGCCCCTGCTACGGTCGTAAGATGCAGCTCCCGCCCCCCCTCGCCGACGCCCGCATCCCCGAGCTCCCCGGCTACACCCGCGGGAAAGTCCGCGAGAACTACGACCTGCCGAACGGCCAGCGCATCCTCGTCGCCACGGACCGCCTCTCGGCCTTCGACATCATCCTCGCCACCATCCCCGCCAAGGGCCAGGTCCTCACCGCCACCGCGCGGCATTGGTTCGAGCGCACCGCCGACATCTGCCCCAACTGGGTCGACGCCTACCCGGACCCGGCCTGCGTCATCGGCCGCCGCCTCAACATCCTCCCCGTCGAGATCGTCGTCCGCGGCTACCTCGCCGGCACCACCTCGACCTCGATCCTCACCCAATATCAGTCCGGCGCCCGCACCATGTACGGCCACACCTTCCCGGACGGCATGCGCCCCAACCAGCGTCTCCCCACCCCCATCCTCACCCCCACCAGCAAGGCCGACGGCGGCGCCCACGACGCCCCCCTCACGCCCGCGGACATCCTCGGGCAAAACCTCCTGACCCCGGCCCAGTGGGACGAGATCTCCGCCCTCGCCCTCGCCCTCTTCGCCCGCGGCGCCACCCTCGCGCTCGAGCGCGGCCTCGTCCTCGCCGACACCAAATACGAGTTCGGCACCGACCCGTCCGGCCGCATCGTCCTCGCCGACGAGATCCACACCCCGGACTCCTCCCGCTACTGGCGCGCCGCCTCCTACGAGGCCCGGTTCGATGCCGGCGACAAGCCGGAGAGCTTCGACAAGGACTTCGTCCGCAACTGGGTCGCCGCCCGCTGCAACCCCTACGAGGACCCGATCCCCACCATCCCGCCCGACCTCATCGAGGCCACCGCCCGCACCTATGTCGAGGCCTGCGAAACCATCACCGGCAACCCGTTCACCCCCATTCTCGGCGACCCCCTCGCCCGCATCCGCACCAGCCTCGCACCCTGGTTCACCAACCCGTAGCAGCCCTCGTACCCCCTCCCCTTGCGGGAGGGGCCGGGGGAGGGGTGGCCCCAGGCGCGAACCCGAACCGACGGAAGCCAAGACGATCGTTGCATTGCAGAACCGCAACCCCGTCGCCATTGTCGCGTAGACAAGAGAGCCCACGGAGTTCCGACGAGTGATCAACCGCCGCCACGCCCTCCTCGGCACCGCAGCCCTCCTCAGCGCCCCCGCCTTCGCCCAGCAGGGCGGCCCCCGCTCCACGATCGCCGTCCGCATCGACCGCGAGCCCGAGGTCATCGACCCCGCCTTCCGCTCCGGCCTGCAGGACGGCAACATCGTCCGCGCCATCCACCAGCGCCTATACACCACCATGCCCGACGGCACCCTCGCCCCGGACGCCGCCAGCGACCTGCGCCAGACCTCCCCCACCACCCTCGAGTTCACCCTCAAGCCCGGCCAGATGTTCACCGACGGCTTCGGCGAGATGACGGCCGAGGACGTGAAGTTCTCCTACGAGCGGTTCGCCGTCGCCCCCGTGGGCGGCAAGGAATCCCCCTACAAGGGCGAGTGGGCGAACCTCAAGGCCGTCGAGGTCACCGGAAAGTACACCGGCCGCATCGTGATGGAGCGCCCCCGCGCCGGGCTGAACACGATCGCCATCGGGGACGTGGCCGGCTCCATCGTCTGCAAGGAGGCGGTCCTCAAGCGCGGCCCCGAGCACAACACCGCCCCCGTCGGCTCCGGCCCCATGATGCTCACCAAGTTCGAGCGCCAGCGCGGCGTCACCCTGCGCCGCAACCCGGCCTATGCCGGCACCCCGGCCCATTTCGAGCAGATCGAAATCCGCACCGTCCAGGACGTCCGCACGACCGACCTCGCACTCCGCTCCGGCGAGCTCGACTTCGCCCTCCTGCCCCCGCAGGCCGCCGACCAGCTGAAGAACGCGACGAACCTCACCGTCACCCAGCAGCCCGGCATCGCCAACATCTGGATCGGCCTCAACGTCGAGAAGAAGCCGTTCGACGACGTCCGCGTCCGCCGCGCCTTCCGCCTCGCGCTCGACGTGGACCAGATGCTACTCGCCGGCTTCAATGGCCGCGCCCCGCGCGCGAACGCCCTCGTCATGCCGCAAGTCGTCGGCCACTGGCCCGAAGCGCCGGTCCTGAAGCGCGACGTGGCCCAGGCCCGCCGCCTCCTCGCCGAAGCCGGCCTGCCGCAAGGCTTCCGCACCCGGATCACCGTGCAGAACCAGCCCGCCTACCAGACCATGGCCCTCGTCGCCCGCGCGAACCTCGCCGAGGCCGGCATCACCCTCGAGATCGACGCGCAGGACAGCGGCGCCTTCTTCTCCGCCGGCAAAGGCGAAGCAGGGCGCAACCTCGATACCGTCATGATCCGCTTCAACGGCAAGCTCGACCCCAACTTCCTCGCGCAATGGTTCACCACGGACCAGATCGGCGTCTGGAACTGGCAGCGCTGGTCCGACCCGGCGTTCGACCGCCTGCTCGACGAAGCCAGCGCCGAGCTTGACACCGCGCGCCGCACCCAGCTCATTATCCAGGCGCAGCAGCGCATGGAGGAAAGCCAGGCCTTCGTCTGGCTCACCTACGACGTCAGCGTCTTCGCCCACCGCACCTGGCTCAAGCCCGCGCTCCTGCCCACGGGCATCGATTACGCGCTGGACCGGTTCACCGTCTGAGACACGTGCCGGCCCTCCGTCACCTGGCGCTCCGGTTCGGCACCACCCTCCTCGTCGTCCTGGGCGCCATCGCCCTCCTGATCGCACTCACCACCCTCGTGCCCGGAGACCCGGCGGCCACCCTGCTCGGCCCGCAAGCCTCAACCGAAACCGTCGCCCGGTTCCGCACCGAGATGGGCCTCGACCAGCCGGTCCCCCTCCGCATCCTCCGCTTCGCCGCCGCCGCCGCTCAGGGGGACCTCGGCACGGACGTGGTCAGCGGCCGCCCCGTCCGCGCCAGCATTGCCGCCGTGCTGCCCTACACCGCCATCCTCACACTCGGCACCATCCTCCTCGCCCTCCTGCTCGGCGTGCCCCTCGGCGCCTGGGCCGCAGCCCGCCCAGGCTCGCTCGCCGACTACGCCCTCGCCTCGGCCGCCGTCGCCCTCATCGCCATCCCGTCCTTCGTCATCGCCATCGCCCTCCTCCTCGTGTTCTCCACATGGCTCGACTGGCTCCCCGTGCTCGGCGCCGGGGACGCCGGGGACTGGCACGACCAGGCCCGCCGCACCATCCTGCCAACCCTCGCCCTGTCCGCCGGCTGGATCGGCTATATCGCCCGCCTCGTCCGCACAGGCATGCTCGAGGCCCTCGCCGACCCCGCCATCCGCACCGCCCGCGCGTTCGGCCTGCCCGAGCACCAGGTGCTCTACAAATACGCGCTCAAATCCGCCTGCATCCCCGTGCTTGCCGTCATCGGCCTTGGCATCGGGCGGCTCCTCGGTGGCGCCGTCCTGGTCGAAGTCGTCTTCGCCCGCCCCGGCCTCGGCCGCCTCGTCATCGATGCCATCAACGCCCGCAACTTCCCCGTCCTCCAAGGCGCGGTCCTCGTCGTCGTCGCCCTCTACGCCGTCGCCAACCTCCTGGTGGACCTCCTCTACACCGCGATCGACCCACGGATAACGACGCGATGACCAGCCTTGCTGCCCCCCTCCCCTCGCGGGATGGGCCGGGGGAGGGGGGCCCACATACCCGAACCCTGGGCTTGCTGACCCGCCTCACCCCCTCAGGCCGCCTCGGCGCCGCCATCGTCGCGCTCACCCTCGCCGCCGCCCTCCTCTCCCCCTGGATCAGCCCCTACGACCCGGACGCGCTGGACGTCATGGACCGCTTCGGCCGCCCCTCACTCCGCCACTGGCTCGGCACGGACCAGCTCGGGCGGGACCTGTTCAGCCGCATCCTCCACGGCACCACAGTGGCCATGCAGGTCAGCCTCTCCGCCATCGCCCTCGCCTTCGCCACCGGCGTCCCCCTCGGCCTCCTCGCCGCCACCCTGCCTCAACCGTGGCGCGGGGCCCTGGTGGCCGTGTTCGACGTCGTCGGCGCCTTCCCCTCCCTCGTCCTGGCACTCGCCGTCGTCGCCGTCTTTGGCCCCTCGGACACGCTGCTCGTCCTCGTCGTCGCCCTCACCCTCTTGCCCCAGTTCGGCCGCGTCGCCCGCGCCCAGGCCCTCGCCCTCGAAGGCGCGCCCTACCTCGAGGCCGAGCGCATCCTCGGCGCCTCCCGCACCCGCATCCTCGTCCGCCACATCCTGCCCAACGTCATCGGCCCCCTGCTCGTGCTCGCCAGCATGGAGGTGCCCTCCGTCGTCACCATCGAGGCCGGGCTCAGCTTCGTGGGCCTCGGCGTCCGCCCGCCGCGCGCCAGCTGGGGCACCCTCATCTACGACGGCTACGCCTGGCTCGGCGACAGCGCGCTCCCCGTGCTGACCGCCAGCGTCGCACTCGCCATCGCCACCCTCGGCTTCACCCTGTTCGGCGAGGCACTGCGCGACGCCGCAGATCCCCGCGCCCGCGCCCCGCGATGATGCGAATCGACGCCCTGCACGTCACCGCCCAGAGCGGCGCCCACCTGCTCCGCGGCGTCAGCCTCGCCATCGGCAAAAACCGCTTCCTGGGCCTCGTCGGCGAGAGCGGCTCCGGCAAGTCGACCCTCGGCCTCGCCCTCCTCGGCCTCCTCGCCCCCACCCTCCGCCTCGAGGGCCGCCTGACCCTCGACGGCACCCCCTACGACCCGGTCAGCGACCGCGGCGCCCGACCCGCCCCCCGCCTGGCCATGATCTTCCAGGACCCGGCGACCGCCCTCCACCCCCTTTTCACCATCGGCACCCTGCTCGACGACGTCCTCCGCCGCCGCGACCCAGCCCTCCCCCGCGCCACCCGCCGCACGCGCATCCACGAGGCCCTCGCCCGCGTGGAGCTGCCCGACCCGCCAAGCCTCGCCACCCGCTACCCGCACCAGCTCTCCGGCGGCATGCGCCAGCGTGTCATGATCGCCATGGCCCTCCTCGCCCGCCCCGACCTCCTGGTCGCCGACGAGCCCACCACCGCACTGGACGCCACGGTCGAGGCCGGCATCCTCGCCCTCGTCGCCCGGCTCCGCGCCGAGGGCGCACTCTCGTCCATGCTCCTCATCTCCCACCACCTCGCCCTCGTCGCCGCCACCTGCGACGACCTGGCCGTGATGTATGCCGGCCGCATCATGGAAACCGGGCCCGCCGCCACCATCGCCGCCGCCCCCGCGCACCCCTACACCGCCGCCCTCCTCGCCTGCGACCCGGCCCGCATCGCCCCCGGTGCCCCCGTCCCCTCCATCCCGGGCGAGGTGCCGGACCCGCATGACACGCCCCCAGGCTGCCTCTTCGCCCCCCGCTGCACCCGCGCCGAGCCGCGCTGCCGCACTGAAACCCAATCCCTCCGGCCCCTGCCCACCGACCCGGCCCGCCACGCCGCCTGCTGGAAGGCCACCGCTTGACCGCCGCCGAAGCCCATCGCGTGACGGTCCTCTACAAGGGCACCCGCGCCCTGGACGCCGTCTCCATCGTCATCGAACCCGGCAGCATCACCGGCCTCGTCGGTGAGAGCGGCTCCGGCAAGACAACGCTCTGCCGTGTCCTCGCAGGGCTCATCGCCCCAACCTCCGGCCATGCCGAGGCGTTCGGCGCCCCCCCCCCCGCCCCGGGCGCCCCCCGTGCCGCAACGCTCGCCTTCCGCCGCACCGTCCAGCTCCTCCTGCAGGACGCACAAGGCTCGCTCTCCCCCCGCATGACCCTTGCCGCTCTGCTTGAGGAGCCCGCCCGCATCCACCGTCTCGACCCGGCACAGGCCGCCCGGGACCGCACGGCCCTCCTCACCCGCCTCGGCCTCTCCCCCGCCCTTCTCCCCCGCTACCCGCACCAGGTCTCCGGCGGCCAGGCCCGCCGCATCGCCATCGCCCGCGCCCTGTCCCTGGCCCCCCGCCTCCTCATCGCCGACGAACCCACCGCCGGGCTCGACGTCTCGGTGCAGGGCGAACTCCTCAACCTCCTGCTCGAGCTGCACCGCGCAGGCGGCCTCACCCTGCTCGTCTCGAGCCACGACCTCGCCGTCATCCGCCACCTGACCACCACCGTCGCCGTGCTCTACGCCGGCGAGGTGGTCGAGCACGGCCCCACCGCCACCATCTTCGCCCGGCCCGCCCACCCCTACACCGCCGCTCTGCTCGCCGCCCGCCCCGGGACCCAGGCGCCCGCCGCCCTGGCCACCGCGGAGCAGCCTGCCCCCTGCCCGGAAGCCCCTGCGTGCAGGTTCGCCGACCGCTGCCCACGCGCCCAGCCCATCTGCCGGACAGACCGCCCCGACCTCGGATCTGTCGATACTGGTGACGTGCTGGTTCGTTGTCATTTTCCTTTAACGTTAGGCTCTGTCTAATAGTGTTGAGCGATCGTTCATGACTTACCGTTCACGGAGCCGTGATACGCTCTTTTAACGGTTAAGCGCGGATTTATGCGGACGCATGGGGGTTCACACGGCCTGAACCGAACCCTAATGCTGCTCACGAAATCGCGAACGGAGTCGTGTCTCAATGACTACCTTGAATGTCGGTGTGGGCCAGAAGTATACCTCGATCAATTCTGCAGTCTCGGCTGCAGCCGCCGGAGACACGGTACAAATCCAGGCCGGGACTTACCTGAACGATTTCACAACGATCACGAAGGCGATCACGCTCACCGCCGTCGACGGTCCCGTGGTCATGTCCGCCACCACGTCCCCACCCAACGGCAAGGCCATCCTCACCATCGACGCCAGCGCCACCGTCGATGGCATCACCTTCACCGGGGCGTCCGTCGGCGACCTCAACGGCGCCGGCATCCGCTACGAGGCCGGCGACCTGGTCGTCCGCAACTGCGTCTTCTACGACAACCAGGACGGCATCCTCGGCAACGCCGTCGCCGGCGGCACCATCCTGATCGACAAGTCCGAGTTCAGCCACAACGGCGCCGGAGACGGCCGCAGCCACAACATCTACATCGGCCAGATCGCCAAGCTCACCATCCAGAACAGCTACTTCCACGACGCCATCGTCGGCCACGAGATCAAGAGCCGCGCCGACACGACCATCATCCAGAACAACCGCATCTTCGACAACGGCGGCAGCGCCAGCTACCCGATCGACCTGCCCAACGGCGGCGTCGCCGTAGTCCAGAACAATATCATCGAGAAGGGCGCCAACGCCCAGAACATGTGGACCATCCACTACGGCGGCGAGGCCACGCCCAACGCAGGCTCGAACCTCCTCGTCACCAACAACACCATCGTCAACGATAAATCCGGCGGCGGTCTTATCGCCAACCAGTCCGGCCAGCCCGTCGTCGTCAGCAACAACAGCCTGTTTGGCTACGGCGCGGCGCCGGTCAACAGCGTCCCAGTGACCATGACGGGCAACACGACTCTGGCCAGCCGCCCCACGCTCGACGGGGCCACCCTCGCCCCGGTGCCCGGCGCAGCACAAATCCCCGGCGGGCCGCCTGTAAATCCCCAGCCGCTCACGAGCCTGCCGGTGCCCGCCGGCCTCGCCTACGTTAACTACGGCACCACCGGCGCCGTCACGGCCTCCGGCCGCGTCCTCACCGTGGGGGGCAAGAACGGCCAGTTCACCTCACTCACCGCGGCCCTCGCCGGCTCCCGCGACGGCGATCGCATCCAGGTTGCCGCCGGCACCTACAACGACGAGATCGTCGCCATCGACAAAAAGGTCATCATCGAAGGCGTGGGCGGCCTCGCCCGCTTCGTCTATGCCGGAAGCAAGGAGGGCCCGCGCGGCCTCTTCACCGCCAACACCGACGCGACCCTCCGCAACCTCGAGATTACGGGCGCCAATAATTGGTCCGGCAACATGGCCGGCTTATACGTCGCCGCCGGCAACGTCACAGTCGCCAACAGCTACATCCACGACAACAACGTCGGTCTCGCCGCCGCCGAAAGCAGCGCGATCACGCTCGGCATCTTCGACTCCGAGCTGTCCTTCAACGGCGACGTCGACCACGGCCAGCACCCGGTCAACATCGGCGCGATCGGCAGCCTCACCATCCAGCGCAGCTCCATCCACGACGCCAAGATGGGCCACGAGCTGAAGTCCAAGGCCTGGTTCACCGACATCGAGAACACCCGCATCTACGATGGCGCCACCTCGCCCTCGAGCTTCCTGGTCGATCTCGGCCAGGGCGGCCAGGCAACGTTGAAGAACGATTATTTCTACAAGGGCCCCAACAGCCAGAACGGCACCCTCGTCCACGTCGGCGGCGAAGGCCCGACCTACGCCAACACGAACGTCCAGGTCAGCGGCTCCACGCTCGTCTCCAACCTCCAGAACGTCGACCACCCCTGGACCTACTTCGTCGCCGGCGACGACAACGGCGGCGTCGCCCTGCCCACCGTGAACGTCACCTCCTCGCGCTTCGTCGGTGGCGTCTCGGGCAGCCAAACCCTCCTCCGCGCGACGGGTAGCGGCAACACCAGCCTCGCCTACGGCGCCTCAGGAACGACGCTCGACACCTCCGCCCCCTGGTCTGTCGCCGCCGCCCCGGCCGCCTCCACGCTGAAGCCCACCACGGGCCCGAATCGCCTCTCGGTCGTCCTCTCCGGCGTGATCGCCAACGCCAACGCACAGGCCACCATCCTGGTCGACGGCCAGGCCGTCGCCGGCGGCGTTGTTACCGCAGCGAACGGCACCCCAGGCACCCGCTTCGACGCTTATGGCTGGTGGACGACCGGCACCCACACCGTTGCCGTGCAGTTCGACAACAGCGTCGTTCGCTCCGGCGTCGGCGCCTTCTACCTGCACGTCGACAGCCTCACGCTCGATGGCAAGACCGCCGCGCCCGACGCCTGGATCGGCCTGCAGAACTACGGCACCACCTCCTGGAGCACCTCCCTCACATCCAAGACCATCCTGCCGGACTTCGACGCGACCTACTACCTGGCCAACAACGTCGATGTGAAGCAGGACGGGATGGACCCGCTCTATCACTACCTGAACTACGGCTGGAAAGAAGGCCGCAACCCGAACGCCCTGTTCAACACCAATTTTTACCTGAGCAAGAACCCTGGACTGATCGCGGCCAACACCAACCCGCTGCTGCACTACGAGCAGACTGGCTGGCAACAGGGTGCGGAGCCGTCCTTCCAGTTCTCCGGTGCCAAATACCTGGCGAACAACCCCGACGCCGTCGCGGCCAACGTCGATCCGCTGCAGAGCTACCTCACCAAGGGCCAGGCCGCCGGCCGCACCCTCTACGCAGGGGACGACCCGTACGTCGACAACGCATATTACGGGGCAGGTCACCCAGCCCTCGCAACCTCCGGCAAGTCGGCGTCCGACGACTATCACAACGGTGGTTGGACGACGAACGCGAACCCCAGCGCATACTTCGACACCAACTACTACCTGACCTGGAACCCCGACGTCCGCGCCGCAGGCGTCGACCCGCTGAAGCACTACGAGACCTACGGCTGGAAGGAAGGCCGAGACCCCTCGCAATGGTTCGTGCAGTCCGCCTACATCAAGACGCACCCGGGCCTTGCCACGGATCCGCTGCTGGACTTCATTCTGAACGGCAATCCGCCCGCAGACACGAAGACCAGCGCCTACGCCCAGCCCGAGGCGAAGGTCTTCGACCCGGCCTACTACCTAGCCCACAACGCCGACGTGAAGGCCGCCGGGCTCGATCCCCTGGCCCATTACGAGCTCTATGGCTGGAGGGAGCACCGCGACCCGTCAGCCAGCTTCAGCACCGACAAGTATCTTGCCGCGAACCCGGACGTGAAGGCGGCGGGGATCGATCCCCTCGCCCACTGGGCCAACCACGGCCAGTCCGAAGGCCGCTCCATCTTCCCGGCCTGAACTTTCCAAACCCGGGCGGCCGCCAGGCCGCCCGGCCCGCTCCCGCACGGCCGCCAGGCCGCCCGGCCCGCGCCCGCACGGCCAAAAGGCGTCCGGCCCACCCCCGGGGCGCTCAGCCGCCCGGAGCCTGGATCAGCGGCGTCAACACCACCCAGCGCCCCCGGGACGCGTTGAACCCGCGCACATCGTCCAGCGCCCGCGACGTCACCCCCAGCGCCGCCAACCGTGCCCGAACCGCAACCAGGTCCCGGTCCCCCACCAGAAGCACGTCCACCTCGCCGCCTGCCAGCGCCGCCGCCCCGTCATCGGCCAGCAGCCACCGCGTCCCGGTTCCGGCCAGGAACATGAGGCTTGGCTCCGAAAACCCCACCGACCCCAGCCGGGCCCCCTGAGGCAGCCCGGCCACCACACGCGGCGAGATCCACAACGCCCCCAGCCGCGGCGCCTCCACCCCGAGCAGCGCCAGATACAGCAGCGCCGCCGACCCCACGGCCAGCACCATCCGCCGCCCATCCCACGCCCGCACCGCGAACCAGCCCACCACAAGCGCCGCCACCACCCCCGGCACCCCCACCCACCACTCCCCGAACGCCACCCCGGCCCCTGCCGCCACCGTCACCAGCAGCGCCACCCCCACGCCCGCCAACGCCGCCCCTGTCCGGCGCCCGGCCACCCACGAGCCCAGCGCCCCGCCCTCCACCGCCCGCGCCAGCAGCAGGCACAAGGCCGGATACAGCGGCATCGTATAATGCGGCAGCTTCGTGGGCGCCGCCTCGAACACGAACCAGGCCGGCACAACCCACGCCACCAGGAACAGCACCGGCGCCACCCGCCGCTCCCGCCACACCATCCGCACCGCCCCCGGCAACGCCGCCGTCGCCGGGAACAGCAGCAGCGGCAGCAGCACCAGGTGCAGCCCCGGCGGCCCCCAATGCGCATCGTCCCCGCTCGAAAGCTTTCGCCCGAGGTCTCCCCCCACCGCATCCGCAAAGAACTTGCCGCCCGTCGCCACTCCGATCGCCACGAACCACGGCAGCACCACCGCCAGCATCAGCGGCACGCCCCACCCCGCCCGCAACACCCGCAGCCACGCCCAGCGCCGCCCGCCCAACCCGGCCCCAAGCACCGCCAGCCCCACCACCATCGGCGTGATCGGCCCCTTCAGCAGCACCCCAGCGCCCACCGCCGCCCAGAACAGCGCCGCCTGCCCCCGCCCGACGGCAAGCCCCATCCACGCCCGCGCCAGCACCGCCATCGCCACCGTCGTCGCCCCCAGCAGCGCCGCATCGGTCTTTGCGATGTGCACCTCGCCCACCACCACCACGGACGCCGCCAGCATCCCCGCCCCCAGCAGCGCGGCCCGGCGCCCTACAAGCGCCACCCCCGCCGCATGGCACGCGAGCACCCCAACCAGCGCCCCGAGCAGGCTTGGCACCCGATACGGCCACACCGGATTGACCGTCGCCACGCCCATCGCCCGCGCCGCCCCGGCAAACGGCACCTGCAGCCAATGGATCCCGATCGGCTTCCGGTTCCGCGGCTCCGTGCCGTTCATGATCCGAACGTAGTCGCCCGTCTCGAGCATCTGCTTCGTCGCCTGCACGAACCGGCTCTCGTCCCGGTCCCCCGGCGGCATCGTCGCGAACCCCGGCAGCCACAGCGCCAGGCAAAGCGCCACCAGCAACACCCGTGGCCGCGAAGTCTCGAGCAGGTCCGTCATCCAAGCCTCTTCCCCCCCCTCCCCTTGCGGGAGAGGGCCGGGGGGAGGGGTGACCACAAGCGCAATCCCCTGGCAAGGCACGCCCAGCCAGCCCACACTCTCCCCGATGCAAGTCGCCACCCCACCCATGAGCGACCGCACCCGCCGCCTCCTCCACGGCCCGGTCGTCCCCACCCTCATCGGCCTCGCCTGGCCCAACATCCTCGTCATGCTCGCCCAGGCCTCCACCGGCCTCATCGAAACCTGGTGGGTCTCCAGGCTCGGCCCCGACGCACTCGCCGGCATGGCGCTGGTGTTCCCCGGTTTCATCATGACCACCATGCTGTCCGCCGGCGCCGTCGGCGGCGGCATCTCCTCCGCCGTCGCCCGCGCCCTCGGCAGCGGCCGCCGCGCCGACGCGGACGCGCTCGTGCTCCACGCCATCGCCATCGCGGTCGCCCTCGGCCTCGCCGTCAGCGTCCTCTTCCTCGCCGCCGGCCCCACCCTCTACCGCGCCATGGGCGGCACCGGCCCGGCGCTCGAGGCCGCCATCGCCTACTCCACGGTCGTGTTCGCCGGCAACGTCCTCACCTGGTTCATGAACGCCCTCGCCAGCGTACTCCGCGGCACCGGCGCCATGCTCGTGCCCGCCACGGTCATCCTCGGCGGCGTCGTGCTCCTCATCCCGCTCTCCCCCCTGCTCATCTTCGGCTGGGGCCCGATGCCCGCCCTCGGCATCGCAGGCGGGGGAGCCGCCGTGCTCGTGGCCACAGGGCTCATGGCAGCCGCCCTCGCCTGGTATGTGCTCGCTGGCCGCGCCGTCGTCCGCCTGCGCCTCACCCCCCTGCGCTGGCCCTTGCTCGCCGACATCCTCCGCGTCGGCGCCGCCGGGGCCGTCAGCACGCTCCTCACCACCGCCACCGTCACGCTCACCACCGGTCTCGTCGGCCAGGCCGGCGGTGTCGACGCGGTGGCCGGCTACGGCACCGGCGCCCGGCTCGAATACCTCCTCATCCCCCTCGTCTTCGGCCTCGGCGCCCCCCTCACCGCCCTCGTCGGCACCAATGTCGGCGCCGGGCAGCACGCCCGCGCGCTGCGAATCGGCCTCACCGGCGGCGCCATCGCCTTCGCCCTCACGGAAGCGGTCGGCCTCGCCGCCGCCATCTGGCCCCGCGCCTGGCTCGGCCTCTTCGGCGACCAACCGGCCATGCTCGAGATCGGCAGCCAATACCTCCGCATCGTCGGCCCCACCTACGGCTTCTTCGGCCTCGGCCTCTCCCTCTACTTCGCCTCCCAAGGCGCCGGCCGCCTCCGCTGGCCCCTGATCGCCGGCGCCGCCCGCCTCCTCATCGCCATCGCCGCCGGCTGGACCGCACTCGCCCTCGGCGCCCCCCTCCCCTGGCTGTTCGCCGCCCTCGCCATCGCCCTCGTCGCCTACGGCCTCATCGTCCTCGTCGCCATCACCAAAGGCGCTTGGTCCTCTCCCCCTCCCCTTGCGGGCGGGGGCCGCGGGGAGGGAGGCCAAGCACGCTGACCCGAAGCCCCCCGCACCCGCCCCCGCACCCGCCCCCGCACCCGCCCCCGCACCCGCCCCAGTTACCCGCCCCTCGCACCCGCCCCCTCGCACCCGCCCCTGGCGTCCACCCCCAAACC
>JBBROS010000024.1:0-55385 GCA_038229135.1 Acetobacterales bacterium
AATCGGTCGCGCCTGTCGGTTTTGCCCTGTCGTCCGTGCAGTTCCCGCTGTTCTGGGGCCTGTTGATGCTCGGCGCGGCCGACGACCCAGTCCAGGCATGGCTGGCCTTCGCAGCGATATGGCTGCTTCGCGGCGTATTTTCTGCTATCCGCTCCAGGCTCTTGCCACAGTCGGCACGACTGCCGATGTGGGCGCTGCCGTTGCGGGACCTGCTGTCGGTCGCGGTGATCCTGTCGAGCTACCGATCCAACCGTGTCGCCTGGCGCGGGCAAGAGCACCAGGTGATGGCGTTCACACGCGCCGAGCTCGAGCCCGGCCGGGGATAGAAGACGATGATGAAGACCTTGTTCCTGCAGCCGCCCTCGTTCGGCGGTTTCGATGGCGGCGCCGGCTCGCGCTACCAGGCCAAGCGCGAGATCCGCTCGTTCTGGTACCCTACTTGGCTTGCACAGCCCGCCGCCCTCGTGCCCGGCAGCAAGCTGATCGACGCGCCGCCTGCCAACATCGGCATTGAACCCGTCATCGCAGAAGCCAAGAAGCGCGACCTGGTGATCATGCACACCAGCACGCCGTCGTTCGCGTCGGACGCAAAGGTCGCGCAGGCCCTCAAGGACGCCAACCCGGCGCTCAAAATCGGCTTCGTCGGCGCCAAGGTCGCGGTGCAGCCCGGCGAGAGCCTCGAGGGCGCGCCGGCGGTCGATTTCGTCGCCCGCAACGAGTTCGACTTCACCTGCCTCGAAGCGGCCGAGGGGCGCGATTTCAGCGCGATCGACGGGATCTCCTATCGCGACGCGAATGGCGGCATCGTGCACAACAAGGATCGCGCGATCCTCCAGAACATGGACCTGCTGCCGTTCGTGACCGACGTCTACAAGCGGGACCTGCGGATGGAGGATTACTTCATCGGCTACCTGATGCACCCTTATGTCAGCCTCTACACCGGGCGTGGCTGCAAGAGCCGATGCACGTTCTGTCTGTGGCCGCAGACGGTTGGCGGGCATACCTACCGTGTGCGCAGTCCAGAGCATGTGGCGGCCGAGATCAAGCATGCGATGACGCTGTTCCCACAGGCGAAAGAGTGGTTCTTCGACGACGATACGTTCACCGACAACCTTCCACGCGCGGAGGCTGTCGCGCGCGAGTTGGGCAAACTAGGCGTGACCTGGTCGTGCAACGCGAAGGCGAACGTGCCGCGCGCGACGCTGAAGGTGCTGAAGGATAACGGGCTGCGGCTGCTGCTGGTCGGGTATGAGAGCGGCAACCAGCAGATTCTGCACAACATCAAGAAGGGCCTGCTGGTCGACGTGGCCCGCAAGTTCACCAAGGACTGCCACGAGCTCGGCATCAAGATCCACGGCACCTTCATCCTCGGCCTCCCGGGCGAGACGAAGGAGACGATCGAGGAAACCATCCGCTACGCCGTCGAGATCAACCCGCACACCATGCAGGTGAGCCTCGCAGCCCCTTATCCCGGCACCTTCCTCTACGACCAGGCTGTTGCCAATGGCTGGCTCGACGCCGAGCACGCCGAGCTCATCGACGAGCGGGGCGTCCAGATCGCGCCGCTGCACTACCCGCACCTCCAACACACCGAAATCTTCGAGAGCGTCGAGGCCTTCTATCGCCGCTTCTACTTCCGCGCCCCCAAGATCGCCTCCATCGTGGGCGAGATGGTCCGCAGCCCGCAGATGATGAAGCGGCGCCTCCGCGAGGGCGTGGAGTTCTTCCAGTTCCTGCGGGAGCGCAACAAGGCCGCCTGAGTCCCAGGAGGCTTTGCTGCATGCGTGAGAAGCCCAAGCGCCGTGTGATCATCACGGCCGACGATTTCGGCCTGTCCGAAGGCGTGAACGAGGCCGTGGAGATCGCCCATCGCCAGGGCATCCTCTCCACGGCCAGCCTCATGGTCGCGGGCCCGGCCGCGAGCGACGCCATCCGCCGCGCCCGCAACCTGCCCGGCCTGCGTGTCGGCCTGCACCTGGTGCTCGTCGAGGGCGCATCGGTCCGCCCCAGCGCCGTCCGCAGCCTGGTCGATGCTGCCGGGGATTTCCCGGACGACCAGCTCGGCCCGTCCTTCGAATACGCGCTCAACCCCAAGGTGCGCCGCCAGCTCGCCTCCGAGATCCGCAGCCAATACTCCGCCTTTGCCAAGACAGGCCTCCGGCTCGACCATGCGAACGCCCACAAGCACTTCCACATGCACCCTGTCATCGGCCGCATGCTGGTCGACATCGGGCTCGACTGGAAGCTGCCCGCCACCCGTGTCCCGCGGGAGCCGGCAGGCCCGCTCGCGCGCAGCGGCACCCGGATCGGCCTCGGCCCCCGTCTGCTCAACCTTTGGTCCAACAGCTTCCGCAGCCGCGCCATCACGGCAGGCCTCCGCGTGAACGACAACGTGTTCGGCATCGCCTGGTCCGGCCACATGACCGCCGGGCGCCTGCTCCGCCTCATCCCCAACCTGCCGCCGGGCCTCAGCGAGATATACTTTCACCCGGCGACCCAGCGCGACAGCCGGGTCGCGCGCCTGATGCCGGAGTACGAGCACGAGGCGGAGCTGTCCACCCTGCTCAGCCCCGAAGTCCGCGCCGCGTTCGACCGCGAAGGCATCGAGCGCACCACGTTCGACGCCGCCTGAACCCCGCCGACCTGACCCCGCCGGCCCGACCCCGCCGGGGCGGATCACGCCCTCACGATCATGTCGCCCGCCGCACCCCTGCCACCTCGCCTCATCGCCCCATATCCGCTGTCCCCAGCGGAGACCGCCCCCATGCTCCTCCCACGCCTCACCCTGCTTCCCCGCGCCTCCATCCTGACCAGCGCGGTTGTCGCCACGTCCGTCGCGAGCGGCCTCGCCCTCGGCGCCTTGGCCGCGGCCGCCCTGCTCGCAGGCGTCGCCCTCAAGAGCCGCATGGATCGGCGCGCATGATCTACCTTGCCGCCATCGCCGCCATCCATTTCTCGTCGGCCGCCGCCCTGGGCGCCATGTCCGTGCTGTCCCTCAAGGCGTTGCGCGACTTGCGCAAGCGCCCTCCCAGTTGAGGCATCCCGCCGGCCGCTCCCCCCTGAGCCCGGCCAGCACCGCCTCCGCCGCCGCCAGCTCGATCTCTTCCCGTACCCGAGCCACCGCCGACCCGATGTGCGGCGTCAGCACCGTCCGGGGGCTCGCGAGCAACGCGGGTTGCACGCCAGCGGGCCGCCCGTCCCGTGCCCAATCCTCGCACTCGAACACATCCGCCGCGTAAGCCCCAAGCTGCCCGCTCTCCAGCGCCGCCGCCACCGCCTCCTCGTCCACCAAAGACCCGCGTGCCGGGTTCACCAGCACTGCACCGGGGCGCATCCGCCCGATCGCCGCCGCACCGATCAGTCCGGTCGTCGCCGCCGTAAGCGGCAATGCCAACACCACGAACTCGGCCCTCCCGAGCACATCATCGAGCGGCAACCAGCCTTCTCCGCCTTGCCGCTGGTCCCAGTGCACGACCCGACACCCGAACCCCTGCAGCCGTGCCCTCACAGCCCGGCCCACGGCGCCCATGCCGACGATCCCGACCACGCTTCCCTCGAGCCCCACGCCATAGAAGCGCGGTCGCCAGCCCTGAAACCCGCTCGTCCGCACGGCCCGGTCTGCCGCCACCAGGTGCCGCCCGGCTGCGATCAGCAATCCCACGGCCAGCTCGGCCGTCGGCGCCGTCAGCAGGTCCTCCACGACCGCCACCAGCACTCCCCGTGCCGTGCAGGCCGCCAGGTCGACATTGTCCCATCCCTTCAGCGCACACCCGATCACCTGCAGGCCGGGCGCTGCCTCGAGGAACGCACCGTCCACCCGGTCCGTCATGAAGACGACCGCGCCGGCCGCCCCCGCGAGCGCCCCGACCAGCGCGGCCGGGACCCACGGCCCGGGCCCGCCATTGACCACCGCCTCGACGCCCCCCGCCTCGAGCCGTGCCCGCACGCTCGGAAAGACCGGAGCCGTTACCACCACACGCCGCATTCGTGCATCTCCCGCCAACCTTGCACCTTGTCCACACCCGCCCCGATGTGCACCACTGTAACGGAACTATCATCCCCGCAGCCGGGCGCGGCCTCTATCAGCCCCCGAGCAGAAGGAAGGTTGCAGTGCTCGCACTCGAAGGGGTCACGAAGGCGTTCGGGAAGTCCATTGCCGTTTCGGGCATCACGCTGAGCGTGCCCGCGGGCCAGTTCGTCGGCATCATCGGCCGCTCCGGCGCCGGGAAGTCCACCACGCTGCGCATGATCAACCGCCTGACCGACCCGACCGCGGGGCGCATCACCATGACGGCGCGGGACGGCGGGGCCGGGCAGGACATCACGGCCCTCCGCGGCGCCCCGCTGCGGGACTGGCGCCGCCGCTGCGCCATGATCTTCCAGCAGTTCAACCTCGTGGGCCGGCTGGACGTGCTCGACAACGTGCTCATGGGCCGCCTCACCTACAGCCCTGCCTGGCGATCCACCCTCAAGATGTGGAGCCGTGAAGACCGCGCCATCGCCATGGCCGCCCTCGACCAGCTGGACATCGCGGGCCTCGCGGCCCAGCGCGCGGACAACCTCTCCGGCGGCCAGCAGCAGCGCGTCGCCATCTGCCGCGCCCTCGTCCAGGAGCCCGAGATCGTGCTCGCCGACGAGCCGGTGGCCTCGCTCGATCCGCGCAATGCCAAGATCGTCATGGACGCGCTGCAGCGCATCAACCGCCATTACGGCCTCACCGTGCTCTGCAACCTCCACTCGCTGGACATCGCCCGGACCTACTGCGACCGCCTCGTCGGCATGGCCGCCGGCCGGGTGGTGTTCGACGACGTGCCCGCGGCGCTGACGGACGACGTCGCCCGCGAACTCTACGGCCTCGAGGCCAACGACGTCATGGAGCAGGCCACGACGCCCACCCGCTCCCTCGAGTCCGCCGAAGCGCCCCAGGCCGTGACGGCCTGACGTCACCAACCTGCCGTCAAGGCCGGACGCCGAATCTCCCCCGCCCCCCGCGACCATAGGAGCAAACATGATCGACCGCCGCACGCTACTCGCTGGCCTTGCCGCCGCACCCGCCCTGGCTTCCGCCGCCCACGCCCAGTCCTGGAAGAGCGCCTTCCCCGAACTCGTGCTGGCCGTCGTCCCGTCCGAGAACGCGTCGGGCGTTACCGACCGCTGGGCTCCCTTCGTCGACTATCTCGGCCGCACCCTCGGCACCAAGGTCACGCTGCGCGTCGCCAACGACTATGCCGCCGTCATCGAGGGCCAGCGCTCGGGCAACATCCACATCGGCTACTACGGCCCCGCCTCCTTCGCCCGCGCACTCCTCACGGGCGTCAAGGCCACCGCGTTTACCATCGACGTCAATAATGACGGCTCGAAGGGCTACTACTCGGTCTTCTACGTCACGAAGAGCAGCCCCTACCAGACCATCCAGGACCTGAAGGGCAAGCCCATCGGCCTCGTCGACCCCAACTCCACCTCCGGCTACAACATGCCGATGTACGCCCTGAACAAGGCCGGCATCAACGCCGAACAGTTCTTCTCCAAGGTCCAGGTCACCGGCAGCCACGAGAACGCCGTACTCGCCCTCCACCAGGGCACCGTCGACGTCGCCGCCAATTGGTGGAACGCCGCCGACGACAGCAATCTCACCCGCATGCTGACCAAGAACATGGTCAAGGACGCGAGCGGCAAGACCCTCACCACCGACGATTTCCGCATCGTCCTCAAGTCCGACCTCATCATCAACTCGCCCACGGCCTACCTCGACAGCCTCCCGGCCGAACTGAAGGCCGCCATCAAGGACGCCTGGATGAAGGCCCCCACCGCCGACAAGGCCGCCTTCGACAAGCTCTCCGATGGCAAGAACAAGCCCTGGGAGCCGATCGACAACGCCGCCTACGACGAGACGATCAAGCTGATCACCTTCGTGGACCGCCTCCGCAAGCAGAACTCCTAGCTCGACCGGTCCGGCGTCATGGTCCACACGGTCGCCATGCCGCCGGACTCGCAGCTAGCCCCCTTGCTCCGGGGCTACGCCGCCTCGCTCGCCGCCCGGCGCCGCAACACCCTCCTCCTCATCGCAGCCACCATCGCCGCCCTGCTCCTGTCCGCGATCGGCGCCGAGGTCCGGCTCGAGAAGTTCTGGGCGCAGATCGGGAACTTCGGCAGCTACTTCGCCCGCCTCACCCACCTCGACACCGGCGAGCACGTCTGGACGGACCCGGTCGGCTGGTTCTGGGGCCTGCGCCGCTGGTCCCTGCAGCTCGGCCAATCCCTCCTCATCGCCTATATCGGCACCCTCACCGGCGCCGCCCTTGGCCTCGTCGGCGGCATCCTCTCCAGCCGCAACGTCTCGCCCCACCCCGCCCTCCGCTTCCTGGCGCAGCGCGTCTGCGAGTTCGACCGCACGGTCCCCGAGATCGTGTTCGCCCTCATCTTCGTCGTCGCCTTCGGGCTCGGCCCACTCGCCGGCGTTCTCGCCGTCACGCTCCACACCTCCGGCGCGCTCGGCAAGCTGATGGCCGAGGTGGTGGAGTCGATCGACATGAAGCCCGTCGAGGGCCTCCAGGCCACCGGCGGCTCCTGGTTCGACCAGGTGCGCTTCGGCGTCCTGCCCCAGGTACTCAGCAACTTCGCGAGCTACGGCCTGCTGCGCTTCGAAATCAACGTGCGCGCGTCGGCCGTCATCGGCTTCGTCGGCGCTGGCGGCATCGGCCAGGAGCTCATCGTCGCGATCCGCAAGTTCTACTACTCCGACGTCAGTGCAATCCTGCTCATGATCCTCCTCTGCGTCATGTGCATCGACCTGGTGTCCGAGCGCATCCGCCACCGCCTGACCGGGGCCGCGCCATGACCGCCCGAGGTCTGCGCCGCAATGGCCTGCGGGATGAGCTCCTCGCCTCCCGCCCCGGCCTGGAGGGGCGGCACCCCGAGCTGCTCGCCGCCACGCCCCCCATCGGCAGGGGCGCGATCCTCGTCCTGCTCCTGGCATTGGCCACCTACGCCTTCGGCCTCTACGCCCTCGAGCTCTTCCCGGGCCGCATCTGGAATGGCCTGAACCAGCTTGGCACCATCGTCGTCCAGATGGTCCCGCCCTCCCCGGAAGGCCATTTTGCGCTGTATCTCGACGCGCTGGGCCAAACCCTGGCCATCGCCTTCCTCGGCACCATGCTCGCCGCCGTCATCAGCGTCCCGCTCGGCTTCCTCGCTGCCCGCAACGTCGTCGCGAACCGCCTCGTCCACGCCCTCGCCCGCCGCAGCCTCGACACCGTGCGCTCGATCGATACCCTCATCTGGGCACTGATCTGGATCAACGTCGTCGGCCTCGGACCCTTCGCCGGCGCGCTTGCCATCGCAACGAGCGACATCGGGGGCCTGTCCAAGCTGATGTCCGAGTGCATCGAGACCGCCGACCGCCGGCCCATCGAAGGCGTCGAGGCCAGCGGCGGCTCCCGCCTCGCCGTCCTGCGCTTCGGCATCCTGCCGCAGATCCTGCCCGTGTTCGCGAGCCAGGTGCTGTATTTCATCGAGAGCAACACCCGCTCGGCCACGATCATCGGCATCGTCGGCGCAGGCGGCATCGGCCTGCACCTCTACGAACAGATACGCGTGCTGGAATGGCAGCAGGTCTCGTTCCTGATCCTCATGGTCCTGGTCACCGTCGCCGCCATCGACGCCGTCTCGTCCCGCCTTCGCCAAGCCATCATCGGCAAACGCCAGCGCTGACCCCCTCGTCGAAACAGGACCGCTGCTTCCCCCCTCCCCATGCGGGAGGGGCCGGGGGATGGGTCAGCGAGCCGGCACCGAGCGGCCAGGTCGCTCAGCGCCGCGGCGCCCCCAGAGGCTGCTGCGCGATGGCCCCGCCACTTGGCGGCACATACGGCGACCCACCGGGCGCCGAATACGGCACCGGCGGCGGCAGTGCCGGCACCGCCACCGGGGCCTCGCTCGCCCCCGCCTTCGTCAGCACGTCCCGCAGCGCGTCAGCCGCCGGGTTGGTCGCCTCCATCTGCACCACGATCTGCTGCGCCGCCACCGGCCGGCCGTAATACGCCGCGTTCCAGTCCGACTTCGTGCTCATCAGGCTGCCGCCCAGCGACACCCCCGCAAACAGCCCCCGCGCCCGCGTGAACCCCACGATGTCCGCCCGCAGCGCCGCCGTGGTGGCCCCCTCCACGCCGCCGCCGAGGTCCACGAACGTGGCACTCGCATCCGCGCCCAGCTTGAACTGGCTGTCCATCACCGCCGTCAGGCCACGGTCGTTCATGATGAACATCATCACCTGCGCATCCTGGATGCCCGCCTGGAACCCGATGCTGCCGCCGCCCAGGCCATAGAACGCGGGCGCCGACCAGCTCCCGCCCCCATCCCGCGCCGCAAGCACGCAGCTCCCGCCCTGCCCGCCCAGCAGGAACCCGGCCCGGAAAATCTGCGGACAGATCATCACCGCCCGCGCCCGGCGCAGCACCGAGCGCGCGTCCGTCCCGTCCTTCGTGTTCAGGATCTCCTGGGCGGCCAGCGTCGCCCGGTCCACCAGTTGCTGCTGCTCCCCCTGCGCCAACGCAGGCCCAGCTGCCACCGCAATCACAGCCGCCGCCACAAGCCCGAACCCACGCATCGCGAAACCCTCCGTGTTCATCGGCGAATCATAGCGACATTCGATGAGCTTAGGAAGCAAACCTCGCAGGGCGCGCGAACTCTACAGCGGCTTCTGCCGCTCCACCCCGCCACCCCGGATCACCCCACGCCCCTTCAGGCATCGCACGAGCGCGTCCTGCTTGGCCGCCCGGAGCTCGTCCTGGCTGTCCATCTGGTAGTGCGGGTTGCCCGTGCCCTTGATGATGATCGCCTTCACCACCGGGTCGTCGTTCACCGCACCGGTGCACTGCCCCTCCGGCCCCGACCCCGCACACCCCGCCAGCAGCAGCGCCAGCGCCATCCACCGCATCTCACCCATGCTCCATCCAATCCTCGATCAGCCGCCGCGCGATGCTGTCCCGCCGCGGCAGCCCGAACCCGTGCGCCTCGTGGTCCCGGATTTCGGCCCTCGTGAACCACCGCGCATCCCGCAGCTCCTCGGGGTCGATCACGATGTCCTCGCTCAACCCCTCGGCATAGAACCCGAGCATGATGCTCGCCGGGAACGGCCAAGGCTGGCTGCTGTGGTAGTGCACCCGCCCCACCCGCACCCCGCTCTCCTCGAGCACCTCGCGCGCCACCGCCTCCTCCAGGCTCTCGCCCGGCTCCACGAACCCGGCCAGCGTCGAGTACATCGTGCTGCTCGGGAACCGCGTCGAATGCCCCAGCAGCGCACGGTCCCCACGATGGACGAGCATGATCACGGCCGGGTCCGTCCGCGGGAAATGCTGCGCCCCGCACCCGGTGCACGCCATGGCGTTGCCCGCACTCCGCGGCGTGCACACGCTCCCGCATACGCCGCAGAACCCGTGCCGCCCCCGCCAGTGCATCAGCCCCCGCGCCTGCGCCAGGATCGCCGCCTCGTTCGCCCGCACCAGCCCCGCCAGCGCCCGGATGTCCTCGAACCGCCCGATCCCGTGGGGCAGGAGCGCCCCAGGCTCCTCGACCTTGCTCAAATCCACCGCGAACACCGCCACGCCCTCGAGCAGCCCGAGCAGCGCCCAGGCCCCGAACGCAAGCGCCTGGTCGGCCTCGGCCCGGGACAGCAGCACCGCCTCGGGCCGCCCCTCGTCCAGCCCGCGGAACAGCGTCTTGGCCCGCCAAACCATCACGAACAGGCTGCCCGCATCGTCCAGCCGCCCCTCCACGAACCCGGAATCGTCCCGCCGCCCGCTCACCCGGTCCAGCGGGCTCCCCGTGTAAACATTCGCCCGGCTCGCAAGGATCGTCGTCATGCCCCCGATGTCGCACGCCCTCGGGCTTTAGAACAGTCCAGCGCGCCCCCTTCTTCCGGGAGAGGGCTGGGGAGAGCGGTGACCGCACCCGCCGCGCGAACCGGAACCTCGTGAACGCTTCTCACTCGCCCCACCCCCATGCTACACACCCCCCGGGAGGTCGGCGGCGGACGGGCGCCTCGCCAACCCGGTCAGGTCCGGAAGGAAGCAGCCGCAACGAGTTTCCGCTCGGGTCGATGTCCGGCCTCCCACCCTTTCCCGCAGGACCACCGCCCGAAACCATGTCCGGCCTCCTGCCCGAAACCGAGGACGCGCCTCCACCCCCGGACGGCCCCGGCCTGTTCGGCGACGCGGCCCCCGCTTCAGCACCCGCTCCGACCCTGGCACCGGCCCCGCCACCCATCCCGGCCCAGGCTGCCGCCTATCGCGTCCTTGCCCGCAAATACCGCCCCACGACCTTCGACGACCTCATCGGCCAGGCCCCGATGGTGCGCGTGCTGCGCCACGCCTTCGAGCAGGGCCGCATCGCCCATGCCTGGATGCTCACCGGCGTCCGAGGCGTCGGCAAGACCACCACCGCCCGCATCATCGCCCGCGCGCTCGACTGCGTGGGCCCGGATGGCCGGGGCGGCCCCACCATATCCCCCTGCGGCGTCTGCCCGCACTGCACCGCAATCCTCGCCGACCGCCACCCGGACGTCATCGAGATGGACGCCGCGAGCAACACCGGCGTCGACGACGTGCGGGACGTCATCGAGGCCACCCGCTACGGCCCGCTCCAGGCGCGCTTCAAGGTCTTCATCATCGATGAAGTCCACATGCTCTCCAAGAACGCCTTCAACGCGCTGCTGAAGACGCTGGAGGAGCCGCCGCCGTACGTGAAGTTCATCTTCGCCACCACCGAGATCCGCAAGGTGCCGGTCACCGTCCTCTCCCGCTGCCAGCGCTTCGACCTGCGCCGGATTGCCGCCTCTGAGCTCGCCGGGCTGTTCACCCGCGTGGCCCAGGCCGAGGGCGCCACCATCGTCCCGGCAGCGCTCGACCTCATCGCCCGCGCCGCCGACGGCTCCGCCCGGGACGGCCTTTCCCTGCTGGACCAGGCCATCGCCCAGGCTGGACCCGCCGCTACCGTGGACGCCGACCAGGTTGCGGACATGCTCGGACTCGCCGACCGCACCGCGATCCACGCCCTCATGGAGGCCCTCGTCATTGGCCGTCCGGACCAGGTGCTCGAGCTCACCGACCGCGCGCACGAGCGCGGCGCCGACCTCGGTCTGTTGCTGAACGACCTGCTGGACCTCACCCACACCCTCACCCGCCTCAAGGCCGTCCCCGCCCTGCGAGACGGCCCCGAGCTGCCCGAGGCCGAGCGCGCCCTGGCCATCTCGCTCGCCGACCGCCTCTCCATGCCCACCCTCGGCCGCCTGTGGCAGCTGCTCCTCAAGGGCAGCGGCGAGGTGGAACAGGCGCCGGACCGCCGGGCGGCCGCCGAGATGGTGCTGATACGCTGCTGCTATGTGGCCGACCTCCCCTCGCCCGCCGACATCGTCCGCCGCCTCCAGCTCCCGCCGCCCGGCGCCACACGGTATCCGGACAGCCCTTCACCCTCCGGCGAAGGCACGCGCGCGGTCGCGAATGGCGCCCCGTTCGCCCCGGCACCCGACCGGCGCCCCATCGCCCAGGCCGTCGCCCAGGCCATCGCCCAAGCCGTCGCCCAGGCCGTCGACCAGGCCGTGCCCGAGCCCACCCTCGTCAGCTTCCGCGACGTCGCCCGGCTCGCCGAGACCAGGCGCGAGGCCCTCCTGCACGCGAATCTCCTGCACCATGTGCACCTGGTCCGGTTCACCCAGGGCCTGATCGAGCTCCGCCCCGAGCCCGACGCTCCGCGCGACCTGGCTCCAAGCCTCGCCCGCATGCTGCTCGAGGCCACCGGTCAGCGCTGGACCATCGCCTTGTCCCGGGACGAAGGCGAGCCCACCCTGTCCCAGCAGGGCGCCGCCGCCGACCTTGCCCGGCGCCGCACCGCCGCGGACCACCCGCTCGTCCGGGCCATCATGGATGCCTTCCCCGGGGCGGCGATCGCCCGCGTCAGCGATGCGAGAGCCGACACCTACGGCCTTCTCGAGCCCACCGCCGGGCCAGCGCTGCTCGAGCCGCCCCCCGACCATCCAGGTTTCGCGCCGCCCGACGCAGTCCTCCTTGACGAGGGCGACGTCGGCGTGCCCGATCCGGACTGACCCGCCCTCCTCAAGGACGCACAACGATGAAGAACCTCGCCGGCCTGATGAAGCAGGCCTCCCAGATGCAGTCCAAGATGGCCGAGATGCAGGCCCGGCTCGAGGCCGCCGAGGTCGAAGGCCAAGCGGGGGCCGGGATGGTGCGCCTGACCCTCTCCGGCAAGGGCGATCTCCGGCGCCTGTTCATCGACCCCAAGCTCATCGATCCGTCCGACGCCGAGATGCTGCAGGACCTGCTCGTCGCCGCCCATGCCGACGCCCGGCGCAACGTGGAGGCGCTGATGGCCGAAGAGATGCAGAAAGCCACGGGTGGCCTGAACCTTCCCGATGGCATGAAGCTGCCCTTTTAACCGTTTTCCCCCCTCCCCTTGCGGGCGGGACCGGGGAAGGGGCGGCATCGCAAGCCGCCCTCCGACCAGCAAGGCCCGACGAACGCCATGGGCGGCCCCGAAATCGACCACCTCATCCAGCTTCTCGCCAGGCTCCCCGGCCTGGGCCCACGCAGCGCCAGGCGTGCGGCCCTGCGCATGCTGCAACAGCCGCAGACGAGAATGCTTCCCCTGGCAGCAGCCCTGTTGGATGCGGCCCGTGCCGTCCGGCCTTGCGGCCGCTGCGGCAACCTCGACAGCCAAGACCCCTGCGCCATCTGCACCGACCCGGTCCGCGACCAGACGATCATCTGCGTGGTCGAAGGGGTGGGCGACCTCTGGGCGCTGGAGCGTGCACAGGTCCACCGCGGGAGTTATCACGTTCTTGGCGGGACACTCTCCGCCATCGGCGGGGTCGGTCCCGAGGATCTCAACGCCGCTGGGCTGTTGCGCCGGGCAGCCAGCGAACCGGTGACCGAGATCATCTTGGCCCTCGGTGCGACGGTCGACGGCGCCAGTACTGCCCACTGGCTCGCCGACCGGCTACGGTCTGTGGCACCAGCAATCGCCATCACCCGCGTTGGCCAAGGCGTCCCCATCGGCGGCGCGCTCGACCTGCTGGATGATGGCACCCTGAACGCTGCCCTCAAGGCACGCCGGACCGCCTGATCGGCCGGCCTTCGTCACCCTCGGCCAGCGATCAGCCCTTCTAGGATTGCAAGGGCATCGGCGTCGGCAGCGGGTCCGTGCCTGGCGGGACCTCAAGCGGCGGCGTGTCGGTCGGCGGCGGGTCGTACACGGGTTGCGGCGTCGGCGGCGTGGTAGGGTCAGGCATTTGTGCATTCATGGCGCACCTCCACCCGACTAACGACAGCGACGGGGGAGAGGATGCATCACAAACGAAAAACGCCGGACCAAAAGGCCCGGCGTTTCTGTCCGACGACGGCCCCGGAGGGCCGGATCGCCAATGTTAGACGAAGCTGCTGCCGCTGATGCTCGACACGCCACCGAAAGTGATCCGCGTGCCGTCCGAAAGGACGATCTGCGCGCCACCCGGCGTCTGCGTCGTCGGGGCCGACCCGCCGGCCACCGACGGCGTTCCGAAGCCCGTGAGCTGGATCCGGTCGCCCTCGGCCGGACGGAACCCGTTGATCAGCACGTTTGCCGTGCTGCCGCCGACGCCACGGTTGGTGAAGTTGACGATGTCGGCGCCTGCGCCGCCATCGATCGTGGCCGAGCCCGACGAACCAACGATCACGTAGTCGTTGCCAACGCCGCCACCAATCAGGTTGCTACCCGTGCCGGTGAAGAACGTCGTGTTGCCCGTTGCCGTGCCACCGTTCAGGGTCTCGTTGCCGGACCCGGCGACCAGCAGGGTAGAACCCGAGCCGCGCGAGACCAGCACGTCGCCGTTGCCGCCGCCGAACAGGGCGGAGCTCGCCGAGCCCGTGCCGCCATACAGCGTGTTGTTGCCGGACGAGCCGCCCGACACCAGGCCGCCACCGCTCCCGAGCGAGATGAACAGCGGCGCGGAGCCACCGAGCACCGTTGCACCGCCAGCGCCGGTAACCGTGCTGCCGACGAACGTCACACGCTTGGTCGTCTCGGAAATCAGGACGCCACCACCGAGCGAGCTGCCATAGATCGTGTCCGACCCTTCGCCAGCGCCGACGATCACGTCGAGCTGTCCGGTGATCCCGGTGCCGATCACGATGTTGCTCGCCAGCGTGCCAGCCGCGCCAAGGCCAATGAAGTTGTTGCCTGCCCCGGCCGAGATCGTGTTCTGGCCGGTGAACGCGGTGATCGTGTCGTTGCCCGTGCCCGTGGTGATCGAGAACGCGCCGCCACCCGACGTGGGCGTGCCAATGAAGTTGTTGCCGTCACCCGTGACGATCGTGCCGGAGCCGCCGCCGGTGTTGAACGTCGTGTTCGTGTTGTCGATCAGGACACGCTGGTTCTGCCCACCGCTGCCGACCACCGTCGTCGAACCGCCAGCCTGGCTCACGATGAAGTTGGTCACCGCGGGGCCGAGGTTCGTCTGGCTGCTCGGCGCCGAGACCGTTGCCAGGCCCGAACCCGTGGACGGGTTGGAGTTCGGCGCGGTGCGCGAAATCGTGCCAGCCGTGAGCCCCTGGCTGAGCAGGGTCTGGAGAGCCGAACCGACCGAGCTCGCCTCGTTGCTGCCGAGGTTGAACGTCGTTGTGGCGCCGCCACCCGTCACTGTCGCCATGAGAAATCTCCTAAATTTAAAACTACGGACGCCCCAGGCGACAGGCCCAGGCCGAAAACGCCTTGGCAGGACACCGTCCCACCTTCTGCACAACCAGGCCGTCCGGCTGCTACGCTCAATGTCGTCTACCCGTAAATACCGCAGCGCATCAACCCACGAATTGCCCTTTCAGAAGATTTCTCATCCACCCCGCAGCGCCCGGTTGCGCGAACGATATAGGAAAGATAGCCTTGTTTTGCCAACACCCGGACGAGGACCCATGACATCGATCACCGCATTGCAGCATCGCACGCCCATCCGCATCACCGGCCGGCCGGGCCCACAAGACCGGCCACCTCTGCCCGCAGGGCATCCGGTCACCTGGGGCCTCCTGGTGGCCGGCACGACCCTCGAGGGTATGGGCTACCCCCACCCAGTGTTTCTTTAATGAAATGAATTAGGAAAATAGACCGTTACGTATGCGGCCCGCCGGACGCGGCAGCGCAGATGACGTAATCGCCATCACGGTATCGTAACAATGGAGCAACAATGCCAACCCCGAAGCCAGCGACCCCCGCAGACCTCGTCGAACGCCTCGAGCAGGCCGGCCGCACCCTGCTTGCCCTCCCGAACACCGGCCCCAGCACCCGACTCGTTCAGAGCGGACTCGATTGGGTGCGGGACGCGGGGGACACGCCCATGGCCACAGCAAGAAGTGCAACCGCGGGCAAGGACGGAGGCCGCCTTCGCCCCCCCATCCCCAGCTCGGCCGCCATAACCCAGATGGACGAGGCCCTCGCCTGGATCCCGCTCATCCCCCAGGACAGGGTCGTCCTCCGCCGGATCGTCGGCGCCCGCTCCCTCGTCGATCCCATGAACGAGCGGCACCTCTATAGTTGGCGCCGCCTCGCCATCGCCGTCGGCGCCGACCACAAGGCCGTCCAGCGCTGGCACGTCCAGGGCATCGCCCTCATCCTGCAACGCCTGGCCTGATCTCCTACAGCCGGATGGGCACCCGCTCCTCGCGCAACCGCCCCGTCATCACCGCCGCACCCACGCCCGAAAGGCACAGCGCCGCAATCCAGCGGGTCTGGTCACCGGGCGAGGCATCCACGACGAGGAGCCAGAACACGATGCCCACCACCACCAGCGCCCCCCGGGCCCGGCCCCCGCGCCGCAGTACGGCCAGGCTCAGCGCCACGAACGTCGCGAACAATCCGATCGACAGCGCCCGCACGACGTCCAGCGCCGTCGCCGTCAGCTCCTGCAGCGCCTCCCCGATCCGCCACCCCAGCACGTGCAGCCCATCGATCAGCCGAAACAGGAACCTGTCCGGCCCCACGAGATAGACCAGCGCCGCAAGACCCAGCCCCACCAGCCAGGCCACAACCACCGGATCACGCCGCATCATGCCCACTCCCGCCGGCCCATCCCGGCAGCCCCAAAATCGGCACGCCTCGCCCGGTAAACAAGCCTACTCCTTCACCGCCCCGGTCAACGAGCTCACGTAATACTCCACGAAGAACGAATACAGCAGCGCGACCGGGATCGACCCGAACAGCGCGCCGGCCATCAGCGCGCCCCACTGGTAGTCGTCCCCCTGCACCAGTTGCGTCAACACCGCGACGGGGACCGTCTTCTTCTCCGAGCTCTGGATGAATGCCAGCGCATAGATGAACTCGTTCCACGATAGGGTGAACGCGAAGATCCCTGCACTGATCAGCCCGGGCACGGCCAACGGCAGCGTGATCCGGCGCAATATCTGCAGCCGCGTCGCCCCGTCGATCAACGCGCACTCCTCGAGCTCATACGGGATCGACTTGAAATACCCGATCAACAGCCACGTGCAGAACGGGATCAAGAACGTCGGATACGTCAGCACCAACGCCAACGGGCTGTCGAACAGCCCGAGCTTGAACACCATGGTTGCCAGCGGGATGAACAGGATCGACGGCGGCACGAGGTAGGCCAGGTAGATCCCGAGCCCGACCCACTGGCTGCCGCGGAACCGCAACCGCTGAATCGCATAGGCCGCCAGCACGCTCGCGAAGATGCTGATGCATGTGGCCGCCGCCGCCACCCCCATCGTCGTCACCAGCCATTGCGGGTAGTCCGTGTCGAACAGCAGCTTCTTCACGTTCTGCAAGGTCGGCGACGTCACCCAGAACGGGTTGTGCTCCTTGTAGTTGTAGAGCTCGTTGTTCGGCTTGAAGGTCGTCACCGCCATCCAATAGAACGGGAACAGCAGCACCAGGACGAACACGCTGAGCGGAATGTAGAGCGTCACCATCCGTCGCGGGATGCTGTCCCAGTTCATCGCACCCTGCCGCTCCGGCTGCACAGGGGCCGTCACGGCGTCAGTCATTGCTCTCACCCTGCTGCCACTTGCGCTTGGCGAGCCCGAAATAGCTCATCAACGTCGCCGCCACCAGGAACGGGATCATCGCCACCGCGATCGCAGCACCCTCCCCCAGCTGCCCACCCGGAATGCCGCGCTGAAACGCGAGCGTGGCCATCAGGTGCGTCGTGTTCACCGGCCCGCCCCGCGTAATGGCATACACCAGCTGGAAATCGGTGAACGTGAACAACACGCTGAACGTCAGCACCACGCTCAGCACCGGCATCAGCATGGGCAAGGTCACGTTCACGAAGCGCTGCCAGGGCGTCGCCCCATCCAGCATCGCCGCCTCATACAGGCTGGGCGATATCGTCTGCAGCCCGGCCAGCAGGCTGATCGCCACGAACGGGATCCCGCGCCAGACATTCGCCACGATCAGGCTCAGCCGCGCATGCCAGGGCTGCCCCAGGAAGTCGATGTTCGTGTCGATCCAGCCCAGCTGCTTGAACACGTAACTGATGATCGAGAATTGCGGATCGTAGATCCACCAGAACGCGATCGCACTCAGCACCGTCGGCACGATCCACGGCACCAGCACGATGGCCCGGATCAACGACTTGAACGGGATGTTCTGGTTCAACAGCAGTGCCAGCCACAGCCCGAGCCCGAACTTCGCAACCGTCGCCACCGCCGTGTAGAACAGTGTGTTCGTGACGCTCATCCAGAAGATCCGGTCGTGCCAAAGGCTCTCGAAGTTGTCGAGCCCCACCCACACCCCGGCCCGCCCGATCCGCGTGTCCGTGAACGCGAGCCACATGCCCAGGCCCAGTGGATAGGTCAGGAACACCAGCAGCAGCGCCAGCGCCGGAAACAGGCACAGCGCGGCAAGGAACCCCTTGTGGTCGAACAACCGGATCAGCCACGTGTCCCGCGGCGGCGCCCACCGCCACGCCGGCACCCCGACCACTGCCCTCCCGGCGACCTGCTCGCTCATCGCTTCCCCCGCCCACCGTTCCGGCTTGGCAAGGCTACGCTACCCGACCCCCAGCGCCCACGCCAGCCCGGCTTGACGCCTACGCCCACGCCGTAAATCCTGCCGCCCCATCCGGAGGACCCGCAGTGCGCCCAGCCCATCGTCCGCTCCTCCTCGCGCTGCTGCTCGCCGCCTGCAGCACCGAGGGCAAGGTCACCCAGCTCGCCACCTCCGCCGCGCCCACACCCCAGGGTGGCCCCTGGTCCATCGCCGTCCGCGGCTGCAACGAGGCCGCAGCCTGCGACGATCTTCGCGCCGCCATCGTGGGCCGCCTCATGGCCACCGGCATGGTCGAGCGCATCGTGCCCCCCGGCAGCCCGGCCACCGCGCTCGAGGTCGACGTCTCCCGCACGCGCACCGTCTCCGGGGCCGAACGCGTGTTCTTCGGCGCCCTCGCCGGCCGCAACGAAGTCGGCGCGACCGCCACCCTGCGCGACGTCCGCGGCGCCACGCTCCGGTCCTACGCCGTCGAGTCGGGCAGCGCCGCACACCCGTTCAGCGGCGAGAGCGGCCGCGGCGACGCCTACACCCGCTTCGCAAGCGACGTGGTCGCCGGGCTGCGCTGAGCGCCACGCAACTTGCCCCCCACCTCCGGCCTTGAACGGCCGGAGGACCGCATGGACGCCCTGAAGACCTACCGCCAGAAGCGCGATTTCGCGAAGACCGCCGAGCCCGAAGGCGCCACACCCTCGCTCACCCCCGGCGCCCTCCGCTTCGTCGTGCAGAAGCACGCCGCCACCCGCCTCCACTTCGACTTCCGCCTGGAGCTCGACGGTGTCCTGAAATCCTGGGCCATCACCCGCGGCCCCAGCGCGGACCCGAAGGAGAAGCGGCTCGCCGTCCAGGTCGAGGACCACCCGCTGGACTACGCCGGGTTCGAGGGCACCATCCCGAAGGGCAGCTACGGCGGCGGCACCGTCATCGTGTGGGACCAGGGCACGTGGTCCCCCCTCATCCCGGGCAGCGACCCGCATGACGGCCTGGCCAAGGGCGAGCTCAAGATCAACCTCGAGGGCCACCGCATGAAGGGCGGTTACGTCCTGATCCGCCTCAAGCCCAAGCCCAACGACCGCACCCCGAACTGGCTCCTGATCAAGGAACGCGCCGACGAACACGCCCGCCCCGGTTCGGCCGCCGCCCTCGTCGAGCCCGACACCAGCATCGTCACCGGCCGCACCCTCGAGCAGGTGGCCACCGGGGTGAAAGTCGAACGCGCGCCCCCACCGAAGACGCGCAAGCCGTCCCCCGTTCCCCTTGCGGGAGGGGGCCGGGGGGCGGCGGAGCCACGAGCGCGGACCGCCACCGCCTTCATCCCCCCGCAACTCTGCCTCTCGTCGGACCGCGCCCCCACCGGCCACGAATGGGTCCACGAACTCAAGCTCGACGGCTACCGCATGCAGGCCCACGTGCACGCCGGCCGCACCACCCTCTACACCCGCTCCGGCCTCGACTGGACCGGCCGCTTCCCCGGGGCCGCCACCGGCCTCGCCCGCCTGACCGACTGCATCGTCGACGGCGAACTCTGCGCGCTCGACGAACACTCGCGCCCCGATTTCGCCGCCCTCCAGGCCGCCATCGAACGCGGCACCACCGGCGCCCTCGTCTTCTTCGCCTTCGACCTCCTGGCCCAAGGCGCCACCGAGCTCCGCTCCCGCCCCCTGCTGGAGCGCAAGCAGGCCCTCGCCACCCTCCTCGACCCGGCGCCCGAAGGCGTCCGCTACCTCGAGCATTTCTCCGCCGCCGGCGAGGCCGTCCTCCGCTCCGCCTGCCAGCTCGGCCTCGAGGGCGTGGTCTCCAAGAAGGCCGATGCCCCCTACGTGTCCGGCCGCGGCGCCGCCTGGATGAAGGCAAAGTGCCGCGGCCGAGACGAGTTCGTCGTCGGCGGCTGGGCCCACGGCCCGACTGGCAAGGCGGGCGGCCGCCTGGTGCTCCTCGTCGGCGCCCATCGCGACGGCCGCTTCGTCTACCTCGGACGCGTCGGCTCCGGCATCGCCGAAGCGCGCGCAGACGCCCTCCTGAAGCTCCTCGAACCCCTCCGCCGCCAGACCAGCCCGTTCACCACCACCCCCAGCGGCGCCGAAGCCTGGGTCCGCGCCACCCTCGTCGCCGAGATCGAATACGAAGGCTTCACCGGCGACGGCAAGCTCCGCCAGGCCAGCTTCAAGGCCATCCGCGAAGACAAGGACGCCAAGGACGTCGAAGCCCCAACGGAGCCCACGCGGGTTAAGGACGATCCCGCTTCCCCCCTCCCCCCGCGGGAGGGGCCGGGGGAGGGGGAGCAACACGCCCGACCCCAAGCGAGGATCGTCCGCCCTGCAACCCCGGGCCTCACCCACCCGGAAAAGCTCCTCTGGCCGGAGGACGACGTCACCAAGCAGGACCTCGCCGCCTATTACGCGGCCGCCGCCCCCCGCCTCCTCGCCTACATCGCCGGCCGCCCCATCTCTATCGTCCGCGCGCCGGATGGCATCACCGGCCAGCTCTTCTTCCAGCGCCACGCCATGCGCGGCCAGTCCAGCCTCATCCACCAGGTCCTGATCCGCTCCGAAAAGCTCCCCTACCTCATGGTCGACACGCCCGAAGGCCTCGCCGCCCTCGCCCAGCTCGGCACCGCCGAAATCCACCCCTGGGGCGCCCCCGTCGCCGACATCGAGCACCCGGACCGGCTCATATTCGACCTCGACCCGGCCCCGGACGTGCCCTTCACGAGCGTCATCGACGGCGCCAAGGAGATCCGCGAACGCTTGAAAGCACTAGGCTTCGGGAGCGTCTGCAAAACCACCGGCGGAAAAGGGCTCCACGTCGTCGTGCCAATCACCCCCACAGCCGACTGGCCCACCGCCAAAGCCTTCGCGAAATCCCTCTCCGACGCCATGGCGGCCGACAGCCCCGCCCGATACCTCGCCACCATGTCCAAGAAGGCCCGCACCGGCCGCATCTTCCTCGACTACCTCCGCAACGACCGCAGCAGCACCGCCGTCGCCGCCTGGTCCCCCCGCGCCCGCCCCGGCGCCCCCATCTCCTTCCCCGTCGCCTGGACCCAACTCACCGCCAAGCTCGACCCGGCCAGCTACACCACCCGAACCGCCCCCACGCTCCTCAAGAAACCCGACCCCTGGGAAGACTGGGAGCAGATGGCGAGACCGTTGCCGTAGGCGCAAGCCGGCCCCCTCCCCCCTCGCGGGAGAGGGCTGGGGGTGAGGGGGAGCGGCCCGCACGAACCCTTCGCCTCCGAAGACGAATGCGCTTAACTCCCCTCGAGCATCCGGAGCCCTTCATGAACGCCATCGCCCCCCTCATGACCCCACCGCTTCGCGATCACGAAGCGCGTCTCGACCGCCTCGCCCAGGTGGCCGTCAACGTCGGCCTCGGCCTCGTGCCGGGCCAGGAGATCGTGCTGACCGCCCCGCTCGAGGCCGCGCCCCTCGTCCGACGTATCACCGAGCACGCCTACCGCGCCGGCGCCTCCATGGTCACGACGCTGCTCTCCGACGAGGTCGCCACCCTCGCCCGCTTCCAGCACGCGCCGGACGCCGCCTTCGATTACGCCCCCGCCTGGCTCTACGAAGGCATGGCAGCCGCCTTCCGCTCGGGCGCCGCCCGCATGGCCATCGGCGGCGAGAACCCCGCCATGCTCGCCGGGCAGGACCCCACCCGCGTGGCCCGCGCCAACCGCGCCCGCTCAATCGCCTACCGCCCGGCGCTCGAGCTCATCACCAACTTCGCCACCAACTGGTCCATCGTCTGCTACGCCACCCCCGCCTGGGCCCGCCTGATGTTCCCGGACCTCGAGGAACATGCAGCCGTCGCCCGACTGTGGGACGCGATCTTCGCCGCCTCCCGCGTGGACACGCCGGACCCGGTCGCCGCGTGGGCCACCCACAACGCTGCGCTGCGCGCCCGCACCACCATGCTCGATGCCCGGCGCTACGACGCGCTCCACTTCCGCGGCCCCGGCACGGACCTCCGCGTAGGCCTCGCCGACGGCCACCTCTGGCTCGGCGGCGCCGAACCGTCCAAGTCCGGCATCGTCTGCAACCCCAACATCCCCAGCGAGGAGGTGTTCACCACCCCCCACCTCGCCCGCGTCGACGGCACCGTCCGCAGCACCAAGCCGCTCAGCTACCAGGGCACCCTCATCCAGGACATCGCCGTCCGCTTCGAGGCGGGCCGCATCGTGGACGCCACCGCGAGCGCCGGGCAGGACGTGCTGCAGAAGGTGCTCGGCACCGACGAAGGCGCCCGCCGCCTCGGCGAGGTGGCCCTCGTGCCGCACTCGTCCCCCATCAGCGCCTCCGGCCTGCTGTTCTTCAACACCCTCTTCGACGAGAACGCCGCCAGCCACATCGCCCTCGGCCAGGCCTACCGCACCTGCCTCGAGGGCGGCACCACCGCGCCTGACGACGAGCTCGCCCGCCGCGGCGCCAACTCGAGCCTCATCCATATCGACTGGATGATCGGCTCCGGCCAGGTCGACGTCGACGGCCTCAAGGACGGCCACGCCGAACCCCTCATGAGGCAGGGCGAATGGGTGGCCTGAGCACCCTCCGCACCCTCGACCACACCGTCCTCCTCTGCCGCGACCTGGCCGCAGCACGCACCTCCTACCAGACCGTGCTCGGTCTCCCGCTCGAGACGGACCGCCCGAACTGGGTCGGCTTCCGCGTGGGCAGCGCTCTCCTGAGCCTCCGCCCCCGCGGCGCCTGGTCGGTCTGCGACGACGGCCCGATGCCCGGTGGCACGGTCGCCGTCCAACTCGCCTTCCGCGTCCCGCCCCCCGCCATCGCGGCCTGCCACGCCGAGTTTTAGCGCCGACGGTCTCCCTCTCCCTTTGGAAGAACGCCGGGGTGAGGGCCTGCAGCCCGGACCCCCGTAGCCACCGGCCCCACCCCCACCGCAACCGTCGCCAACGCCCCCGCCCCCGCCAGCGCCCACAACGCGGCCCCCATCCCATACCGGTCCGCGACGAACCCGGCCGCCCCCGTGCTCACCGTCGCCCCCAGCGCCGCCGCGAGCCCCAGCGCGCCCATCACCAGGTTGAACCGCCCCGTCCCCCGCGTCAGGTCCGCCACCACGAGCGGGAGCAGCACGCCCAGCCCCGCCGCGCTCAGCCCATCGAGCAGCTGCACCAGCACGACCGGCACCGGCCCCCAGCCCCCCACCACCGCCAGCAGCCCGGCCCGCAGCGGCAGCGCCCCCATCGCAACCACCAGCAACGCTCGCACCCCCACCCGCCCCGCCGCCCGCCCCACCCAGGGCGAAATCGCCGCCACCAGCAGCTGCGGCAGCACGATGCACGCTGCGATCACCAGGCTCGCCCTGCTCCCCGAACTCCGGGTCAGCCCCACGCTCACGAGCGGCAACACCGCCGCATTGCCCAGATGAAACAGCCCCACGCACAGCGCGAGCCCCAGCACCCGCCAATCCCGCACCACCGCCCAGCCCCGCCCGGTCCGCATCTCCGGCGGGTCCATCCCGGCGTCACCCTGGTCCGACTGCTTCACCCGCACCTGCCCCAGCGCGAGCAAGGCCGGGCCCATCAACGCGGCCGTCAGCCAGAACACCGCCGCCTCGCTCCAACTGCCCACCACACCCATCACCGCCGCCGCAGCCCCGCTCCCCAGCGCCGCCCACCGCGCATTCCGCCCCAGCCGCTCCCCGAACCCGGCCCGCCCTGCCATCTGCAAACTCACCGCCGCGATCGCCGGCCCCAGCATGCAGCTCGCGAACCCATGCAGCACCTCCGCTAGCAGCACTGGCCCGCGCACCGGCCATACCGCGAGCAGCAACGCGGATGCCGCCACCGCCACACACGCCACGAACGCCGCCACCCGCTTGCTCGAGGTCGCATCCACCGCCGCACCCGCCGGCACCTGGCTCAGCATGGCGGCAATCGTCCCCAGGCTCAGCGCCGCCCCGATCTCCTGCTGCGTCCACGCCTCCGACGCCAGGTAAACCGCGACGAACGGCCCGAACCCGGTCTGCACGCTGGCCACCAGCGCGCTGAACAGGTCGAGACCCCGCCCGGGCGACATGGACTTCAACGCAAGCCTAACGCTGAGCCCCATCCGCCGGCACCGGCGGCGGCGGCGGCGCCGCCATCCCGATCGGCGGATCGACCGCCCGGGTCGGCCGCTTGTAGTCCGGCGTGTCGCGGATCTGGTCCATCGTCATCTCGAGCCCGATCCGCCCCGCCCCCTCCTTCACGCTGAACCGCAGCCCACGCCACGCCACGGCGATCCGCCGGGACCCCATGCCGAGGAACCCGCCCAGATCCAGCACCGCCGCGATCGGCTGCCCGGCATCGTCCACCAGTACGTCCACCACGCGCCCCAGCGCCACCCCGGCAGGGTCCCGCACGGTTCGCCCCAACAGGCTCGCCGCCTCGCCGTGATAGATCAGCTCCATCCCCGCCGGCTCCGGCACCGGCGCCTGGGCCATCAGCAACAAGGCCCCGAATGCCAAGGCGAAGCGCAGGCCCGCTACCTCGCCCCGTGCTTGAATGGGCTGGGACACGGCGACGGGCAGTACACGCCCGCACTTGACCCCCGCAACAGCCCGAGCCGCCCGCCGTTCCGTCCGCAGCGACATGTGCGCGCACCCCCGCCCCGGCACCCCCGCCAGGCCCTCGAAAGCCTACTGCTAGAAGTCCCGACGGTCCACGCTCGGCTCAGCCGCGGCCCGTGTCCAGCCCCGATCCCGCCCCGATCCTGCCCCGATCCTGCCCCGATCCTGCCCCGATCCTGCCGGCACATCGGCGTCGTGAAGAGGCCCCCATCCGCCTTCTCGAACAGCACCTCCCGGCACTGCGCAAGCGGCGTCTCGGTCTGTCGCAGCATCGTCAGGGTCCCCGGACAGTTCCTGATCCGGATGACCTCGGCAGTGTCGTCCTGCTCCCCCTGCTGCCGCCGCCGCACCGCACAGCGCCGCCGCTCGTCCACCCCACCGCTCGCGCTGCTGGGGCCGCTACACCCGCACCAGCTTGATCCGCTTCCCGTCCACCCCGAGGGTGACCTCCCCCGCCTTCAGCGCCAGCGCGTCCGCCCCGAACACCTCCCGCCGCCAGCCGCTCAGCGCAGGCACGTCGGGCGCCGCCTCGGCCGCCAACCGGTCCAGCTCGTCGGACGACGCCAGCAGCCGCGGCGCCACCCCGTGCTGCTCGCTCTTGGCAGCCAGCAGCACCCGCAGCAGCGCCACCAGCGCCGGCGAGGCCCGCGGCCCGTCCTTGCTCCGCGGCGCGGACGGCAACGCGTCCTCGGGCAGTGCCGCAGCCTCCTTCAGCGCCGCCAGCAGCCCGCCCCCGCTCCGACCCTCGGAGAACCCGCGCGTAACCCCCCGCACCCGCGCCAGCTCCTCGGCCGTCTTGGGCGCCGTCACCGCAATCTCGAGCAGACTCTCATCCTTCAGCAGCCGCTGGCGCGGGATGTTCACCCGCTGTGCCTCCCGCTCCCGCCACGCCGCCGTCGCGCGCAGCAGGCCCAGCATGCGCCGGTTGCCCGTCTTGGGCCGTAGCCGCTCCCACATGATCTCGGGGTCGGGCCGATACGTCGCCGGGTCGTCCAGCGCCGCCATCTCCTCGCCCACCCACTCGAGCCGCCCGTCCCGCTCGAGCTTCAGGCGCAGCCGCTCATAGACTGTGCGCAGATGCGTCACATCGGCCGCGGCATAGCTCAGCTGGCTCGGGCTCAGCGGCCGCGCCGACCAGTCGCTGAACCGGTGCGCCTTGTCGATGCTGCCCCCCGTCAAGGCCTGCACCAGCGCGTCATACCCCACCTGGTCCCCGAACCCGGCGACCATGGCTGCCACCTGCGTGTCGAACAGCGGCGCCGGCACCGCCCCGAACAGCTCGAGGAAGATCTCCACGTCCTGCCGGGCCGCATGGAACACCTTCAGCACCGCCCGGTCCGCCAGCAGCTCCCCCAGCGGCGCCAGCTGCATCCCCGGCGCCTGCGCGTCCACCACGGCCACGTCGTGCTCGCCGGCCAGCTGCACCAGGCAGAGCTCGGGATAGTACGTCCGCTCCCGCATGAACTCGGTATCGATCGTGATCCACGGCTCGGCCCGCAACCGCCCGCACAGGGCAGCCAACGCGTCGGAGGTCGTGATCAGCACAGGCTCGGGGAACGCATCGGCCCGGGCGGCCAGCTTGGTGTTGGACATGCCCGTTCATATGGCACCCAATCGTAAACTGCCAAACCGGGCTGCCCTCCTCGCCTTGCGGGAGGGGCGGGAGGGGCCGGAGGAGGGGCCGGAGGAGGGGCGACGACAAGCACGGACCTGAGCCGCCCTACCGCCCCACCCCCAACACCAGCACCACCCCGCCCACGATCAGCCCCAACCCCAGCAGCTCCGCCCCCCGCACCACCTCCCGCACATAGAACCGGCTGAACAGCAGCGTGAACACCAGCTCCACCTGCCCCACCGTCCGCACCAGCGCCACCGGCGCCAGCGCGAACCCTGCAAACCAGCAGGCCGAGCCGCACGCCGAGAGCACGCCCACCCACATGGCGCTCCGCCATTCGCTGAACGCCGAGCGCAGCCCTGCCCTTTCCCGAACCAGCATGAAACCGCCCTGCATCAGCGTCTGCAGCACGTTCGTCGTCACAAGCGCCAGCAGCGCCGCCAGCACGCCATCCGTCACCCCCAGCACGCCCGTGGCCGCCTTGATCCCCACCCCCGCCAGCGCGAACCCGGTGCCGGCCCCCAGCCCGCACAGCGCGCCGGGCTGCACGGAGGCCGCCAGCAGCGCCCGACCCCGCAGCCCCTTGCCCGCGAGCGACAGCACCAGCACACCCCCCACCCCGAGCCCGATGCCCAGCCACGCCCAAGGCGCCAGCCGCTCCCCCAGCACCACCCAGGCAACGATCGCCGACTGCACCGCATCCGTCTTCGCGTAGGCCGTCCCCACCGCGAAGCTCCGATGCCCGAATGCCATGATGAGCAGCGACGTGCCAATGATCTGCGCCAGCCCCGCCGCCGCGCACCACACGAGGAACCGTCCGGTCGGCGCCGGCACCGCCTGCCCCGTCGCCCCGGCATATGCAAGCAGCAGCGCCACCCCGACCGGCACCGCATACAGATACCGCACCAGTCCCGCCGCCCCCACGGAAAGCCGCCCCCGCAGCCGCTGCTGCAGCGCCGTCCGCCACGTCTGGAACAAGGCAGCCGCGAGCGTGATGGGAATCCAGAGCGGCATCAGGGGACCAGCGGAGCGACGTCATCGCGAGCGCAGCGTGGCGATCCAGGGGTCCACGGAGCAGGCCCATCGATCCCTGGATCGCCTCGCCTTCGGCTCCCGATGACGAAGACCGAAGGCGGCATCTGAAAACGAAACCTCAGTGCCGCGCCGACCCCCACAGCGTCGCCGGCTCCGCCAGCATGCCCCCGAACCCGGTTCGCTCCAGCATCTGCGCCGTCTCGCTCTCCGCCGCGGCAAGCACCTCCGCCACATCCACGTGCGGCACGCGGCGCCCCTCCATCAGCACACGCCCGCCCACCACCACGCTGTCCACGTCCTGCCCGCTGGCAAAGCACGCCAACCGCCAGATCGGCATGTTCGCCGGCGCCATGTGCGGCTTGCGGAGATCGACCGTGATGACATCCGCCTCCTTCCCCACCTCCAGGCTCCCGATCCGCCCATCGAGCCCCAGCCCCCGCGCCGCATCGATCGTCACCATCTCCAGCAGCTTGCCCGGCGGCATCAGCCGTTCGTCCCGGTGCTGCCGCTGGTGCAGCCGCATGCACTGGAACATGTGGCGGAACATGTCCCCGCTCCGGTCCGGCGCCGTCCCGTCGCTGCCGATCAGCACGGTCACACCCCGGTCCAGCAGCGTCGGCACCGGGCAGTAGCCCCGCACGCTCGCGATGGCCGAGGGGTTGTGCACCACCCCCGTCCCGCTCGCCACGAGCGCGTCGATGTCCGCCTCCGTCAGGTCCGTGCAATGGCTCATCAGCGCATCCGGCCCCAGCAGCCCGAACATCTCGCCCGCCATGGCGATGCTCCCGGAACGGTGCCCGTCCTGGTGGAAGGGCGTGCCGTGCTTCTTGCCCAGCTCCCGGATCAGCCGCCCCTGCCGCTCGATCAGCGCCACCTGCGCCGGGTCGTGCCCGCCCTTGTCGTTCGGGTCTTCCCGATACACCGGCATCAGCGTCGCCACCTGATGCAGGCCATCCCCGTGCCAACGCTCGATCAGCGCCTGCACCGTCTCGAGCTGCTGCTCGAAGCTCACCTGGTGCTCCTGCCGCACGCCCCCGTCCCAGGTCGCGTACGTCCTGGGGTGCGGCGGCCGCGTCGGGCCCACGGCCATGATGTCGCGGATCCCCACCTCCGCCACGCCTTCCATGTGCGCATCCCCATGCGCCGGCGTGTCCGTCCGCATCACGCTGTCCCCGCCGCCCAGCAGGCTGAGGCCCGTCGTCACCCCGAACATCAGCCGCTCCAGCGCCGCCAGCCGCGCCTCCGCCCGCCAGAAGCTCGGCGGCGACGCCAGCGTGTAGATCACCCGGCACGCCTCCATCCACGCCCTGCTGTCCCCGCCCGCCATGGTCTTCACCAGCCCGTGCCCGGCATGCGCATGCCCGTCGATCAGCCCGGGCAGCACCGCCATCCCCCGCGCATCGATCACCCGCTCGGCCGAGCCCATCTCCGTGGCAGCCCCCACGGCCACGATCCGCCCGCCCTGCACCCCCACCGCCCCGTCCGCAATCACCCGCCGGGCCGGGTCCATCGTCACCACCGTGCCGCCCGTGATCAGCAAATCCATGATGAGTCGTCTCCAATCAAAACTCGACCGCTTCGAGCCAGTCGCCGCGAGTTCGTCACTGGCCTGCCGCAAAACTTGACGCCGTCATCGCGAGCCGAAGGCGTGGCGATCCAGGGGCCGGCGGGCCTGCTCTACACGGCCCCTGGATCGCCACGCTTCGCTCGCGATGACGATCGTCGCTGATCGACAGCAGCGCACCTCTGCATGGGTGGGCCCTCACTCCACCCGCACGAGCCAGAGCCGGAAGAAATTGTCCGGCGCCTGGCGCATCGACACACCCTTCCGCGCCGCCCAGGTCAGCGGCTGCTGGTGCAGCGGTATGGTGCCCACATCCTCCTTCTCCAGCCGGAACGCCTCCTTCACGGCCCGGGCCCGCGCTGCCGGGTCCGCGTCCTCCGCCACCTGGTCGATCAGCCGGTCCACCTCGGCGTTGCTGTAGCGACCGTAATTCAGGCCCCCAGCCGTCGCCGTCCGGCTATGGATCACCTCGGCCAGCGTCGAATACACCTCGGCCAGCGGCAGCGCCGCGTGGCCCAGCATGAACGCGCTCACATCCGCATTGGCCGTCCTGCGGGACCACACCGCCGTGGTCTCGCTCTGCACGGTGGTCCGCACCCCCACCCGCGACCACATCGCCGCCACCGCCTGGCACACCCGCTCGTCGTTCACATACCGGTCGTTCGGGCACGTCAGCCCCAGCCCGAACCCCTCCGCATATCCGGCCTCCGCCAGCTTCCGCCGCGCCGCCTCCGGGTCGAACGTCATGCGCCCGTTCAGCCCCTCCGGCGCCCCCACCAGCTGCGGCGACGCCATGAACCCCGCCGGCCAGGCCTGGCCCCGCATCACGGTGCGCTTGATCGCCTCGATGTCGATCGCCTGATAGAGCGCCTCCCGCACCCGCTTGTCCTTCAGCGGGTTCTTGCCCTTCACGTCGCTGTAGAGAAGCTCGTCCCGATACTGGTCGAGCCCGATGTAGATCGTGCGCAGCTCCGGACCCTGCACCACCTGCAGGTTGGCCTCGCGCGACACCCGCTCCACATCCTGCAACGGCAGATCCACCGTCGCGTCCGTCGCACCACTGATCAGGCTGGCCGTCCGCGTCGCCGCGTTCTGGATTGGCACGAAGACCACCCGGTCCAGGTTGTGGCGGCGCTCGTCCCACCACCCCGCATGCGGCTCCAGCACCGTCGGCCCGTCCGGTTGCCGGCTCACCACCCGGAAGGGCCCGGTGCCGTTGCTGTTGCGCGTGGCGAAGTTCTCCACCTGGCCCGCGAGGTTGCTCGCCGCCTCCGCCTTGTTCGCCACCGCCCATTCGCGGCTCATGATCCCCATGCCCAGCAGCGCGTTCAGCAGCACCGGGAATGGCTTCGCCGTCTCGATCTCCACCGTGAGCGGATCGATCGCGCGCACCGACGCCACCGCCGACATCGGCCCACGGTTCGCATTCGGCGAGTTCAGCCGCGCCCAGGTGAACACCACGTCGTCCGCCGTGAACGCCTCGCCCCCCTGGAACTTCACGCCCGGCCGCAGCGCGAACCGCCAGACCGTCGGGCTCGGCCGCGTCCACGCCGTGGCCAGCGCCGGCTCGATCTCGAGCTTGTCGTTCATCCGCACCAGCGGCTCGTAGATGCACCACAGCATGTTGTTGGTGAAGCTGATCCGCGACACGTGCGGATCGAGCGTCTGGATGTCGCTGTTGAAGCTCCACGTCAGCTGCGCCGCCCGGGCGGGCCAGCCGAGCAGGACGGCACAGAGCAGCAGGATCGTCAGGCGCATCGGGCAACCTCCGGTCGGGGTGCGGAACGGTAAGCCGGCTCACACGCCCCCGGCAACCCGCCCGGCACCGACCCGTTACGACCGTATGCGCATTCTCATCGCCGCCCTCGTCCTCCTCCCCGGCGCCGCGTTCGCCCAACCCGAACCGCTGCGCCCCGCCCCCGTCCCCGGCATCGCCCGCAGCGACGGCCCCCCGGCCGACCGCGCCGGCACCGCCAGCACGCCGCAATCTGGTGCCCCCTTCTCCGGCCTGCCCAGCGGCGGCTCGCTCAGCACCGGCCAACCCACCCCGCCGACCCTCACCTCACCCACCCGCGACTCGTCCCCGAGCCCGAACCTGTCGAAGTAGGGCCACATCGCAAGCACGAACCCGCGCCGCCGCCGCTACCGGTTGACCAGCCGCAGCCCAAGGCACACGCAAACGAGCCCCGCCACCAACGACATGCCCATCGGCTCTCCCAGCAGCAGCGCGGCCGCCGCGACGCCCAGGATGGGCGTGAGGAAGCTGAACGCCCCGAGCCGCCCCGCCGGATAGCGGCTCACGAGCCAGTACCAGGCCAGGTAACTCCCGAACGCGATCCCGGCGCCCTGGAACACCACCAGCCACCACGCCCGCACCGTCGCCTGTGGCCAACCGAGCTCCCCCAGGCCCCACGCCACGACCAGCAGCGGCGGCAGCGCGCCCAGGAGCTGATAGGTCAACACCTTCTCCGGCGAGAGCCGGTTCAGCCGTGGGCTCGCCTTCACCACCACCGTGGTCAGCCCCCAGGCCGCCGCCGCCCCCAGCACGAGCAGATCCCCCAGAAACGACGCCTGTCCCGCGCCCATGCCCCCCGCCGCCGAGGCGTCGAACGGCCGCAGCACCGTCACCACCACGCCCAGGAACGCAAGCCCCAGCCCGCCCCACTGCCACCCCACCATCCGCTCGCCCGGCACGAACACATGCGCCCCCGCCGCCGTGAACAGCCCGCCCGTGAACAGCAGCACGACGGCATGGGATGCCGACGTCAGCCTCACGCCCGGGAACAGCATCGCGAACTCGAGCGCGAACATCAGCGCGATCAGCGCCCCCGGCCCCCAGGACCCGTCGCGCGCCACCAGGTTCGCCACCCCGGCCCGCCCGCGCCGCAGCCACAGCCACCCCACCAGCAGCGGCCCCGCGATCGCCGAACGCAGCACCGCCTGCATCAGCGGCGCCATCCCCTCCGCCAGCGCAACCTTGCTCGCCACCTGCTGCACCCCCCACAGGGTGCAAAGGCCGAGCATCACGCCCACGGCCAGCCCATCCAGCCGATCCCGCTGCGCCGGCCGCTGGAACGCCCCGTCCACCTACCTGTCCCCCACTATCGCCCCACGAACCGCGGCTCGCGCTTCTCGAGGAAGGACGCCTTGCCCTCCCGATGGTCCTCCGTGAGGAACAGCGCAGCCTGCGTGTCCCGCTCCCACTCCAGCGCCGCCTCGAGGCCCGCCGCCAGATGCTGCTTGGTCAACGCCACCGGCAGCGGCGCCATGGCAGCAAACCGCCCCGCCCGCTCCAGCGCCGCGTCCAGCGCCGTCCCGTCCGGCACCACATGGTCGATCAACCCGATCGAGAGCGCACCCTCGGCGCCCATCCGCTCGCCATAGAGCAGGATCTGCCGCGCCCGGCCCTGCCCCACCCGCAGCGGCAGCGTGTGCGGCAGGCCCAGATCCGCGATCAGCCCCACCCGCCCGAACCCGGCCGCGAACTGTGCTCCGCCCCCGGCCACCACCGTGTCGCAACACAGCGCGACCGACAGCCCGGCCCCGACGGCGAACCCTTCCACCGCCGCCACGATCGGCTTGGACGAACGCACCAGCAGCCGCACCATCCGATGCGTCGCCCGGAACCGCTCCCGCCCGGCCGCCAGGTCGGCGCTGTCCATCCCCGCGATGTCGCCCCCGGAGCAGAACGTGCCGCCCGCCCCCGTCAGCACCACGGCCCGGACGGAAACGTCGCCCTCGATCCGCTCCATCGCATCTGCAAGCGCCACCCGCATCGGCATCGCCAGCGCATTGCGCCGCGCCGGCTGGTCCATGGTCAGCACCACGGTGGCACCTCGGCGCTCCTCCCGCAGCATCACTGCACGTGCAACTTCGCACCCGTCTGCGCCTGCACCTCCTCGAGCCCCACGCCGGGCGCGAGCGACACCACGTGAAACCCGCCCTCGCCGACATCCACCGTGCAGAGGTTCGTGTAGATCCGCTTCACCACCCCCGCCGCCGTCAGCGGGTAGGAGCACGCCTCCACCAGCTTCGGCCGCCCATCCTTCGTCGTGTGCTCCATCAGCACCCAGATCCGCTTGGCCCCGGCCGCCAGGTCCATCGCGCCCCCCACCGCCGGAGATTTGTCACTCTCGCTGGTGGCCCAGTTCGCCAGGTCCCCGTTGGCCGCCACCTCGTAGGCCCCCAACACGCACAGATCGATATGGCCGCCCCGGATCATCGCGAACGCGTCCGTGTGGTGCGTGTAGCTGCCGCCCGTCACCAGCGTCACCGGCTGCTTGCCCGCGTTGATCAGCCACGGGTCCCGCGCGTTGTCGCCGGGCGCCGGGCCCATGCCGACGATGCCGTTCTCGCTATGGAAGATGACCTCCCGCCCCGAAGGCACATGGTCCGCCACCAGCGTCGGCAGCCCGATCCCGAGGTTCACGAACCACCCCTCGGGAATGTCCACGGCCACGCGTGCGGCCATATCCGTCCGGTTCAGCATCGCTCACGCTCCTTCGTAGGGTAGGTGCAGCACACGGTCCACATACACGCCAGGCGTCACGACCGCCTCCGGGTCCAGCTCCCCAAGGGCCGCAACGTGCTGCGTCTGCACCACCGTCAGCTTGGCCGCGGCCGCCATGGTCGGGTTGAAGTTGCGCCCGCTCGAGCGGTAGACGAGGTTCCCCCACCGGTCCGCCCGCCAGGCCTCCACCAGCGCCAGGTCCCCCGGCAGCGCATGCTCCAGCACGTAGTCCCGGCCGTCGATCACCCGCGTTTCCTTGCCCCGCGCCAGCAGCGTGCCGGCCGAGGTCGCAGTGAAAAAGGCCGGGATGCCCGCCGCCGCCGCCCGCATCCGCTCCGACAGCGTGCCCTGCGGCACCACCTCGAGCTCGATCCGCCCGGCCTTGTACAGCTCCTCGAACACCACGGACCCGGCGCTCCGCGGAAAGCTGCAGATAATCCGCCGCACCCGCCCCAGCTCCATCAACCGCGCGAGCCCAACCCGCCCGGCGCCCGCGTTGTTGGCCACGCACACCAGGTCCTTCGCGCCCTGCTCCACCAGCCCGTCCAGCAGCGCATCCGGCTGCCCGACGCTGCCGAATCCGCCGATCAGCACCGTCGAGCCGTCCGCAACGCCCTCGAGCGCCTCCGCTACGTTCCGCACGAACTTGTCGATCAATCGCTCAACTCCATCAGCGCATCGAGCGCCACACACCCCTCCGGTAACGCCAGCACCGGGTTCAACTCCGCCGAAACGAGCCTGGGGCCGGCCCGGTGCGCGAAGACGGAGAGTGCGGACAGCGCCGAAGCCAGCGCCCCGATATCGCACGCCGGCCGCCCCCGCACCCCCAGCAGGAGCGGCGCCCCCCGCAACCCCCGGATCATGCCCTCCGCCACCTCCGGCCCGAACGGGCACCGCCGCACCGCCACGTCCCGCAGCACCTCCACGAACACTCCCCCCAGCCCTACCACGGCCACCGGCCCGAACACCGGATCGACCTTCACCCCCATCAGGCACTCCACCCCGCCCCGCACCATGCGCGCCACGAGCACCCCCTTGATCCGCGCGTCCGGCACGTGGCCCCGCACCCGCTCCAGCAATGCCTCGAACCCGCCCCGCACCGCCTCGGCGTCCGCCAGCCCGAGCGCCACCCCGCCCACCTCGGACTTGTGCAGGATGTCCGGGGAAAGCACCTTCAGCACCACCGGGAACCCGATCCGCGCCGCCGCCGCCACCGCCGCCCCGGCATCCGTGCACACCGCCCGGGCGACCCCTGGGATGCCGGCTGCCTCGAACACCGCCATCGCCTCATGCTCGCTCGGCGCCGCCGACGGCAGCACGACGTCCGAGCTTCGTGCTGGAGCACGCGACGGCTCGGCCGCGAATGCCGCGCCCAGCTGCCCCATCGCCGCGATCGCCGCGACGGCCCGCCCCGGGTCCTCGAACACGACCCAGCCATCCTCCTCGTAGCCCCGCACCATCTTGGGCGACGCCACCACGCACAGCACGTAGAGCCGCTCCGGATGCCGCTCCCGCACCGCCCGCAGCTGCACGCGCAAGCCGGGCCCGATGGAGGGCGACCCGCCCACCTGCGTGAAGAACCCGAGGATGGCCGAGTAGCCGCCATCCTCCACCATGCTGTCCACGAACCGACCCACGAGCGAGATGTCGTTGAACGCCTGCGCCGTGCAATCGACCGGGTTCCGTGGCGCCGCATAGGGCACCACCGCCCGCAGCCGCTCCTGCGCGGCCTGGGGCATTTCGGGCATCTCGACCCCGAGCGCCTCGGCCGCATCGCTGATCAGCACCCCAGCGCCGCCGCTGATGGTGATCACGCCCAGGGTGGTTCGCGCCGGGTAGATGCGTCGCGTGGCGGTCACGGCGATGTCCAGCATCGCTTCCGTGCTGCGCGCCCGGATGGCGCCGAACTCCGCCAGCACCGCGTCGGCCACCGCGTCGTCGCCGGCGACCGAGGCCGTGTGGCTCCGCGCCGCATGCGCGCCTACGGCACTGGTGCCCACCTTCATGACGATCACCGGTTTCCGCGCCGCCCGCGCCAACGACAGCGCCTCGAGCAGCCGGACCGGCTGGTTGAACCCCTCAATGTAGGCCGCGATCACGTCCGTCTCCGGATCCTCGGCCAGCCAGCCGATCACGTCGCCCACCGTCACGTCGCCCTCGTTGCCCGTCGTCACGCACACGGGCGTCCCGATCCCCCGGTTGCGCGCAATGGCGAACATGTGCGTGCCATACGCCCCGCTCTGGCTCGCGATCCCGACCCGCCCCGGCACCGGCCACCCACTCTCGAGGCTGCTCGAGAAGATCGGGTAGAACCCCACCCGCGCGTTGAACAGCCCGAGGCAGTTGGGCCCCACCAGCCGCATCCCGTGCCGCGCCCCCGCCGCCATCATGGCAGCCTGCTGCGCGGCCCCAGCCTCCCCCATCTCCGCGAACCCGGCCGTGAACACGATGGCGCTCCGCACCCCCCGCGCGCCCAGCTGCTCCACCGCGTCGATCGCCAGCGCTCCCGGCACAGCCACGATCGCGGTATCCGGCACCTCCGGCAAGGCAGCGACACTTCCCCAGGCCGGCAGCCCCTGCACCTCCGCCCGGTTCGGGTTCACCGGCATGATCCGCCCGGCAAACCCCCGCTCCAGCATGTATCGGATCGGCCGCCCCCCGATCCGGACCGGGTCTGCACTAGCCCCGATCACGGCGACGCTCCGAGGCCGCAGCAGCGTGTCCAGGCTCGCGAAGCGCCGTCCGGTCATCTCGTGTCCACCCATGGAGGCATCATGCGACGCGCGGCCGGGGGCGGCTAGAGGGGCGCTGCCTCCCGCAGGATGCGGGCGCGGCCGGGACGCGGACGATGAGGGCTGACCGCCTACTCCTGCGGCCCTGTATCGCCAGGCTTCGGCTCGCAATGACGAACCCTGGGCAACTCAATGCCGGAAGATATCCGGCTCCTCATACCCCATCAGGTCCAAGCGGCATCGCGCCGGCAGGAAGTCGAAGCACGCCTGCGCCAACCCCAGCCGGCCTTCACGCACCAGCAGCGCCTCGAGCTTCGCCCACAGCGCGTGCAGATACAGCACGTCGGACGCCGCATAGGCCAGTTGCTCCGGCGACAGCTCCGGGCTGCCCCAGTCGCTGCTCTGCTGCTGCTTGCTGATCTCGACGCCCAGCAGTTCCCTGCACAGATCCTTCAGCCCATGCCGGTCCGTGAACGTCCGCACGAGCTTCGCCGCAATCTTCGTGCACTTGGTCGGGCCCACCGTCACGCCCAACGCATTCTGCAACACCGCAACGTCGAACCGCGCGAAATGCATCAGCTTGGTCACGCCCGGATCGGCCATCATGCGGGCCAAGTTCACGGCCGCGCCGGGCCCATGCCCGCCCAAAGCCTCGGGGACGATCTGCACCAGGTGCGCGACACCGTCACCGCCGGAAAGCTGCACGAGGCACAAGCGGTCCCGCCGCGGGTCCAGCCCCATCGTCTCGGTATCCACAGCGACCACCGGCCCGAGCGAGAGCCCCTCGGGAAGGTCATGCTGATGGAGGTGGATCGTGCCGTTCGGCTGAAACTGCGTCACGGCCACGCCTTAAAACCCTCGAACGGTGGTGCCCAGGAAAAGACTCGAACTTTCACAACCTTGCGGTCACAGGTACCTGAAACCTGCGCGTCTACCAATTCCGCCACCTGGGCATTCCGTGCGGTGGAGCGGGTGGGTAGCCCCGCTGCTCCTCCGCGTCAAGCGCCGAAAGCCGGAAGGTCAGGCGCCTCGCAGCTGCCCCTCGTCGAGCACGCGCTCATGGTTGTCCAACGCGCTCTTGGCCCGATACTGCAGACCCGCGCTCGTCACCGGCATCGTTCGCACGATGACATACGGCCCGGGACGCACGTTGGCATTCGACCGGTCAGGCATCAGCGACACCCGGTCCCCCGCGCGAAACTTATGATCGGCCATAGCGAACCCTCCAGAGTGAAAAAGGGGGCGCCTCTCGGCGCCCCCCCAAACGCAATCAGGCGTTCGTCAAGTTCACGGCCGAGGTCTTGCCCTCGCGGCCATGCTCCAGCTCATACTTCACCTTCTGGCCTTCATTCAGCCCGGCAAACCCGGCCCGCTCGACCGCAGAGATGTGCACGAACACATCCTTGCTGCCGTCTTCCGGCTGAATGAAACCGAAACCCTTCTGGGCATTGAACCACTTCACAGTACCAACCGACATCGCACGTCTCCACGGCCGCAGCGGGCCTGCGGACATGCAGACCCTTCGTAACTCTTCAATGGGGAAGGACAGTTGCGACGCGGCGCGCAGCACTCAGTAGCGTCAGACCCCGGCCGAAAAGCTCAGCCGTGCGCCGCATATGCACCTTCCCGTAGAGGATTGCACGCAATAATGCCATCAACCCGCCGTGTGCGCCTCGATCACCTCCCGCGCCACCCGGAATGCCTCGCCCGCCGCAGGCACCCCACAGTAGATGCACGACTGCAGCAGAAGCTCCTGGATCTCGTCCGGCGTGACCCCGTTCGTCAGCGCGCCCTGCACATGCAGCCGCAGCTCGGCCGATCGCCCGAGCGCCACCAGCAGCGCCAGCACCACGAGGCTCCTGTCACGCCGCCCAAGCCCGGGCCGCGCCCAGACCTCGCCCCAACACACCCGCAGGGCCAGCTCCTGGAAGGGCCGATCGAACCCTGCCCCCTCGAGCGCCGCCTCGGACCGGTCCCGCCCGATCACCTCGCCCCGGATCCGTCGCCCCTCCTCGAACGTGTCGGTCATCTCACGCCTCCCGATAACTGAGCAGGATCGCCCCCACCAACACGAAGCAGACCGGCCACACCCAGCCCGACCACCGCCGCACCGCACCATCCGCCCGGATCTCCAGCCAGCGCGACCATCCTGCCACGATCCCCGCGACTGCCAGCGGCGTGTGCGACAACTCGACCAGCAGCTGCTCCTTCACGTTCGCAATCGCATGGCTGTGCGTCAGCAGCAGCGCACCCCCCAACGCCGTGAGCACCGGGAACACCAGCGCCAGCCCCGGCCGCTTCCAACGCCCCGTCCGCACGCCCCACTCGAACATCGCGAACATGACGATCAGCACCACGAAAATCCGGTGCTGCAGCACCTCCACGTCCCGCAGGCTCTCCCAGAACCCGATCTCGCCCAGGGGCCACACCTCCGGATCGCTCCGCAAGAACAGAAACCCCGCCATCCCCAGCAGCGCGAGCGGCCAGTGCCGGGCCCACCGCACCCCCGCCCGTTCCAGCAGCCCCAGCGCCCCGATCAGCGCCACGAACAGCCCGGACCAATGGTGGTTGTACTCGCTCCAGGCGACGTCGGCCGCATTCCGCGCCGGCAGCTCCCCCGAACCCGGCACGAACGCCGCCTGCGGGGCCAGTCGCGCCGCCGCCCCCTCCTGATCGAGCTTCGCCTGCAGCGTCGGCAACGCCAGCGCATCCCGGTCCGGGGACACCAGGCGCGGCATCCGCGGCTGGTTCCGCTCCACGATCTCGCTCCACGTCACCCGGTCCTTCGCCAGGTCCACCGCGGGCGGCACGGACGTGAGGGACGCGGCGGCGAAGAAGATGCTGAACCCGACCCCGATCTCCACCTCGGCGAAGCGCCGCATCCGCAGCACCGGGGTGGCCGGGTCCCGCCGCAGCCGCTCCACCACCATGAAATTGCCCAGTCCCAGCAGCAGCAGCAGCCCGAACAGCCCGGCCTTCGCCCCCGCCATCACGCCATAGGCCGTGCCGTACACCGCCTCGAACGCGCCGATGTAGAGCAGGCTGAACACCGCCGCCGAAACCAGGATGCACAGCACGCCCAGCATGCTCAGCCGGCTGAACCGCGCGCCCACCTGCCGGAGCGAATGCCCATCCCGCAGCCGCCCCAGCGCCATCACGAAGCAGGGTATGCCGCCGACCCAGATCGAGGCCCCCGCGATGTGCAGCGCGCTCGCAGCCAGCAGCAGCGGCGCCTGCTCGAGCCGGGCGGCCGCGTGGGTGGTCGCAGCGGCGGCGGCCAGCACCATCCCGCACAAGCCCAGCAGCACCGGGCCTGGTGCCGCCCGGCGGCCCAGCAGCAGGAGCGCGAGCAGGCCCGCCGCCGCCACCTTCACCAGCCCGGCCACCATGAATGACGCGCCGACCACCCGCCCGGGCCCGACCTCCAGCGTGTCCGTCAGCACCGCCCCCTGCAGCGCCAGCATGCTCGCCTCCGCCACGGCCAGCCCCACCGCACCCCACCCCGCAATCCGCCCCGTGTGCCGCACCAACCCCTCGCCGTCCGGCAGCCCGCCCGCAAACGGCCGCGCCAGCGCCAGCAGGAACACGACGCCCCCCAACGCCACGCTCTGCCCCACGATCACCAGCCCATGCAGGATGATCGAGAGATAGCCGAACAGATCCACCAGCAACGACATGCCTACCGCCCCGCCACCATCACCGGCACGTCTCCCCGCGTGATGTGCCCGTCCACCGCCAACACCTGCCACCGTAGCACCCACGCGCCGGGCAGCAGCGCAAGCTGCGCCACCAGCGTGTCCTCGGCCCCGGGCGACAGCGGGACCGCCTGGACCTTGCCGTCCCGCCGCAGCTCCAGCTTGGATCGTTGCGCATCGATTCGCGAGTTGAATCGCAACGTAACCCGAACCGCGCCCGGCGGCACCAGCCTCAGGTCCGGAGTGCTCTCGATCAGGATGGCATGCGACGCGGCCGGCCCGACCGATAGCATCAGGGCGACCAAGGCGAGTGGCAGGCGGCGCATGGCGCGGCCCACTAGCGCGCCGCGCGGCACCTGTCCATGATCCCTTGTGTCATGACCGCACCACCCCCTCCGGATCTCTCGGCGCGCCCCGGCCCCGGCGCCCGCGCGGACTACCGCCGCTTCCTCCCGCTATCCACGCGTTGGATGGACAACGACGTCTTCGGCCACCTCAACAACGTGGTCTACTACAGCCTGTTCGACACCGCCGTGTGCCATGCCCTCGTCACCGCCGACATCCTGCAGCTCGCGCGCGACCCACGCGGAGTGGGCCACATCATGGTCATCGCGGAAAGCGGCTGCCGCTACCACAGCGAGGTCGCCTTCCCCGACCCGGTCGAGGCCGGCCTGCGCATGGCCCGCCTCGGCGAACGCTCGATCCGGTGGGAGATCGCGATCTTCCGCGAGGGCGCCGCGCTTGCCTCCGCCGAGGGCTTCATGGTCCATGTCTGCGTCGATGCCGCCCTGCGTCGCCCCGCCCCCCTGCCGGCCGCCTGGCGCGCCCGCCTCGAAGCACTGGAACTCTAAGCAATGGACACCGGCCTCTCGGGCAAGCGCGCCCTCGTCTGCGCAGCGAGCAAAGGCCTCGGCCGCGCCTGCGCCCTGGCTCTCGCCCGCGAAGGCGTCGCCGTGACGATCACCGCCCGCGGCGCCGAGGCGCTCGAGGCCACCGCCGCCGAAATCCGTGCCGAGACGGGCGCCCAGGTCACCACGGTGGCTGGCGACATCACCACCGAAGCCGGCCGGGCCGCCGCCCTGGCCGCCTGCCCGGACGCCGACATCCTCGTCAACAACGCGGGCGGCCCGCCCCCGGGTGACTTCCGCGGCTGGGAGCGCGACGACTGGATCGCCGCAATCGACGCCAACATGCTCACCCCCATCATGCTCGCCCGCGCCGTGCTCGACGGCATGATCGCCCGCCGCTTCGGCCGCATCGTCAACATCACCTCCTCCAGCGTGAAGTCCCCCATCGCCACGCTCGGCCTCAGCAACGGCGCCCGCGCCGGGCTCACGGGCTTCATGGGGGGCCTCGCCCGCCAGGTCGCCCGGCATAACGTCACCATCAACGGCCTGCTCCCCGGCCCCTTCCTCACGGACCGCCTCCGCGGCAACGCCGCCGCCGCAGCCGCAGCCGTCGGGCAGGAGGTCGATGCCTTCATCGTCGAACGCGCCCGCTCCACCCCGGCCGGCCGCCCCGGCGACCCCCACGAGTTCGGCGATGCCTGCGTATTCCTCTGCAGCGCCAGCGCCGGATACATCGTGGGCCAGAACCTCGTCCTCGACGGCGGCGCCTTCAACAGCACGATGGGCTAGCTGCAAGCCCCCCTCCCGTGCGGGAGGGGCCGGGGGAGGATTGCCTGCAAGCGCGAACTCGCTCCCGAAATACACCCGAACCCCGTTGCGCCCCACCCAAGCCCCCCGTAGCCTCCGCACTCCGATCAAGGGGGCCACCATGCGCAAGACGGGTCTGTTCGCTCTACTCCTCGCAACCGCAGGAGCGCTCGCCTCCCCCGCGCATGCCCAGAAATCTGCCGACACCCTCCGCCTCGCCTGGCGCGACGCCATCCCCAACGTCGATTTCTACTACAACTCGCTCCGCACCGGCCTCGTCGTCAGCCATCACGTCTGGGACACGCTGATCTACCGCGACCCCGAGACCTTCCAGCTGAAGCCCCTGCTGGCGACCTCCTGGAAATACGTCGACGACACCACGATCGAGTTCGAGCTCCGCACCGGCGTGGTGTTCCACGATGGCAGCCCCTTCACCGCGGACGACGTCGTCTACACCGTGCAGTCCATCCTGACCGACAAGCAGGTCAGCGTCCCCAGCAACTTCAGCTTCATCGAAAGCGCCGAGAAGATCGACGACACCCACGTCCGCATCAAGCTGAAGCGCGTCTTCCCGGCAGCCCTCGAATACTTCTCGATGGTGCTGCCCATGTATCCCAAGGCCTACCGCGAGCGCGTCGGCGGGGACGGCTTCAGCAAGAACCCGGTCGGCACCGGCCCCTACAAGATCACCCGCGTCGACGGCACCACGCAGATCGACATGGAGCGCAACGAGGCCTACTTCGACAGCCCCAAGGGCAAGGCGCCCATCCGCAAGCTCGTCGTCAAGCAGGTCGCCGACGCCACCGGCGAGCTCACCGCCATCCTCAGCGGCCAGGTCGACTGGATCTGGCAGTTCAGCACCGATCAGCTCGAGAACATCGGCAAGATGCCGACGCTTCAGACGCTCCGCAACGAGAGCATGCGCGTCGGCTACATGAACATCGACAGCGCCGGCCGCACCGGTGCCTCGCCGCTGCAGAACGTGAAGGTCCGCCAGGCCATCATGCACGCCGTCGACCGCAAGACGATGGCCGCCCAGTTCATGCCCGGCGGCTCCCGCGTGCTCGACGCCCCCTGCTTTCCCACCCAGTTCGGCTGCGACCAGAACGTCGCCGTCAAATACGAATACGACCCGGCGAAGGCCAAGGCCCTCCTCGCGGAGGCCGGCTACCCCAACGGCTTCGAGACCGAGATGGTCGGCTATCTCCTGCCGCAATGGCAGGGCGCGCTCCAGAACTACCTCGCCGCCGTCGGCATCAAGGCCAAGCTCACCCAGCTCCAGGTCGGCGCCGTCATCCAGCGCAGCACCGAGGGCAAGAACCCCATGGAGATGGGCAGCTGGGGCAGCTACTCCATCAACGACGCCTCCGCCTTCATGCCCTACTTCTTCAACGGCGGCGGCAACGACTACACGCGCGACCCGGAGGTCAAGCGCCTCGTCGACGAAGCCGGCTCCGTGGTGGACCCGGACCGCCGCCGCGCCGCCTACAGCGCGGCCATCCGCCGCCTGACCGAACAGGCCAACTTCATGCCGCTCTTCACCTTCGTCACCACCTACGCCACCAACCGCCAGCTCAACTTCAAGACCTTCCGCGACGAGCTCCCCCGCTTCTACCTCGCGAGCTGGAAGTAGCGCCTCCCCCCCTCCCCTGGCGGGAGGGGGCGGCGGCGAGGGGGTGATGGGCGCGACGCCATGCCGCGCTCGCACCCTCCGCACGGCCGCCCCACCGTGCTAAGCCCCCGCCCATGACGTCCTTCGCCGCATCCGACGCCGACCTCCGGCGCGACCTCGTCCGCCACAAGCGCTTCGCCCTCAGCCTGCTCCTCGGCATGGCCGGCCTCATCGTCGTCGGACACTCCATGGCACCGGGCTTCTATGCCGACCTGGTGCAGGCCTGCGCGAAGGCGGGGTTCGTGGGGGGCCTCGCGGACTGGTTCGCCGTCACCGCCCTGTTCCGCCACCCGCTCGGCATCCCGATCCCGCACACCGCCATCATCCCCACGCAGAAGGCCCGGCTCGGCCGCGCGCTCGGCTCCTTCGTCGCGGGCCACGTCATCACGGCCGCCGAAGTCAGCCGCGTGCTGGGCCGGCTCGACGTCAGCGCCATCCTCGCCCGCTTCCTCACCGACCGCACCGCCGCCCGCCCCGCCGCCCAGGCGCTGGCCGAGATGCTCCCCCGCATCCTCGCCACCATCGAGGACGGCCGCGCCCGCCGCACCATGGCCCGCCTCGCCCCTCGCATGCTCGGCGGCCCCGGCGGCAGCGCCGTGGTGGCCCGGGCGCTCCGCACCCTGGTGGATGGCGACCGCCACCACGAGGTGCTGCGATTCCTGCTGACCGAGATGCGCGACGTCATCGACGGCAAGCACGGCCAGCTCCACACCTTCATCCAGGAGAAGGTCCGCGCCCAGGGCGGCCGCCTCGTCGGCTGGGTCATCGGCGCGCAGGTGGCGGACCGCGTGCTCGGCGTGCTCCGCGCCGAGATCGACCGCGTGGACCAGGAGGGCAGCTCCATCCGCGAGGCCTTCGACCATTGGGTCCGCCACGAGCTCGACCGCATGGAGACCGACCCCGAGCGCGCCGCCGAGATCGGCCGCGCCATCCGCCGCGTGGTGGCCCACGAAACCGTGCAGGCCTGGCTGTGGGACGTATGGGCCCGCCTCCGCCTCGCCCTCGAGGCCGACGCCGCCCGCCCGAACGGCCGCACCATCGCCGTCATCGAAGGCGCCCTCGCCAACCTCGGCACATTCCTCGTCGAAGACCAGGGCGCGCGCACCCGCCTCCAGGCCGCCGCCGAACGCGTCATCGCCACCCTCCTCCCCAGCGCCCAGGACCAGCTCAGCCTCTTCATCGCCGACGTGGTCGCCGCCTGGGACCCGAAGACGATCACCGAGAAGATCGAGCTCCGCGTCGGCAAGGACCTGCAATACGTACGCATCAACGGGACCGTCGTCGGCGCGCTGGCAGGGGGTGTGCTGTTCCTGGTGCTACGAGCGGTGTACGGTCCCACCGCAGGCTGACACCTCCTTCGCCCCTCCCTTGCGGGAGGGGACGGGGGAGGGGGGGGGACCGCCGGTGGGCACTTCGGTGCCCTGCATACCGACCGGATGTAACCCGGGATCCGTCGTCGCGAGTGCGGAGCGTGGCGACCCTACCCCAGCGCCGCCACCCCCGGCAGCGTCTTGCCCTCCAGCCACTCCAGGAACGCACCGCCCGCGCTGCTCACGTAGCTCATCCGCTCCAGCACGCCGGCATGCTTGAGCGCCGCCACCGTGTCCCCGCCGCCCGCCACGCTCAGCAGCGCGCCCGCGTCGGTCGCGTCCGCCACGGCCAGCGCCAGGGACACCGTCGCCGCATCGAACGGCGGCGTCTCGAACGCACCCAGCGGGCCGTTCCACACCAGCGTCCGCACCTCCGGCAGCCGCTGCCGCAGCGCCTCCACCGTGTTCGGGCCCACGTCCAGCATCATCGAGCCATCCGGGATCGCGTGCACGTTCACCACCTCGGTCGCCGGGTTGGGCTTGAACTCGCGCGCCACAACGGCATCCACCGGCAGCACGATCTGGCACCCGGCCTCATGCGCCTGCGCCATGATCTCCCGCGCCAGGTCGTGCATCTCGGCCTCCTGCAGGCTCCGCCCCACGCCCACGCCCTGCGCCGCCAGGAACGTGTTGGCCATGGCCCCCCCGATCACCAGCATGTCCACGCGGCGGCTGAGGTTGCCAAGCAGCTCGAGCTTCGTGCTCACCTTGCTGCCGCCCACGATCGCCATCACCGGGCGAGCCGGGTTGCCGAGCGCGCTGTCCAGCGCCTTCAGCTCCCGCTGCATCAGCCGCCCGGCGTAGCTCGGCAGCCGGTGCGCCACCCCCTCCGTGCTCCCATGCGCCCGGTGGGCGGCGCTGAAGGCGTCGTTCACGAAGGCGTCCGCATTGGCCACCAGCGCCGCCACGAACTCGGGGTCGTTGCTTTCATCGCCCGCATGGAAGCGCGTGTTCTCCAGCACCAGCACGTCCCCGTCCCGCAGCGCTGCGACGGCCTCGGCCGCCACCGGCCCCACGCAATCCTCAGCGAACGCCACCGGCCGCCCCAGCGCCTCGCCCAGCGCCGCCGCCATCGGGCGCAGGCTCATCTCCGGCACCACGCGCCCCTTCGGCCGGTCGAAATGGCTGCACACCACCACCCGCGCGCCGCCATCCGAAAGCTCCCGGATGGTCGGCGACAGCCGCTCGATGCGGGTCAGGTCGCTGATGCGCCCGTCCCGCACCGGCACGTTCAGATCGGCGCGCACCAGCACGCGCTTGCCCCGAAGCTGGGCCCCGTCCAGCGTGCGCGCCACCACCCTACAGGCTCCCGAACAGCGCGGCCGTGTCGGCCATGCGGTTGCTGAAGCCCCACTCGTTGTCGTACCAGCCCATCACCCGCGTGAGCGCCCCATCCACCACCGCCGTCTGCGTCGCGTCGAACGTGCAGCTCGCCGCCTGGTGGTTGAAGTCGATGCTGACCAGCTTGTGCGTGTTGTAGTCCAGGATGCCCTTCATCGGCCCGTCGGCAGCCGCCTTCATGGCCGCGTTGACCTGCTCCACGGTCACCGGGTCCCGCAGGTTCACGTCGAGGCTGACCAGGCTCACGTTCGGCACCGGCACGCGGATCGAGGTGCCATCGAGCTTGCCCGCAAGCTCCGGCATCACGAGGCCCACGGCCTTCGCCGCACCCGTGCTGGTCGGGATGCTGCTCACCGCCGCCGCCCGGGCGCGGTGCAGGTCCTTGTGCAGCGTGTCCACCGTGTTCTGGTCGCCGGTATAGGCATGGATCGTCAGCATGTAGCCGCGCAGGATGCCGAAGCTGTCGTGCAGCACCTTCACCATCGGCACGAGGCAGTTCGTGGTGCAGCTCGCATTGCTGATCACCGTCATGTCCTTCGTGATCACCTGGTGGTTCACGCCGTACACGACCGTGGCGTCCACCCCGTCCGCGGGGGCCGAGATCAGCACCTTGCGCGCCCCCGCCCCGGTGATTAGCGCCATTGCGCTCTCCTTGGAGGTGAACCGCCCGGTGCACTCCAGCGCGACATCGACGCCCTTGTAGGGCACCTTCGAGGGCTCGCGCTCCGCCGTCACCTTGATCGGGCCATACGTCCGCCCGTTGTGCCGGATGGTGATCGCGTCGCCCTGCACCGCAACCTCGCCCGGGAACCGCCCGTGCACGCTGTCGAACCGGAACAGGTGGGCGTTCGCCTCCACGCTGCCGAGGTCGTTGATGGCGACCGGCTCCACGTCCGTCCGTCCGCTTTCGACGATGGCGCGCAAAACCAGGCGCCCGATGCGCCCGAACCCGTTGATGGCGACCGTCACGGCCATGATGCTAAGTTCCTTCGTTGTTGATGGTTGGACTGGAAGCCTGGGGCAGCCGCTTGCGGACCGCCGTTGCGATTGCCTCCGGGGTGATGCCGAAATGCCTGAGGAGCTCGGGGGCGGGCGCGCTGGCGCCGAACCCCTCCATGCCGATGAACGCGCCCTGCTCGCCAAGCCAGCGCTCCCACCCGAAGCCGCACGCAGCCTCGATGCCGATGCGCACGGGCCCGCCCAGCACCTGGGCGCGATAGCTCTCGTCCTGCCGCGCAAACAGCTCCCAGCTGGGCAGGCTGACGACGCAGGCGCCGACACCCTCCGCCCACAGCAGCGCCCGCGCCTCGAGCGCCAGCGCCACCTCGCTCCCGGAGGCGATCAGCGTCGCCTGCCTCGGGCCATCCGCCTCGAGGAGCACGTAGCCGCCCCGGGCGCAATATTTCTCCGCGGCATCCGCCCGCACGGCCGCGGCCGGCAAGCGGGAGAGCACGATGGCGCTCGGCCCATCCGTGCGGCGCAGCGCCAGCTCCCAGCATTCGGCCGCCTCGATGGCGTCTGCCGGGCGGAACACGAGCAGGCCGGGCATGGCGCGGAGCGAGGCCAGGTGCTCCACCGGCTGCCGCGTCGGGCCGTCCTCGCCGGAGCCCAGCCCATCGTCGGTGAACACGTGGACCAGGCGCTGGCGCATCAGCGCCGCCATGCGGAGTGCCGGGCGCATGGAGTCGCTGGCCACGAGCGGCGCCGCTCCGCAGGGCAGCAGCCCACCATGCAGCGCGAGGCCGTTCAGGCACCCGGCCATCCCATGCGTCCGAGTCCGGTGCAGCACCAGTCGGCCGGTGAAGCTGCCGCCCCCCACGACCCCCAACCCGTCCGGCACCGCCTCGTCCCCACGCGCGCTGCCCACGACCAGCTCGGGCACGGAGGCCGCGAGCGCCGCCAACGCGGCCCGGCTCGCCTCATGCAAAGGCTGTCCCGTCGGCCTCGCCTCCGGTTCGGCCCGGACCGACGCCGTCGCCTCGTGCCAGCTCTCCGGCAGCTTGCCCGCCATGACGCGCTCGAACTCGACCCGCAGCGGATGGTTCGCCAGCCGCTTCAACCAGGCCCGCCGCGCCGCCTGGCCGCGCCGCCCAGCCCGGTCCCATGCCTCCCGCGGCTCCTCGGGCAGCTCGAACGGCCGCCAACCCGGCAGCGCCGGCTGCGGCCCGACCGTGCGGCACGCCAGCAGCGTCGGCTTGCGAGACCGCAGCGCCCAGGCCAGCGCCGCCTCCAGCTGCGCCCCGTCCTGCCCATCCACCCGCCGTGCCGCCCAGCCCAATGCCGCAAAGCGCTTCAGCGCGTCGTCGTTCTCCGGCCCCGGCTCCGCCTCGTCCCACAGCACCACCAGCCGCTCGAGCCTCAACTCGCCCGCAAGCGACGCCGCCTCGTGGCTCAGCCCGCTCACCATGTCGTCGCCGCTCACCAGCGCCCAGGTCCTGTGGTCCACGAGGCTCCGCCCGAACCGGGCCGCCAGCAGCCGCTCGGCCAGCGCCATCCCCACGGCGGCCGCCAGCCCCTGGGCGGGCCCGCCCGTGCTGGCCTCGATCGCCGGATGCTCGCCATGTTCCGGCCGCACCGCGCACGGGCTGTCGAGCTGCCCCATGCCCTCCAGCGCCGACCGCTCCATGCCGGCATGCCCCGTCAGGTGCAGCAGCGCATACAGCAACGGCGACGCCTCGCGGCAGCTCAGCACAAACCGGTCCCGGTCCGCCCAGCGCGGGTCGGCCGCGTCGAACCGCAGGGTGCGCGCGAACAGCGCGGCCGCCATGGCAGACAGACCCGGCGCCACGCGCGCCCGCCCGCACGCTGCCGCGACGTCCGCCGCCACCGCCCGCACCGCATCCGCCAACAGGTCGCCAGGCCGCACGGCCGGGTGGTCCACGACCTCGGCCACGGGCCGCGCCACAGCGTGCAGCAGCCCCAGCTCCGGCTTGCCTGCCATCCAGCCTCCCATCGCTCCGCGCTATAGAAGGGCAGGCAGCGCCGGGCAAGGCCAGGGGGGCCAGCGGCGGACTCAGCCCGTGCCGCCTCCCTCCGCATCGCCGGCCTCGGCGCGCTTCAGCAACTCCTCCACCGTCAACCCCGCCGGCACCGCCCCATCCGTCGAGCCGTCCCCGGCCTCCTTGTGCGCCGCATCCGTCGGCGCGCCCTTGTCCGTGTGCTTCCCATCCGTGTCGGCCATGCTGCCCTCCATCCAAGGCTCAACGCGCCACACGCACATCCGCTTCCACCCGCTTGTGCGCCGGTTAACCGTAACCGGCTAAGCCAGCCCGACACGGACGGGAGCAGGCGATGGCCGACACACCGAGACGCATATCTGCAATTGCTGATCGAGGGCGACGCGCCGCGGTGAGCGCTCACCCCCGCTGCGGCATCGCGTGCGGCACCACCGTGCTGATGATGCTCGCGTCCAGCGCCTCATACCCGGCGTAGTCGATCGTCGCATACAGCTCCGCCCGGGTCTGCATCGCGTCCACCATCCCGTGCGTCCCGCCATCCCGCCCGATCGCCGCATAGAGCAGCTCCTGCGCCTTGTTCGCCACCCGAAGGCTGCTCACGGGCCAGATCACCATGCGGTAGCCCATCGCCTGGAACTCGTCGGCGGTGAAGAACGGGGTGCGGCCGAACTCCGTCATGTTCGCCAGCAGCGGCACGCCCCCGGCGTTGCCGGACCCTTTGCTCCCGTTCATGCGGCGCGCGAACTCGCGGAACATCTCGGCGTCGTGCAGCGCCTCCGGGAAGATCGCGTCCGCACCTGCCTGCATATACAGCTCGGCCCGCGCCACGGCCCCGTCCATCCCCTCGCTGGCTGCCGCGTCCGTCCGCGCGATCACCACCAGGTGGCGCCGGGCGCGCCGGGCTGCAGCGACCTTGGCCGCCATGTCGTGCGCGTCGCTCAGCTTCTTGTCGTTCAGGTGCCCGCACTTCTTCGGCAGCACCTGGTCCTCGATGTGCACCGCCGCGGCACCCGCATCCTCGAAGCAGCGCACCATGTTCATCACGTTCAGCGCCTCGCCGTACCCGGTGTCCCCATCCACCAGCACCGGCAGGCCGCTGGCCCGCGCCACCTGGCGGATGAAGAAGCACACCTCGTCCACCGTGATCACGCCCAGGTCCGGCAGCCCCATGCTCGCCGTCATCGCCGCCCCGCTCAGGTAGCAGCTCGTGAACCCGGCCGCCTTCGCCTGGGCCGCCGCCATGCCGTTATGCGCGCCCGGGATGCGCATGATCCCGCCGCCCGCGGTGGCCTCGAGCATCGCCCTGAACCGTTCGCCCGCAGGCACGCTCGGCAGGTCGTCGGCCACCAGATAGGGCATGGTTCAGTCTCCATCTCGGGGGCAACCGCGCCCGCTCCGGCGCATTTACAGCTCCACCGCCGGTTGCGCACCCCCCACCCCGCTTATAAGGTCCGCCGCACTTAAGGAGACGCCGACGCATGGACATGACAGGTGAGCGCCGCATCCCCGCCCCGCGCCAGGCGGTGTGGGACGCGCTCAACAACACCGAGGTGCTCCGCGCCTGCATCCCCGGTTGCGAAACGCTCGAAAAGACCTCCGACACGGACCTGAAGGCCACCGCCTCCATCAAGATCGGGCCCATCGCGGCCAAGTTTGCCGGCAAGGTGCAGCTGCTCGACCTCGACCCGCCCAACTCCTACCGCATCCAGGGCGAGGGCGCGGGCGGCGTGGCCGGCTTCGCCAAGGGCGGGGCGGACGTGCGCCTGTCGGACGATGGCGCCGGGACCCTGCTGACCTACGACGTGAAGGCCCAGGTCGGCGGCAAGATCGCCCAGCTCGGCGCGCGGCTGATCGACGCGACCAGCAAGCAGATGGCCGACATGTTCTTCGACCGCTTCACCGCCGCCGTGGCCACCCCGGTAGCCCAGGCCGAAGCGCTCGCCGCCGACCCGGCGCAGGTGCCCGGCGCCACCCCCTCGGCCAACCCGGTGCTGCAGCCCCTGCCGCCCCCGCCCACGCCGGGCGCCATCTCCATGCTCAGCCTCATCCCGTCCGAGCTGTTCGGCCTGCCGATCGTCGCCATCATCGGCATCGTCATCTACATCCCGATCTTCATCATGATCTTCAAGAGCTACGTGTTTGGCTGAGATCGGCTTGCCCGCCCCAGGCCTTCCAACCTCGGTCGATCAGACCGAGGCGCTCCTGGCGGCCGGCGGATACATCGCCGACACGCAGCTCGCCACCACGGTGCACCTGGCTCTCGCCATGCACCGCCCCCTCTTCCTCGAGGGCGAGCCGGGCACGGGCAAGACCGAGATCGCCAAGGTTCTCGCGACCGGCCTCGGCCGCCGATTGGTGCGCCTCCAATGCTACGACGGCATGGACCTGGCCGCCGCCGCCTACGAGTGGGACCACGCGAAACAGCTCATGGCCATCCGCCTCGCCGAAGCCGCAGGCGACCGCGACCAGGACCGCCTCGGCGCCCGCATCTTCTCCCGCGAGTTCCTGAACGTTCGGCCGCTGCTGAGCGCCATCGACCCGGACCTGCCCCCGGCGGTGCTCCTGATCGACGAGCTGGACCGCGCCGACGAGCCCTTCGAGGCCTTCCTGCTCGAGCTGCTGGCCGACAACCAGATCACCATCCCCGAGCTCGGCACCATCCGCGCCACCACACCCCCCGTCGTGGTGCTCACCAGCAACCGCACGCGGGAAGTGCACGACGCCATCCGCCGCCGCTGCCTTTACCAATGGGTCGACTACCCCAGCGCCGCCCGCGAACGGGCCATCCTCGCCGCCAAGTCCCCGGGCGTGCCGGAGCAGCTCGCCGCTCAGGTGGTGGCCTTCGTGCAGCGCCTCCGCGGCATCGACCTGTTCAAGCTCCCGGGCGTCGCCGAAACCATCGACTGGGCCGCCGCCCTCCAATACCTCGGCGAACACGAACTCGCCCCCCGCGCCGTGGACGAGACGCTGGGCGTGCTGCTGAAATACCAGGACGACGTGTCCCGCATCCGCGGCGCCGAAGCCGCGCGGCTCATCCAGGACACGGCGGACGCGGGGATGCCGAGCGTATGACGCCGCTCGCTTGCTTCCCCCCTCCCCTTGCGGGAGGGGTCGGGGGAGGGGTCATCGCACGCACTGGCCGGCACCGCCCCATCCCGTCATCGCGAGCGCAGCGTGGCGAACCAGGGGCCGACGGACGCGCTGTTGGGCCCCTGGATCGCCACGCCTTCGGCTCGCGATGACGACAAACGATGGTGGCACGACCTCGGGTGGCAAACCAACCGACGCCAGCCACCTCGCCGCCAACCTCGTCCACTTCGCCGCCCTCCTCCGCCGCGCCGGCCTCCGCACCGGGCCGGACGCCACCCTCGCCGCCGCCCAGGCCCTCACCCTCGTCGGCCTCGACTCCCGCGCCCGCGTCCAGGCCGCCCTCCGCGCCACCCTCGCCCAGCGCCACGAGGACCAGCCCATCTTCGACGCCGCCTTCGACCTGTTCTGGCGGGACCCGACGGCCGAGGCCCACGCCGCCGCCCTCGGCATGCTCGACAACCGCCGCCCGCCCGAACCCCCCAAACCCAGCCCCGGCGCGCGCCGCATCGCCGACGCCATCCAGTCCCCCCGCGAGACCCGCCCGGCCGAGGACCGCCCCGAGATCGACATGACCATGACGGTCAGCGACCGCGAGCAGCTGCAATCGATGGATTTCGAGCAGATGTCCGCAGCCCAGCTCGCCTCCGCCCGCGCCGAGATCGCCCGGCTCGCCCTGCCGCTGGACCGCCGCCCCACCCGCCGCTTCCGCCCGGACCCCACCGGGCCCCGCATCGACCTCGCCGCGACCCTCCGCAGCAGCCTGCGCACGGGGGGCGACATCATGGGCCTCGAGCGCCGCCGCCGCATCGTCCGGCCCCCGCCGCTGGTGGTGCTCTGCGACATCTCCGGCTCCATGGCCCGCTACGCCCAGGTGCTGCTCCACTTCCTCCACGCCGTCGCGAACGCGCGGCCCCGCGTCCACGTCTTCCTGTTCGGCACCCGCCTCAGCAACATCACCCGCCAGCTCCGCCACCGCGACGCCGAGGTCGCCTTCCAGATGGTCGCCGCCTCCGTGCCCGACTGGTCCGGCGGCACCCGCATCGGCGAAAGCATCTCCCTGTTCAACCGCGTCTGGTCCCGCCGCGTGCTCGGCCAGGGCGCCGTCGTGCTGCTCATGACGGATGGGCTCGATCGCGACGGGGCCGCCGGGCTCGCCGAGGCCATGGAGCGCCTGCACCGCTCCAGCCGCCGCCTGGTGTGGCTCAACCCCCTGTTGCGCTGGGACGGGTTCAAGCCCAAGTCACAAGGTATCCGCGCGATGCTGCCGCACGTCGACGAGTTTCGCACCATCCACAGCCTCGACAGCCTCCGCGCCCTGGTCACCACCCTATCGCGCCCGGCCCGCCCTACGGCCCCGCGACACCAAGGAGGCGCTGCATGACCACCGCGATCGACGAAGACGTCCTGGCCCACGCCACCGCCTGGTTGGCCGAAGGCGAGCGCGTCGCCCTGGCCACCGTGACGGAAACCTGGGGCAGCTCCCCCCGCCCCGCCGGGAGCCAGATGGCCGTGACCGCCTCGGGCCGCATGGCCGGCTCGGTCAGCGGCGGGTGCATCGAGGGCGCCGTGGCCGACGCCGCCCGCAAGGCCATGGAGTCCGGCACCCCCGCACTGCTGGATTTCGGCATCACCGACGACCGCGCCTGGGAGGTCGGCCTCGCCTGCGGCGGCAAGCTGAAGGTGTTCGTGGAACCCCTGGCGTGACCCCTGCCCTCCTCGCCCGCCTCCAACAGGCCCGCGCCGAAGCCCGCCCGGTGGTGCTCGCGACCGACCTCGAGAGCGGTGCCCAACTCCTCCTCCCGGACGACGCCGCCCCCGCCGACCTGCGCGCCAAAGCCGATGCCGCGCTTCAGTCGGACCGCAGCGCCACCGTCCAGGCCGGGGAAAGAACCTGGTTCCTCCACGCCTACTCCACCCCCCTCCGCCTCGTCGTCGTCGGCGCCGTCCACATCGCCCAGGCCCTCGTCCCCATGGCCGCCCGGCTCGGCCACCAGGTCCTGGTCACGGACCCCCGCCGCGCCTTCGCCTCCGAGGAGCGCTTCCCCGGCGTGACGGTCAGCACCGACTGGCCCGACGAGGCGCTGGACGCCTGGGGCCCGGACGCCCGCACCGCCATCGTGACGCTCACCCACGACCCCAAGCTCGACGACCCCGCGCTCGACCGCGCGCTGCGCTGCCCCGCCTACTACATCGGCGCCCTCGGCAGCCGCCGCACCCATGCCGCCCGCCTCGACCGCCTCCGCGCCCTCGGCCACGACGACGCGGCCCTGGCCCGAATCCACGGCCCCGTCGGCCTCGACATCGGCGCCGTGACCGCAGGCGAGATCGCGCTCAGCGTCATGGCCCAGGTCATCGCCGCACGCCGGGGCAAGGCATGAGCGAACACGACCGTCATCGCGAGCCGAAGGCGTGGCGATCCAGGAGCCGCACAGAGCAGGCTCGTCGGCCCCTGGATCGCCACGCTTCGCTCGCGATGACGGCCTCGGAGGGAGCCGGAACACGATGAAGTTCGGGCCCATCCCCGTCGCCCACGCCCTCGGCGCCGTCCTCGCCCACACGCACCGCCTGCCCGACTCTGAGCAGAAGCGGGGCCGCGTGCTGAAGAAGGGCGCCGTCCTCGACCAGCCCGCCCTGGATGCCCTCCACGAGGCCGGCCGCACGTCCATCGTCGCAGCCACCCTCGAGCCCGGCGACGTGCCGGAGGATGCAGCCGCCGACCGCCTGGCCGACCGCCTCGACACGCCCGGCCTGCGCCGCACCCGCGCCAGCACCGGCCGGGTCAACCTCGTGGCCGAGCGTGCCGGCCTCCTCCGCGTCGACGCCCCCGCCATCCACGCGCTGAACGCCACCAGCGAGGCCCTCACCCTGGCCACCCTGCCCGACTGGTCCAGCGTCGCCCCCGGCGAGATGGTAGCCACGGTGAAGATCATCCCCTTCGCCGCGGACGGCCCCACGCTCGACCGCGCCGGCGCCGCCCTCCACACGCCCCTGCGCCTCCACCCCTACCGCCCGCGCACCGTCGGCCTCGTCATGTCCCGCCTGCCCGGCCTGAAGGACAGCATCCTCGAGGGCACCGCCGAGGCCACCCGGGACCGCGTCCAGGGCCTGGGCGGCACCCTCCTCGCCCCCCTCACCTGCGACCACACCTCCCCCGCCATCGCGGCCAGCCTCCGCGCACTCATGGAGCAGGGCGCAGACCTCCTGCTCGTCGCGGGCGCCAGCGCCGTGGTGGACAGGCGGGATGTCGGCCCCGAAGGCATCGTCGCGGCTGGCGGCGCCATCGACCATTTCGGCATGCCGGTCGATCCCGGGAACCTGATCTGCCTCGGCCATATCGGACCCCGCCCCGCCATCGTGCTGCCCGGCTGCGCCCGCTCCCCCAAGCTCAACGGCATCGACTGGGTGCTCCAGCGCCTGTTCGCCGGGCTGGTGGTGGACGGCCCCGCCATCTCCGCCATGGGCGTGGGCGGCCTGCTGGTCGATGCCTCCCCCCGCCCCCTCCCCCGCGCTCGCCTGCTCCCGCCAGCCGCCATCCTGCTC
>JBBROS010000025.1:0-50689 GCA_038229135.1 Acetobacterales bacterium
GCCCAAGAAGCAGCGCCGCCAGATAGGCGCCGGGCAAGCTCCCCAAACCGCCCACCACCCCCACCACGAACGCCAACGTGATAACGGCAAGATCGATCCCCACATTAGCCGACCCCCCCGGCAGGCTCAGCGCCCCGCCGAGCCCCGCCAGCGCCGCGCCGAGGCCGAAGACGCTCGTGAACAGCCAGCGCTGATCCACCCCCAGCGCCGCCACCATCTCCCGGTCGAGCGTCGCCGCCCGCACCAGCGTGCCCCAGCGCGTGCGGGTGAACAGCAGCCAGAGCAGCCCCAGCACCAGCGGCCCGACCCCGATCAGCACGAGGTCGAACACCGGGAACCGCTGGTCCCCGAACTCCACCACCGCCCGTAGCCACCGCGGCCGCGGCAAGGCCAGATCCCGCGGCCCCCATAGCCACTGCGCCGCATCCTGCACCATCAGCACCACGCCGAACGTCGCCAGCAGCTGGAACAGCTCCGGCGCCCGGTAGATGCGCCGCAGCAGCAGCACCTCCACCAGCACACCCACCAGCCCCACCGCGAGCGCCGCGCCCAGCACCCCCACCACGAACCACGCCGGGTCCCGCGGGAGCCGGGTGAGCAAGGACCAGCCGACATACGCCCCCAGCATGCACAACGAGCCATGGGAGAAATTCACCACCCGCGTCACGCCGAAGATCACTGTCAGCCCGGCCGCCACCAGGAACAGGCTCGAGGCGCCTGCAAGGCCCGTCAGCACCTGGGCAAGGAAGTCGGTCAAGCGCCGCTTCCCCCCTCCCCTCTGGCATCCGTCAACGCGAGCGAAGCGCGGCGATCCAGGGGCAACCAGGGCCAGCCCTCGAGGCCCCTGGGTCGCCACGGCCAAAGCGGGCCACGCGATGACGACGACACGGCGGTCACGCCGCGTGGGTCTCGGCTCAGCCCGGCCGCATCCCCTTCACCACATCGTCACTCGGCAGCACCGCCGCCCCGTCCACGTACCGCCAGTCCACCATCGTCCCGCGCCCGTCTTTCAGGCCCAACCGCCCCACGAACGCGCCCAGCGTCGCCTGGTGGTCCTGCGCCCGCCACATCGCCCGACCGAATGGCGTCTCGAAGCTCGCGCCCGCGAACCCGTCGGCCATCGCCTCCGTCTCCACGCTCCCGCTCTTCAGGATCCCCGCCACGATGCTGCTCACCAGCGCATGCCCCACCACGGACCCGCACCGCGGCGCCTCGCTGAACTTGCCCCGATACGCCGTCGCGAACACCCGGTGCTCCGCCGTCGCCAGCGTGTCGTGCGGATACCCGGTCACGATCCACCCCTCCGGCGTCTCGTCGCCCAGCGGGTCCAGATACTCCGGCTCCCCCGTCAGCATGCTCGCCACCGCCCGCTTCTCGAACAGCCCGCGCGTGTTCCCGGCCCGCACGAAGTTGGTCAGGTCCGCCCCGAAGGTCACGTTGAACAGCGCATCCGGCCGCGGCTGCAGCAGCGCGCCCACCGTGGTGCCGGCGTCGATCCGCCCCAGCGCCGGCCATTGCTCGGCCACGAACTCCACGTCCGGGCGCCGGGCACTCAGCAGCTGCCTGAACCACTTCACCGCGCTCTGCCCATACTCGTAGTTCGGCGACACCGTCGCCCAGCGCTTGGCCGGCAGCTTTGCCGCCTCCTCCACCAGCATCGCCGCCTGCATGTAGGTGCCGGGGCGCAGACGATACGTGTAGCGGTTGCCCTTCTCCCAGATCAGCGTGTCGCTCAGCGGCTCGCCGCCTACGAACAGCTTCTTGTTCTGGAGCGCATAGTCGCTCACTGCGAGCCCGATATTGCTCAGGAACGTGCCCGCCAGCATGTCCACCTTCTGGTCCTGCACCAGCTCGCCCGCGATCCGCACCGCATCCTGCGGCCGTCCGGCATCGTCCCGGCTGATGATCTCGAGCTTGCGCCCCAGCACCCCGCCCGCCGCGTTCACCTGGTCCAGCGCCAGCTGCCACCCGTTCCGATAGGGCAAGGTGAACGCCGGCTGCGACGTGTAGGAGTTGATCTCCCCGATCCGGATCGGCGCACTCGTGCTCTGCGCCTGGATCAGCCCCGGCGCCGCCAACACCCCCGCACTGCCCAATCCACTGGCAACCACCAACCTGCGTGTGATCATCTCAGCCCATCCTTGCCCACGATCTCAGACACTTGCAGCCCGCCGATCCGCGCCAGCGGCCGGCCGCCCTCCGTCACCACGATGGCCACCACCAGCTCGTCCCGCCGCGGCGCATCGCCTACGCGCACCTCCATGGCGTCGAAATGGCTGCGCACCCACGCCGCATCCTTGTGCCCCAGCGGCACGTCGATGGCCGTGCCCATCCCGCCCCGCTTCTTCGCACTCGGCACCAGCGCCGCCCCATGCTCCACGGAAGCCCGCAGCGGCGCCCCCAGCTTCGGGTGCAGCACGGCCGCCGCATGCTCCAGCTCCCCATCCTCACCCACGATCGCCGCTTTCCCGTAGGATTGCACGGCGCCGGGCGCGATGCCGAGGGCCGCCACAGCCCGGTGCCCCAGCAGCCAGCCGAGCCGCTCCCCGAGGTCGATCAGCACCCCGAGGTCCTCCACATACCGCCCCGCATAGGGATTCTGCACCACCGCCACGGCCGCCGCGCGGCGCGCATGCGGCACAACGTCCCGCCCAGCCTCCTGCTGCACCTCTTCCACGATCGTCACGATCTTGCGGATCAACCTGCGTCCCCCACCACCACGAACCGCCCCTGCAGCGCCAGCACTGCCCGCTCGATCCGCCCGGCCCGGACCAAACCATCCGCCACCGCGCGCCCGGCGTCGAGGGCCTTCATTGCATCCGCCGCGTCCAGCCGCCCCACGCTCCACGTCACCAGCCGCTCGCCGAGGTCGCTATCCACGTCCACGCTCGAGGCCGGCACCCGCACCACCGCCGCATGCCCTGGCAGGTCCACCGCATTGCCCACCACCGTGGCTGCCGCATCCGCCGCCGCCGCACTCCGCGCCACGATGGTGACGGCATCCGCGATGCCCAGGGAGAAGGACCGCCCACCCCGCCCCCGGCACGCCGCCCCGGAGGTCGCCACCCCGCAGGACCGCACCAGCTCGAACGACCCGTCCAGCGCCGGCGCCGCCACATCCGCCACCACCCCGCACCGCAGGCTCTGCCCCGGCGCCAGGTGCACCGCGATGTCCCCCCGGTTGTTCACGAACGCCCGGTCCAGAGGACCCGCGGCAACCATCACGGCCAGCACCGCATCCGCCACGGCGCCCGCCACGGCCGCCATGGGCGTCATGAAATCGTCCCCGTACGGTTCGCAAGCCGCATGCATCGCCGCGCCGACCGGCCCACGCGGCACCGGCCCCGGCAACGGCGACCGCAACAGCGCCAACTCCTCGCACAGACCGGGCAGCACGCCCGGAAAGAACGCCCGCGCCGCCGCGTAAGCCGCCTCCACCCCCGGCCCCCAAGCCCGGCACACGAGGTCGATCGGCCCCGCCCACAGGTGCAGCACGCCTTCCGCCTCGGCAACCCGGAGAGGGTGGGGAGGAAGGCCCGGAACCGCACGCACCAACGTCACCCCGCAAGCATCCTGTCCGTCTCCCACCCTTCCGGGATGCTCCCCTGCGACCCCGCCCGCATGCAGCACAGCCCCGCCGCGGCCGAGGCGCGCCGCAACGCCGCCTCCATGCCCAAGCCCCGCTGCAGCCCGGCCGCGAGCACCCCCGTGAAGCAATCCCCCGCCGCGACGGTGTCCACCACCTCCACCGCATGCGCCGGCACCACGCCCCCGCCGCCACGCTCCGCCCACTCGGCCCCACGGTCCCCCAGCGTCCGCACCACGCGCCCGCCCACCACGCCCTGCAGCTCCCGCGCCTCCGCACCGCTCCCGAGCGCCCCGGCGAGCCAGGCCGCCTCCGGCTCGTTCACCACCAGCACGTCGACGGCCCGTAGCACCTCGAGCGGCAGCGTCCCCGCCGGCGCCAGGTTCAGCACGAACCGTGCGCCCCGCCCGCGCCGTATCAGCGCCGCGACCTCGTGCGCCGGCACCTCCATCTGCAGCAGCACGGTGCAGCCGGCCCCGAGCCGCGCATCCTCAACCTGGTCCGCCCGCGCCGCCGCGTTGGCGCCCGGTCCCACCACAATCTGGTTCCGCCCGGCAGCGTCCACCACCACGGACGCCGCCCCGGTCGCCCCCGCCACCCGTGCCACCCGCGATAGATCGACACCTGAAGCCTCGAGCCCGGCCATAGCCGCCCCGGCCAGCGCGTCGGACCCCACCGCCCCCGCCATCGCCACCGCGGCCCCGTCCCGCGCGGCGGCCACCGCCTGGTTCGCCCCCTTGCCGCCCGGCTCCAGCGCCAAGGCGTCCGCCAGCACCGTCTCCCCCGGCCCAGGCAGGCGCGGCCCGCGGAACACCAGGTCGAAGTTGATCGACCCGAAGACGGTGATCACCTGGTCTCGGGCCCTTGGCCCAAGGACCCCATCAGCTCCACCCACTCCCGCTTGCCCAGCCCGCTCGAAGCATGGTCCACCGCCTCCCCCGCCAGCATCCGCCGCACCACGGCCAGCATGCCGGCACTCAGCGTCACGGCGCCCATCCGGTAGTCCTTGAAGGCCGCGAACGTCTCCGGCACCCAGGCCGCCACCGTCTCCAGCATGGCCTCCGCATAGGCCCTGATCTCGTACTGCGCATGCGAGTCCGCCCGCAACGACAGGAAGTTGAGCAGGTTGTGCAGGTCGGACTTCCAATACCATTGCGTGTAGGTGTTGAGCGTCAGGTTCATCCGCGCCAACTCCCGCGCAAGCCCCTGGCGGGCCGGGTCGGCCCCGTCCTCGTTGAGCATCAGGGCGTAATGGTCGTAGGTCTGCGCCGCGTCCGACCGCAGCAGGTCCAGCACCTGCGCCGCCTCCGCCCCCTGCAGCACGTCCCCCCGCCCCTGCCGGTTGCTCTCGCTCTGCGCGGCCAGGTGCTCGGGCGCCGGGATGTAGAACTCCCGATCCATGATCGAGTAGCGGGCCGAATACTCGTTCACGTTCGCCATCCGGTGCCGGATCCACTGCCGCGCCACGAAGATGGGCAGCTTCACGTGATACTTGATCTCGCACATCTCGAACGGCGTGGAGTGCCGATGCCGCATCAGGTAGCGGATCAGCCCAGCATCCTCGCTCACCCGCCGCGTGCCGCGCCCGTAGCTCACGCGGGCCGCCTGCACCACGGCGCCGTCGTCGCCCATGTAGTCGATCACGCGCACGAACCCGTGGTCCAGCACCGGGCGGGCCTCGTAGAGCATGGCTTCCAGGCCCGGCACGGTCGCGCGCCGGGTCGGCGCCGCCTCCGCGCGAATGGCGTCGATCTCGGCTCGTTGGGCATCGTTCAGGGGCATGCACGAACCCCTAGCATCCGGCCGCGGACAAGCCTATATCCAATGGGTCGGAGCGATCCGTCTATGGTGATAAACGAGGGTTGGAATAAGCGTTGTGGACCCGGGGGCGGTACCCGGCGTCTCCACCACCTCCAAGGGTGGGCAATGGGGACGAAACAGGCTCGACACGCGTGGTAAAGAACACTCTTTTGCTCGGCATGATACCGCCGTTATCGGGTCATATCACAAGTGCCAATGACAATCATGAGGCGCTCGCGGTCGCGGCCTAAACAGCCCTGACACGCGCGGTTCGGGGGGCACCGGGCAACAGAAGCCCCCCACTCTTCATGAATGCTGGTCGATACGGAAGCGACACCCGCCCCGGTTACACCATCAGGTGCCGCGGCACCGCCATGCCGAGGCGGGTGGGCACCTCCCACACTTCGTCGACATGCCTTACGGGCTTGAAGCCGGCCCGCACATAGCCCGGCAGCGCCCGCGGATGGTCCGCGGTGCAGGTGTTCACCGTGATGGCCTCTGCCCCCGCATCCCACGCCGCCTGCACCGCGGACCCCAAGAATGCCCGCCCCAGCCCCCGCCCCACCGCGTGCGGCAGCAGCCCGAAATAGGCCAGGTTCACCGTCGGCAGCCCCCGCCGGTCCAGCTCGAAGAACCCCACCGGCTCCCCCCCGCCATACAGCACATGCACCGACACGGCCGAGTGCCCCAGGATCGTCTCGAGGTCCGCATCGCTCAGGGTCCGCCGCAGCCACCACACGTAGGGCCCGCCCACGGTGGCATACAGATACCGGTAGAACGGCACCGTGCACCGCGCGAGACGCACGAGCGAATGGCCGGGCGGCAACGCCGGCCCGGGCCGAGGCCGCTCCTCCATCCGCAGGAACGTGACCGTCACACCCACCCGGGCCGCGTGTTGCATGGCGGGCCGCCTAGTCGTCGAGGAAGCTGCGCAGCTTCCGGCTGCGGCTCGGGTGCTTCAGCTTGCGCAGCGCCTTCGCCTCGATCTGCCGGATGCGCTCGCGTGTCACGTTGAACTGCTGCCCGACCTCCTCCAGCGTGTGGTCGGTGTTCATGCCGATGCCGAACCGCATCCGCAGCACCCGCTCCTCGCGCGGCGTCAGGCTGCTCAGCACCCGCGTTGTCGCCTCGCGCAGGTTGGCCTGGATCGCGGCATCGAGCGGGATGATCGCCGCCTTATCCTCGATGAAGTCGCCCAGGTGGCTGTCCTCCTCATCGCCGATCGGCGTCTCGAGGCTGATCGGCTCCTTGGCGATCTTGAGCACCTTGCGCACCTTCTCGAGCGGCATGCCGAGCTTCTCGGCCAGTTCCTCGGGGGCCGGCTCCCGCCCGATCTCGTGCAGCATCTGCCGGCTGGTCCGCACCAGCTTGTTGATCGTCTCGATCATGTGCACCGGGATGCGGATGGTCCGCGCCTGGTCCGCGATGCTGCGCGTGATCGCCTGGCGGATCCACCAGGTGGCGTAGGTGCTGAACTTGTAGCCGCGGCGATACTCGAACTTGTCCACCGCCTTCATCAGCCCGATGTTGCCCTCCTGGATCAGGTCCAGGAACTGCAGCCCGCGATTGGTGTACTTCTTCGCGATCGAGATCACGAGGCGCAGGTTGGCCTCGATCATCTCCTTCTTGGCCCGGGCACTGTCCCGCTCGCCCCGGCTGACCGTCTGATACACGCGGCGATACTCGCCGATCGGCAGCCCGCCCTCCTGCGCCAGCTCGGCAATCCGCCCGCGGATGTCGGCCACGTGCGGGGCGTGCTTGGAGGCGAACACCTTCCACGCCTTGCCCGGGAGCTGGCCCACGCGCTCGACCCAGTTCGGGTCCAGCTCGTGGCCGCGATACTCGCGCAGGAAGTCCTCGCGGCTCACCTTCGCGCTCTCGGCCATCCGCAGCAGCTGGCCCTCGTAGCCGTTCAGCCGCTGACTGATCTGCTTGAGCTGGATCACCAGCTCCTCAATGCGGTTGTTGTGCAGCCGGACCTGCTGCACGCGGCTCACCAGCTCCTCCCGCTGCTTCTCGTAGGTCTTCTCGGAGCGCGCAGTCACGCTCTCGCCCGACGTCATGGTGTCCAGCCGCCGAGACTGCACCTTGTGCAGCTTCTTGTAGAGCGCCTCGATCTCCTCGAACGTGGCAAGCACCTCCGGCTTCAGCTTCTCCTCGAGCGCCGAGAGCGACATGCCGGGCCCCTCGCCCTCCTCGTCGCCATCCAGCTCCTCGGCCGCCTCGAATGCCACGGGGGCCGGTGCCGCCTCGCCCCCGCCCTCGCCCTCGCCCTCCGCGGTCCCCTCGGCCGCCTCGACGCCCGCGTCCTTCGGGCCGCCCTGCGTCGCCTCGAGGTCCACGATGTCCCGCAGCAGCATCCGCCCGGCCTTCAGCGCGTCGTGCCATTGGATGATGGCGCGGAAGGTCAGCGGGCTCTCGCACAGCCCCCCGATCATCATGTCCCGCCCGGCCTCGATGCGCTTGGCGATCGCGATCTCGCCCTCGCGGCTCAGCAGCTCCACGCTGCCCATCTCGCGCAGGTACATCCGCACCGGGTCGTCCGTGCGCCCGAGGCTTGCCTCGTCGACGTTGCCGGAGGCGCCCTCCTCCTTCTCCTCCTCGTCGTCGGACTTCTCGGCCTTGACGACCGGGTCCGCCTCCTCCTGGTCCTCGCTCTCGACCACCTGGATACCCATCTCGCTGAGCATCGCCATCACGTCCTCAATCTGCTCGGAGCTGTTCTGCTCGCTGGGCAGCACTGCGTTCAGCTCGTCGAACGTGATGTAGCCGCGCTCCTTTCCCTTCGCGATCAGCCGCTTGACAGCGACCGCGTTGGTGTCGAGCAGCGTTGTGTCGCCATCCTGGTCGGGCGTAGCGGCTTCGGTGGTCACGGCCTGCTTGGTCGCCATGGGTGAGGGAACTCCGGATTGCGGCCAAGGGGGCGGGCCCCGGCCGTGTGTGCGATCATTCGCGTCAGTCAGGGTCGATTTCGACGAGCTCGAGCCGGGCATTCGCAAGGCCCAACAGGCGGCGCTGGTTGGCTTCGCTGGGCTGGAGCTGGAACGCCTGGGCGGCCTGCGCCACCTCCTCGTCCAGCCGCGCGAGGCCGCGCATGAGCCCGAACAGGTGCCACCATTCCCCCTCCGCCTCGGCTGGCATCGCACCCGGACGCGCACTGGGCGGCAGCGGCAGACCGTCGGACAAGGCAAGGGCGACATCGCCCGCCAGACCCGATGCACGGAGTTGGGCAAGGAGGGTGCCGGAGTCAAGCGCGTCCGGCCGATCCGCCGCCCATTCCGCGGGTGGATGCAGCAATGCGTCGCGCAGCCGGGCATAGGGCGGCGGCAGCTCGAGCCCGGCCAGCGCCTCCTCCACGTCCGGCAGCAGGTCCGGGTGATGCAGCAGGATGGCCAGCAGGCACCGCGCCCGTTCCCCCTGCGCCGCGCCCTGCGTGGGCGGCGCACGGTGCACGCGCGGGGTCGCAGGCTTGGGCGCCCCGAACCGCTTGCCGCCCCGGTCGGGCCGGCTCGCGAAGAAACGGTCCCGCAGCGCCGCGCGATACTCCTGGCTCAGCCCCTTGTCCGCAATGCGCGTCGCCGCTGCATCGAGCCTCGCACGGAACGCCGCCCGCGCCTCGGGCCCTTCACCGCCGCCTTCCCGCAGCACGTCGAACAGCGTGTCGATCAACGGCCGCGCCCCGTCCAGCACCGCCTGGAACGAGGCAGGGCCGCCGGTCCGCACCAGGTCGTCCGGGTCCTTGCCCGTGGGCAGCCGCGCGAACCGGAGCGACTGCTCGGGCGTCACCAGCGGCAGGCAAAGCTCCGCCGCCCGGGCCGCCGCCCGGGCACCCGCCGCATCGCCATCGAAGCACAGCGTCGGCACCGGGCTCATGCGCCAGAGCAGCCCCAGCTGCTCCGCCGTCAGCGCCGTGCCCAGCGGCGCCACCGCCCCCCCGAACCCGGCCTGGTGCAGCGCGATAACGTCCATGTAGCCCTCGACCACCACCAGCGGCCCCGTCCGCACCCCCTCCCGCGCCAGGTCCAGCGCATAGAGCGAGTGCTTCTTCGAGAACACCGGCGTCTCGGGCCCGTTGATGTATTTCGGCTTCGCGTCCCCCAGCGTCCGCCCCCCGAAGCTGATCAACCGCCCCCGCCGGTCCCGGATCGGGAAGATCACCCGGTCCCAATACAGCTCCCGCGACGGCCCCTCCTCCTGGACCCGCAACAGCCCGGCCTCCTCCAGCAGCGCCCGGTCGAACCCCTGCAGCGCCCGCACCAGGCTGCCCCGCCCCTCCCCGCTCCACCCCAGCCCGAACCGCCCGATCGTCTCATCCGTCAGGCCCCGCTCACGCAAATAGGCGAGCCCTGCCCTGCCCTCCCGCGCATGCAGCAGCCGCATGAATTCGGCCTGCGCCGCATCCAGCGCCTCCTGCAGCCCGGCCCGCGCCTCCTCCCGCTCCACCTCGCGCGGGGAGGGCGCCGGAACATCGAGCCCGGCCTCGGCAGCCAGCGACTGCACGGCATCGATGAAGCTCGCACCCTGCGTCTGCATCACGAAGGTGATCGCATCGCCATGCGCGCCGCAGCCGAAACAGTGGAAGCCGTCGTCGTACACGTAGAAGCTCGGCGACTTCTCGTTGTGGAAGGGGCAGCACCCCGTCCAGTTCTTCCCCGACCGCTTCAACGGCACGCGCCGAGCCACCAGGGACTGGAGGGGCGTCCGCGCGCGCAGCTCGTCGAGGAAGCCGGCGGGAAGCATCAGCCGCCCAAACGCGTCCGCACCAGCGGCCCGGCGCGACCCATGTCCAGCGCCGCCCCATGCCTTGCCTTCAGCGCAGCCATCACCTTGCCCATCTCCTTGATGCTGCCTGCACCGGAAGCCGCGACCGCCGCATCCACCGCCGCCGCGAGGGCCGCGTCGTCCATCGCCTGCGGCAGAAACCCTTCGATCACCGCAATCTCGGCCTGCTCCTTGGCCGCCAGCTCCGGCCGATTGCCCTGCTCATACAGCCCGACACTCTCCCGCCGGCTCTTCACCATGCCCCGCAGCATGCCCACGACCTCGTCGTCCGGCACCGCGCTGACACCCTTCGGCCGCGCCGCAATGTCCGTGTCCTTCAGCTTGGCCATGATCATCCGGACGGTCGAGGTGCGCGCGGCGTCGCCCGCCTTCATCGCTTCCTTCATCGCCGCGGTGAACTGCTCGCGCAAAGTCATGCTGGATCCTGTGTGGTAAGTTTTTTCCCAGCTCCTTCGGAAAGAGTTGTGCTGGGAACTCCGCTACCCTACCTTGGGCATCATGGTCAGCATAGATGATATCATCGAACAGCTCGGCGGTCCCGACGCAGCCGCAAAGCGCGTCGGCATCGGCCTCGAGGCGATCCGTAAATGGCGCCAGGCCCGCGCCATCCCTTCGAAGCACTGGCCCGCAATCATGGCCGCAACCGGCCTGCCCATGAGCGCCCTCTCCGGCGAACCCTACTCCGGTACCGCCCCGCAGGGCGCCACCGCCGTGCTGGTGCTGGCCGACGGCAGCGCACATTGGGGGATCGGCTTCGGCGCACATGCCAAGGGGCGCGTCGGCGAAGTCTGCTTCAATACCGGCCTGACCGGCTACCAGGAAACCATCACGGACCCGAGCTACGCCGGGCAGCATATCGTGTTCACCTTCCCCCACATCGGCAACGTCGGCGCGAACCAGGAGGATCTGGAAGCCACCAACATCGCCGCCCTCGGCATCATCGTGAAGCACGACCCCACCCAGCCCAGCAACTGGCGCAGCCTGCAGCCGCTCGAGGCGTGGATGCGGAACAAGGATCTGCCGGGCATCGCCGGGCTGGACACGCGGGCGCTGACCGTCCGCATCCGCGACGGCGGGCCTCCCACGGGCGTGCTGGCCTACCCCGACGATGGCCGCTTCGACCTCGCTGCCCTCACCGCCCAGGCCCAGGCCTGGCCCGGCCTCGAAGGCATGGACCTCGCAAAGCAGGTCAGCTGCACCCAGACCTACACCTGGTCCGAAGGCCTCTGGACCTGGCACGGCACCCCGGCCCCCGAGCCCACCCACCACGTCGTCGCCGTCGACTACGGCGCCAAGCGCAACATTCTCCGCTGCCTCGTCAGCGCCGGCTGCCGCGTGACCGTCGTGCCAGCAACCGCCACCGCCGAGGACATCCTGCGCCACGAGCCCGACGGCGTGTTCCTCTCCAACGGCCCCGGCGACCCGGCCGCCACCGCCGCCTACGCGGTCCCCGCCATCCAGGGCGTGCTCGCCGCCCGCGTGCCCGTCTTCGGGATCTGCCTCGGCCACCAGCTCCTGGCCCTCGCCCTCGGCGGCCGCACCTACAAGCTCGAGCGCGGCCACCGCGGCGCCAACCAGCCCGTGCAGGACCTGGCCACCGGCAAGGTCGAGATCACGAGCCAGAACCACGGCTTCGCCGTCGCCGACGACAGCCTGCCCCCCGGCGTCCGCATCACCCACCGCAGCCTCTTCGACGGCAGCAACGAAGGCATCGCCAGCGACGCCGCCCGCGCCTTCAGCGTCCAATACCACCCCGAAGCCAGCCCCGGCCCCAGCGACAGCCAGCACCTGTTCCGGCGGTTCACCGCGATGATGGCGCCAAGTTGAGCGAGTTTAGCGGTCTACACGACATCGACCGTATAGCTCCGTAAGTTCCGTATTCCCGACCCCCCGCTCGCGCCAGGCCGAAACACGCCAACCCGGGCAGCAAGGCCTGAGCCGGAGACACCCCATGCCCAAGCGCACCGACCTCAAATCCATCCTCATCATCGGCGCCGGCCCGATCGTCATCGGCCAGGCGTGCGAGTTCGACTATTCCGGCGCCCAGGCCTGCAAGGCGCTCAAGGCCGAGGGCTACCGCGTCATCCTGGTCAACTCCAACCCGGCCACCATCATGACGGACCCGGGCCTGGCCGACGCCACCTACGTGGAGCCGATCACCCCGGAGATGGTCGAGAAGATCATCATCCGCGAGCGCCCCGACGCGCTGCTCCCCACAATGGGCGGCCAAACGGCGCTCAACGTCGCCATGAAGCTCGACGCCTCGGGCGCCCTCGAGCGCCACGGCGTCGAGCTGATCGGCGCCAAGGCCGAGGTCATCGACCGCGCCGAGGACCGCCTCAAGTTCCGCGACGCCATGGCCGAGATCGGCATCGAGAGCCCCCGCTCCGGCATCGCCCACACCCTCGAGGAGGCCCGCGCCGTCCTCGCCGAGGTCGGCCTGCCCACCGTTATCCGCCCCAGCTTCACCATGGGTGGCACCGGCGGCGGCATCGCCTACAACCGCCAGGAATTCGAGCAGATCGTCGCCTCCGGGCTCGACGCCAGCCCCACCACCGAGGTGCTCATCGAGGAGAGCGTGCTCGGCTGGAAGGAGTACGAGATGGAGGTCGTGCGCGACGCCGCCGACAACTGCATCATCGTCTGCTCCATCGAGAACATAGACCCCATGGGCGTCCACACGGGCGACAGCGTGACCGTGGCGCCCGCGCTAACGCTGACCGACAAGGAATACCAGATGATGCGGGACGCGAGCATCGCCTGCCTCCGCCGCATCGGCGTCGAGACGGGCGGCTCCAACGTCCAGTTCGCCGTCAACCCGGCAGATGGCCGCCTCGTCGTCATCGAGATGAACCCCCGCGTCAGCCGCTCCTCCGCGCTCGCCAGCAAGGCCACCGGCTTCCCCATCGCCAAGATCGCCGCCAAGCTCGCCGTCGGCTACACGCTGGACGAGCTCGCGAACGACATCACCCGCACGACCCCCGCAAGCTTCGAGCCGACCATCGACTATGTCGTCGTGAAGATCCCACGCTTCACGTTCGAGAAATTCCCCGGCACCCCGGCGCTGCTCAGCACCAGCATGAAATCCGTCGGCGAGGCCATGGCCATCGGCCGCAGCTTCGCCGAGGCCCTGCAGAAGGGCCTGCGCAGCATGGAGACCGGCCTGCACGGCCTCGATCCGGTCGAGCCCCCCGGCGACGGCGGACCCGACGCCTTCCGCGCCGCCCTCTCCGCCCCCCGCCCCGACCGTCTGCTCATGGCCGCCCAGGCCCTCCGCGCCGGCGTCTCGGTCGAGGACATCCACGACGCCTGCAAGTTCGACCCGTGGTTCCTCCGCGAGCTCCAGGGCATCGTCGCCGCCGAGCGCGTGGTGCAGGCCAACGGTCTCCCGCAGGACGCGACCGGGCTGCGCCGCCTGAAGGCCATGGGCTTCTCCGACCACCGCCTCGCCGAGCTCGCCGCCCGCAAGGTCACGGACATCGCCGCCCTGCGCCAGCGTCTCGGGGTCCACCCGGTGTACAAGCGCATCGACACCTGCGCCGCCGAGTTCGCCTCCGCTACCCCCTACATGTACTCCACCTACGAAGGCGGCTTCGGCACCCCCGCCTGCGAGTCCGAACCCACGGACCGAAAGAAGATAATCATCCTCGGTGGCGGCCCGAACCGCATCGGCCAGGGCATCGAGTTCGACTATTGCTGCGTCCACGCCGCCTATGCCCTGCGGGACGCAGGCTTCGAGACCATCATGGTCAACTGCAACCCTGAAACCGTCAGCACGGACTACGACACGTCGGACCGTCTCTACTTCGAGCCCCTCACGGCCGAGGACGTCATCGCCCTCGTCCGCCGCGAGCAGGCCAACGGCGAAGTGCTCGGCTGCATCGTGCAGTATGGCGGCCAGACGCCGTTGAAGCTCAGCCAGGCCCTATCCGCCGCCGGCATCCCCATCCTGGGCACCAGTGCGGACGCCATCGACGCCGCGGAGGACCGCGAGCGCTTCCAGGCCCTCCTGCAAGGCCTCGGCCTGCGGCAGCCGGACAACGGCACCGCCCGCTCCGCCGGCGAAGCCCTCCAGGTCGCCGAGCGCGTCGGCTACCCGGTGGTCATGCGCCCCAGCTACGTGCTCGGGGGCCGCGCCATGGAGATCGTGCACGACCAGAATGGCCTCCGCCGTTATATGAAGACCCACGGCGAAGCCACCCTCGCCCAGGGGCCGGTGCTCATCGACCGCTACCTCAACGACGCCATAGAGGTGGACGTCGATTGCATCTGCGACGGCCAGGAGGTGTATGTCGCCGGCGTCATGGAGCACATCGAGGAGGCCGGCATCCACTCCGGGGACAGCGCCTGCTCGCTGCCCCCTTACTCGCTCAGCCCCTCCGTGGTCACGGAGTTGAAGGCGCAGACCGAGGAGATGGCCCGTGCCCTGGGCGTGGTCGGCCTCATGAACGTGCAGTTCGCCATCAAGGACGACCTGGTTTTCGTGCTCGAGGTGAACCCCCGCGCCAGCCGCACCGTCCCCTTCGTCGCCAAGGCCACCGGCGTGCCCGTCGCCAAGATCGGCGCCCGCGTCATGGCCGGCGCCAAGCTCTCCGAGTTCCGCCTCGACGACGACGCCATCGCCCCGCACGTGGCCGTCAAGGAAGCCGTCTTCCCCTTCGCCCGCTTCACCGGCGTCGACACCATCCTCGGTCCGGAGATGAAGTCCACCGGGGAGGTCATGGGCCTCGATGCCAGCTTCGAGCGTGCCTTCGCCAAAAGCCAGCTCGGCGCCGGGGTGAAGCTGCCGGACAGCGGCACGGTGTTCATCAGCGTGCGAGACGGCGACAAGGGCGGCCTCGTCCCCATGGCGCGCCGCCTGCACGACATGGGGTTCGCCCTGCTCGCCACCCGGGGCACGGCGGCACGCATCAAGACCGCCGGGCTGCCCGTGCGCGTGGTCAACAAGGTGCTGGAGGGCCGCCCGCATTGCGTCGACAGCATCACCTCCGGCGAGGTGCAGCTCGTGATCAACACCGCGGGTGCGGCGCAGTCGGTCGCCGACAGCTTCGACATCCGCCGCACGGCGCTGACCAAGGGCGTGCCGCATTACACCACCATCGCCGGCGCGCGGGCCGCCGTCCACGCCATCGCGGCCCTGAAAGCCGGGACGCTTGAAGTAGCCCCGCTTCAGTCATACTTTCGCGGATCGTTCTGAGCGGACGCGGCCCCCGGGTTCTTGCCGGGCGGCCGCGAAGCCGTCCCTAACCTTCAACACGAGGTTCCCGCGTTGCAGAAGTTCCCCATGACAGGCCCGGGCCTGCAGCGCCTCGAGGAGGAGCTGCGGCACCTCAAATCCATCGAGCGCCCCGCCGTGATCCGCGCCATCGCCGAGGCCCGCAGCCATGGCGACCTTTCCGAGAACGCCGAATACCATGCGGCACGGGAGCGGCAATCCTTCATTGAAGGCCGCGTGATCGAGCTCGAGGAAATCACGTCCGGCGCCGAGGTGATCGACCCCAAGACCCTCTCCGGCGACCGCGTGCTGTTCGGCGCCCACGTGAAGGTGGTCGACGAGGAAAGCGAGAAGGAAGCCACCTACCAGATCGTCGGCGTCCACGAGGCCGACATCAAGTACGGCCGGCTCAGCATCTCCTCCCCGTTGTCCAAGGCCCTGATCGGCAAGGCCGTCGGAGACACCATCAGCGTGCCGGCACCGGGAGGGGACAGGACCTACGAGATCCTGGAGATCAGCTTCGGGGGCTGAGCGGATGACGGCGGCCCGCCCTCGGCCTGTGGAGCTCCGTCATCGCGAGCGCAGCGTGGCGATCCAGGGGCCGGCAGGCCTGCTCCGTGCCGCTCCTGGATCGCCACGCCAGCCGCTCGCGATGATGGGCGTGGTGGACGCGGCCGTGCGCCGAAACCAGGCATGATCACCGCCGCCGACGTGGAAGCCGCCGCCGCCCGCATCCAGGGCCGCGTGCTCCGCACTCCCTCACTCGTGTCGGACGCGGTCAGCCGGGCCACGGGCGCGCATGTCACCCTGAAGCTCGAGAACCTGCAGGCGATCGGCTCCTTCAAGGAACGCGGGGCGGCGAACCGCCTGGCGCTGCTGACCGAGGCGGAGCGGCGCGCGGGCGTGGTGGCCATGTCGGCCGGCAACCACGCGCAGGCCGTGGCCCGGCACGCCTCGCTCCTGGGCATCGCGAGCACCATCGTCATGCCGCGCTTCACGCCCTCCACCAAGGTCACCCGCACCCGCGCCTGGGGCGCCGCTGTCGTGCTGCACGGCGATACGCTGGCCGAGGCCGCCGCGCACGCCCACGCGCTCGCCGCCCAGCACGGCGCCGTGTTCGTCCACCCCTACGACGACGAAGCCGTCATGGCCGGCCAGGGCACGCTCGCGCTCGAGCTGCTGGACGACGCGCCGGACACCGAGGTCCTGCTCGTCCCCGTGGGCGGCGGCGGCATGATCGCGGGGTGCGCCGTCGCCGCCGCCGCGCGCAACCCGGCCATCGAGATCGTCGGCGTGGAAGTCGCCGCCTACGCCAGCCTGCACCAGACCCTCGCCGGCCGCCCCGTCGAAACCGGGGGCCCCACCATCGCCGAAGGGATTGCCGTCCACCACATCGGCCTTCGATGCCTCGAGGCCCTCCGCCCCCATGTTCGCGAGGTTCTCGTCGTGCCGGAGCGTGTGGTGGAAGACGCGATCGCCCTCCTGGCCGAGGGCGCCAAGCAGGTTGCCGAAGGCGCCGGGGCCATGGGGGTCGCCGCCTTGCTCGCCCATCCCGAGCGCTTTGCCGGACGGCGCGTGGCCACCCCCGTCTGCGGTGGCAACATCGATGGCCGCATCCTCGCCAACGTCCTCCTCCGCGGCCTGCTCCGCGACGGCCGCCTGCTCCGCCTCGTCATGGACATCCCCGACCGCCCGGGCGTGCTCGCCGACATCGCCGGCCGGATCGGCACGTGCGGCGGCAACATCATCGAGGTCGTCCACCAGCGCCTGTTCGACGCCCCCAGCGTCCAAGCCGCCGAGCTCGAGCTCATGATCGAGGCGCGCGACCCCATCCACGCACAGGCCATCGTGCTGGCGCTCGAGGACAGCTACGTCGTGCGTCGGGTCTAGACGCCACCTCGTCGGCGCCGCGAGTCACGACAGGCCTGTCAAATCCCTCGTCGGAAACGTCACCGACCGGTTCGTAGCCGGGCATGCGTCGCTGATCGGGGAGGTTGGCAGCAACGTCGTGCGCGACGTCGCCGTCCTCGGAACCCCCGCGGCGGTGCCGAAGCCAGCGTCGTTCACCTTGCTCGGCGCTGGCCTGCCGGGATTGGCCATGCATCGGCGAGTCCGAGCCGCCTGAAGCACCGGCGAAACCTGGTCCCGGCTGGCGCGTCGTCGGTGCTTCAGCACACCGTCGGTGCGCTCGCCCCTAGCCGGAACAACGGCCGCAGCTTCACCCCGGCCCAGCTTCCAACCAACGCCAGCGCCATCCAGGCCCAGCCCGACAGGTTGCCGGCCCCGATCGCACTGAAATACGCCCCGATGTTGCAGCCGTTGGAGAGCCGCGCCCCGTAGCCCATGGCGATGCCGCCCAGCAGCGCCCCGGCCCAGGCCCGCGCGCCGCCGCCCCAGCTCGGGCGGAACACGCCCGCCCAAGCCGCCGCCAGCGCGGCCCCGAGCAGGATCGCCCCGTCCATCACGCTCGTCACGTCCAGCAGCACCGTCCGGTCCAGCTGCGTGTTGAACCCCGGCCGCTGCCAGTACGCCCAGCCATGCGCATCGATCCCGAGTGCTACGGCCCACTTGCTGCCCCACAGCGCGAAAGCCGATGTCTCGCCCCAGGGCTTGCCCGACAACAGCAGCACGCCCGCATTCAGCACTGCCAGCGCCACCCCGCCCCACACGAGCGCCGGAATGCCGATCTGGGTGCGCTTCGGGGAAAAATGCCGCGCCACCACGAACAATCCGCCCAGCACCGCCAACTGCAGCACCAGCGCCCAGCCGAACCCCACGAGCCCCTGTGCCGTGGCCGCAGGCAGCGCCGGCAGCGACCACCAGAACCCCATATGCCAGGCGCCCAAAGCGGACCCCACCACGAAGCCGAACAGCGTCCCGATCAGCCGCGCATTGCCTCCGCCCAACGAGAACAGCGTGCCGGACGCGCACCCGCCGCCCACCTGCATCCCTGCCCCGAACAGCAGCGCGCCCACCGCGAAGCCTACGCCAACCGGTGTCGCCCCGCCCGCCATCGCCTGGCCGCCCACGCTGCCCAACGACAGGATCGGCAGCATGAGCGCGGACGCTACCGCCAGCATCACCGCATGCGCGGCAAAGCCGGATCCGTCCCGCCGCTCGACCACAGCGCGGAACGCGTTGGCGAAGCCGAAACTCGTCCGCAGCAGCACTGCCCCGATGGCGACCCCCATGAGCACCAGCGCCGGCAGCCGCCAGGTCGCACCCGGCTGTGCCACAACCGCCGTCAGCAGCCCGCCCAGGCAGAGCCCACCCAGGCCCAGCACGATACGGTTGGCATCGACCGCCGGGCGCGCGGCCGCGACGGACGGCAGGGAAACGGTGCTCGACATGGCAGGCAACCCTCACGCGGTAGCGGCCCCGTGCCGCCCAGAGGCCTTGGATTGGCGTCCCGGAGCACGCCTCGCAACCCACCACGGCCCAGAAAAGACGAGTGTTCCTGCCCAGCTCAGCCTTTGTGGAATGCCATGCTCCGCGGCGCCGGGTCCGGAGAAGGCTCGCCCGCCACTCCCCCCACTTCATTTGCCTCCGCCGCCTGGGCGCCCACCGCCTCGGCCACGTGGAATCGCGGCCGCCGTTTCGTCTCGAGGTAGATCTTGCCCACATACTCCCCGATCACCCCGAGGCTCAGCAGCTGCACCCCGCACACCAGGTAGATCGGGACCACCGTCGAAGCCCATCCCGGCACCGTCGAGCCCGCCAGCGACATCAACAGCGCCCACAGCGTGAGTGCCAGCGACAACCCCGACAGCGCGAACCCCAGCATCGTCACGTACCGCAGCGGCCGCGTGGAGAACGACGTCACTCCCTCCAGCGCCAGCGCGAACATCTTGCGCAACGGATACTTCGACTCTCCCGCGAACCGCTCCGCCCGCTCGTACGTCACGATGGCCGGGGTGAACCCCAGCAGCGGGATGAGCGCCCGCAGGAACAGGTTCGTCTCGCCATATTCGTGCAGCGCATCCACCGCCCGGCGGCTCATCAGGCGATAATCGGCGTGGTCGAACACCACCTCCACGTCCAGCCACCCCAGCAGCCGATAGAACATACGCGCCGAGATACGCTTGGCTGCCGTGTCGGTGTGCCGTGCCGACCGCACGCCATACACGATGTCGGCCCCGGCCGCATGCGCGTCCAGCATCGCGGCCATCGCCTCCAGATCGTCCTGCAGGTCGGCATCGGCCGAGATCACGACGTCCCCGCGCGATGCGAGCAGCCCGGCCAGCAGCGCGTTCTGGTGCCCCCGGTTGCGCGACAGCTTGAGCCCGCCGAACCGCGCCGGCTCGGCCGCGGCCAGTCCCGCGATGACGCGCCACGTCCCGTCCTTGGACCCATCGTCCACGAAGCATACGTGGCTCCCCGCCGCGACGCGACCCTCCGCCTCGAACCGCGACAGCAGCGCCCGGAGCTGGCGCGACGCCTCGGGCAGCACCGCCTCCTCGTCGAAGCAGGGCACGACCACCGTGAGCACGGGCAGCTTGAGCACGGGCAGATCGAGCACGGGCCGATCGAGCACGGGCACGCTGGTCAGCGGCGCGTCGGGGCTGGGGCTGCTCATGCCGGCCGCACCGCCGTCACGGAATACTGCGCGCCCAACGGCACCCGCTCGAGCGAGCCCTCGAGCCCCCGCAGCCCCGCCAGCGCTCGTGGGAAGAACAGGTGGTAGCGCACCCGCGGCGCAATCCAACCCGCTGCCGCAAACGCCCGCGCGAACGCCGCGGCCCGGATCAGCCGCGCGTTCTCGTCGAACGGGCACGTGTTCACTGCCCGGACCGTGAGCGGGTTCAGCGGGTTGTGCTCGAAGATCGAGAGCATGCCCCCGGGCCGCACAACCCGCAGCAGCTCGGCGAGCCAGCGCCCATGCTCCTCGTGCGGGATGTGGTGGAACACGCAGGCCGAGAAGGCGAGGTCGTAGGACGCTGCCTCCGCCGGGATGCGCTCGCCCACCAGCTTCTGCTCCGCCGCCCCCGGGTTGCGCGCCTCCGAAAGGTCGAGGCTGCGCTGCGACACGTCCGTGCAGGTCAGCGCCGCTTCAGGGAACAGCATACGGAAATACGGCACCGAGTTGCCGATCCCGGCCCCGAAATCCACGATCCGCGCCGGCTGCAGCTTCGCCTCGTCGGCGATCCGGCGCAGCACCGCAATCTTGTATTGCGCGAAATACTCCGGCTGCTCGCCCGTGATCGCCACGTTCTTGACGTGCATCGCATGATACTCGTCGGCGAACCGGTCGAACTCTGCCACGTCCATCGTCGCTCTCCCTAAGGCGCCCGTTCTACCACGGCAAGAATATAGCTCAGCCCCTCCCCGATCGGCCGCAGGCTCACGCCCTCCGGGATCGTGAACGCCGGGCGATCGATCAGCAGCGCGAAATCGTAGGAGGCCAGGTCGCTTCCGAGAGCCAGGCCGGGCCTGGCCCGTGCGAGCGCCCGGTAAGCGGGCCGAATCACGACGGTCTGCGCTGGGCCGTTGAACATGGTGGGCACGAATGCTTGCTGACGCGCCGCCGCGAGCACGCCGATATGCTCCAGCGGCGGCTGCAGATCGGCCTCAGAGGAGCCGCGTGTCCCCCGGAGCACGAGCACCTTCGCGCCAGGCGCTACAGGTTCCAACGCACGCGCAAACTCGTCCAGCACTGGCTGCGCCTTCACCCACTCCGCCCCGATGGACCCCACGCGCACCAGCAGCAACACTCCAAGCGCCATAGCCACCCACGCCAGTCTTGGCTCGGGCCGGGACCGATAGTTGAGCCCCGCAAGCATGAAGAACCCTACCCCGCACGGCAACCGATAGTCCGCATAGGAGGAGCCCAACAAGGTAAACGGCATCCCGACCAGCAGAACCGCGAACGCCACCGCGGCCACCACCATGCGCCGGTGCAGCGCCAGACGTCCCGTGAGCAGCCCGGCCACCACCAGGAGCCCCATCGCGGCATAGAGCGGCAGCTCCACCATGGGCTGGGTAAAGAACACCGGCGCCAGCACCGCCTCGAGCTTCCATTGCAGCGTGCTCCACCGCGTCCCGCCCGCCTGCTCGGCCGTCGGGCTCAGGGCCAGCAGGGCCAGCGGGGCCGCGAGCACCAGCGCCATGCCCATCCCAGGCCCCAGCGCCGCCACGAAGCCCGGCCACCGCCAAACTCTTTCCCCGGGGCGCCCGCCCTGCCGCACCCGCTCCCACAGGAGCGTCGCCTCGTAGCCCGCCACACACACCACATAGAGCCCGAAGGCGAACAGGTGGCTCAGCAGCAGCACGGCCCCCACGCCCACGAACCCCAGCGCCCGCGCCACCGTCCACCCCGGCCTCGCCCGCACCCAAAGGGCGAAAGCCAGCACCGCGAACCCCAGCCCCACCATGTAGTTCACGAACCCCCTCCGAAGCGCGCCGTTGAACAGCAGCAGCCCCCCGAACACGCTGAGCCCCCACCGCTCCCCATTGAGTGCCCGGTCGAGCAGCACCGTCCCCACCAGCAGCACAAGCATGCCCAGCGCCAGCACCAGGTTCGCCGCCGCCTCCGTCTCCAGCAGCGCCTGCACCGGCAACACCAGCACGTCCATGGACAGGTTCGGGATCACCGCCCAGCGCCACTCGTACATCGCCTGGAGCGCCGGGCTGCCCGGTAGCAGCCGATGCACCTCCCACCGCCCCAGGTGGTTCGGCCAGTCGAGCAGCGGGTAGTGCCGGACCAGCAGGAACGGCAGCATCGAGAGTGCCGTCGCGGCCAGGCACGCCCAGCTGCGCGCTTCGGCCGAGGGGAACGGCCCGCCAGCGCGCGGCGGCGGCGTCATGGGCTGGGTCGGGCGCGCATGGCTCATCTCCGCTCGGTAAACGCCGGGGTACGAGGGCGCAATGGCATAGGCCGCTGCCGCACAAAACACCACGCGAAACAACCCGGCCGCCGCTAGCCCGGCTCCACCCGGTCCCGCCCCGCCGCCTTGGCCGCATAAAGCGCCCGGTCCGCCGCCCGCACCAGCGCCCCGGCCCCGCCCTCCTGCGGCCGCACGGCCGTCGCCAGCCCCACGGATACGGTCACGCGGGCATTGCCTGCCACGCCGCACGGCACCTCGAGCCGCCGCACCGCCTCGTGCGCCCGCTGCGCCACTTCGTAGGCGCCCTCCTGGGACGTGTCCGGCAGCAGCACCGCGAACTCCTCCCCGCCATACCGCGCCACCACGTCCGCCGGCCGCCCGGCGGACCCGGCCACGGCCCGGGCAATCTGGCGCAGGCAGTCGTCGCCCCGCGGGTGGCCATGCGTGTCGTTGAACCGCTTGAAATGGTCCACGTCGATCATCAGCAGCGACATCGGCCGCCCCGTTCGCACCGCGCGCCGCCACTCCATTGGCAACCGCTCGTCGAACAGCCGCCGGTTGCCGATGCCGGTCAGCCCGTCCTGCAGCGCCAGCGCCCGCAGCGCCGCCTCCTGCCGCCGCTCCGCCCGCTCCATCGTCAACCGTTGCAACAAAAAGGTCAGCCCCACCGCATGCAGCGTGCCCTCCAGCAGCAACACGGCCTGCAGAGCCCCGGGCGGCGGCCCCACGCCCAGCACGTCCACCAGCCCACGCACCGCGAAGAGCACGCCATGCACCACGAGCAGCGTCACGGCCGCCGGGCGCGCGGGCAGCGCTTCCCGGCTGTCCCGCCTCAACGCCCAGCCGCCGGCGAGGATATACACGGACCCGAGCAGGCAGGCCGGGCCGATGAGCGCGGCGCCCCCCGAGCCGAGCCGCGCGGCCGACCAGACGAGCGGCCCCGCCGCCACCAGCCCCCACCGCGTCGGACGACCCACGAACCGCGTGGCCCCCACCCAGGACAGCGCCGTCGCCACCAGCAGCAGCGCCGTGCCGATCGCATCCGCCGCCGCGCCGGGCAGGAGCGCCTGCAGCAGCAGCGCCCCCGCCCCCGCCAGCATCGCGCCGCCCCACGCCACCCCGGCGCCACGCCCCGAACTGGCCGGTGGCCCGGCGTCCCGCGTCAGCGTCAGCAGCACGCCGGAGAACCCGATGACCATCGACGCCGCCACCAGCAGCGTCGGCAGGTCGAGCACCTGCAGCACCAGCCAGTCCCCCGCTTACCCCTCGATGCGGCTCGCCTTCTTCGTGTCCCGCATCGTCGCGTAGATCAGCGTCGACACTGCGATCAACCCGGTGATGTAGAGGAAGAACCACTCCTCGTGCCCACGGCTCTTGAACTCGAGCGCCACATACGGCGCCGTGCCGCCGAACACGCTCGCCGCCACCGCGTAGGGCAGCCCCACCCCCAGCGCGCGCACGCCCGCCGGGAACAGCTCGGCCTTCACCACCGCGTTGATGCTCGTGTAGCCGGACACGATCAGCAGCGCGAACAGCAGCAGCGCCAGGATGGTGGTGAAGTCCCGCGTCGCGGCCATGCTCGTCATGATCCAGTACGTGCACAGCGTGCCCATGATGCCGAACCACAGCAGCACCGGCTTCCGCCCCACCCGGTCGCTGATGGCGCCCAGCACCGGCTGCATCATGGCGAACACCAGCAGCGTGACGAAGCTCAGCAGGTTGGCCTGCTCCCGCGGCAGCTTGACCGTGTTGGCCAGGAAGGTCGGCATGTAGGTGCTGAACGTGTAGAATGCCGCCGTGCCGCCCATGGTGAGCCCGAACACCAGGAACAGCTCCCTGGGGTGCCGGAACACGCCCCGCAGCGGGCTCTCCCGCCGGGTCGCACGCGCCCGGAGGAACTCGGGGCTCTCCTCGAGGTTGCGCCGCAGATACATGCCGTAGACGGCGCACAGCGCGCCCAACGCGAAGGGCACCCGCCAGCCCCAGGCCTCGATCTCGCCTGCCGTCAGCGTCTGCTGCATCACCAGCAGCACCAGCGCGGCCAGCACCTGGCCCCCGATCAAGGTCACATACTGGAACGAGCTGTAGAACCCGCGATGCTTGCTCACCGCCATCTCGGACAGGTAGGTGGCACTCGTCGCATACTCGCCGCCCAGGCTGAGCCCCTGCAACAGCCGCGCCGACAGCAGCAGGATGGGCGCCCACACCCCGATCTGCTGATAGGTCGGGATGCACGCGATGATCAGCGACCCGCCGCACATCAGCATCACCGATAGCGTCAGCGCCGCCCGCCGCCCGGCCCGGTCCGCGTAGCTCCCCAGCAGCAGCCCGCCCACGGGCCGGATGAAGAACGCGATGGCGTAGATCCCGAACACCGTCAGGAACTGCGCCGTCGGGTCCGTGCTGTTGGTGAAGAACTTCGCGAAATACAGTGCGAAGGCGTTGTAGACGTAAAAGTCATACCACTCGATCAGATTGCCGATCGACCCTCCGAAGATGTTCCGCACCCGGTTCCCCACCTCGGCCGGGGTCTCGTCGTTCAATGGGTTGAGGCTCGAATGGCTCAAGGCAGGCACTCCTTCGTCTTCGCAACCTAGCCTTAACGCCCCGCTTGCCCTCGATCCAGCCCTGCCTTCTCCCACAGAGGGGCTCACTTCCCCCCTCCCCTTGCGGAAGGGGCCGGGGGAGGGGGCGCAGCCAGCGCGAACCAGATGACGCCGCCCAAACCACCCCCTACCCTGCCCCGCATGCCCGACAACCCCCTCCAGGCCCCCGAAGCCGGCGCCACCCCCACCATGGCCCAGTGGTTCACCCTGAAGGCCCAGGCGCCGGACGCCCTTCTCTTCCTCCGCATGGGCGATTTCTACGAGCTGTTCTTCGACGACGCCGTCGCCGCAGCCGCCGCCCTCGACATCGCTCTCAGCCGCCGGGGCGAGCATCAGGGCACCCCCATCCCCATGTGCGGCGTCCCCGCCCACGCCGCCGAGGCCTACCTCGCCCGCCTCATCCGCCGCGGCTTCCGCGTCGCCGTCGCCGAACAGATGGAGAAGCCCGGCCCCAAGCCCGGCCGCGCGCCCCTCAGGCGCGAACTCGTCCGCCTCGGCACACCTGGCACGCTGACCGAGGACAGCCTGCTCGAGCCCCACCGCCCTAACCTCCTCCTCGCCCTGGCCTGCGTGCAGGACAGGTGGGGCGCCGCGTGGGTCGACGTCTCGACCGGCCTGTTCCAGACGGCACCCGTCGCGCTGGCGGACCTTCAGGCCCTCCTGGGCCGCCTCGAGCCCGCCGAGATCGTCGCCCCCGCCTCCGCCCCCCTCGGCGACCACGCCCCCCGCCGCGCCCCGGACACGCTGCCGCCCAGCCCCGCCGCCGCCCGGACCCGCGTGGCCGAAGTGTTCGCCGTGGCCAGCCTCGACGCGTTCGGCGAGTTCTCCGCCGCCGAGCTCGTCGCCGCCGCGCAGTGCATCGAGTACGCATCGGCCGCCGGGGCCGGCCGCCTGCCCCGCCTCTCCCGCCCCGAGCCCGCGAGCCTCGGCGGCCAGATGGCGCTCGACGCCGCCACCCGCGCCAGCCTCGAGATCACCCGCGCCCGCGACGGCGGCACTGCCCACACCCTGCTCGCCGCCATCGACCGCACCCTCACCGCGCCCGGCGCCCGCCTCCTCGCGCAATGGCTCGCCGGCCCCCTGCTCGACCCGGCCGCCATCGCCGCGCGCCAGGATGGCTGGGCCTGGCTCCTGCTTCAGCCCGAGCCCCTCGCCCGGCTCCGCAGCGCCCTTCGCGCCACCCCGGACCTCCCCCGCGCCCTCGGCCGCCTCGCCCTCGGCCGCGCCGCGCCGCGCGACCTCGGCGCCGTCCGCACCACCCTCGAGGCCGCCGCCGATGCGGACCTCGCCCTCGCCCACGCGCCCATGCCGCCCTGCCTGCAAGGCGTCGACCCGGCCGTCGCCCCCCTCCTCGCCCGGGCCCTGGCCGACCCCCTCCCCGCACGGCTCGACGATGGCGGCGTCATCGCCCCGGGCTACGACGGCGAGCTCGACGCCCACCGTGCGCTGCGCGACGACTCGCGCCGCGTCGTCGCCGCCCTCGCGCTCGACTTCGCCCAACGTTACGGCGTCGCCAGCCTCAAGATCCGCCATCACGCCCAGCTCGGCTACGTCATCGAGGCCCCCACCGCCGCCGCCGAGCGCCTCCGCGAGCACCCCGGCCTGACGCTTCGCCAATCCACCGCCACCGCCGCCCGCTTCGGCAATGCCGAACTCGCCGACCTCGACCGCCGCATCACCGACGCCGCCGACGCTGCCGCGGCCCGGGAGCGCCTGGTCTGGCAGCACCTGGTCGACACCGTGCTGGCTGCCGGCCCCACCCTGCAATCCTGCGCCGACCGCCTCGCAAGCCTCGACGTCCTGCAGGCCGCCGCCCGCCTGGCCGAAGGCGGACGCTGGACCCGCCCCGTCATCACCCAGGGCACCGAGTTCCACATCGCCCAAGGCCGGCACCCGGTGGTCGAGGCTGCCCTCGGCACCGCGGCCGCCTTCATGCCCAACGCCTGCGACCTTTCGCCGAACCGCGCGCTGCTGCTGCTCACCGGCCCCAACATGGCGGGCAAGAGCACCTACCTGCGGCAGAACGCGCTCATCGCCATCCTCGCGCAGGCCGGACTGCCGGTGCCGGCCGGGCGCGCCAAGATCGGCATCGTGGACCGCCTGTTCAGCCGCGTGGGCGCCGCCGACGACCTGGCCCGCGGCCGCAGCACCTTCATGGTGGAGATGACGGAGACGGCCGCGATCCTGAACCAGGCCGGCCCCCGCAGCCTGGTGATCGTCGACGAGATCGGCCGCGGCACCGGCACGCTGGATGGCCTCGCCATCGCCTGGGCCGTGCTCGAGGCGCTGCACGCCATGCGCGCCCGCACGCTGTTCGCGACCCACTTCCACGAGCTCGCCCGGCTCGCACCCGCCCTCCCCCGCCTCCGCCCACACACCATGCGCGTCAAGGAGCACCGCGGCAGCGTCGTGTTCCTCCACGAGGTGGCCGAAGGCGCCGCCGGACGCTCCTGGGGCGTGCACGTGGCCGGGCTGGCCGGCGTGCCGTCGCCCACCGTCCGGCGCGCCGCGGCCCTGCTCGCCGCCCTCGAGCGGCAACGCGGGGGCTTGGGCGCCGACCTGCCGCTCTTTGCCGACCTCCCGACGGAGGCCGAGTTTCACCAGCACGAGCCCCACCTGCCCGAGGCCCACCCGCACGAGCCCCGCCCTTACGAGCCCCGCCCGCCCGAGCCCCGCCCGCCCGAGCCCCGCCCGCCCGAGCCCCGCCCGCCCGAGGCCCACCTACCGGCGCCCGACCCGCTGCACCAGGCCGTCGCCGCCATCGAGCCCGACCGCCTCTCCCCACGCGAGGCACTCGACCTCATATATCGTCTGCGTGAACTCCTCACTGTATCAACCGCCGAGACGTCTCTAGACTGAACTCCGATGCTCGTACAAACCCCCTGGCCCGAACGGCCCGAGGACGCCGCCGAACAGCTCGCCACCGCCCTGCAAGGCATTCGCCCGGCAGTGCCCGACGCACAGCTGGACGCACCGACCGGCGCCCCCGTCCCGCGTGAAGCCGCCCTCGCCACCTTCCGCCGCCACTTGGCGCGCGCCCAGGCCCATGTGCGCGAGGCGTTCGAGGCCGGCACCCTCTCCGGCCTCCGCGCCGGCCGCCTGCTCGGCCAGCTGGTCGACGGCGTCATCGGCGGCCTCCATGGCTATGCCGAGCGCCACGTCGCAGCCCCCAACGGCCTCGCCTCCCCACCCGGCCGGCTCTCCATCGCCGCCACCGGCGGCTACGGCCGCGGCGTGCTCGCCCCCTTCAGCGACATCGACCTGCTCTTCATCACCCCGCCCGACCCGCCGCCCGCCACCCTCGCGGTGGTTGAGTTCATGCTTTATTTTCTGTGGGACCTCGGGCTCAAGGTGGGCCATGCCACCCGCTCCGTGGACGAGTGCATCGCCCAGGCCGACCGCGACGTCACCGTCCGCACCTCCATGATCGACGCCCGGCGCCTCAGCGGCGACAAGGCGCTGTTCGACGCCTTCCACACCGCCTTCCTCGCCTTCTGCAAGCAGGACGGCGCCGGCCGCTTCCTCGCCGCCAAGCAGCTCGAGCGCGACGTGCGCCACCGCCGCTACGGCGAGAGCCCCTTCCTCGTCGAGCCCAACACCAAGGAAGGCCGCGGCGGCCTGCGGGACCTGCAGACCCTGTATTGGATGAGCCGCTACATCTTCGGCACCCAGATCATGTCCGACCTCGTCGGCCCCGAGAGCCCGGGCGGCGGCATCCTCACCCACCTCGAGGCCAAGCACGCCCGCCGCAGCTGGGACTTCCTCTGGACCGTGCGCTTCCACCTCCACTACGTCGCGGGACGCGCCGAGGACCGCCTGACCTTCGACATGCAGCCCGTGGTCGGCGCCCGCATGGGCTACACGCGGCACGGCCGGCAGGACGGCGTGGAGCGCTTCATGCGCCACTACTTCCTCACGGCCCGCGAGATCACCCGCATCACCGCCGTGCTCGAGCCCGCGCTCATCCGCGCCGCCCAGGGGCCGCCCGCGCTCTCGCCCGAGGCCGATGCGGCCCTCACGGCCCAGGGCTTCGTGCTCGCCGACGGCCGCCTGCTCTGCGCGCCGGGGCGGGACTTCGAGCAGGAGCCGATCCTCATGCTCCGCATCCTGCAGGAAGCCCGCGACCGCCACCTCGAGCTGCACCCGCTGGCGTTGCGCGCCTTCATCCGCCACGAGCGCCAGGCCATCCGCCTCCGGCCCGACCCGGCCGCCGCCGTGCTCTTCCAGGACCTGCTCTGCGGCGCCGAGGAGGGCTCCCACGCGCGCACCCAATCGGCCCACTGGCTGACGGTGATGAACGAGACCGGCTTCCTCGGCCGCTACCTGCCGGACTGGGCCCGCATCGTGGGCCAGATGCAGTTCGACACGTACCACGTGTTCACCGTCGACGAGCACACGATCGAGGCCGTCCGCGTGCTCAACGCGCTCGAGCGCGGCGAGCTCGCCGAAATCGCCCCCATCGCCTCCAGCCTCGCCGCCGACCTCCACTCCCGCCGCGCCCTCTACAACGCGCTGCTGCTGCACGACATCGCCAAGGGCCGCGGCGGCGACCACTCCGAGCTCGGCGCTGACCTGGCCCTCACCGTCGGCCCGGCCATCGGCCTCTCCGCAGAAGAGACCGAGACGGTCAGCTGGCTCGTGCTCCACCACCTGCTGCTCAGCCAGACGGCCTTCAAGCGCGACATCGACGACCCCAAGACCATCATGGACCTGGCCGACACCATCCAGTCGCCCGAGCGCCTGAAGCTGCTGCTCGTGCTGACCGTGTGCGACATGCGCGCCGTGAGCGCCAAGGTCTGGAATGGCTGGAAGGCCACCCTGCTGCGCGAGCTGTATGCCCGGGTGGCCGACGTGCTGGCCGGCGGCCTCACCACCACCGAGCGCGACGTCCGCGTGGCCCGCGCGAAGGACGCCGCCTCCGAGCTGCTCGAGGGCTGGCCGGCGTCCGACCGCGCCTTCTTCCTCGGCCTCGGCTACCCCGGCTACTGGCTCAGCTTCGACCCGGACACGCATGCCCGCCACGCCCGCCTGATCCGCGACGCCGAGGCCCGCGACGCCCCCCTCACCGTCGACACCCAGCCGCTGCCCGCCCGGGCCGTGACGGAGGTGACGGTCTACACCGCGGACCACGCCGGGCTGTTCAGCCGCATCGCCGGCGCGCTCGCCGTCGCCGGCGCCAGCATCGTGGACGCGCGCATCCACACCCTCACCAACGGCTGCGCGCTCGACACCTTCTGGATCCAGGACGCGGCCGGCGGCGCCTTCGACGCGCCGCACCGCCTCGCGCGCCTCCACGTGCTCGTCGAGCAATCCCTCTCCGGCCGCCTCGGCCTCGATGGCGAGATCCGCCGCGCCGGCCAGGCCCTCATCGGCCGCCGCATGCGCGCCATCCACGTGCCGCCCCGCGTCGTCATCGACAACCGCGCGAGCAACACCCACACCGTGCTCGAGGTGAACGGCCGCGACCGCCCGGGCCTGCTGCACGACGTGACGGCGGCCATCAGCGAGCAGGGCCTGCAGATCGCATCCGCCCACGTGACCACCTATGGCGTCCGCGCGGTGGACGTGTTTTACGTCAAGGACGTGTTCGGCCTGAAGGTCGAGAACGAGCGTAAACTCGCCACCTTGCGAACCGCATTGCTCGATGCGTTGCAGCCGCCCGAGGAGCAGCCCGCCTTGCCCCCCGCATTGCCTCCTGCCTCGCCACTCACCCTGCCACGAGCGGTGCCGGCCTGATGCCGCACGACCTGTCCCGTCCGGCGTCCGCCCTGCCCGAGCTGCCAGCGGGCGAAGTGTCCCTGCGCGCCACGCTCGAGGCGAACCCCGACTGCGTGAAGCTGATCGGGCTGGACGGCCGTCTCGAATTCCTCAACGGCCACGGCGCCTGCCTCCTCGGCATCGAAGCCGCCGCCATCGTGGGCCAGCCCTGGGCCAGCCTGTGGCCATCGGACGCGCATCCCGTGATCCAGGGCGCGCTGCACGCGGCCGGCGCCGGACGGACGGCCCGCTTCGAGGCCGGGCACCTGAGCTCCACCGGCGAGAAGGTCTGGGCCGTGACGGTCGCCCCGGTCTTCGACCTCTCGGGCGAGGTCGAGCGCATCCTCGCCGTCTCGCACGACGTGACGGCCATCCGCCGCGCCGACCTGCGCCTGCGCGAAACCGAGGGCATCCTCGCCGCCCTCGGCCATGCCACGCCCGACCTGCTCTACGCGAAGGACCTCGAGGGCCGGATGATCTACGCCAACCCGGCCACCCTCGCCCTGGTCGGCCGTCCCGCGGATGCCGTGCTGGGCCACACGGACAGCCAATTCCTCGAGGACCCCGAGGAGGCGAAGGCCGTGATGGCCAATGACCGCCGCATCGTCGCGCAGGGGCAGGCCGAGAGGCTGATCGAGCCCGTTCTCGACTCGCGCCATGGCACGGTCCGCTATTTCGAGAGCACGAAATCCCCGCTCCGCGACCTCGTCACGAACCAGATCATCGGCATCGCCGGCCTATCGCGGGACGTGACCGAGCGCCGCATCGCCACCGAACGCGACGCGCGCCTGGCCGCCATCGTCACCAGCTCGGCCGACGCCATAATCAGCTTCGCCACCGCCGACGGCCGCATCATGAGCTGGAACCAGGGCGCCGAGAGCCTGTTCGGCTGGACCGAGGCCGAAGCCGTCGGCGCCTCCGTCACGCTGCTCCTGCCACCCGAGTCCGACATGCAGGCGCAGGGCGGCGTGTTCGGCCCCGTGATGGCTGGCGAGCATGTGCGCGAGCTGGAGACGGTGCGGATCGACAAGCACGGCCGCCGCATCCAGGTCGCCATCACCGCCACCCGCATGCTCGCCCCGGACGGCACCGTGCTCGGCGTGTCCGGCATCTTCCGCGACATAGGCGACCGCCTCGCCTCCGAAGCCGCGCTGCGCGTGAGCGAGTCCCGCTGGCGCACCCTGGCCGAAGCCCTGCCTCACCTCGTCTGGACCTGCAGCCCCGATGGCTCGAACGACTGGCTGAACCTGCAATGGGAGCAGTTCACCGGCGTCCCGGCCGCCCGGCACCTGCAATACGGCTGGATGGAGGCCATCCACCCCGAGGATCGCGGCGCCCTGGTGGCCGCCTGGCAGCACACCGTCCGCACATGTGCGCCGTTCGACCATGAGGCCCGCATGCGCCGGGCCGACGGCGCCTGGCGCTGGTTCGCCAAGCGAGCCCTGCCGCTGCGCGACCCGTCCGGCGCCGTGCTGCAGTGGTTCGGCACCAGCACGGACGTGACGGACGAGGTGGAGGCCCGCAAGGTGCTGGCCCGCAGCCGTGCCGAACTCGAGGCCCTCGTCGACGCCCGGACCAAGGATCTCGAGCAGACACAGCGCCGCCTGGCGCAGGCCGAGAAGATGACGGCGCTCGGCCAGCTTGCCGGCGGCATCGCGCACGATCTGAACAACGTGCTGCAGGCCGTGCAGGGCGGCGCCGGGCTGATCGAGCGCAACGCGGCCCGGGAGCCGGACGTGAAACGGCTGGCGCAGCTCGTGACCGAGGCAGCCCAGCGCGGCGGCTCGGTCACGCGGCGGCTGCTCTCCTTCGCACGGCAGGGCGACCTGCGGGCCGAACCGGTGGAGCTGCCGCCGCTGCTGGAAAGCCTGCACCACCTGCTCGCCCACACGCTCGGCCCTCAGGTGATCATGCTGGTCGAGTGCGCCCCGGCGCTGCTGCCGATCCTCGCCGACCGCGGCCAGCTCGAGACGGTGCTCGTGAACCTCGCCACCAACGCGCGCGACGCCATGCCCGACGGCGGCACGCTCACCGTGCAGGCCGCGCCGGACGGGGAGCGGGTTCGGCTGTCGGTCGGCGATGACGGGTCCGGCATGGACGAGGCGACGCTGGCGCGCGCCTCCGAGCCCTTCTTCACCACCAAGCCGCAGGGCAAGGGCACCGGCCTCGGCCTCGCCATGGCACGCGGCTTCGCCGAGCAATCGGGCGGCGCGCTCGCCATTCGCAGCCGGCCGGGCAAGGGCACGGTCGTCGAGCTGTGGCTGCCGTTTGCCCTCGAGGCGGCGCCGGCGGAGCCAGCACCCGCGCCCACCGCGGCGTCCGGGCACAGCATTGTCCTCGTCGACGACGAGCCGCACGTGCGCACGACCCTCGCGGAGCACCTGCAGGGCCTGGGCTACGCCGTGGCCGCCTACCCGAGCGGCGAGGCCGCGCTCACCATGGTCGAGCGCGGCGAGAAGCTGGACGCGCTCGTCACCGACCTCTCGATGCCCGGCATGGACGGCCTCACCCTCAGCGCCGCCGTCCGCGCCCGGCGGCCGAGCCTGCCCGTCATCGTGCTCACCGGCTACGTCGACCGCGCGACCGAGCAGCGGGCGGCGGGCGTGCGCCTGCTCCGCAAGCCGGCGACGGGCGACGAGGTCGCGGCCTCGCTTGCGGCGATGCTCGCGGAGCCCCCACAGGAGCACGCTTGACTCTTTCTTAACGATCAGAACAAATCGCGAACGACGCAGCAGAGCAGGTTCGCCATGGCCACCGCCACCTTCGCCCCGTTCGCCTTCCAGTTCGGTATTCCCACCCCGCCGCGCGGCGCAGTCCACCACGTGCTTCGCCCGTCCGTGGCCCGCCCTGGGACCGTCTTGAAGCACCTTCGATTCGCGGCAGCGAGCCTGGCTTCGGCCGCGTTCGCCTGGATCGCCCTTGCAGCGCCGTGGTTCCTCGTCGCCTCGCAGTGACGAACTGTAAAGTTCCAGCTCTCCCCACCCCGTCGCGTATTGCAAATTTGCGCTAGCCTTGCGACACGGTGAACAACCGTGCGTGATCGGCGCGGACCGCAACAAGAATTCGGCACAGTCCGAAGCAGCCCGGGGGACCATCCGACATGAGCGTCGCAACTACCACGGCCATCAGCGATGGCTCCACACGGGCCATGACGCCGGGCGAACGCAAGGTGATCCTCGCGTCCTCCCTCGGCACGGTTTTCGAATGGTATGACTTCTATCTCTACGGCAGCCTCGCGGCCATCATCGGCGCCAAGTTCTTCAGCCAGTTCGACCCGAACACGCGCAACATCTTCGCGCTGCTCGCGTTTGCCGCCGGGTTCCTGGTGCGCCCGTTCGGCGCGCTCGTGTTCGGCCGCATCGGCGACCTGGTCGGCCGGAAGTACACCTTCCTCATCACCATCCTCATCATGGGCTTCAGCACCGTGCTCGTCGGCGTCCTGCCGACCTCGGACAGCATCGGCCTGACGGCACCGATCATCCTCATCATCTTGCGTATGCTCCAGGGCCTGGCCCTCGGCGGCGAGTACGGCGGCGCAGCCACCTACGTGGCCGAACACGCCCCGGCCGGCCGCCGCGGCTTCTACACGAGCTGGATCCAGACCACGGCCACGCTCGGCCTGTTCCTGTCGCTGATCGTGATCCTCGCGACCCGCAGCATCTTGGGCGAAGCGGACTTCGCCGCCTGGGGTTGGCGCGTGCCGTTCCTCCTCTCGGCCGTCCTGCTCGGCATCTCCCTCTGGATCCGCCTGCAGCTGAGCGAAAGCCCGGCGTTCCAGAAGATGAAGTCCGAAGGCACCGGCTCCAAGGCGCCGCTGACCGAGGCGTTCGGCCAGTGGAAGAACGCCAAGGTCGCCATCATCGCCCTCGTCGGCCTCACAATGGGCCAGGCGGTTGTTTGGTATACCGGCCAGTTCTACGCCCTGTTCTTCATCCAGAGCATCCTCAAGGTGGACGGCTACACGGCCAACCTGCTGATCGCCTACTCGCTGATCCTCGGGACCGGGTTCTTCGTGTTCTTCGGCTGGCTGTCGGACAAGATCGGCCGCAAGCCAATCATCCTCGCCGGCTGCCTCATCGCGGCGCTCACCTACTTCCCGCTCTTCGAGAAGCTGACGCAGGAGGCGAACCCCGCCCTCTACAACGCCCAGAAGAACGTGAAGGTGGCCATCGTCGCGGACCCGGCCAACTGCAACTTCCAGTTCAACCCGACCGGCACCGTAGTATTCACGTCGTCCTGCGACATCGCCAAGCAGGTGCTCGCAGGCCTGTCCGTGCCGTACGCCACGGAAGCAGCGCCGGCCGGGAGCACGGCCGTGATCAAGATCGGCAACACCACGGTGTCGTCGTTCGATGCGGTGAAGGCCGGAGCCGCCGCAGCTGCGACCCGCGCCACCTTCGCGCGTGAAACGGGGGCCGCCCTCTCGGCCGCCGGCTACCCAGCCGCGGCCAACCCGTCCGTCATCAAGATGAACGGCGCGTTCGACATCTTCCGCGAACAGCCGGCCATGATCATCGGCATCCTCACGCTGCTGGTCATCTACGTCACCATGGTCTACGGCCCAATCGCCGCAGCCCTGGTCGAGCTGTTCCCGACCCGGATCCGATACACCGCCATGTCCCTGCCGTATCACATCGGCAACGGCTGGTTCGGCGGCCTGCTGCCCGCCACCACCTTCGCCATGATCGCGGCGACGGGCGACATCTACTACGGCCTCTGGTACCCGATCATCATCGCCCTCATCACCGTGGTGGTGGGCGCGCTGTTCGTCCCGGAAACCAAGGATCGCGACATCTTTGCCGAGGAGAACGCGGCCGCACGCCGGGCCTGAACCCGGCTGCAGCAACGAAACGAGGGCGTCCGGCGCGAGCCGGGCGCCCTTTCTCTTTGCCACAATGCCGCAGAAAACATCACGCCAGCGCCACGATCCGGCCCCAGCGCCGCCGCGGCCGGCAGGCGTAATGCGTGGGCCGGCAATCAAGCCGGTTCCATCAGGACCAAGTCCATGACGAAGTTCTCGAGCCTCACCCTCGCCGCGCTGCTGCTCACCTCGTTTGCCGTCCCGGCGCTGGCCGCGACGCCCGCGCACACGGCAAAGGTCCGGCACCGCACGCCCATCCACCGCGTCGCCACGTCCGAGCCCGCCCGCACGCCTGCCGTCGCGGCCGCGCCGCTCGGCCAGGCACCAGTCGCATCCAGCTCGACCCTGAGCACGACCACCCCGTCCAAGCCCGCCGTGCCGCCGATGGCCGGCAGCGCCTCCGGGACGGGTAGCCTCGCGACCTCGCCGACCACGCTCAGCCCGAAGACCACGGTCGCCACCCCGGCGCCCCTCGCGACGCCGGCCAAGCCTATCGTCAAGAACTGACCGGCGACCCCGGCCCTCCCGCAAGGGAGGGCCGGCCCACGGCCCAGGCGCTAGTTCAGCCTACAGCGACTCGGTCACCCAGGCCTTGAGCGCGCTCTTCGGCGCCGCCCCCACCTTCGTGGCCACCGGCTTGCCGTCCTTGAACAGGATCATCGTCGGAATCCCCCGCACCCCGTAGGTGTTCGGGCTCTCCGGGTTGTCATCGATGTTCACCTTGGCCACCACGACCTGGCCCTTCAGCTCGGCCGCAATCTCCTCGAGCGCCGGCCCGATCATCTTGCATGGGCCGCACCACTCCGCCCAGAAATCCACCAGCACCGGCCCCGGCGCCTTCAGCACATCCTGCGCAAAGCTCTCGTCGCTCACCGCCACCGTGTTCTCGCCCAAAGCCAGCTCCTCTCGTTCGACCCACGACCACGTGGGCGACCAGCCGGCCCAGGTCAACCCGCACCCCCCATGCCAACACCTCTGGCGCAGCCGCCCCACTTCCAGTAATCGCCCGTAACCCACTGGAAGCCCGATACTGACCCAACGCACCTGCCTCGTCTGCGGCGCCCACGCCTTCACCGAACGCGCCCGCCGCAGCGACGGCCTCGCGGTGCTCCAGTGCGAGCGATGCGCCATGGGCATCGTCGAAACCACGCCCGACGACCTCATGCAATTCTACGCCGACGGCTACTACGGCGACCCCGACGCGCGTCCGGCCGACCACGGCTACAGCGACTACACCTTCACCGCCGAGCACGGCACCGCATGGGCCGCCGCCCTCGTCGACGCCCTCCGTCCCGAACGCGGCGCCATCCTGGACATCGGCTGCGCCGACGGCCACCTCCTCGCCCGCCTCACCCCCGGTTGGGCACGCGCCGGCATCGAGGCCAACCCAGCCACGGGCGAACAGGCGCGCGCCCGAGGCATCGAGCTTCTCGGGCAGGACCTGCTCGCCCCCGACCTCCTGCACGCCAACCGAGCCCGGTTCGACGCCGTCACCGCCATCGCCCTCCTCGAGCACCTGCCGGACATCCGCGCCGGGCTCGAGGCCGCACTCGCCCTGCTCCGCCCGGGCGGCATCATGCTGTTCGAGGTGCCGCTGATGTCGGACACCGCAGACAACACGACCTGGCTCACCTCGTCGCTCGAGCACGTCTGGTATCCCACCGAACGGGCGCTCCACCACCTCCTCGCCACCCAGCCCGGCGTTACGCTGCACGGCCGCGAGCTTCCGGTCGCGGGCTACGCCTCGACGTTTGTCGGCGTGGTCGTCCGGGATGCCGACGACACGCCCGAACTCCGCGCGACCCTCGACCGCATCCTGTTCCGCACCGCCCCGCCGCTGGCCGAGGCCGAGGTCCGTGCCGCAACGCTCCTCCACCTCATCCACGCCGCCACCGCGGACCTCGAGAGCATCGCCGGGCTCGAGCGTCTGCGCCCGGAGGACCTGAACCCGCCGCTCATTCGGCGCCTCAGCCAGCTCTGGCAGGCCACCGCCTGGCAACTCCGCCTCGTCCGCGAGGACGTCCAGGCGCTGCACGGCCAGGTCGAGGACTACCCCTTGGCGCTGGCCGTCGCCGCCGCGGACCGCGCCCGCAGCCATACCGAGCTCGCCAACGCCGTCATCGCCCTCGAAGCGCGGGTCGGCGGTCTGCAGTCCGACCTCGACCGCCGCATCGCCCTCGAGGACGCCCTGGGCCGGGAACGCCGCACGCTCGACCAGCAGACGGCCGCCCTCGCGCAGCAGCGCACCCGGCTCGAGGCCGACCACGCCTCCACCGCCCGGGCCGAGGCCAACCTCGCCCGCGCGCAGGCCGATGCCGCACGGGCCCAGGCCGAGGCGGCCCACGCCCTCGCCCAGCGCGACGCCGCCCGGGCCGACCGCGACGCGGCCTGCACCACCCTCGAGGCCGAGCGCGCCGCCCACGCCCTGGCCCGCTCCGGCACCGCCTGGCGGGTCGTGGGCGTGCTCCGCAGCCTCGCCGCCCGCCACCCGCGCGCCGCCCGCCTCACCCGCGGAGCCGGGCGCATCGCCTGGTGGACCCTCCGCGGCCGCCTGCTCCAGGGCCTCCGCTTCCGCCGCCAGGTCCGTGCCGAACTCGCCGCCCGCGCCGCCGCACCCGCCACGCTCGAACCCCCGCCGGAGCCGCCCCCCTCGCTCCCGCCCCCGCCACCCTCACACCCGCCACCCTCACACCCGCCGCCCTCACCGCCGCCACCCTCACCACCGCCGGCCCCGCCACCGCCCGCGCCCGAGGCCCCCACGCCGCGCCTGCCCCGGACGCGCCCGGAGCCGCCTGTCCTTCGCCTGCTCGAACACACCGGGCACCGTCCCCCACCCGATCTCGTTGCAGACCAGCAGGCCGCCGCGCGGCCGCGCCTCAGCGTGGTCATCACCAGCTTCAACTACGGCCGCCTCGTGGGCGCCGCCATCCGCTCCGTCCTGCGCCAGACCTTCCAGGACCTGGAAGTCATCGTCGTCGACGGCGGCTCCAGCAGCCCCGATTCCCGCCTGACCGTCGCTGCCCTGGACCCTGCCGTGCTCGAGCCCGGCGGACGGGACCTCGGCCGCATCCGCATCCTCATGCAGGGCGAACGCCACCCGGCCGGCGCCAACCGGAACTACGGCATCAGCCAGGCCCTCGGCACCTACGTGTGCTGCCTCGACGCCGACGACACGCTCGCGCCCACCTATTTCGAGAAGGCGATCTACCTCGTCGAGCGCCATGGCTACGACGTGGTCTCCGGCGCCACCGCCATGGCCGGCGCGGCCGAGGGCCAGGTCAACATCCACCCGGCCCCGAACCTCGCGGACCTGCTCGAGGGAAACCAGGTGCTCACCTGCGCCGTCTTCCGCCGCGCCCTGTGGGTGCAGTCCGGCGGCTACCGCGACGCCGACCGCGCCACCACGGGTTACGTGTTCGAGGATTGGGCCTTCTGGGTGCGCCTCGCCGCCCTCGGCGCGCGCTTCATCAACCTCTACCACGACCCGGTGCTCCGCTACCGCGTCCACGCGTCCAGCCTCAGCCGCGGGCAGGACGTGCTGCCGATGTGGCAGCAGCGCGCCCTCGTCCGCCGCATGAACCAGGACCTGCTGGCCGACCTCCCCGCCGCCATCGCCCGCTCCCGCCGGATCGCCCATGCGCGCAGCGGCACGCCGGCCACCGCCGCGGCCCGGCCGCCCATGCGCCTCGTCCGCAAACCTCCCGTCCCGCGCCCGCCCTGCCTCCTGCTGGCCGTCCCCTACCTCTCCCTCGGCGGCGCCGAGCGCCTGCTCTCCGGCATCGTCGGCCATCTCCGCGCCCAGGGCTGGCGCGTGCTCGTCGTCGCCTCCCTGCCGCTCGCCGAGGAGCAGGGCAACACGCAACCCTGGTTCGAGGCCCATACCGACGAGGTCTTCATCCTCCCCGCCGGCATGCCCCGCCCGCTCTGGGAGGATTTCCTGCAGCACCTCGTCGGCTCCCGCCCAGTCGACATCCTCTGGATCGTCGGCTCCGCCTTCGCCTACGACTCGCTCCGGCTGCTGCGCGCCGCCAACCCGGACCTCCGCGTCGCCGACCTCCTGTTCAACACCGTCGGCCACACCGCCAACAACCGCCGCCGCCGGGACCTCATCGACGTGGTCTTCGTCGAGAACGCGGAGGTGCGCACCTGGCTGCTCGCCAACCGGGAGACGGAGGACCGCATCCGCCTCGTGGAATCCGGTGTCGACCTCGCCCGCCTCCGCCCCGCGCCCCGCGATCCCGCGCTCGTCAGCCGCCTCGGGCTTGCCGAGACCGACCTCCTCGTCGGCTTCTGCGGCCGCTGGTCGCCGGAGAAGAACCCTGTCGGCTTCGTCCGCCTCGCGGCCCGGGTCGATCCATCGCTCCCCGTCCGCTTCGTCATGACCGGGACCGGCCCGCTCCGCGCCGAGATCGAGGCCGCGATCCTCGAGGCCGCCTTCCCACCGGGCCGCTTCACGCTCCTCGGCGAGCTGCCCGACCTCGGCCCCACCCTCGCCTCGCTGGACCTGCTCTGCATCCCCTCCACGCTCGACGGCCGCCCCGTGGTGGTGCTCGAGGCGCTGGCCATGGGCGTTCCCGTCCTCGGCTCCCGCGTCGGCGCCCTGCCGGAGCTGCTGCACGAGGGCGAGACGGGCTACCTCGAGGCCCCGGGCGACGATCCCGCCTTCGCCGCCCGCATCGAGGCGCTGGCGGCCGACCCCGAGGCCCTCCGCGCGCTCCGCCCCCGCGCCCGCGCCTACGCCGAAGCCCGGCTCGACGTCATTCGCATGTACACCGCCTATGAAGCCGGCCTCGCGACCCTCTTGCCCGCCAAGCTCCAGGCGGCCGCATGAACATCGACCACGCGGCCATCGGACGCCTCGTCGACCCCGACTGGTATCGCCCCCGCCACGTCGCCCCCGGGCCGGACCTCGCCACCCACTACCTCACCATCGCCATGCAAGCGGGCTACGACCCCAACCCGCTCGTGGACGGCGCCTGGTACTGCGCCCGCTATCCCGACGCGGCAGCCTCCGGCCTGCACCCCGTCGAGCACTGGGTCGCCGTCGGATGGCAGCTCGGATACGATCCGGGACCCTTCTTCAGCACCGAGTGGTATCTGCAGCGCGCCCCCGACGTGGCCGCCGCCCGCATCATCCCGCTCGAGCACTATCTGCACTATGGCCGCCGCGAAGGCCGCGACCCCGGGCCGCTCTTCGACAGCACCTGGTATTTCGAGCACTACCCCGAGGCGCGGCCCGCATCCCAGGCGGCCACCCACCCCACCGCCCACGACGCCTTCACGCACTGGTATGAATCCGGCGTCCATCTCGGCTACAGCCCGAACCGGCTGTTCGACCCCGAATGGTACGCCGGCCAACATGCCGACCTGTTCGCCCCGGACCAGGATCCGCTGCGCCACTACCTGGCCGAAGGCGCCGCCATGGGGCTCGACCCGGCGCCGGGCTTCGACGCCGCCTCCTACGTCGAGCGGCACCCCGCCTCGGCGCCGCCGCTCGACACCCCGCTGCAGCACGCCCTGCGCAACGACAAGCTCCGCGGCCGCGCCGGCGCGCTGGTGCCCACCGACCGCATCTCCCCCGAGACCTTTGCCGCGGCCGCCGCCTGCATCGCCGCCTTCGCCGATCGGGAGCCCGACCTGGCCGCCATCGCCGACCTCGAGACTCTGCCCATCGTGCCCGCCGAGGCCCCGCCCCGCTACGAGGCCTGGCGCGCTCTGTATCTCTCGATCCTGCACGCCCCGCACACGATCATCTTCACCGGCGCCATCGACCGCACCCCGGCGCTGGCCGCAGCGCTGCGGCGCACCCCGCCCGACCCCGGCCTGCTGCTGGTGGAGCTCGATGCCGAGACGCCCGCCATCGGGCTCGAGCTGCCGGCCGGGCTGCAATGGCGCTCGCTCGCCGAATTCGGCGTCGGGCCGCTCAACCCGGACGACCGGTCCGACCTCGCCGCAGCCCTCGTCAACGAGCTCCGGCCCGGGCGCGTCGTGCTGTGGGGCAGCGACTCCGGCTGGACCATGCTGCACCGCCACGGCCAGGCGCTCGGCCAGCACACCCGGCTCGAGGTCGTGCACGCCGCAACGCCGCTCCAGCCGGCCAGCGCGCTGATCCCGCATGCCCAGGCCTGCGCGCCCAGGCTCGCGTCCATCTGGGCCTGCCCCGACCACCACGCAGCCCGATCCGGCCCCCACGCCCTGCCGCTGCACGATGTCGCCGACTGGCCGTCGACCCTGGGCGGGTCGGGCGCGCCCCTGGGCTGAGGCCGGCTTTCACCCCCGCGAACACCCGTCGTTGTCCGATCCTTACAACACCTGACTAGGCCTCGCGGCCCCGTGATCTCTATCTGGACGCATGCGCTCGGCCCTCACCGTTTCGTGTACCCTCACGGCCCTGCTCTGGGCCGGCACAGTCGCGGCTCTTCCCATTTTGCCCGGCGCGACCTGCACCGGGACCTGCGGCACCCTCGCGGCGGCCGACGGCGTCGTTACCCTGCCACCCCTCGGCGGCAGCTACGCCTATGTCAGCACGGTGGGTGCCCCGACCCTCGGCACCGCCGGTCTCCAGCTCGCCGGCACCACCAACGGCTCCATCCTCGTGATGCCCGCCTTCACTGCCGTCGCGGGCACGGTGCTCGAGTTCTGGTTCGACTACGTCACCACCGACGGCGGCGCCTATGCGGACTATGCCTGGGCCGACCTGCTCAACGCGGGGGACCTGTCCCGCGCCGCCATGATTTTCACCGCGGAGACGAACGCCTCCGGCAACACCGTGCCTGGGCAGACCCTGCCTGCCCTCTCCGCGACGCTCAGCCCAACCAGCACCGGGGTCGTACCCGGCGCCCCCGCCTTCTCGGTGCTCGGCACTGACAGCGCCACGTGCTACGCGGCCGGCTGCGGCTACACCGGCTGGATCAAGGCCACCTACCGCGTCGGTGTAAGCGGCACCTACCGCCTCCGCACCGGCGTCGCCAACGTGTCGGACACCAGCTTCGCCTCCGCCCTTGCGTCCGCGGCCTCGGTGCGGGTGCCGGAGCCTGGGTCGCTCCTCACCTTCGCTACGGCCGTGGCCGCCACCGTCCTCCGCCGCCGCCGCCGCCGCCCGGCCGGCCCGCACCAGGCCGACTGAGCCGCCTCATCCCACCGGCAGCGCCCCGGTTTCCCGACGCACGGCCGGGAATTCGGGCAGCGGCGTCCTGGAGCTCACCCGCACGCGCGGCCGCGTCATGCCCCACCGCCGGTTCGCAAGCCACATCGCAAGGCTCGGAACCGCCATCGGCCGGCCATAGAGATAACCCTGCACCTCGTCGCACCCCATCGATCTCAGCGCACTCGCAGCCGCCTCCGTCTCGACCCCCTCCGCGACCACGCGATACCCGAGCGCCTGGCTCATGCGGATGATGGCAGACACGAGCGTCTCCCCGTGTCCCGCCTTCGCGTCCACATGCAGGCCGTCCCGTTCGCCCAGCGCCCGCACGAACGACCGGTCGATCTTCACCACGTCCGCCGGCAGTCGCTGCAGGTAGGACAAGCTGCTGTATCCCGTTCCGAAATCGTCGATCGCGATCCGGATACCCGCCTTCGAGAGCGCCATCAGCCGCTCCGCCGCCGGGCCTTGGGAGAGGAGCACGCTTTCCGTCACCTCGAGCTCCAGCAGCCCCGCCGGCACGTCGTGCCGCCCGAGCACGGCCAGCACGGCCTGCACGAGGTCTTCCTCCTCGAGGTTCACCGGTGACACGTTCACGCTCAGCTGCAGCCGGCGCCCGGCGCTGCGCCACGCCGCCAGCTGCCGCAACGACTGCTCGAGCACCCAACGCAGCATCCCGCGCGCCATCGTCGTGCCCTCCACGAGCGGCACGAACTCCGCCGGCCCGATCTCGCCCAGCCTCGGATGCGTCCAGCGCAGCAGCGCCTCCACCGCCTCGCACCGGTCCGTCCGGAGGTCGATCCGCGGCTGATACACCAGCCGCAAGCCGCCCTCGCCCGGACCGCCCCGCAGCGCCGCCCCGAAATCGTTCAGCAGCGTGAACGACCGCGAGAACGCCCGGTCCCGCTCGGGTGTGTAGACCCGCACCGGCGCACGGTGGGCCCGCGCATCGTCCAGCGCCGCATGCGCCCGCCGCAGCAGCTCGACGGCTCCCCTCCCGCCCGCACCCGTCTCGCCTGCCTCCGTTTCGCCCGCGCGCATCGCGCCGGGCTGCACGCGGACGACGCCCGCCGCATACTGCACTCCGAGGAAGCCCACACCCCGCCCTTCGCTCCCCGCGGCACCGTCCAGCCCCTCGTGAAGGCGGCAAGCCCAGGCGCCCTCCGCCCCACGAGGCACGGCGTCCGCCGGCCCCAGCACGGCGAACTGCGTCGGCGCCACGTGATACAACCGCAGCCCCTCCGCCGTGTCGCACAACGTCGCCTGCAGCGCCGCCGCATCCCGCCGCAACAACTCGTCCACCCGCGCCGAGCCGACCGCCCGCGTCATCATCGACACCGCCTCGGGCCGGGCCAGGTCCAGCAGCGCCAGCACCCGTTCGCCCCCGCCCTCCCGCAACAACCCATCCACGTCGTCGATGAACCGACACCGGTTCGGCAGCCCGCTCAGCTTGTCCACCCGGAGGATGCCATGCTGCAGCTCCATCAGCCCGGCGGCCACCGCCGCATGGTCGGCAAGCAACGACAGCTCGGCGGCCTGGATGTCCCGCAGGTCCGACAGCAGGACGAACACCGAACCCAGCACGTGCCCGTCCCGGCCGGTCAGCGGCGCGCCCGCATAGGCCACCGCGCCGTGCGACGCGTACGCCCCCGAACAGAACCGCTCGTCCATCAGCAACGCCGGGACCACCAGCGCCCGCCCCGTGCGCACCACCTCCACGCAGGGGCACCCCGACGGCGCCACCTCCTGCACCGCAAGCCCCACCCGCGCCGCGAGCCAGACCCGGTCCGCATCCACCAGCCCGATCCCGGCCATGGGCGCCGAGAACGACCGCGCGAGCAGCTTCAGCACACGCTCGAGCGCCGTGTTGGGCGCTGCATCCAGCAATCCCGACCCTCCGAACCCCCCGTTCCGCTCGCTCCCGTGCCCGCCCATTCCCACCCGCCTTGCGGACCAGAGGCTGTCACGGACGAGTGAATCAACTCTTCATGAGCATGAAACCGATCAGGCCGCCTCCACCTGCTCCGCCGAAATGTCCGCGCCCGCAAGCTCCACCACCGCAGGCGGCAGCGCCTTCTTCGCCCGCACCCCCAGGCCCCTCAGCTGCTCGGCTTGCCGGACGAGGTTCCCCGGTCCCCGCACGAGCTTCTGCTCCGCCCCGTCCAGCGCCTTGGTCGCCTTCGCCAGGGCGTCCTTCACGACGACCAGGTCGTCGTAGAAGCCCACGAACTTGTCGTACAGCGCCGCCCCACGGTTAGCGATCTCTTCGGCACTCCGGTTGCGCTGCTCGGCCTGCCAGAACGCCTCCACCGCCTTGAGCAAGGCGAGCAGCGTCGTCGGCGTCGCGAACAGGACACCCTTGCGGCTGGCATACGTCACCAGCTCCGCATCCGAGGCGAGCGCCGCCGCCAGCGCCCCCTCGATCGGGACGAACATGATCACCCAGTCGAGCTTGCTCTCCACATGCGCCGCGTAGTCCTTGTGCGACAGCCCATCCACGTGCGCCTTCAACGAGGCCTTGTGCCGCCCGAGATGCGCCGCCCGGTCCTCGTCCCGCTCGGCGTTCACCAGCGCCTCGAACGCCGACAACGACACCTTGCTGTCGATCACCACGTTGCCCTTGAACGGGATCGTCAGCACGACGTCGGGCCGCAACCGCCGCCCATCCTCGCCAGCCACGCTCCCTTGGACGACGTAGTTCTTCCCGGCCACCAGCCCCGAGCTCTCCAGCACCGCATCCAGCACCAGCTCGCCCCAGGCACCCTGCCGCCGCACGTCGCCCTTCAGCGCGCGGGTCAGGTTCTGCGCCTCCTGCTGCATCACCACCCCATGCTCCAGGAGGGACCGGATCTGCTGCCCGAGCCGCTCCTTGGCCAGTTGGCTCTCCTTGTGCGCCTCCCCGAGCCCGGTCTGGAACTCCGCCAGCTTCTCCCGCAGCGGCGCCAGCAGGCCCTCAACCTGCTCCTTGTTCTGCCCTTTGAACGTCTCCCCGTGCTGGCTCATCAGCTCGCCCGACACGGCGCGGAACTGCTCCACCATCCGCGCCTCGGCCGTCTCCAGCAGCGCCACCTTCTCCGCCCAGGCCACCGCCTGCGCCTCGCTGCCCGACCGCAACGCGGCCAATTCCTCCCGCGCCGCCCGTAGCTCGCCCTCCCGCTCCCGCAGGGCGGCATCCAACACAGGCACCGGCTCCGCCCGCTGCTCCCCCAACGCCGCCCGCAGCTCCGCCTGCACCCGCCCCCGCTCCGCCGCCTCGAACCGCTCCTGCACCGCCCGGTGCAACGCGCCCGGTACGGCCCCGAGCCGGGCCACCCAGGCCGCCAGCACGGCCGCCACCACGGCCACGAGCACCAGCGAACCCGCCCACGCCGCCCACACCCAATCGCCCATCGCCGATCCTCACCCGAGTCGCATGGCCGATCTTAACACCCCAGCCCGAGAACCGATGGACCACGGCCACGATCGGCGCGGCGAGCGCTAGCGCCCCCGCTCCACCAGCCGCCGCCGTACCCGCACCGGCACCGCCGCCCCGGGCGCCCGCGCCCTGATCTCCGCCTGGAACTCGGCCCGGCGCTCGTGGATGGACACGAGCACCCGCCCCATCGGCACGCCCAGGTCCACCAGCACCGCCTCGGCCAACTGCAGGCTGGCCTCCACCGTTTCCGGCACGGCATCCGTCGCTCCCAGCCCGTACAGCGCCGCCGCATGCGCCGCATCTCGGGCGCGCACGATCACGAGCAGCCTCTCGTCCGGGCGAACCACCCGGACCGCCGCCACCACCGCGTCCGCCCGGTCCCTCCCTCCTTGCGCATCGACATCGATCGTCACCACGATCGCCCGGGCCCCCTCCAGCCCGACCGCCCGCAGCAGCGCCGGCTGGGACACGTCCCCGTAATACACCGGCACCCCCGCGCGCCGCGCCTGCCCCACGCGCCGGGCGTCATTGTCCAGCGCGATCCACGGCACCCCGTGCCCGTCCAGCAGCCCCGCCACCACCCGGCCCACCCGCCCATACCCCGCCACGATCACCTCGGGCCCTTTCCGCCCCTCGGCCAGCCCCTCGGCCAACCCCTCGGCCAGCCCCTCGGCCAGCCCCTCGGGAGGCAGCAGCGCCGGGTCGATGGCCGCGACACGCGCCGGGAACAGCCGCCGCCCCAGCCAGGACAGCCCCGGCACCGCCACCATCGTCAGCGCGACGACCACACCCGCCAGCCCCGCCGCCTCCCGGCCCAGCAGCCCCGAGGCCGTCGCCAGACCGATCATCACCAGCCCGAACTCGCCCCCCGGTCCCAGCAGCAGCCCCGCCGGCCCCGCCACGCCCAGCCGCAGCCCGAACGCGCGCCCCACCCCCGCCACCACGGCCGCCTTCACCCCCACCAGCGCCACCGCCGCCCCGAGCACCACGATCGGCGTCGCCACCAGCCGCCCGAGCTCGAAGTTCAACCCGATCGAGATCAGGAACACCCCCAGCAGCAGCCCCTTGAACGGCTCCAACGTCACCTCGACCTGGCGCCGATACTCCGTCTCGGCCAGCAGCAGCCCGGCGATCAACGCCCCCAGCGCCATCGACAGCCCTGCCATCGCCGCCGCCAGCCCCGTCCCCAGCACCACCAGCAGGCATGCCGCCATGAACAGCTCCGGGCTCCCCGTGGCCGCCACGCCCCGGAACAACGGCCGCAGCACCAGCCGCCCGAGCCCCACCATGCCCGCAACCGCCAGCGCCGCCTGGCCCACCAGCAGCCCGAACCCGAGCACCCCGCCATCGCCCTCGCCCGAGAGCGCTCCCAACACGAACAGCACCGGCACCACCGCCAAATCCTGGAACAGCAGCACGCTGAACGTCGCCCGGCCCACGAGACCCGTGACCCGCCGCTCCTCGGCCAGCACTTGCGCCACCACCGCCGTCGAGCTCATCGCCAGCGCCACCCCGAGCACCACCGCCTCGCGCACCCCAGCACCCAGGCCCCACGCCACCCCGCCCACCGCCGCCGCGCTCACCCCCACCTGCAGCCCGCCCAGCCCGAACACGAGCCGCCGCATGGTCAGAATCCGCTCCAGGCTCAACTCGAGCCCGATCATGAACAGCAGCAGCACCACCCCGAGCTCCGCCACCGCCCCGATCCGCTCGCGCTCCACGATCGTCACCAAGGTCAGCCAGGGCACCGCCTGCACGAACGCGCCCAGCCCCGCCGGCCCCACGACGAGGCCCACCAGCAGGTAGCCCACCACCGGACTCAGCCGCAGCCGGTGGAACAGCGGGATAACCACCGCTGCCGCCCCCAGCACCACCATTGCGTCGTGCAACGGCCCCTGCCCCGCAAGCCCATCCGCCACTGCCAACATCCCCCCCAGCCCCTGTCCAACCGTGCCGCGCCGGGCTAGGATGCGCCCACGCCAAAATCATTGCAGAGAGACACACACCCGGCATGTCCGAGGCCACCCCGAATCAGCCCGAACCGACCTCCGACGCCACCCCCGCCCGCGTGCCCCTGCACCACGAGACCGCAGGCGCCGACGGCGCCTACGACGCCGCCTCCATCTCCGTCCTGAAGGGCCTGGAGGCCGTCCGCAAGCGCCCCGGCATGTACATCGGCGACACGGACGACGGCTCGGGCCTCCACCACATGGCTTTCGAGATCATCGACAACGCCGTGGACGAAGCCCAGGCCGGCTTCGCCACCCGCTGCGAGCTCACTTTAAACGCCGACGGCTCCGTGACCGTGCGCGACGACGGCCGCGGGATCCCCACCGACATGCACCACGAGGAAGGCGTCAGCGCCGCCGAAGTGGTGCTCACCCGCCTCCATGCCGGGGGAAAGTTCAACCAGAACTCCTACAAGGTCTCGGGCGGCCTCCACGGCGTGGGCGCCGCCGTGGTCAACGCGCTCTCCGAATGGATGATCGTCCGGATCTGGCGCGGCGGCCTCGAGCACATCATCCACTTCGCCCATGGCGACACCACCAGCCCGCTCGAAGTGGTCGGCCCCAGCACGCAGCCCTCCGGCACCGAAGTCACTTTCAAGCCCAGCACCGGCACCTTCACCAAAACCGAGTTCGACTATGCCATCCTCGAGCGCCGCCTGCGCGAGCTCGCCTTCCTCAACTCCGGCCTTGCCATCATCCTGCGCGACGAGCGCCACGCGCCCGCTCAGGAGACCTCGTTCAAGTTCGATGGCGGCCTCCTCGCCTTCGTCGATTGGCTCGACCGCGGCAAGACCGCCATCCTGCCCGAGCCCATCTCGGTCGTCACGGAGGAGTCGCAGATCGGCGTCCGCGTCGAGTTCGCGCTCGCCTGGAACGACTCCTTCCACGAAACCATGCTGTGCTTCACCAACAACATCCCGCAGCGCGACGGCGGCACCCACCTCGCAGGCTTCCGCCAGGCGCTGACCCGCGTCGTGACCAAATACGCCGAAGGCATGGGCAAGAAGGACCAGCTCGCCCTCGTCGGCGAAGACATGCGCGAAGGCATGACGGCGGTGCTCTCGGTGAAGGTGCCGGACCCGAAGTTCAGCAGCCAGACCAAGGACAAGCTCGTCAGCTCCGAGGTCCAGCCCGTGGTGCAGGCGGCCGTGGCCGACGTGGTGGCGCACTGGTTCGAAACCCACCCGCGCGAGGCCAAGCTCGTCATCCAGAAAGTCATGGATGCCGCCTCCGCCCGCGAGGCCGCCCGCAAGGCGCGCGAGCTGACCCGGCGCAAGGGCGTGCTCGACATCAGCTCGCTGCCCGGCAAGCTCGCCGACTGCCAGGAACGCGACCCGGCCAAGGCCGAAATCTTCATCGTCGAGGGCGACAGCGCCGGCGGCTCCGCCAAGCAGGGCCGCGACCGCAAGTTCCAGGCCATCCTGCCGCTCCGGGGCAAGGTGCTGAACGTGGAACGAGTCCGGCAGGACCGCATGCTCGCCAGCGAGCAGATCGGCACCCTCATCGTGGCACTCGGCACCGGCATTGGCCGCGCCGAACCCGAACAGGGCGGCTTCGACATCAAGAAGCTCCGCTACCACCGCATCAACATCATGACGGACGCCGACGTCGACGGCAGCCACATCCGCACGCTGCTGCTGACGTTCTTCTTCCGCCAGATGCCGCAACTCATCGAGCACGGCTACCTCTACATCGCCCAACCCCCGCTCTACCGCGCCAAACGCGGCAACGACGAGCGCTACCTGAAGAACGACCGCGCCCTCGAGGACTTCCTGCTCGACAAGGCCCTGGCCGAAGCGCGGCTCACCTACGCCGACGGCACCACGGTCGCCGGCGACGAGATGCGCGCCGAACTCGGCTGGCTGCGCGAGGCAGCGGGCAACGTCGCCCGCCTGGCCTCCTCCGTCCCGTCCTGGATCGTCGAACAAGCCGCCATAGCCGGCGCACTCGACCCGGCGCACGCCATGGAAGCCTGCCAGGATGTGGCCACGAGGCTAAACGCCCTCTCGCTGCCCCAGGAAAAGACCTGGATCGCCACCGCCGACGACCGCGGCCTGCACTTCGCCCGCTCCGTCCGAGGCGTCGCCGAGCGCCACGATCTCGACGCCGCCTCCATGCGCAGCAGCGAGGCCCGCTGGCTCGCCGAACGCACGACCGCCCTCAAGTCCCGCTACGACACCCCAGCGCTCCTCACCCTCGACAAAACCGAAACCCGCGCCGTCGGCCCCGCCACCACCTTCGACCGCATCCTCGCCCAAGGCCGCCGCGGCCTCACCATCCAACGCTTCAAGGGCCTCGGCGAGATGAACCCCGATCAGCTCTGGAAAACCACGCTCGACCCCGACGCACGAACCCTCCTCCAGGTCCGCGTCGGCGATGCCGAGGACGCCGCCCAAATCTTCAGCACCCTCATGGGCGACGTGGTGGAGCCGCGGCGCGACTTCATCGTCGGGAACGCGCTCAAGGTCGCAAACCTGGACGTGTAGCCGAGTACGAGTTCGAGGGTCGGTTCAGGCAACGACGCGTGTCAGCCTCATGCCCGAGGCTGACCCAACTCTACTTCGCGAGAAGCGTCGCAATCGGGCGCTGGACCTGCGCGATGCCATCCGTGCGGAACAGCACCCAGCCAAACACCAGCACGGCAATAATCAAGAATGTGCGAACCACCGGCATGGTGCCGACCCTCAAAC
>JBBROS010000026.1:0-50166 GCA_038229135.1 Acetobacterales bacterium
GGGACAGGGCAGCGCGGGCCAGGGCAGCGCGGGACAGGGCAGCGCGGGACAGGGCAGCGCGGGACAGGGCAGCGCGGGACAGGGAGGCTCAGGGCGGGCGAGAACGCTCGTCGGTCACGCGCATAATGCCCTCGTCGAGACCCTCTCCTCCGGCAGCCCGCTTTCGCCCGCGGACTATGCCGCGCTGTTCGACGAGCCGCTCCTCTATGACGACCGGGAGTTGACGGCGGCCCTTGTGGAGGCGCGTGCGCCGGTTCCGGCCACCGCGGAGGCGCTCGCGTCGGCCCCCGCCATCTCTTTCGCGTCCGGCGCCGGTTTGCCCGGCATCGTGAGCGGGCGCCTGGCACTGCCGCCCGACGGCGCGGCGCTGCGGCGAAATCCGCTCTATGAGGGTGACCGCGTGCGCTGGCCCTCGCCTCGATACGAGGCGGAATACGGCCCGCTCGCAACCTATCCGCTCGAGGCGGTCGGCCCCGAGGCGGCCGTAGCCGGACCCGAGACGGAGGCGCTTGCCCGCCGCCGCGTTCTGCTCGACCTGCCGGCGGGGTGGTAGTCATGATCGGCCATGGCAAGCTGGGATGGGGCATCGCCGGCTGCGGCTGGGTCGCGCGGGATTACGTAGGCCCGGCCATCGAGTCCAGCGCGAACGGGCGGCTTGTGGCGGTGTTCGACCCGCACGAGGGGGCGCGGGCGGCGGCGAGCCTGCGGTTCGGCGTGCCGTCCATGGCCGACCTCCAGGCATTCTGCCGCACGCCGGGGCTGGATGCCGTCTACGTCGCGGCCCCGAACCACGCGCACCGTGCGCTGGTGGAGGCGGCGGCGGCGGCGGGCAAGCCCGTGTTGTGCGAGAAGCCCATGGCAACCAACCTGGCCGATGCGGAGGCGATGGTCGCGGCCTGCGCACGGGCCGGCGTGCGATATGCGACCGCCTTCGACCAACGGTTCCACGCGGCGCACCAGGCACTGGCCGGGCTCGTCCGAAGCGGGCGGCTCGGCACCGTCACGGCCATCCGGATCGTTTACGCCTGCTGGCTCGGCACCGAATGGGCCGGCGACGCGCTCGGGGGGGAGAACTGGCGCATCGACCCGCGCCGGGCCGGGGGCGGGGCATTGTTCGACCTGGCGCCGCACGGGCTCGACCTGTCCGCCATGCTGCTCGGCGAGCCGCTGATCGACGTGGCGGCCATGGGCCAGTCCGCCGTGCACCGCTATGCAGTTGAGGATGGCGCGTTGCTGATGGCGCGCAGCCGGTCGGGGGTGCTGGTGCAGATGCATGTGGCCTATAACTGCCCCGAGACGTTGCCGCGCCGGCGGCTCGAGGTTCAGGGCACGGGGGGGCTCGCGGTGGCGACCGACACGATGGGCCAGGTGGCCGGCGGCACGCTGGAGCTGATCGACTCGGCGACGGGGGCCACCGAGGCCGTGCCCGTGCCCGGCGCCGAGCGTTCGCCCTTCCTGAACCAGGCCGAGGCGTTCGCGGCCTGGATCCGGGGTGGGCCATGGCCGTTCACGCCCGAGCACGACCTTGCCACAATGCGCCTGCTGATGCGGGCGCAAGACATGGCGAAGGCGGGGGCGGTGGCACATGCCGCTTAGCCCCTGGTCCTGCACGAATTGCGGGCACTGGCAGCGTTATTTCGAGCGACCGCCCAACTGCCCCATCTGCTCGGACGTTCGTAACGATCTGCCCGTGGATGGTTGGGAGTTCCTCACGCCAGACCAGGTGCTGCCCAAGCTCGAGCACCATTGGCGGGAGGTGCTGCCGGGCCTGTGGGAGTTCTGGTCGACACCGCGCTACGGGCTGGACGGGCATGGCTGGCTGCTGACCTACCCGGACGGCAACGTGGCCTTCGAGGCAGCGCCGCTCTATTCCGAGGCGGCGCTCGACAAGATCGAGCAGCTCGGCGGCATACGCTGGCTCGGCTCCAGCCATCCGCACGGCTACGGCGCGCTGTATCAGTTGCAGGACCGGTTCCAGCCGGAGCTGCTGATCCAGAAGGACGACCTTCAGTGGACCAAGGCGTTCCGCGTCACGGTCCCATATGACGAGACCTACGAGATCCGCCCCGGGCTGACGCTCCACCACACCGGCGGCCACTACGAAGGCCACGCAGTGCTCCACGATGCCGCAAGGCGTGCAGTGTTTTGCGGCGATGCGTTGAAGATCGACTTCGACGCGGACGGCACGGCGCAACGCATCAGCACGCACAAGGCCTACCACAAGCAGATCCCGCTCAGCCGGGGCGAGGCGCAGCGATACCGCGACGTGTTCGCGCGGCTGGATTTCATCGCGGCCTTCACACCGTTCGAGTATGCGACGGGCCTCGATACCGCCGCGGCGTTGCGGCTGTTCGACGAGATGATCGAGGGTCCGTCCGATACGCGCCCGAGGCCGATCTTGCGATGAGTCACGTGTTGCCGAAGGACATGCCGGATGCGGCGGCGGCTTACGTGGCGTCGATGCCAGAGGGGCGGGTCGAACTGTTCCCGCTGAGCGCGCTGGACCGGACCGGGGTCAGTTGCTGGAACGCGATCTTCCTGAACAAGGACGGCACGCGTTGGCACGGCGTGGCGCCGCATGGGGTGGGCTACGGCGTGGACGACGCCAGTGCCATCATCGGCACCACGGGGGAGCTGGCCGAGGCGGTGCATTCGGCAGTGCAGGTGCATCGAATGGAGCGGCGCGTTGGCACCTATGCGGCGCTGCGCGGCGAGTTGGGCGCGCGCGCCGTGGCGGACCCGCTGGCGCTGTGCCTGCCTGCAGGCAGCTCCATCGACCACGACACGCCGCTCGAATGGGTTCCAGCCCGGCGCTGGCCGTCTGCCGAGACGGTGTGGCTCCCGATCGACATCGCGGCCTGCTCGGTGGGGGATTTGTCGGAGGGCTACATCCCGTTCACCACGCCGATCACCAACGGCCTGGGTGCGGGCCCGACGCTGGACTTCGCCATCGGGCACGGCTTGTGCGAGCTGTTGCAGCGGGACGGCAACGGGCTCGGGTTCCGGGCGATGGACCGTGGCATCGCGCTGGACCTGGGCGACGGCCCCAAGGACCCGCGAACCAGGGCGCTGCTCGAGCGGCTGAACGGGCTAGGGATCGAGGTGATCCCGAAATTCGCGACCGACGAGTTCGGCACGGCGAATGTCTATTGCGTGGGCGCCGAGCGGGACGGGGTGGAGGCGGCGTTCCCGATCATGGTGACGGCCTGCGGCGAAGCGGCGTCGTTGGACCGGGAGCATGCGCTGCGGAAGGCAGTGTTCGAGTTCGCGGCGGCGCGGATGCGCAAGGTGTTCAGCCACGCGCCGCTGGCCGCCGTGGCAGGTGTGGCGCCGCCGGGCTATCTGGACCGGTTCCGGGCGTATCACTCGCTGGCTGGGGAAGAGAGCCGGGCGCTGCGGGAGATGGTGCGGTGGCTGTCGCTCGATCAGGCGGCGCTGAAGGGGCTGCTGGCCGACACCGTGCTGAGCCGGCGCAGCACGAAGGCGTTCGCCGAGTTGCCGGAGTGGGAAGGGGCGCTGTCGGGCACGGAGCTCGTGCAGGAGCTGAGCCGGCGGTTTGCGGCACAAGGTATGGAGATCCTTTACCTCGACTGGTCGCCGCCGCATGCCCCAGGCGTTCACGTGGTCAAGGCGTTCGTGCCGGGGCTGGAGGTGGAGACGATGAGCTACCACCGCATCGGCGCGCGCGGGGTGCGGAAGCTGATGGAGCGGGGGAGCCCCCTCGTGGGCCTGGGCACGCCGCCGCCCGGTGCCGCACTGGTGCGGCTCCCGGCGCACGAGGCAGCGGATTTCAAGAAGTCGCCGTGGCTCGACGTGGATGCGGTGGACCGGATCGTGGGCGGGCTGTACCCGCTCTATCGGGAGCCCGAAGTGCATTACGCGCCGCTGTCGATGGAACGGCGCGCATGACCCTTCGCTTCGCCTACAACACCAATGGCTGCGCGAACCATCGGCTGGACGACGCGCTCGGGCTGATCGCCGATGCCGGGTATGACGGCGTGGCGCTGACGTTGGACATCCATCACCTGGACCCATTCGCCGACGGGTTCGCCCGGGAGCGGGCGCGTGTTGCGGCGCGGCTGCGGTCGTTGGGGCTGGGCTGCGTGGTGGAGACGGGGGCGCGCTACCTGCTCGACCCGCGGGCCAAGCATGAGCCGACCTTGGTGACGGCCAGCGCCGAAGGCCGGGCGCGGCGTGTGGAGTTCCTGAGCCGGGCGCTGGAGGTGGCGGCCGATACCGGGGCGGACGCGATGAGCTTCTGGGCTGGCGTGCCGAAGCCGGGTGTGGGGCGAGCCGAGGCGAATGACTGGCTGCGCGCCGGGGTGGAGCAGGTGGTGCGCCGGGCAGAGCAACTCGGCACTTTGGCGGCGCTGGAGCCGGAGCCGGGCATGCTGATCGAGACGACGATGGACTGGGCGGCACTGGACATCCCGGGCCTCCGGCTCGCGCTCGACACGGGGCACTGCATCGTGACGGGCGAGCGGGATCCGGCCGAGGCGGTTCGGGCGTTCGCGGCGCAGCTCGGCACGGTGTCGATCGAGGACATGAAGCGGGGCGTGCACGTCCATCTCCCGTTCGGCGAGGGCGACATGGACGTGCCCTCCATCCTGCGCGCGCTCGAGGACATCGGGTTTGAGAAACTCGTCTGCGTCGAGTTGAGCCGTGAGAGCCACCGGGCGGACGTCATGGTGCCCCGAAGCCTGTCCTACCTGCGGGAAGCCGCATGAGGGTGTGCTTCGTCAGCCGGCGGTTCTTTCCTGCGATATCAGGCATGAGCGTCTATGCGCTCAACCTGCTGCGGGAGCTGGTGGTGGCCGGCCACGAGGTCACGATGATCAGCCAGTATCGCGGGGACGCGTTCGGGCGGCGCGTCTATGGCGGGGGGCCGCCGCCCGAGGTGCCGGGTGTGCGCGTGGTCGGGCTCGAGCAGCGCGGCGAGCAGGATGGCGGCGATTTCGAGCGGGATGTCGACGCCATGGTGGAGGCTATCGTTGCCGAGCACGCGCGGACGCCGTTCGACGTGCTGCATGCGCAATACGGCTACCCGTGCGGCTGGGCCACGGTGCTCGCCGGCCAGCGTCTCGGCCTGCCCAGCGTGGTGTCCATCCAGGGCGGCGACGGGCACTGGGTGGGGAGCTGCTGCGAGACACATCGCCTGGCCATGGTGCGCGTGCTGGACCATGCGAACGCCGTGCTCATCGGCTGTGACAGCTTCCGCGACGAGGTGGTGGAGCGCCTCGGGACGGACCCGGCCCGCTTCACCATCGTGCCCGGCGCCGTCGACACGGGGCGGTTCACGCCCGGGCCGGCGATGGCGGACGACGTGCCGGTCCTGCTGTATCATGGCCGGGTGGATGCGCGGAAAGGCGTGCTGGACATGCTCCAGGCCGTGGCTGCGATGCGCGAGGACCGGTTCCGGCTGCTGATCAGCGGCATCGGACCCACCTATGATGAGGCGGCGGCCATGATCGAGCGCCTGGGTCTGTCCGACCGCGTGCAGATGACGGGCTATGTGGAATACGAAGCCGTGCCGGAAGTGTATCGGCGGGCGCACGTGTTCGTCTCGCCGACCTATGCCGAGGGGTTCAGCAACACCATCCTCGAAGCCATGGCGAGCGGCCTCGCCGTCGTGTCCTGCCGGTCGGTGGGCGTTGTGGATTGTGTCCGTGACGGCGAGAACGGGCTGCTGACGGACCCGGGCGACGTGCCGGCGTTGACTGCGGCGCTGCAGCTTGTGGTGCGGGATGCGGCGCTGCGGCAGCGGCTGGCCGCGGCGGCGCTCGAGGAGTGCCGGGCGGTCTACTCCTGGCAGAAGGTGGGCCAACAGATCATGGGCATCTACGCCGCCACGGCCGGCCAGGCGCCGCACCCCGTGGACCCGGCGCTCCCGATCATGCCCTGCCGGTTCCGCGCGGAGCCGCACCTGCTGTGAGGGTGGCGCTCGCGCTGTCCCCGCATCTGGACGATGCCGCGTTCTCCTGCGGTGGCATCCTCGCCCGCCTGGTGCAGGCCGGATGGCGCGTCGTGATGGCCACGGCCTTCACCCGGAGCATCCACCCCGCCGAAGGCTTCGCCCTGGCCTGCCAGCTCGACAAGGGGCTGCCGGCCACCGTCGACTACATGGCGTTACGCCGGGCCGAGGATGCGGCGGCGGCGGCGGCGCTCGGCGTGGAGCCACGCTGGCTCGACCTGCCCGAAGCGCCGCATCGTGGCTACGACTCCGCTCCGGCGCTGTTCGGCGAGGCGCTGCCGGATGACGCAGTGTGGCGCGACCTCTCCTGGCTCATCGTCGACCTGGTGGCCGAGCTGAAGCCAGCGCTCGTGCTCTCCTGCCAGGGGCTCGGGCGGCACGTGGACCACCGGCAGATGATCCGCGCCGTGGAGCACGCCCGGCTCGATACGCCGACGGCCTACTATCGCGACACACCCTATGCGATGCGGAACCCTGCAGCGTTGCCTTGCGTAGAGATCGTTGGACTCAGCGAGGTGGTTGTGACGATTGCGGATGCACTGGCGGCAAAGGTTGCGGCGTCTTGCGCGTACGGAAGCCAGGTCGGCTTCCAGTTCGGCGGCGCGGCGGCGACGGCGGCGGCGCTGGAGGCTTTCTCCCAGGCCGAAGGCGGTGGCCGTCCGGCCGAGCGGCTGCTCGCCCGGGGCTGGGCGGACCCGTTCGAGGGCGCACTGTCGTAAGAACACCGCGCCCGGGCCATGACCCGGCCATATTTGGAGGTTTATTCCTTGCCGCGACACTCCGAGACCCGAGCGGCAAGAAGGCCCTGACATGAAGGTCGAGAACGCACGCGGCGCCATTCGGGTCGACCAGGCCCTGTCGACCGATGCAACCCCGCTCCGGGCCGCGCGGCACCTCTGGTTGAGGCGGCTTGGCTTCTGGGGTCCGGTGCTGGCCGCGACGGTGGCGGGCACTGCGCTTGCGGCACTCGCCACCGCGGGCGTGGAGGGGCCGTTCCGGCTCGTCCTGCTGGCGCTGGTCGCGGCCAATCTCCTCTACATGGCACTCACGGGCGTGCCGGGCGTGATCGGCTTCGTACTGCATCTGTCCGGCCGGCGACTTCGCGCTTCGGCCGTGCCGAACGGCCTGTCGCGCACGGCCGTGCTCATGCCGGTGCACAAGGAAGACCCTACGGCGGTGTTCGCGGCCATCGAGACGATGATGCGGGGCGTGGCCGAGGCCGGGCTGCTGCACGTAGACCTGCACGTGCTGTCCGACACGCAGGACCCGGCGATCGCAACTGCCGAGCAGGCGGCCTATGCCGCGGCACTGGCCCGGGCGCCGCAGGGCGTCGGCCTGTTCTATCGCCGCCGACCCAGCAATGCCGGCCGCAAGGTGGGCAACCTGGCCGAGTTCTGCGACCGCCGCGGAGCCGAGTATGATTACATGATCGTGCTCGACGCCGACAGCCTGATGAGCGCCGGAGCCCTGGGCCGGCTGATCGGGCTGATGGACGCGAACCCGCGCACCGGCATCATCCAGACCGTGCCGTATCCCGTGGGCCGGGAGACGCTGTTCGCCCGGCTGCAGCAGTTCGCCGCGCGGCTCTATACACCGTTGCTGGTGGAGGGTTTGACCTGGTGGCAGCAGGCGGACGGCAACTACTGGGGCCATAACGCGATCATCCGCATCGCGCCGTTCCGGGCGCACTGCGCCATGCCGGTGCTGCCAGGGCGGGAGCCGTGGGGTGGTGAGATCCTGTGCCACGACGTGGTGGAGGCTGGGCTGATGCGGGGCGCCGGGTGGGATGTGTGGGTGCTGCCCGAGGTGCTGGAGAGCTATGAGGCGGTGCCCGCGAACATTGTGGACTTCATCGCGCGCGAGCGGCGGTGGTGCCAGGGCAACCTGCAGCACAAGGGCCTGCTGCGGCATGCCGGGCTGCGTGCGGTCGGGAGGTTCCATCTCGCCTACGGCATCACGCATTACGTGGCGGGGCCTGTGTCGGTGCTGTTTCTCATGCTGGCGGTGGTCGACGGCGTCCTGGGCTACGGGTTCGTGCACGCGCTGCTCGCGGGTGGCGCGGCGTCGGCCGGGGTCGTAGCGATCGGGTTCGCTCTGCTTTACGCGGGCAAGCTCACGAGCCTGGTCGCAGCGCTTGCGGATCGAGACGAAGCGGCGCGTTACGGTGGCCGTGCGGCACTGCTGGGGAGCGCCGCACTGGAGCAGGCCTCTGCCTTCGCCGTCTCGGCCATGCTGATGGTGGCCTACAGCAAATTCGTGTTCGACCTGCTGTGCGGCCGCTCCGTCCGGTGGGACGTGCAGGCCCGGGACGATCGTGGGGTGAGCTGGCGCGAGGCCTGGTTGCGCCTGCGCGGGCCGACGCTCGCAGGTGCGGCCTGGTTACTCGCGCTGCCGTTGCTGCCTTTGGCGGTGGCGATGTGGTCGCTGCCGCTGTTGGCCGGGTTGCTGGCGGTGTGCCCGCTGGCGGTATGGTCGAGCCGGACGACCCTTGGCGCCCACGCCCGGCAGGCGCGTCTCCTGCTGACGCCCGACGAGCTGGCTCCACCGCCCGTGCTGCGCGCCTACACGCGCACCCTGCTGACCGGCGTGTCCGCCCCGGCACCCTACCCGGCGCCAGCGCGCCTCCACCTCGCTGCCCAGGCCGCCGACGGCGACTGAGCGCGTTCGTTGAAGCCGAACGGGACGCACGGTAGGATGCACACCCGATCCACGGAGGCCCACACCATGGCACGACCCAACATGATCGCCCTCGCGGCGGCCCTCATATCCTTCGTTGGCACGGCTCAGGCCCGCACGCTCGAGGTTGGGGCGGGCAAGGAGTTCAAGCAGCCTTCCGAGGCGATCAAGGCTGCCCGCCCGGGCGACGTCGTCTCGATCGGCGCCGGCGAGTATTTCGACTGCGCATTCGTTCAGGTCGAGCGGATCACCATTCAGGGTGTGGGGGATCCGGCGCAGGTGGTGCTGACCGACAAGTCCTGCGGCGGCAAGGGCCTGCTCGTCATCAGCGGCAACGGCGTGACAGTGCGCAACCTCACGCTCGCCCGTTCCCGCGTGCCCGACGGCAACGGGGCCGGCATCCGCAACGAAGCGCCGGACCTCACGATCGACCGGGTTCGGTTCGTCAACAACCAGAATGGCATCCTGTCCACGCCGGCGCAGCCGGGCACGGTGCTCATCACGAACAGCGTGTTCGACCGCAACGGCGGCTGCGCGAACGGGTCGGGTTGCGCACACGGCATCTACATCAGTTCCGGCAAGCTCACGCGGATCGAGGGCACCAGCTTCAGCGGGACGAAGCAGGGCCACCACATCAAGTCCCGCGGGGCGAGGCTCGAGGTGCTCAACAGCCGCATCGAAGACGGGCCGACCGGCACTGCGAGCTACCTGATCGAGGCGGCGAACGGGGGCGACGTGCTGATCAGCGGGAACACGATGCAGAAGGGGCCGGAGGCCGAGAACCACACCGCCGCCATCTCGATCGGCGCCGAGGGCGTGACCCAGCGCACGCGGGACATCGTGGTGGAGCGTAACAATTTCCGAAACGACGGGGCCTGGAGCACGGCCTTCGTGTACAACCTGAGCGCGGCCGATGCCGTGGTGCGCGGCAACACCATCGCGGGCCAGGTGCGCCCGCTGGTGGGCGACGGCGCCGTCACGCGCTGAGGCGCGGCCCATGTGGCCAGTGGTTGCAGCGCTCGCCCTGCTGGCGCTGCCCGCTGCGGCCAGGGTGGTCGAGGCAGGGCCGGGCCGCCCGCTCGAGACCCTCGAGGCGGCGATGCGCGAGGCGCGGGACGGGGACACGGTGCGGCTGGCGGCTGGCACCTACTTCGAATGCGCGACCGTAAGGCAGCGTGACCTCGTGATCGAGGGCGCCGGCGACCAGACGGTGCTGAGCGACACGACCTGCGGCGGGAAGGCGATCCTCGTGCTGAACGCCCCAGGCATCACGGTGCGGAACCTGGTGCTCGCCCGCGCCCGCGTGCCCGACGGCAACGGGGCCGGTATCGGGCTCGAAGCGCCGGGCCTCACGCTCGAGCGGGTGCGGTTCGAAAACAACCAGGTGGGTTTGCTGGCGGGTGCCGAGGGGGGCGTCGTGCGCGTGTCGGATTGCAGCTTCGTCGAGGGCGGTGTGGCCGGTCCGCGGCCGAGCTGGGCCGTGCTGATCGACAACGCGGACGCGGTGCGCATCGAGCGGAGCGTGTTCGACCGGGTGAAGGGCGGCCTGGTCTCGGTGCAAGCAGCCCACGCGGAGCTCGTGGGCAACACGATCGGCGTGGGGGTGGCGGAGGGGGCTGGGCACGCGGTGCTCGCGCGGGGCGGCACCTTGCGGATGGAGGGCAACGAGCTCCGGGCCGGGCCGCACCCGCCCGCGCGCGGGGCGATGGTGCTGGCCGATGGCGGCCGGGTAGAGCTGGTGGGCAACCGGCTGGTGAACGGGTCGGGGCAGGGACTAACCCTGTTGCTGGACTGGTCGTCGGAGCCGCCCTGGCTCGAGGCGAACGCGGTCGGGCCGGGGGACACGCTGACCGCCTCGACGGGGCTTTGGCGGAATCGGGTCGGTTCAGCCGCGCGACAGGGCTATGCGGCGGCACGCGGAACGGCAGGAGCGGTGAAGCGCGGGCTGCTGGGGGTCGTCGGCCGGTGAAGCTCGTCCTGGCGTTGCTGCTGGCGATGGCGGGCCCGGCGTTCGCCGCGGATGCACGATGGGACCAGTATCAGCTCATCATGTGGCAGAAGCACCCGGCGGCGGCGCTCGGGGGGCTGGCAGCGCTCGGGTTCACCGGCGCGAAGGTCACGGCGGTCGGGGGAGAGCTCGATCTCGCCGAGCGGGACGCGCCGCTGGCGGCGGGGCTCGGCATCTACCTGGAGAACGTGGCGACGGATTTCTACGCGCCCTACCATCGATATACCGTGGGCAAGCCTGTCACGTGGCTATTCGATGCCGCGCGCGCCCGGCGCCGGGCGGCCCCGGAGGACCCGATCGTGTTCCACCGCGACCCGTCGCTCTCGGATCCGGCCTGGCTCGCGCGCGTGGCCGAGCGTGTGGAGCGGCTGGCCCGGGCGGAGGCCCCGCGACGCCCGTTGTTCCTGAACCTGGGCGACGAGAGCGGCATCGCGGACCTGGCTGCGGCGTGGGATTTCGACCGCGGGCCGCTCGCCCTGGCGGCATTCCGGGCATGGCTGCAGACGGAGTACGGCAGCGTGGCCGCGCTGAACCGGCAATGGGGCACGGCCTTCGCCGCGTGGGATGCCGTGGAGCCGGAGACGACCGACACGGCGCTGACGCGGACCGATGACAACTTCTCGAGCTGGAACGACCACAAGGCCTGGATGGACATGACGTTCGCACAGGCCGTGCGCGCCGGGACGGACGCCGCGCACCGGGGCGATCCGGCAGCGCTCGCGGCGCTGGAGGGCGCGCAGGTGCCGGGGTGGGGCGGCTACGATTACACGCGGCTCGCGCCCGCCGTGGACGTGCTCGAGATCTACGACATCGGCCAGTCGCTCGACCTGGCCATGGCCGCGAACCCGGCGCTGATCGCCCTGCGGACCAGCTTCAACGCCGGGCCGCGGGAGGTGCATGCGCTGTGGCGGAACGTGCTGCATGGCGGGCGCGGCACGATCGTGTGGGACGAGACGGACCAGGTGGTGGCGCCGGACGGCACGCCGCGGCCGCGTGGGCGCGAGCTGCAGGCGTTCGTGCAGGCCGTGGCCCCGGTGTTCGAAGCGGTGCGTAGCCCAGCACCGGATGCCGTCGCGGTGCTGGTCAACCAGGCGAGCTTCCGCGCGCGCTGGCTGTTGGACCGGCAGGCGGGCGACCGGGACTGGGCGGCGCGGGATGCGGAGCGGGAATACGACGACACGGCCTGGCGCGCGAGCCGCCGCGTGCTGCTGGAGCGGCTGGCGGCGCTGGGGACCATGCCGCGGCTGATCGGCGAGGCCCGGGCGGAGGCGTTGGACGGGACGCGCGTGCTGTTCCTGCCGCATGCGATCGCCCTGTCCGATGCCGAGGTGGAGGCCATCCGCGCCTTCGAGGCCAGGGGCGGGACGGTGCTGGCCGACACGGAGCCGGGGCTGTTCGACGGGCACCTGAAGCGCCGTGCCGCGCTGCCCTTCCCGAACGTGAAACGGCCCGAGGCGGTGCGGCCCGTGGGCGAGGCATACGAGCCCGGGCGGCAGCAGGCGCTTGCGGCGCTGCTGCAGGAGGCCGGGGCACCGCCGCGGGTGGCGGTCCATGGGCCGGACGGGTTGCTCGCCACCGGTGTGGAGGCTCGCTGGTTCGCGAATGGCTCCGTCCTCTCGCTGCAGGCCGCGCAGCCGTTCGGGGGCCCGGCGGAGGTGAACCTGCGCTTCGACCCGCCGCGCATGGTGCGGGACCTGTCGGGTGCCGGGCCAGATGGGCTGGTGGAGTGGGCGAAGGTGCAGATCGGCCCGGTGGCGCCGGTGCTGCTGCGTGTGGGCGAGGGAACCGCGCCGGGCGGCGCGGGTTCTTCCCGCTAGAGTTAGACGGGAGACACCCATGAGCACCACCTCCGCCACGCCCGAAATCCGCGAGAAGCTGTGGTCGATGATGAAGGACATCAAGTTCGCGATGATGACCACTGAGGACGGCCCGAACTTGCGCGCTCGCCCGATGGCGGCGAGCCAGACCGGGTTCGACGGCACGCTCTGGTTCTTCACGCGCAAGAGCAGCCACAAGGTGACGGAGGTGAACGCCGATGAGCGGGTGGGCGTGACGTACGCCGATTCTTCGAGCCAGGACTACGTGAGCCTCTCCGGCCGTGCGGTGCTCCTGACGGATGGCGCAAGCATTGCCGCGCATTGGGACGAAAGCGTGCGGACGTGGTTTCCGAAAGGGAAGGACGACCCCGAGATCGCGCTTCTGAAGGTAACGGTCGAGGCTGCCGAGTATTGGGATGCGCCGAACAGCACGATGCTGCACGCCTATGGCTACGTGAAGGCCGTGCTGACGGGCGAGTCGCCGAACCCGGGCGAGAACAAGAAGGTGAACTTCGGCTGATAGCTAACGCCCTCTCCCTTTGGGAGAGGGCTGGATGAGGGAGTGGGGCGAACTGCGTCCTCTCGTGGACTGAGTGCCTCACTCCAGCCCCCAAGAGGGGGTGGACTGGCTACGACTTCTTAAGCTCGTCGGGCTTGTGGACGGCCTCCTTGCCAGACTTGTCGCTTTTGACCAGCACCTGGGGCGCGTCCTTGGTGGCCTTTGCCACGTGGCCCTTCACCTTGGTTTCGCTGGTGACGATCTTCTCGACGGTGCCGTGGGTGGCGCCCTGCGACGTGCCCCAGCTCACCTTGTCGCCCTTCTTCGGCATCGTAGTCATAGTGTGTCCTCCATGGTTCACACGGGACGAACGTGCCGCCTGCCGGCAGGTTCAGGCGCGCTCGGGGAATAGGCTCGCAAGGCCCGACTCGCTTGCCTCGCAGCGGCCGCGTTCGGTGATGAGTCCGGTGACGAGGCGGGCAGGGGTGACGTCGAACGCCGGGTTGGCGGCGGCGCTGCCGGGTGGGACGACGCGGATTGTGGTGATCGTACCGTCAATGGCTTGTCCGGGGATGGTCGTGACCTCGGACGCGTCCCGCTCCTCGATGGGAATGTCGGCCACGCCGTCCTGCAGGTCCCAGTCGATGGTGCTGGACGGGCAGGCGACCCAGAAGGGCACCTGGTTGTCGTGGGCGGCCAACGCCTTGAGGTAGGTGCCGATCTTGTTGGCGACGTCGCCCTGCCGGCTCACGCGGTCCGTCCCGACGATGGCGAGGTCCACGCGGCCGTGCTGCATCAGGTGGCCGCCGGCATTGTCCGAGATCACCGTGTGGGGCACGCCATGCTTGCCGAGCTCCCAGGCGGTGAGGAACGCGCCCTGGTTGCGCGGACGCGTCTCGTCCACCCAGACATGCACGGGGACGCCGGCATCGTGCGCCTTGTAGATAGGGGCGAGGGCGGTGCCCCAATCGACAGTGGCGAGCCAGCCGGCGTTGCAATGGGTGAGCACGTTGACCGGGCCGGGGCGGGCGGCTGCACGGTCGGCGATCAGGGTCGCGCCGTGCTCGCCGATGGCCTCGCACTGGGCAACGTCCTCGTCGGCCACGAGGGCCGCTTCGGCGTAGGCGGCGGCGGAGCGGTCGGGTTGGGCGGTGTTGCGGAGACGGGTCAGCATCCGGTCGATGGCCCAGCGTAGGTTCACCGCCGTGGGGCGCGTGGCGGCGAGCGTGGCCGCCGCCTGCTCCAGCCCGGCACTGCTGGGGTCGGCGCGAAGGGATATTGCCATGCCGTAGGCCGCGACGGCGCCGATGAGGGGAGCGCCGCGGATCTGCATCGAGCGGATGGCGTGCGCGGCGGTGCCCAGCGTGGTGAGCCGGACGATCTCCAGCGACCATGGGAGCTTGGTCTGGTCGATGACGCACACGGTCCAGCCGTCGTTCGGGTCGATCCATACGGATCGGTACGCGACGCCATCGACCTTCATGTGCTGCTCCCGATAAGGCGCTTGGTATAGCGCCCGCCGGGTCGCGGCGTCATCAGGGGCGCGGGCAGGGCCGGGTTGTCGGCAGCGCCACGCTTTCAGCCAGGTCACGGATCGCGTCGGGCACTGGCTCGAGCTTATGCGCTCCCCGCAGCGATCGGCGCAGCCATTGTTCGAACGCTTCTCGTTCTTGGTTCACCATGGCCTCCTTTTGGCTGGCATTGGTCATGTGGTTACAAGAAGGCGGCGGGATGGGAGTTGCTGTTTTTCCCGTCGGCTACGTGCACGGGTATGCGAGGTGCATTACCAATCGTAAACGAGTGACGGGTCAGAACAGGCCGTGGATGAACCACGACAGGTCTCCGCTGCGCGGATCGAGCCCGTCGCCGTTGCGGAAAAGCCAGAAACGCTGGCCGGTTTCGTCTTCCACCTGGAAGTAATCGCGTACGGCACGACCGGAGGTGCCATCTCCGGTCGGGTCTGCAGCCCACCACTCCAGGTGCACGCGCTCGGGCCCGTCGGCACGGCGGACACGGTGGCGGCGGCGCCAGGTGAAGGCGACGGGGGGCTGGTCGGGCAGGGCGGCGATGGCCTGGATGGGGCGGGGCGGGTGCAGCAGGCGCGCAGGCGCTTGGAGCCGGCCGGGCCAAGGCTCGGCATGGGCGGGCTTCGCGTCGGTGGGCTGCCAGGGTTTCCGCCAGGGCAGGGCCGGCGGGTCCTCGTCGGGCGCGAGCGCCAGGTTGGATTGGCGCAGGACATGCAGGGTGCCGGGGGCACCTGGCGTGAGCTCGATGGGATCTTCGAGCGTCGGCATGTGCGCGCGGGTGTCGAACCCCTCCGGCGCGATCCGGCCCACCATGCGCTCGGGAACGGCGCTCTCGACCGGCGCTGCCGAATAGACCCGGTCGGGGCCGAGGCGGTTGACCAGGCGATCCACCAGCCGCGCCGTGTCCTGGGGTGTGGCGCCGCCATCCTGTTGCTCCCAGACGAGCGGTTCGGCGAGGCCGACCACGAGGCGCATCGCCTCCACGCCCAGGCCGGGATCGACCGTCTCGAGCCGCTCCGTGAGCAGCCGCGCAAGGTGCCGCGGGTCCCGTGTTGGCCTTGCGGTGCCGATGCGGATGGCGGCGACCTGGTGGTCCACGCGCTCGAACAGCAGGTCTGCCTGGCGGGCGCCGAGGCCGTGGCGCTCGAGCTCGGCGCAGAGGGCGTCGGCCAGGCGCTGCGTGGCGATGGTGAAGGCCTCGGCGGTGAGCAGGGGCTCGAGGAAGGCTTCGCGCTGCTGCAGCACGCGATCGGGCGGGAGCGGAATGAGCGGCTCGGCGGCACGGCCATGCGCCTGGTCGAGCCGGAGGCACAGGAGGGTGCCGAAGCGCCGGGCGAGCATGGCGCGCGGAATGCGGGCGAGGTGGGCGACCTGCGCGAAGCCGAGGCGGCGGAGCGTGGCCTCCGTCTCGGGTGCCAGGCGCAGGGCGGCCACGGGCAGGGGGGCGATGGCGGTGGCCTGGTCCCCGGGTGCGGCAAAGGCCGGCCCTTCATGCGCGGCGAACCGGGCCAGGGCGTGCGCGGCCCCCGGCGTGTCCGCCACCCCGGCGCGGGCGTGCAGCCCATCGCGGGCGAACCGGGCCAGCAGCGTATGGACCAGCCCGGCCTCCGTGTCGTGCAGGTGAGCGCAGCCCGCGATGTCGAGCCACACCCCGGCCGCCGGGTCCGGCGAGGCCAGGGGGGTGACGCGGTGGCACCAGAGCGCCAGGCGCCGCAGCGCATCCGCATCGGACGCGGGCTCGGCCTCCGCCACCTCGAGCCCGGGGGCGATCGTCAGCGCCTGGGCCACCGCCATGCCGGGGCGCAGGCCCATGGCGGCGGCGGCGGGGCAGCACGCGGCCAGCACGCGGCGACGGCCATCGTGCAGCGCGGTTACGAGAGGTGCCGCCTCATGCGACGGCCCTGAAGTGCGGCGCCGCAGCCGATCCGTCGGCCAGTGCGGAAACCAGATCGAGACGACCCTGCGCATCGCACGCCTCCACAACCCACGACCCTGTTTGCCCCCCGCGACAGCGGGTGAGCTCGAGCTGCCAGCGCAGCCTCCCCAGCCCCGGCGTATCCGGGGCGTGCGGCAAAGGCGGCGCGGACGGCATGGGCCCGATGCGCCATCGTGTGCTCGCGGCCATCGCGCCCTCCGCGGCGCGTACCCCCATCTGCCGCCGCAGCATCAGCGCGATGGAGCCGCCCGCCTGCGCGGCCAGGTGCAGCCGGCGCGAAGCCGTCAGCGACACGGGCGCGGACACCTCCGCCACCACCCCGGCCAGGCCCGGGTGGCGCAGCGCCTCCTCCATGGCGAGCAGGCCCTGCTTGCCTGCCTCCACATGGATCACCCGCGAAGGATGCAGCCCGGCCGCGGCGAGGGCCGGGGCGAACAGGTCCGGCCGCGCCAGCACCCACACGACCGGACCAGGCCGCCTTGCGAGGATGCCGGCTGCAAACAGCGCCGGGGCGGCCGCGAACTCGACGTCGATGCCGGCGCCCACCACCTCGTGCAGCGCGCCCAAGGCCAGGCCGCCCCCGGGGAGCGCCGCGTCAATCGCCTCCACCTCGAACGGCAGCACGTCGTGCTCGACCGCGTGGCCCCGCTCGAGCCGGGAGACGGCGGCGCGAAGGCTCTCGATCTGTTCGGGATGGGCGTGATGCATGTTCCTAATCTGTTCTCATGCGACTCGGGCGTCAACAGCCGAGTCATGACGAATGCGCCATCACATGAGACAAATCCTGCAACTGTCTCGATCTACGGCAATCTATTTTGCGATGAGTGCGCCTGCCACGGTTTCGCACAAGGCCGCCAGATCCGCGTCGCGCGACAGGCGATGGTCACCGTCCTTGATCAGCAGCACCTGCACGTCGTCGCTCTCCAGCCGCTGGGCCAGGTGCAGGGCGCGCTCCCACGGCACGTCCGGGTCGCGTTGGCCTTGCACCAGGCGCACGGGGCAGCGGATCGGAATCGGCGCGCGAAGAAGCAGCCTCGTCCGGCCGTCCTCGATCAGGCGACGCGTGACGGGCGTGGGCTCGCCATAGGCGCTGGGTGCGTGCAGCACGCCGTCGCGGGCGAGCGCCTCGCGCTCATGGGGCATCATCGACTCCCACATCAGGTCCTCGGTGAAGTCCGGTGCCGCCGCCACGCCCACGAGCGCCGTCACGCGCCCTGGCCGCTCGAGCGCCAGCAGCAGCGCGATCCAGCCGCCCATGCTGGAGCCGACGAGCAGGATGGGACCGGGCGCCACAGCGTCGATCACGGCCCCGGCGTCCGCCGTCCAGCTGCCGATCGTGCCCTCCTCGAACACGCCGCCGCTCTGCCCGTGCCCGGCGTAGTCCAGCCGAAGGAAGGCCTGGCCCCGCTCGGCGCACCAGGCCTCGAGGGCCAGCGCCTTCGATCCCTGCATGTCGCTGCGGAAGCCAGGGAGAAACACCACCGTCGGTGAGGCACCTGGGGGTAAGGCACCAGGGGGTAAGGCACCTGGGGGTAAGGCACCTGGGGGTAAGGCACCTGGGGGTAAGGCACCTGGGGTTAAGGCACCTGGCGCGTGCACCCAGGCCAGCGCCACGCCCGCCCGCTCCGTTGTACCGTGCCCCGCCTTCCTCTCCATGGCCACGCTGGCCCCCCCTTGGTATAGCGCCGCCATGCTTCCCCCCCTCTCGACCATCCTGCAAGTGCTGCCGCGGCTCGAGGCGGGCGGCGTGGAGCGGGGGACGGTCGAGATGGTGCAGGCCATCGTGGGCGGCGGGGGCCGGGCGCTGGTGGCGAGCGGCGGGGGGCGGCTGGTGCCGGCGGTGGAGCGGGCAGGGGGCGCGCATCTTGCCCTGCCGCTGGCCGGCAAGGGGCCGGCTACGATCCTGCGGAACATGGGGCGGCTCACGACGCTCATCGGGAAGGAGGGCGTCGGCCTCGTCCATGCCCGGTCCCGGGCGCCCGCCTGGTCCGCTCGTGCGGCGGCCCGGCGCACTGGCGCGAAGTTCGTCACCACGTATCACGGCGCCTATTCCGAGGGAGTCCCGGGCAAGCGCCTCTACAACGGCGTCATGGCAAGTGGGGACCGGGTGATCGCCATCAGCCACTTCATCGCCGGGCTGATCGCGGCCCGGCATGGCACAGACCCGGCGCGGGTCCGCGTGATCCCGCGCGGGGTGGACCCCGTGCTGTTCGACCCAGCCCGGGTGCCGCCCGACCGCATGATGCGCCTGGTGCGCGCCTGGCGGCTGCCGGACGACGCGCCAGTGGTGCTGCTGCCCGCGCGGTTGACCCGCTGGAAGGGGCAGCGCGTGCTGATCGAGGCCATGGCGCGCCTGGCCGATCGCCGGGCCGTGTGTGTGCTGCTGGGCGACGGGCGTCCCGGCTACGCGCAGGAGCTGGAGGAGCTCGCGCACGGGCTGGGCGTGGCGGACCGGCTGCGGCTGGTGGGCCATTGCGACGACATGCCGGCCGCGCTCATGCTCGCGACCGTCGCCGTGAGCGCCTCCACGGTGCCCGAAGGCTTCGGCCGTGCCGTGATCGAGGCGCAGGCCATGGGCCGCCCGGTGGTGGCGACCGACCATGGGGGGGCCGCCGAGACCGTGGAGCACCTCGTGACGGGATGGCGCGTGCCGCCGGGGGACGCGGCGGCGCTCGCGGCCTCGATCGACGTGGCGCTCGGCATGTCCCCCGAGAACCGCGCCGCCCTCGGCGAGCGCGCGCGGGGCAGCGTGCTCGAGCACTACACGGTGGCCCGCATGCAGGCTGCGACGCTGGACGTCTACGCCGAGCTGCTGTGAGGATCCTGGTCCTCAAGCTCGGCGCGCTGGGGGACGTGGTGCTCGCCTTCCAGCCCTTTTCCGACATCCGGGCGCACCACCCGGAGGCGCGGATCACGTTGCTCACCACCGCCCCGTTCGCGCCTCTGCTGCGCGGCGGCCCGTGGTTTGACTCGGTGGAGGTGGATCGGCGCCCGGCCTGGTGGGATGTCGCCGGCGTGCTTCGGCTGCGGCGGCAGCTGCGCGGGTTCGACCTCGTGTATGACCTGCAAACCAGCGGCCGGTCCTCGCGCTACCACGCACTGGCGGGGCGGCCGGCCTGGTCCGGCATCGCGCGCGGGGCCAGCCTGCCGCATGCGAACCCGGGGCGGGACGCGATGCATACGGTGGCGCGGCAACGCGACCAGTTGGCCATGGCCGGCGTGCCGCCCGGGCCGCCGGCGGACGTGTCGTGGCTCGCCGGCCCCGTCGACCTGCCGCACCCCTACGCCCTGCTCGTGCCCGGCGCCGCCCCGCACCGCCCGCGCAAGCGCTGGCCGGCCGAGCGGTTCGGGGCCGTCGCGGCCCGGATGCAGGCGCACGGGATCACCCCTGTCGTGGTCGGCACGGCCAGCGAGGCGCCGCTGGCCCATGCCATCCAGGCCGCGTCTCCGGCCGCCATCGACCTCACGGGCCGCACGTCGCTTCGGCAACTCGCCGCCATCGCGGCTGGTGCCCGGTTCGCACTGGGCAACGACACCGGGCCCATGCACCTGGCCGCGGCCATGGGCACGCCCTGCGTGGCGCTGTTCTCGGCCGATAGCGACCCGGCGCTCACCGCGCCCCCCGGCGCCGCCGTGCTGTGCACGCCGAACCTCGCAGACCTGTCCATGGACAGGGTTGCCGCCGCCCTCCCGCTGCCGCATACGGGCCGTCCCCTCTAGAGGACCGTTCCATGCCCGCCATCACCCTCCCTGACGGCTCGATCCGACGCTTCGACGCGCCGGTCACCGGCGCGGAGCTGGCCGCCGCCATCGGGCCGGGCCTGGCGCGTGCGGCCCTGGCCATGAGCGTGGACGGGGCCCTGCAGGACCTGGCTCGTCCGATCGAGCATGACGCGGCCGTCCGGTTCGTCACCCGCCGCGACCCGGAGGCGCTCGAGCTGATCCGGCACGACGCGGCTCACGTGCTGGCGGAGGCGGTGCAGGCGCTCTACCCGGGCACGCAGGTCACGATCGGCCCCGCCATCGAGAACGGGTTCTACTACGACTTCGCGCGGAACACGCCGTTCACGCCCGAGGACTTCCCTCTCATCGAGGCGAAGATGCGGGAGATCGTCGCCCGCAACGCGAAGTTCGAGCGCGACGTGTGGGACCGGGACGAGGCCGTGGCCTTCTTCGAGGCGCGTGGTGAAAGCTACAAGGCCGAGCTCATCCGGGACTTGGCCGCGGACCAGGTGATCACGCTGTATCGCCAGGGCGACTGGATCGACCTCTGCCGCGGCCCGCACATGCGCGGCACCGGCGACGTCGGCCAGGCGTTCAAGCTGACGAAGGTGGCAGGCGCCTACTGGCGTGGGGACCACAGGAACGCGATGCTGAGCCGCATCTACGCGACCGCGTGGCGGGACCAGGGGGAGCTGGACGCGCACCTGCACCAGCTGGCGGAGGCCGAGCGGCGGGACCATCGGCGCATCGGGCGGGACATGGACCTCTTCCACATCCAGGAGGAGGCCACGGGCAGCGTGTTCTGGCACCCGAAGGGCTGGGCGCTGTATCGGGCCGCCGAGAGCTACATGCGGCGCCGCCTCAACGCGGGCGGCTACGACGAGGTGAAGACCCCGCAACTGGTGGACCGTAGGCTGTGGGAGGCGAGCGGGCATTGGGACAACTACAAGCAGAACATGTTCATCGCCCGCGTGGAGGATGAGGACACGACGCTGGCGCTGAAGCCCATGAACTGCCCCTGCCACGTGATGATTTTCCGCGACGGGCTCCGCAGCTATCGTGAGTTGCCCTGGCGCATGGCGGAGTTCGGCGCCTGCCACCGCTACGAGCCGAGCGGGGCGCTGCACGGCATCATGCGGGTGCGCGCCTTCACGCAGGACGACGCGCACATCTTCTGCACCGAAGACCAGATCGCGCCCGAGAGCACGCGCTTCATGGAGCTGCTGGCGAGCGTGTACCGTGATTTCGGGTTCGACAGCTTTCGCGTGAAGCTGAGCGACCGCCCGGCGCAGCGGGCCGGCACGGACGAGGTGTGGGACAAGGCGGAGGGTGCGCTGAAGGAGGCGTGCAACCTGGCCGGCGTGGCATTCGAGCTGAATCCGGGGGAGGGCGCGTTCTACGGCCCGAAGCTCGAGTTTGTGCTGCGGGACGCCATCGGGCGGGACTGGCAGTGCGGCACGCTGCAGGTGGACTTCGTGATGCCCGAGCGGCTCGATGCCAGCTACGTGGGCGAGGACAGCGCGCGGCATCGGCCCGTGATGCTGCACCGCGCGATCCTGGGCAGCTTCGAGCGCTTCCTCGGCATCCTCATCGAGCAATATGCCGGGCGGTTCCCGCTCTGGCTCGCGCCCGTGCCGGTGGTGGTGGCGTCCATCGTGACGGACGCGGCGCCCTATGCCGAGGAGGTCGTCGCGGCGTTGAAGGCACGCGGCCTCGCTGCGAGGGCCGATACGCGCAACGAGAAGATCAACGCCAAGGTCCGTGAGCACAGCCTGGCGCACGTGCCGGTGCTGCTCGTGGTGGGCCGGCGCGAGGCGGAGGCCCGCACCGTGGCCATGCGGAGGCTGGGCAGCGATGCGCAGGAGGTGTTGCCGCTCGCCGACGCGGTGGCACATCTTGCGCACGAAGCGCTGCCGCCGGACCTCAAGCGGCTTGAAACTGCCGTGGCCGAGGTCCATCAGTAATACCGAACCCCAAACGTCCATAGGAGAGTCCGATACCCCGAGGTCCAATGCCCAACTCCACGCCCTCCCGCGACGGGCCGCGCGTGAACGAAGACATCCGTGTGCCGCAGGTTCGCCTGATCGACGCCGAGGGTGAGATGCAAGGCGTGATGACCGCGCGCGATGCGCTGCTCCGCGCCTACTCTGTGGGGCTCGACCTGCTCGAGATCAGCCCGAACGCCGACCCACCGGTCTGCAAGATCCTGGACTACGGCAAGTTCAAGTACGAGCAGCAGAAGAAGAAGAACGAGGCCAAGAAGCGGCAGAAGGTGATCGAGATCAAGGAGATCAAGGTCCGCCCCAACATCGACGAGAACGACTACCAGGTGAAGATGCGGGCCATGAAGATGTTCATCGAGGAAGGTGACAAGGTGAAGGTGACCTTGCGCTTCCGGGGGCGCGAGATGGCCCACCAGGACATCGGGATCAAGGTGCTGGAGCGTATCCGCGCCGAGCTCGAGTTGACCACGAAGGTCGAGCAGATGCCTCGGATGGAAAACCGGCAGATGATCATGGTGCTTTCCCCGCGGTGAGCGGGCGCATTCATGTCGGTGTGGGCGGCTGGAACTTCCCGCCTTGGCGCGGGGCCTATTATCCGCCCGGCCTACCGCAATCGCAGGAGCTGGCCTATTCGGGCCAGCGCCTGACGGCCATCGAGATCAACGCGACGTTCTACGGGCGGCAGAAGCCCGAGAGCTTTGCAAAGTGGCGGGACACGGTGCCGGACGGCTTCGTGTTCGCGGTCAAGGCGTCGCGCTTTACCACGCATCGCCGGGACCTGGCGGACGCGGGGGAGGGCATCGCCGCGTTCTGCAGCTCCGGGATCACCGAGCTCGGTCCTAAGCTCGGGCCAGTGATGTGGCAGTTCCCGCCCACCCGGAAGTTCGACGACACGTTCGGATCGTTCCTGGCGGCATTGCCCAAGACACAGGACGGGATCGCGCTCCGCCATGCCGTCGAGACCCGGCACGAGAGTTTCGACGACCCGGCCTACGTGGCCCTGCTCCGCGAGCACGGAGTCGCGCACGCCATCATCGAGAGCGACAAGCACCTGCTCCGGGCCGACCTCACCGCGCCGTTCGTCTATGCCAGGCTCGAGCATAACAGTGCCTCGGAGCCCGAGGGCTACGCGTCGGATGCGCTCGATGGCTGGGCCAAACGCGTCCAGGCCTGGGCCGAAGGCGAAGTTGCGGACGACATGCCGCGCGCCGGCCTGCCTGCCGACGCAACGCCTCGGGACGCGTTCGTCTTCTTCATCAGCGGGGACAAGGAACGCGCACCGGATGCCGCATTGGCATTCCGCCGCCGGGTGGGCTGACGCCGCCGGCCGCTGGAGCGATGAGCAGGTCTCGTAGGCCTCCCGAGCCGAAGGTGCCTCTACCCAGCTTTCGACTTGTTTCCTTCATGCGGCACGGGGTCGGGGAGCGTCCGTTCTCGCTGGCGAACCATGGGCAGGGTGCGTCCGGGACTGGTTTCCGGAGTAAAAACCCGATCCGGGGCCGGATCGACGCCGTTGAGCAGTTGCATGGCGTCATCAATTCTGTAATTCCACGCGACGGGATTGTGACGGCATGTGCCAGAAGGCACGGCCCAGGGAGGAAGCGATGGCAGACGGCGCAGTGATGGGCGGTTCTTCCACCAGTGGTGGCGGCCTGCTTGACCGGTCCAGGACGGTCGCAAGGCCTGGTTTCAACCGTTGGCTCGTGCCCCCGGCAGCGCTCGCCATCCATCTGTGCATCGGCATGGCCTATGGCTTCTCGGTGTTCTGGTTGCCGCTGTCGCAGCTGATCGGCGTGACGAAGTCGGTCGCGCCGCCGGCCGACACCTCCGTGCTGACGATGCTGTTCACCACCGCCTACGATTGGCGCGTGTCGGACGTGACGATCCTCTACACCCTGTTCTTTGTCTTTCTCGGTTCGGCCGCCGCCATCTGGGGTGGCTGGCTCGAGCGGGTGGGGCCGCGCAAGGCCGGGGTGTTCTCGGCGTTGCTGTGGTGTGGCGGGCTGATGATCTCGGCTTCTGGCGTCTACCTGCACCAGCTGTGGATGCTGTGGCTCGGCTCGGGCGTGCTCGGCGGGATCGGGCTCGGGCTCGGCTACATCTCGCCTGTCAGCACGTTGATCAAGTGGTTCCCGGACCGGCGCGGCATGGCGACGGGCATGGCCATCATGGGCTTCGGCGGCGGCGCGCTGATCGGGTCGCCGCTGGCCGACCTCATGATGAACCGCTTCGGCGACGGCGTGGCCTCGCGCGGCGTGTTCCAGACGCTGCTCGCCATGGGCTGCATCTACCTCGTGTTCATGCTCTCCGGCGCGTTCGGCTACCGTGTGCCGCCGGCCAACTGGGCGCCGGAAGGCTTCGTGCCCACGGAAACGAAGGGCGGCATGATCACGCGCGCCAACGTGCACCTGAAGGATGCGCACAAGACGCCGCAGTTCTGGCTCATCTGGGTCGTGCTGTGCATGAACGTGTCGGCCGGCATCGGCGTGCTCGCGGTGGCATCCCCGATGCTGCAGACGATGTTCGGCGGCAACCTGATCGGCGCCGCGGGTGTGAAGCTAGCCGCGCTCGATGCGGACCAGAAGCGCCAGGTGGCGACCATCGCGGCCGGGTTCGTGGGTCTGTTGAGCCTGTTCAACATCGGCGGGCGGTTCTTCTGGGCCTCGACGTCGGACAAGATCGGGCGGAAGGCGACCTACTTCATCTTCTTCGCTCTCGGCATGGCGCTGTATGCCGGGTCGCCGCTTGCGGCCAACCTCGGCAGCGTGGCGCTGTTCGTGGCCGCCATGTGCGTGATCCTGTCGATGTATGGCGGCGGCTTCGCGACGGTGCCGGCCTACCTCGCCGACATGTTCGGCACGCAATACGTTGGCGCCATTCATGGGCGGCTGTTGACGGCGTGGTCGACCGCCGGCGTGCTCGGGCCGCTCGCCATCACGCAGATCCCGCAATACCTCATCGGCTCCGGCATGCCGGCCGAGCTCGCCTACCAGCGGACGCTCTACATCCTCGTCGGTTTCCTCGCGGTGGGCTTCGTCGCGAACCTTGCGGTGCGTCCGGTGGCCGAGCGTTGGGCAATGCGGGATGCAGCGCCGGGCCAGATGGCCGCAGCCTCGCCCATGATGACGTCGCAGGGCATCGACCGTGGCGGGGCGACCCCGGCTGCGCTGCTGGCGTGGGCCTGCGTGGGCATCCCGCTCGCCTGGGGGGTGTGGATCACGCTGTCGAAGGCACTGGTCCTCTTCCGCTAGGAGCGTCGCGTGGCCGAAGTCGCCGTCATCGGGTTGGGCAACATGGGGCTGCCGATGGCGGCCAACCTGGTGCGCGCGGGGCATGCCGTGCGCGGCTACGACCGGGCGGAGGCTGCATTGGCAGGGCTCGAGGCGGCTGGCGGCCGTCGCGCTGCGAGCGTGAGCGAGGCCGCGCGTGGCGCGGAGTTCATTTTGACGATGCTGCCCGCCGGACCGCAGGTGCGGGACGTGCTCACGGAACCGGACGGTGTGTTCGACAGCGCGGCGCCGGGCGCGATGGTGGTGGATAGCTCCACCATCGATGTCGTGACCGCCCGGGCCATGGCGGAGTCGGCCTCGGCGCGCGGGTTCGCGTTCCTGGATGCGCCCGTCAGCGGCGGGTCCAACGGGGCGGCCGCCGGCACGCTCACCTTCATGGTGGGCGGCACGGCCGAGGCCTTCGCACGGGCCGAGCCGATGCTGCGCGCCATGGGCCGCAACATCGTCCACGCCGGGGCGGCCGGGGCAGGGCAGGCGGCCAAGGTATGCAACAACCTGATCCTCGGCATCGCGATGATCGGCGTCTCGGAAGCCTTCGCGCTGGCCGAGAAGCTCGGCCTGCCGGCGCAAGCGCTGTTCGACATCAGCAGCACGTCCTCGGGCCAATGCTGGGCCATGACCGGCTATTGCCCGGTGCCTGGCCCGGTGCCGGCCTCGCCTGCCAACCGGGACTACCAGGCCGGGTTCGCGGTGGACCTGATGCTGAAGGACCTTTCCCTGGCCACCGGCGCCATCGAGGAAACCGGCGCCGCGAGCCTCCTGGCCCAGGCGGCGCGGGACGCCTATGCGCGGCTCTCGGCGGCCGGACTGGGCGGCAAGGATTTTTCCGTGGTGGCCCGCGCGCTGCAGGATGGCACGATTTGAGCCGCATCGCCTACGTCAACGGCGCCTACGTCCCGCAGCGCCAGGCGTCCGTGAACGTCGAAGACCGGGGCTACCAGTTCGGTGACGGCATCTACGAGGTGGTGCACCTGCACCGCGGCCGCTTCGCCGATTGGGAGCTGCATTATGCTCGCCTCGTGCGCTCCCTCAAGGAAGTGCGGATCGCGCCGCCCATGGGCCGTGCCGCACTCGAGGGCGTGCTGCTCGAGGTCGCGCGACGCAACCGCCTCGAGGAGGGGCTGATCTACATGCAGGTCACCCGCGGCGTCGCCCGGCGGGACCACGCCTTCCCGCGCGCCGGCACGCCGCCCGCGCTGGTGGTCACGGCCCGGCGCATCCCGCCCTATCCCACGAACGTCGACCGTTGGACCACCACCGTGGCGTCCCACCCCGACGAGCGGTGGGCCCGGCGGGACATCAAGAGCGTGAACCTGCTGCCCAACGTGCTCGCCCGCCAGGCGGCACGGGAGCAGGGGGCGTCCGAGGCCATCCTGGTGAGCCCGGACGGCATGGTCACGGAAGGGGCCGCCACCAGCTTCTGGATCGTGGACGAGCACGGCGCGCTTCGCTGCCCGCCGCTCGGCCACACCATCCTGCCCGGCTGCACCAGGGCTGCGCTCGAGCAGGAGATGGCGGCCGAGGGCATTGCGCTCGACACACGGCCCTTCAGCCTCGGGGAGGCCCGCGCCGCGCGCGAGGCGTTCATCACCAGCGCCACGAGCTTCGTGAAGCCGGTGCTGTCGCTGGACGGAGCACCCGTGGGCGACGGGATGGTAGGCCCAGTCGCGCGCAGGCTGTTCGCGCTGTTCTTGCGCCGCACCGAGGGCGCCCAAGCGAACGCCTGAGTTCGTCGCGTGGCGCCTTGCCCCGCCAGCCCGGTCCGGTAGTGTCGGGCGCCGTCCGCTGGGTGACGGGTGAACCTTTCGAGCCCGGCCGCGCTTCCTGCTCCAGGAAAGCCGCAGGATCAGGGCCGGACACCAAACAGGACACGAACGTGGCCGACAAAACGCAGAACGTGCAGGACGTGTTCCTGAACCATGTCCGCAAGGGCAAGACGCCCGTGACCGTCTTCCTCGTCAATGGCGTCAAGCTTCAGGGCATCATCACCTGGTTCGACAATTTTTCGGTGCTGCTACGCCGCGACGGGCATACGCAGCTCGTCTACAAGCACGCCATCAGCACCGTCATGCCCGGCGCGCCCATCATGCTGTTCGACCCCACGAAGGTCGAGACGGCAGGCGCCGCGGCACCGAGCGCCCCGCAGGAGGCCACCACTGGAGCCGCATGACGTTGCGGCCGCGCCCACCCGCGCGGCCGTCATCCTACCCTGGGAGAAGCCGCACCGGCAGGACGCGAGCCGTGCGGCCGAGGCGCAGGTGGCCGAGGCTGTCGGCCTTGCTGCCGCCATCGGCCTCGTTGCGGTCGTCACCACCATCGTCCCACTGCGCGCGCGCCGCTCCAGCACGCTGCTGGGCGAAGGCCAGGTGGAAAACATCGGGCTGAGCCTGAAGGCCGAGCAGGTGACCGTCGCCATCGTCGACGCGCAGCTGAGCCCGGTGCAGCAGCGCAACCTCGAGCGTGCCTGGGACTGCAAGGTGATCGACCGCACCGGGCTGATCCTGGACATCTTCGGCGAGCGCGCGCGCACCCGCGAGGGCTCGTTGCAGGTGGAGCTGGCACATCTCGAATATCAGCGCAGCCGCCTCGTTCGGTCCTGGACCCATCTGGAGCGGCAACGCGGCGGCTTCGGCTTCCTGGGCGGACCTGGCGAGACGCAGATCGAGGCGGACCGCCGGCTGATCCTGGACCGGATCGTGCGCCTCAAGAAGGAGCTGGAGCAGGTGCGCCGCACCCGGGGGCTGCACCGCACGGCGCGGAGCCGCGTGCCATACCCCATCGTGGCGCTGGTCGGCTACACGAATGCCGGCAAGTCCACGCTGTTCAACGCGCTGACGGGCGCGAGCGTGGTCGCGCAGGACCAGCTCTTCGCGACGCTGGACCCCACCATGCGCGGCCTCGACATGCCGAGCGGGCGGCGCGCCATATTGTCCGACACGGTGGGCTTCATCAGCGACCTGCCGACCGAGCTGGTGGAGGCCTTCCGCGCGACCCTCGAGGAGGTGGCCGAGGCCGACGTGATCCTGCACGTGCGGGACGTGGCGCATCCGGATACGGCGAGCCAGCGCGCCGACGTGGTGCAGGTGCTGGACGGCATGGTGAAGGACGGGCTGCTGGACGAGAGCTGGCCCAGCCGCACGATCGAGGTGCTGAACAAGGCCGACCTGGTGGGCGGCCCGGCGCAGGTGCCGGCGCGCGAGGGCTGCGTGGCGGTCAGCGCCATCACCGGTGAGGGCCTGGCCGACGTGCTGGACACCATCGACACGCGGATTTCGGCCAACATGGAGGAGGCGGAATACAGCCTACCCACCAGCGACGGCGCGCGGCTGGCCTGGTTGTACCAACACGGCGAGGTGCTGGCGCGGGACGACGGGGAAGAGGCGCTGCGCGTGCGCGTGCGTCTGCTCCCGGCGGACCGGGCACGGTTCGAGCGCGGCGCATGATCGCTGCGGCGGAGCTGGCCGAAGTGGTCGCCATGGTCCGGGCCGCCGCCCGGGCCGAGATCATGCCGCGCTTCCGCAAGCTGGGGGCAGCCGACGTGTCGGCGAAGTCCGGCCCGCTGGACCTGGTCACGGCGGCCGACGAAGCGGCCGAGCGCATGCTGACACGCGGCCTGCAGCGCCACTTCCCGGGCTGCGCCGTGGTGGGCGAGGAGGCCGCGAGCCGCGACCCGGCGCTGCTGGCCAGCATTGCCACCGCCGAGCGCTGCTTCGTGCTGGACCCGATCGACGGCACGGCCAACTACGCGGCCGGGCTGCCGCTGTTCGGCGTGATCGTGGCCGTGGTGGAGCGGGGCGAGACGGTGGCGGCCGTGATCCATGACCCGGTCGGTGACGACACCGCCACGGCGCGGCGCGGGGAGGGAGCATGGATGGAGTCGCCGGACGGCACGAGCACGCGCTTGCAGGTGGCCGCCCCGGTGCCGCTCGCGCACATGGCCGGCACGCTGAGCTGGCGCTACATGCCGGAGCCGCTCCGCAGCCAGGTCTGCGCCCGGCTGCCCCGCGTGGCCGCCGTGTGGGATTACCGATGCGCCGCGCACCAGTATCGCATGCAGGCCGCCGGGCACGGCCACTTCGCCATCTACAACCGCCTGCTCCCCTGGGACCACGCGGCCGGCGCCCTGTTGCACGAGGAGGCGGGCGGCTACTGCGCCCGGTTCGACGGCAGCGCGTTCCTGCCCACCCATCTCGACGGCGGCCTCATCTGCGCGCCGGACCGGGCCAGCTACGAGGCGCTCAACGCTGCGTTCATCGCGCCATGAACCCCGGAGACCGCGCGCCCTATTCGGCCATCGTCGACCGGCTGCCGCTGCGCCTGCCGGGCGGCGCCCGCGTCGTGGTTTGGCCCATCGTGAACCTGGAGGTGTGGGATATCGCGCGCCCCATGGCCCGCCAGGTGCTGCCGGCCCCCACAGGCCAGGTGCTGCTGCCGGACGTGGCCAATTGGAGCTGGCACGAATACGGGATGCGGGTCGGCGTGTGGCGGTTCTTCCAGCTGTTCGACCGCCTCGGCATCCGGCCCACGCTGTCCATCAACGCCCGCGTGGTAGACGACTACACCCGCGTGGCCGAGGCGGCGCGGGACGCAGGGTGGGAGTTCATGGGCCATGCCTGGGACCAGGGGCCCATCCACACGGTGGAGGACCAGCGTGGCATGATCCACCGCTCGATGGACCGGTTGCAGGCCTTCACCGGGGTGCGCCCTGTGGGCTGGCTCGGCCCGGGGCTCACGCAGACGCTGGACACGCCCGACCTCCTGGCCGAAGCCGGCGTGCGCTACATCGGGGACTGGGTGTGGGACGACGAGCCCGCCATGATCTCCACGACGCACGGCCCGCTCGTGACCCTGCCCTACACGGTGGAGCTGAACGACATCCCGACGATGTTGGTGCAGCATCACGAAAGCGCCTACTGGGCCACCCGCTGCCGTGACACCTTCGACCGGCTGCACATGGAAGGGGCAGACCGCGCGAAGATCATGGCCATCGCCATCCACCCCTACATCTCGGGCCAGCCGCACCGCATCCGCTACCTCGAGCAGGTGTTCGACCACCTGGCGGGGCAGGAGGGCGTGCTGTTCATGACGGGAGCGGAGATATTGGCCTGGTTCGAGGCCGAACGAGGCCGTGCATCGGACCCGGCCAACGCCTGAGGACCTCAACGAAAGGCCGCACCATGAAGCTGACCAGCCGCGAGATCCGCCTGCGCGCCCGCCCGAACGGGGCGCCCGTGCCTGGCGACTTCGAACTCGTCGACGCGTCCGTGGCCGATCCGGGGCCGGGCCAGGTGCTGGTGAGAAACGCGTTCATGTCCGTCGACCCCTACATGCGGGGGCGGATGTCGGACCGCGCATCCTACGTCGCGCCCTTTGCGCTGGGCGCGCCGTTGGACGGTGGCGCCGTAGGGCACGTGATTGCCTCGCGGGATGCTTCGCTCCCCGAGGGCACCGCGGTCCTGAGCCAGCGTGGATGGCGGGAGTGCTTCGTCGCGGACGCCGGCGCCGTGCAGGCGGTGGATGCGGACGCAGCACCACTCGTGGCCTATCTCGGCGTGCTCGGCATGCCGGGCCTGACGGCCTATGTCGGGTTGCTGGACGTGGCGAAGCTGCGGGACGGCGAGACGGTGTTCGTGTCCGCGGCGTCGGGCGCGGTCGGGAGCCTCGTCTGCCAACTCGCCAAGCTGCGCGGGTGCCGGGTGGTGGGGAGTGCCGGGTCTGCGGCAAAGGTGGCCTATCTGCGGGACGCGCTGCACGTGGACCATGCATTCAGCCACCGCGACGGCCGCGCGGCGGACCAGTTGCGCGCCGGCGCCCCGGACGGCATCGATGTCTATTTCGACAGCGTGGGCGGGGACCAGCTCCAGGCGGCCATCGGCGCCATGCGTCCCCACGGCCGCATCGCCTTGTGCGGCGCCATCTCGCGCTACAACGCGACCGAGCCGATGCCCGGCCCGAACAACCTCGGTCTCGCAGTCGGCAAGCGTCTCATGTTGCAAGGCTTCATCGTCAGCGACTGGGCGCATCGCCGGCCGGACTTCGTCGCCGAGGTAGGCGGGCACCTCCGGACAGGCCGCATCGTGAACCGCGAGACCGTGGTCGATGGCATCGAGCGCGCTCCGCAGGCGCTGATCGACCTGCTTGGCGTTGGGGACCAGATTGGAAAGCTGCTCGTCCGGCTCTGAGCGAGGTCTGGGCTAATCGCTCACGGCGGCCATGGTCCCGAGGGCAGCGTGCACGAGCGCGCTCCGCGGCTCCCGGAGCGCCCCCAGAATAGTGAAATGGTCCGCGCCGGCCACTGGAACCAGCGCGCCCGGATGGTGCGCAGCGGCGCGCTTCGCATGCAACGCCCGGCTATCCTCCACCAGTGCCGGCAGCTCGCGCGTGCCGTAGGCGATGGCGAGCGGCTTCGGCACGGGCGGGTGGCGCGGCGGCGAGAGGGCCGCGATCTCCGCGTCGGTCAACCGGAGCTTTACGTCGAGGCTCGTGTCCCGCAGCGGCCCGAGCTCGAACACGCCCGAGATCGCGAGGCCAGCGGACACGAGCGGGTGGGCCAGCGCGGATGCGACCAGGTGGCCGCCAGCGGACCAGCCGGAGAGCAGCACCTTGCCGCGGATGCCGTATTCGGCCCCGTGTGCCTGCAGCCAGTCGAGGGCGGCGTGGATTTCGGCCACGATCTGGCTCAGCGTGGCCTCGGGCGCCAGCGTGTAGCCGGGCAACGCCACGGACCAGCCATGGGCGCGCAGGCCTTCGCCCAAGCAGCAGAAATCCTCGCGGCGGTTGCGCTGCCAGTAGCCGCCGTGGATGAACACGAGGCAGGGGGCAGCCGGGTCGGCGCCTGGGAAGATGTCCCAGCGCTGGCGCTCGAGGGCGCCGTAGGGCAGGTCGAGCGCGCCCGGTGTCTCGGCGCGGAACCTGGCCGACGCGGCGATGCGGGCGGCGTTCAGTTCGGCACTGTTGGCGACGGCACCCGTGTTGTCATAGGCCGCATCCCGGGCCGCGCGGCTCATCGTGCCCCAGTTCATGCCGCCTGCCTGCCGTGGTCCGAGTGCACCAGCGCGGAAAGCCTGCGGCGGATGGCGTTGAACTCGGGGGAGGCCACGTCCCGCGGGCGGGGCAGGTCCACAGGCTCGTCGGCCACGATCTGCCCGGGACCGGGGGACATGACGATCACGCGGTCGGCCAGCACGATCGCCTCCTCGATGCTGTGCGTCACGAACAGCACCGTCAGTGTCCGCTCGGCCCAGATGGCGAGCAGCTCGTCCTGCAGGCGCTCCCGCGTCATGGCGTCCAGCGCGCCGAACGGCTCGTCCATCAGCACGAGCTTCGCGTCGTTGGCCAGCACCCGGGCGATGGCCACGCGCTGCTTCATGCCGCCCGAAAGCTGGTGCGGGAAGCTCCCCGCGAACCGCTCGAGGCCGACCATGGCCGTAAACCGGTCGGCAATGCGCGCCACCTCGGGGGCCGGGAGGCCGCGCGCCTTGGGACCGAAGCCTACGTTGTCCCGCACGGTCAGCCACGGGAACAGGCCGTAATCCTGGAACACCATGCCCCGGTCCGGCCCGGGCCCGGTCACGGGCTTGCCGGCCACCACCAGCCGCCCGGCGCTCGGCGCCTCGAACCCGGCCACCATGCGCAGCAGCGTGGACTTGCCGCAGCCCGAGGCGCCGAGCAGGCAGACGAACTCGCCCGCCATGATCCGCAGGTTCGCCCCACGCAGCGCTTCGGTCGCGCCGTAGCGCTTGCCCAAGGCCTCCGCCCGCAGCATTGGTTCAGCCATCGGGCTCAGCCATGTTGGGGGCTCCAGCGCAGCAGCCGCTGCCCGAGCGTCTGAACGGCGAGGTCCGAGAGGAACCCGAGCAGCCCGATGACCGCCATGCCGGCCACCACCACGTCCGTGCGGGAGAGCTGCCGCCCATCCATGATCATGGCGCCGAGCCCCGTCTGCACCCCGGTCATCTCGCCCACCACGATGACCACCCAGGCGAAGCCAAGCCCCAGCCGCAGGCCTGTGAAGATGCCGGGCAGGGAGGCGGGCAGCACCACCACGGGGAACATCCGCGCAGGCGACACGCCGAGCATGGACGCCGCCTCGAACAGCCGCGGCTCCACGGAACGGACGGCGAAGATGGTGTTGACCAGCACCGGGAAGAACGCGCCGAGGGCCACGAGGAAGAAGGCCGAGCGTGCGCCGAGCCCGAACAGGATCATGGACAGCGGCAACCAGGCCGTGACGGGGATGGGCCGCAGCAGCTGCAGCAGCGGGTCGAGCAGGGCGTTCGCCAGCTTCAGCCGCCCGATGAGCATGCCGAGCGGGAGCGCCACGAGGCAGGCCAGCCCGAACGCTCCATAGACGCGGCCGGCCGAGGCCAGGACGTGCGCCGGCAGCCGCCCGCTGAACGCGTCGCCTTCGTCGCCCACCATCAGGTCCGCGAGCGCCGCCGCCACGTCCCCGGGTGAGGGGATGAGCGAATAGGCCTGCCCCCGCGTCGCCAGCCACCAGGCGAGCAGCAGCGCGCCGGGCACGACCAGGCCCAGCAGGCGCCGGGGCAGCGCGTGCGGCTGGGCCGGGCTGGGGGCAGGGGCGACCGTCGCGCTCAAGTGGCGGCGCTGACCTGGTCCGAGAAGCGCGGCTCGAAGAAGGTGGCGAAGTCGGGCAGGGCGCGGATCTGCTTCAGCAGCAGCATCTGCTCGGCGTAGGCGCGGGCCTGCTGGATCATGAGCGGCGTCATCTGCCAGTTCAGCTCCACGTTCGGTGCCGCCGCGCGCACGGCTGTCTCGTTCATGCCGAGCTTGGCCACCGTCATGGCCGCCATCGCGTCCGGGTTGCCCATGGCGTAGGCACTCGCCTGCCGCTGCAGCTTCACCATGGCCTTCGCCAGGTCTGGCTTGGTCTCGACGATCTCCCGCCGCGTGGCCAGGATCATGTTCAGGCTGCCCATGGTGGTGGAGTAGGGATACTCCACCAGCTTGCCCACGCCCGAGGTGAGCGACAGGCCCGGGCCGGGCTCGGCGCCGACATAGGCGTCCACGTCGCCACGGGCCAGGGCCGCATGCATCTCGCTGAAGCCCACCCGGACAGGCGTGATGTCGCGCACCGACATGCCCTCCATCCGCAGCCGCTCGAGCACGAACACCTCCTGCGTGGAGCCCGGCGCGATGGCGACGCGCTTTCCGCGCAGGTCGGTCAGCTTCTCGATCGGGCCAGCCTTCGCAGCGATGATGGCCATGCCCTTGTTGCACTGGGACCCGATGACGACCACGGGCTGGCGCGCGGCCGCACCCAGGGTGGCGGCGGCGATGCCGAAGGTGCCGAAGTCGACCGTGCCGCTGACCACGGCGTCCTTGCCGTCGGGCGGGCTGTCGAACGGGATCACTTCCACCGTCATGCCCTCGGGCAGGAAGCGCTCGTAGAAATACGGCGTGATGGCGTGGATGAGCTTCAGCGTGCCCATCTTGACCACGGTGGCCGCGCGGGCGTGCCGCAGGACGAAGGGCGAGGCGAGGGCGCCTGCGAGGGCAGCGCGGCGGGCGACGAGCATGCGGGTGATCCTGTCGAGGGGTGGGGCGTCCTCCACGCTATGCAGTTTTCGTGCCCCGACGCTCGTCCTGTTTCACACCTTGCCATTCGGCCTCCATTGCCTCGAGCGTGCTGTCCGCCGGAGTCGTCCCCTGGGCGGCGAGCCGCGCCTCGACGGCCTCGAAGCGGCGGGTGAACTTGTCGGTCGCATGCTGGAGGCATGCCTCGGGGTCGAGGCCGAGTTTGCGGGCCAGGTTCGCGGCCACGAACAGCACGTCGCCCAGCTCGTCGGACAGGCGTGCCGGGTCGGCGGTGGGCAGCTCGGCGCGAAGCTCGGCTACCTCCTCGTCCATCTTGTCCAGCACGTGTGCGGCGTCGGGCCAGTCGAACCCGACGCGGGCGGCGCGCTCCGTCACCTTCAGGGCACGGGTCAGCGCGGGCAGGGCGGTCGCGACCCCGGCCAGCGCGCCGTGCTGGCCGCTCGCCCGTCGCTCCGCCTGCTTCTGCGCTTCCCAACCGGCACTCGCCTCGGACGCAAACACGTGCGGGTGCCGTCGGAGGAGCTTGTCGGCGATGGACCGCGCCACGTCCGCGAACGCGAACAGCCCGGCTTCCTCGGCCATCCGTGCGTGATAGACGACCTGGAACAGCAGATCGCCCAGTTCGCCCGGTAGCGCCGCCCAGTCCGCACGGCCGATGGCGTCGGCCACCTCGTATGCCTCTTCGATGGTGTAGGGCGCGATGGTCTCGAAGCGCTGCGCCTGGTCCCAGGTGCAGCCCGTGTCCGGGTGGCGGAGGGCCGCCATGATGGCGAGCAGGCGCGCCATTTGCTGGGCTGGGTCATCGACCGCATAATGCATATTATGGAAACTCTCGACCGCAACCGAGCCCGCGCTCAACCGGGCACGTCCATCACGAGCCCGTCCTGCCCCGGCTCGAAGCCCGGCGGGCAATGCCGCACCATCCAGGCCCAGTCGATGTCGTGCCCCATGTGTGTCAGCACCACGCGCCGCGGCCGCACCCGCTCCGCCCACGCCACGACCTGGTCCAGCGTCGAATGCGTCTTGTGCCTGGCGCGCTGGAAGCAATCCACGACCCACGTATCCACGCCCTCGAGCATCGACAGCGCGCCGTCGTCCAGGTGTACCACGTCCGTGGAATAGGCGAACCCGCCCACGCGCACCCCGAGCGTCGGCAGGAAGCCGTGGTCCTGCTCGAACACTTGCACCTCCATCCCTGCCATGGACACGACCCGCCCAGCAGAGACCTCCTGCGGCACGAGCACTGGACGATAGAACCAGGGTGGCGTCCAGGGCTTGAAGGCGTAGTCGAACCGGGCCTGGATCTCGCCCAGCGTGCGAGCCGTCGCAAAGGCGTCCAGCGGCCGGTTCGCGACCCGGTTCAGGATCCGCACGTCGTCGATGCCGAGCACATGGTCCGCATGCGCGTGCGTGAACAGGATGGCATCGACGCGGGGCACGCCGCAGGCGAGCAGCTGCTGCCGCATGTCCGGCCCGGTATCCACCAGCAACCGCTGCCCATCGGCGCCCTGGATGACGATCGAGGACCGTGTCCGCCGGTTGCGCGGCTCGGCCGGGTCGCAGGCGCCCCAATCGCCGCGGCCATCTGCCCCGCCGATCTGCGGCACGCCCGCGGACCCCCCGCAACCGAGCATCGTGACCACCGGCATCAGGCGGCCTTCGTGAACAGGCGTCGGAAATTGGTGGTGGTGGTAGCCGCGCACTCCTCCGCGGACCAGCCCCGCAATGCGGCGAGCCCTTGGCCCGTAAGGCTCGTGAACGCCGGTTCGTTGCGCTTGCCGCGGTGCGGCACCGGCGCCAGGTATGGCGCGTCCGTCTCCACCAGAAGCCGGTCCTGCGGTATGTCGAGCACGATAGCTCGCAGCTCGGCGCTCTTTGGGAAGGTCAGGATGCCCGAAAGGCTGATATAGCCACCCAGCGCCAGCGCCGCCTCCGCAAGCGTCCGGCTCGAGCTGAAGCAGTGCAGAAGGAAGGTGAAGTTGCCGCCCTCATCCCATTCTTCCTGCAAGATACGGGCGATGTCCGCGTCTGCATCCCGCGCATGGATCACGAGCGGCATCGCCGCCAGCCGCGCCGCCTGGATATGCGAGCGGAACGAGGCCTGCTGCACCGCTCGGGGCGCCTTATCGTAGAAATAGTCGAGCCCGCTTTCGCCGATGCCGACCACTTTCGGCCCGCGCGCCATCGAGGCCAGGGTCTCGGGCGTGGGGACCGCCTGTTCGGCCACGTTGTGCGGGTGTACCCCAATGGTGCACCACACCCCCGGCAGCCGCGCCACCATGTCCACGAGCTGGCGAGACTGCCCCAGCCGCGTGCCGATCGAGACCATTTCGGCCACACCCGCTGCCCGGGCACGGTCGAGCAGCGCCGGCCGTTCCTCCGCAGGAAACATGTCTAAATGGCAGTGGGAATCGATAAACATTAGCGCTTTACGCCTCGACTTCGACGTAACGTGGGAAGACGCCCGTCGGCGCAGGCAGGACAATGCCGCCTGGCAGCGCAAATTCGAGCGCAGCCAGCGTCCGGCCGCTTTCGGGCACGCCAACCTGGTCCAGCATTCGTGCCATGCTGTCCGGCATAACGGGCTGCAACACCGTCGCCACGGGCCGGATCACGTCGATCAGCACGCGGAGCACGAGGGCCATTCGTTCCGGGTCGGTCTTGCGGAGCGCCCAGGGCGCCTGGCGGTCGATGTAGCTGTTGGCGGCGCGTATCACCCGCCACGCCTCCTCGATGGCGTCGCCCAGCGCAAGCCGGGCCATGTGCGTGCGCATCGCAGCCGGCAGCGCATTGGCTGCGGCCAGGAGCGTTGCGTCGTCCTCCGTGAGCACGCCCGCCGCCGGCAGCACGCCACCGAGGTTCTTGGCCACCTGCGACAGGGTGCGTTGCGCCAAGTTGCCGAGATCGTTCGCAAGCTCCGTGTTCAGCCGCCGCACCAGTGCCGTCTCGCTGAAATCCCCATCGTTGCCGAAGGGCACCTCCCGCATCAGGAAAAACCGCACGGCGTCCAAGCCGAACTTCTCCACCAGTGTCGCAGGAGCGACGACGTTGCCGATGGATTTGCTCATCTTCTCGCCCTCGACAGTCCACCAGCCCGTCGCGAACACCATCCGAGGCACGGGCAGCCCGGCCGCCATCAGGATTGCTGGCCAGATCACGGCGTGGAAGCGCAGGATGTCCTTGCCCACCAGGTGCACGTCGGCTGGCCAGAAGCGCCAGAGCGGGCTGGATACGTCCGGGTAGCCGATCGCGGTCAGGTAGTTCGTCAGCGCATCCAGCCAGACATACATGACGTGTGCCGGATCTTTCGGAACTGGGATGCCCCAGCGGAAGCTCGTGCGGCTGACGGAGAGGTCCGTCACGCCCCCGCGGAGGAAGCTGAGCACTTCGGAGCGCCGTCCAGACGGCAGCAGCGCGTCGGGCAGCGCCTCGTAATGCGCGATCAGGCGGTCGGCGTAGGCGGAGAGCCGGAAGAAATAGCTCGGCTCGACAACCCAGTTCACCGGCGCGCCGCTCGCCGCCGCGTAACGCGTGCCATCGGGGCGCAGGGCGGTCTCGTCCTCGGCGTAGAACGCTTCGTCGCGCACCGAATACCAGCCCTCGTATTGGCCGAGATAGATGTCACCCCGCTCCTGCAGTCGGAGCCAGAGCGCCTGGCAGGCTGCGTAGTGCCGCGGCTCCGTCGTGCGGATGAACTGGTCGTTCGACACGCCCATCAGCGTCATCATCGCTTGAAACTCGGCCGCGACCCTGTCCGTGAAGGCCTGCGGCTCGAGCCCGGCGGCCTGCGCGGCCTGCGCCACCTTCTGACCATGCTCGTCCGTACCGGTCAGGAAGAAGACCTCGCGCCCGTCCAGCCGATGCCACCGGGCGACGACGTCCGCCGCGACGACGGTGTTCGCGTGCCCGATATGGGGCGATCCGTTCACATAGAAGATCGGGGTCGAGACATAGAACGTCGACGTCATTGCGGGTGCAGCAGCTCCAGACCGGCGATCACCGCGGTCTTCTGGTCCAGGTTCAGCCGCTCGGTCTCACCCTGCAGCCGCCCCAGCGCGTGCCACACTTCGCACTGGCCCGCCAGGGGGGCTGGCGACTGGTTACGCGCGGCAGCGCGGACCCGGTCGGCGAGGCCGGCCTGCAGCAGCGTCATGAAGGTCGCGAACCCGCCTTCGCCGCGCAGCACGGCATCGGCCAACGCGTGCATGCGCGGCACCCGCACCGGGGCGGCCAGTGCCTCGTCGGCGATGGCGGCCAGCGCTACCGCCCCCTCCCCGGCCAACGCCACCGCCCGGCCCGGTGCGCCCGCAGCCATCGTGGCCAGCCTCGCACGGGCTGCGTCGTCCTCGTCCGGCAGCAGATGCGCCAGCGCGGCCCGCATCGGCTCGGGCGGAAGCGCATCGAGCCGCAGGCGGCGGCAGCGGCTGCGGATGGTCGGCAGCAGCCGCCCCGGCGCATCCGTCGTCAGGAACAGGATCGATTGCTTCGACGGTTCCTCGAGGATCTTCAGCAAGGCATTGGCCGAGCTCGCATTCATGTCCTCGGCGCCATCCAGCACAACCGCCCGCCAGCCACCCTCGCCGGGGGTCAGCCGCATGAACGGCACGATCGCCCGGGTCTGCTCCACGGCGATGCCGGTCCGCATTTTCTTGCGCTTGGGGTCGAACTCGCGCTCCACCCCCAGCACGTCCGCATGCGCCCCCGTGGCGATGCGGCGGAACACGGGGCTGGCCGGGTCGAGCGCGCGCTCCCCGCCCATCAGCCGCCGCACCAGGTGCCAGGCCAGAGTCGCCTTGCCGACCCCCTCCGGACCGCTCAGCAGCCAGGCATGGTGCAGGCGGCCCGCCCCGAGTGCGGCAAGGAAGGCCTGCTCGGCCGCCTCGTGCCCGAACAGCGCCGGGTTCTCGCGTGGGCTCAGCACAGGCGCGCCTGCACCGCGGCCCGGAGCGCGGCCTGCACCTCCTCCAGCGGTCCATCCGCGTCGATCGGCACCACGCGCCGCGGCTCGGCCGCTGCGATCTCCTCGAACCCGGCTGCCACGCGGGCATGGAACGCCTCGTCCAGCAATTCGTAGCGGTCCTTCCCCCGGCCCCGCGCCACCAGCCTCGCTGCCGCCACCACCGGGCTCACGCGGAGCAGCAAGGTCAGATCCGGCCGCCGCGGCAGCAACGCCGTGAGCCCCGCGATCAGCGCCCGGTCCGCGCCCAGGCCATGGCCCTGATACGCCATCGTGCTGTCCGCGAACCGGTCGCACACCACCACCATCCCCGCCTCCAGCGCCGGCTCCACGCTGCAGGCCAAGTGCTCGGCGCGAACGGCGAAATGGAGGTGGACCTCCGCTGTTGCCGCCCAGCGATGAGTGCCGGACAGCAGCAGCCCGCGCAGGATCTCGGCCCCGGCGCTGCCCCCCGGCTCCCGCGTCAGCAGCGTGGGCCGGCCTTCGCCCACCAGCCACCGGGCCAGCAGGCGTGCCTGCGTGCTCTTGCCAGCCCCCTCCCCGCCCTCGAGCGTGATGAACAGCTTTACGACCCGGTCACGTAGCGCGACACCACCGCCATCGCCCGCCCTGGCAGGCCCAGCCGCGCCACGTCGGCCCCCGCCAGCAGCGGCATCTCCATCGAGGGCACACCCTGGCCCGATACCACGAGCTTGCCCAGCACGTCCCCGCGCGCGACCGGGGCCGGCACCGGGCTTTGATACTCGATGGCGATCTTCGCACTCCGCCGCCACTGCCGCGGCATGGTCAACACCACGTCCCGCCCGCCCACGAGCGGCACGGCGGGGCGGCTGCCCAGCCACACCTTGGCATTTTCCACCGTGTCCCCAGCCGTGAACAGCGTCACGTTCTCGAACTCGCGGAAGGTCCATTCCAGCAGCCGCTCGCTCTCCTCGGCGCGCTGATGCATTGAGGTCAGGCCGTTCACCACCACGATCACGCGCCGCCCGGCCCGCTGCGCGCTGGCCACGAGCCCGTATCCGCCCTCGTCCGTGTGCCCCGTCTTCAGCCCGTCCGCGAGGCCCTTCTGCACGAGCGGGTTGCGGTTCTCCTGACTGATATTGTTGTACTTAAACGACTTCTCGCTATCGTACCGGTAGTACTCCGGGAAATCCGTGATCAGCCGCCGCGCCAGCGTCGCGATGTCCCGGCAGGACATGCGCTGGTTCACATCGGGCCAGCCGGTGCTGTTGCGGAAGGTGGCGCGGGTCAGCCCGATCTCGCGCGCCTTCTGGTTCATCAGCTCGGCGAACCCCTCCTCGGAGCCCGCGATGGCCTCGGCCAGCACGATGCAGGCATCGTTGCCCGACTGCACGATCATGCCGCGGATCAGCTCCTCGACCTTCACGGACCCGTTCAGCGGCACGAACATCTTCGAACCCTGGGTCTTCCATGCCTTCTCGCTGACCGGCAGCTCCTGCTGCAGCGTGAGGCGGCCCGACTTCAGCAGGCCATAGACGATGTAGGCGGTCATGAGCTTCGTCATGGACGAAGGCGGCATCGGCGTGTCGCCCTCCTTCTCCAGCAGGGTCGCGCCGGTGTTGTAGTCCATGATCAACGCCCACTTGGCGGCGGTGTCGAGCGGGCCGAGCGGGGTTTGCGCCGGGCTGCCGGTGGGCGCCGGAGCAGGCGGGACGCGGCGGTTCGGGACGCGGCGGCTTTGCGCGGCGGCAGGACCTGCCAACAGCGGCGCCAGCGCGAGCGGGGCCGCGAGAACAACCCGGCGACCAGGGCGGCGATCAGGGCGGCGATCAGGCATGACGACTCCGTTTCATTCGACCACGATGCGGGAGTCCGATACCCCCGCGCGCCCCGCCTGGTCCAGCGCTGCATCGGCCGCAGCCGCATTCGGGTAGGGCCCGGCGCGAACCACCGCCCGGTCCCCCTCGCGCCCGGCCTGGGCGCCCAGGGCGGCAAGCTTCGCCTGGAGCTGGCGCGCATAAGCCGGGTTGGTGAACGACCCGGCGAGCAGCATCAGCCGCACCGGCCCGACCGCCACACGCCGCACCGTCTCTGGCAGACGATCCGGCACTGCGTCTGCCGCAAGACCCACGGCCGCGCTCGCCTGCACCGGCCCGCCCGCTGCACGGCCCCGGCCAGACTGCCCGGCCCCCGCCGGCGGCGTCAGCGTCTCCGAAACCACGTTCCCCCGCGGCGCGCTCGCCATAGCGAGCCTCGGCCCGCCCTGCAGCTGCTCGCGCAACGCGAGGCTTGCCCCCTCCTCGACCTGCACCCGCACGGGCGCCGCCCCGCCCACCTCGAGCAGCGCCGCCGCGCGGGGAGACAACCCAATGAGCCGCCCCGGCATCCCCGGCCCGCGGTCGTTCACCCGCAGCACCGCCTGCAGCCCAGTCTCGAGGTTCGTCACGCGCACCAGCGCCGGCAGTTGCAGCGTGGGGTGCGCGGCGACCATCGCGCCGTCATCGGCTGCCTCGCCATTGGCGGTCAGCCCGCGTCGGGGAGGGAGCACGGCGGCCAGGCCGGTCTCGTCGTATTGAAAGCGCTCGCGCGGGTAGAACCATGCGCCGCCCGCCTGGTAGCCGCCGCCCACCACGTAGCGCGGCGCCGGCGCCGGCTCGGTCGGGCGCCGCGCGCAACCGGCCAGCATCGCGGCCAGCAGCAGAACCCCGAGCCGCGTCACCCGGCGGCAGCGTCCGCGAGCAGGCCCACTGCCAGCGCATAGAAGTCGGACGGGTTGTAGCTGCGGATGGCCTGAAAATTGGCATAGACCATGTAGCCCTCACCCGGTCCAGCCCCGTCGGGCACGACCACGCCGCCCATCACGTCCGGCCGGGTGAACGGCCGCCCGTCGGGCCGAGCCACGCCCGCGCGGGCCCATTCGGCCAGGCTGCGCTTCGCATCCCGCCCACCCGCGACGCCCGGCGGTACGCGCACCGGCTGCCCCCAGGGCTCGCCACGCCGCCACTTGCCGGCGCGCGCCAGGTAGTTGCCAACGGAGCCGAACACGTCCGGCTTGCTGTCCCAGATGTCCCGCCGCCCGTCGCCGTCGAAATCCACCGCGTAGCTCAAGTAGGAACTCGGCATGAATTGCGGCTGCCCCATCGCTCCCGCATACCCGCCCGTCAGCCGCCCCGGCGTCACGTCCCCCGCATCGAGGATCTTCAGCGCGTTCAGCAGCTCCTTGCGGAAGAACGCCGCCCGCCGCCCCTCCCACGCAAGCGTCGAGAGCGCCTCGACCAGGCGGTAATTGCCCTTGTTGGCGCCGAACGCCGACTCGATCCCCCAGATGCCGACGATGATGGCCGGATCGACGCCATACTGCGCCTCCACCCGCTCCAGCAGCGGACGCTCCCGCGCAAAGTTCTCGCGCGCCGCCTGCAGCCGGCTCTCGGGCAGCACCCGGGCGCGATATTCGGGCCAGGTCAGGCTGAACTCGGGCTGCCGGCGGTCCAGCTCGATCACCCGCTGGTTCGGCTGTACGCCGGCGAAGGCCGAGGCCAGCGTCGCGTCGCGGATCCCGGCCCGCCGCGCCTCCGCCTTCACCCCGGCGACGAACGAGTCGAACGAGCCGGACTGCGCGAAGGCCGGGGTGGCCAGGAGCGCGGGGGCGGCGAGCAGCGTGCGGCGGTTCAGCATGGGCCCCTAGTGCCACAGCCGGGCCATACGCGCCAACGCAGGATGGCGGCGCCCGCGGCGAATACGAATGGCGCCGCCCGTGCAAATACGAAATTGGCGCCGCCCGTGGCGACGACGTGATTGGAACGGACGCGCCCATGCGTCACAGTGCCTCCAACGCAGCGGCACACCCGCGCATTCGGGGAGACGACCCATGGAGATCACCGCCACCCTCGCCACCCACGTGGCCACGCTTCGGCCCGAACACCTGCCGCCCGAGGTCCGGCGCCGGGCCTGCCAACTGGTGCTGGACCTCGCCGGCTGTATCATCCGCGCCCGGCACGATGCAGAGAGCACGCCGCCGCTCATTGCCGCCGCCCGGGCGCTGGGCGTCGCGGCCGGCAACGGCTCGGTGTTCGGCGACACGTCGCGCTGGACCCCGGCGGGTGCGGCCTTCCTCAACGCCGCGCTCGGCCACTCGCTCGACTTCGACGACACGCACGCGGCCGGCTCCCTGCACCCCGGCGCCCCCGTCATCGCGGCGGCGCTGGCCGCTGCGGAGATGAAGGGCGCCTCGGGTGCGGAGCTCGTGGCCGCCATCGTCGCCGGCTATGATGTCATGTGCCGCCTCGCCATGGCGCTGCCCGCAGGCGACCATTACGCCCGCGGCTTCCACCCCACCGCCACCTGCGGCGTGTTCGGCGCCGCCGCAGCCGCCGCACGCGTGTTCGGCCTGGACGCGAAGGGCGTCGCGGACGCGTTCGGCATCGCCCTCAGCCAGGCGGCCGGCAGCCTCCAGTTCCTCGAGAACGGCGCCTGGTCGAAGCGCTTCCAGGTCGGCTGGAGCAGCCTATCGGGCCTGACCGCCGCGGCTCTCGCCCGCGAGGGCTTCCTCGGCGCCTCCCACCCCATCGAAGGCAAGCACGGCTTCCTCGCCGCCTATGCGCCCTCGCCCGACCCGGCCCGCGCCATCCAGGGCCTCGGCACCGACTGGGACGTGATGAACACCGCGGTGAAGCCGTACCCTTCCTGCCGCTACGGCCACGCCGCCATCGACGCCGCGCTGGCACTCCGCGCCGAGCTGGGCCTGCAGCCGCACGAGATCGAACGCGGCACGATCGGCTTGCCCCATGCCGGCATGACCCTCATCGGGGCCCCCGCCGACCGGAAGGCGGACCCGCAGAGCGTGGTGGACGGCCAGTTCAGCGGCCCCTTCGTGGTGGCCACGGCCCTCTGCACCGGGACCGTGGGCTGGGACAGCTATGCCCTGCTGCAGGACCCGGCCATCCGCGCCCTCTTGCCCCGACTGGTGTGCGAGCACGACCCGGAGGCGGAGGCGGCCTTCCCCGCCAACATGGCCGCCTCGCTCACGCTCCATGCCCGCGGGCAGGTCATCCGCCGCTTCGTGCCCGTGCCCAAGGGCGAGCCGGGCAACTTCCTCACCGACCTCGAGCTTCAGGCCAAGTTCGACGGCCTGGCCCGCCCCGTGCTCGGCGAAGAGCGTGCGGCCCGGCTCGCGGAGGCCCTGCTCCGGCTGGACGAGGCGCCTGGCCTTGGGGCCGTCATGCGCCTGTGTGCTCCGACGGCCGGGGCGCGGTTGGCGGGGGATTGAACCAGTGGGGACAGACGCGGTCCTGTCGAACGACGGGCTGCTACCCTTCCGCTCAATGGCCTACAACAATGCCTGGGCCAATCACCGTTTGCTCCAGGCATGCCGGCATCTCACGCAACACGAGTTTGCCGCTCGCAGAAGCGGTTTTTTTCCAACCCTATGCGCAACGCTGAACCACATCCTCGTAGTCGACCGGTTCTACGTCGACGCGATGGAACGGGGCACGCTCGGACCGGCGGCCTGGGCAGAGCCCGAGCCTTGTCGCACTGTGGACGAACTCGGCCTGGCGCAGGCCGAGGTAGACCGGCAATTGCTCCACGTGGTGGTCGGGCTGGGTCCGGCTGACCTCGGTCGGGTCGTTGCCATCCACCGTAGGTCCCGCGTGCAACACGAGCGTATGGATCGCCTGCTGCTGCATGTGTTCCAGCACCAGATCCATCATCGCGGCCAAGCTCATGCGATGCTGAGCGGCACGTCGGTTGCTCCGCCCCAGCTGGATGAGTTCTTCGCGGCCGAAGAGGAGCCACTTCGGGCAGGCGAGTTCGCCGCTTTAGGCTGGACCGAGGAGACGATCTGGGGCGCCCGGACGCCCGGGGCCTAGTCCTCGCGCGCCGATCCGCTAACAAGGCGCATGCTCTCCCCGGCGCTCCAATCGCTCCTTCTCGAAGCCGCGCTGCAGACGGCCGCCATGGTCGGCATTGCCGCTGTCCGACGTGGATGCGGGCGCCATCACGGGCAACTACGCCGTCGCGGCTGGGCTCGACCCGTTGAACGACAGCCTGGTGGTGGAGAAGGCCGGCCCGGCGCTCATCGCGCAATATTGCTGCCTGGTTGTGGTGCGGCAGGGCGACGAGGCAAAGCCGTGGGCCAAGCTGCTCGCGTCCGGCTACGCCGACCCGGCGCTGAAGCAGTGGGTTACGGCCACGTTCAAGGGCACCGTCATCCCTGGAGCCTGACCGCCCAGGGTCGTGGAGCGCCACGGCCTCGTTGGCCGCGGCGCCGGCTCAGCCCCCGCTGCTCTTGCGCTTCTCGCGCCCGCGCGCCGCATTGGCCGTGGCGGCTGCGGCCGCTGCCTGCGCAGCCGCCTGGTTCGACAGCTCGTAGGCATCGGCCAGCAACGTCAGCCGCGCCGTGTTCGGCAGCTTGCGAAAGGCGCTCAACAGCAGCGCTTCCTCGTTCGAGTTCTCCGGCGGCACCGGGTCGTTCTCGAGCAGAACGCCCACCGGCACGCTCAGCGACTGCGCAAGCTTGATCAGCCGCGACGTCTCCGGAAAGCACGTGCCCCAGATCCATGCGTGCACCGCCACCCGCGACACGTCCATGGTGCGCGCGAGGCTCGCCTGCGTAATGCCACGTTCACTCATGATCCGCGCAAGATTGTGCCGGAACCGGTCCCGCGAAGGGTCCGAACCTGCCTTGCCCTCGTTGGGCCAGCCCCGCAAACCTGCCTGTCGCTCGGTCATAGACGCTCCTTCGCCGGCGGCGGTGCGATTCGATCGCATCACCGATCCGTTCTACTGAGATAACGTCTTAATCACGCATTCGCGATCATGCAACATACAAAAAACGAGATTTCCGTTCGTTCTTGGTTGCAATTGTCACTCCGCAGCGCGTGCCACCCCTGGCTTCACCTGCTCGGCCGCCACCAGGAATCCCTCGAACGCCAGCAGTAGCCACAATGCCTGCGCATGATCGGATCGCCCGGTGACGTGCTGGTCGAGCAGCGCTTCCACCCGCACCGGGTCGAACAGTCCGGAATCCGCCATCGGCCCGCCCAGCAGCCGCTCGCGGACACGCGCCTCGTCCCGCCGCAGCAGCCCCGAGAGCGACGTCGCGAACCCCTGCTTGCGCCGATGCAGCAGGTCGTGCGGCAGCAGCGGCTCGAGCGCCTTGCGCAAGACCCACTTTCCCTCCTGCCCCCGCAGCTTCAGCGAGGCCGGCAGCGCCATCCCCCACTCCATGAAGCGCCAGTCGAGGAACGGCGCCCGCACCTCGAGCGAGTGCGCCATGCTCGTCCGATCCACCTTCGTCAGTATGTCGCCGACCAGATACGTGTTCACGTCGACATACTGGGCCTGCAGCAGAGTGTCGTCGGAGTCGCAGGCCTGCATGAGATCGACGATCCGCGAGGCCGGGTCGTGCCCCTCGAGCTGGGCGCGCAGCGTGGCCGAGAACAGCGACCGGCGCTGGTCGTGATGAACCTTCGCGACCGTCCGGTAATAGCCCAGCGCGCTATCCAGGCTGATCTCCGTCAAGGTGTGCTTGGCCCGCAGCCAGCGAGGCGCCCAATCCATCTTCGGGTAGGCGGCGGCAAGCTGCCCCAGCACGCCCCGGCGCAGCGGCGACGGCACGTAGGCCCGAACCGCCTCGGCCATCTGGTGCCAGCGATACCGCCGGTAGCCGCCGAACACCTCGTCCCCCCCGTCACCCGACACGGACACCGTCACATGGCGCCGCGCCAGCGCCGCCACGGCTTCGGTCGGCACGGACGACGTGTCCCCGAACGGCTCCCCGAACATGTGGGCCTGGGCCCGCACCGCCTCGAGGTAGTTCGGCGACGCCTGGTCCACCCGTTGCACGGTGCCGTAGCGCTCGGCGACGATCCGGGCGAGCGGCGTCTCGTCCTCGTCTCCCGGGAAGCCGATCGTGAACGTCTCGAGCGGCGTGGACAGCAGGCCCGAGGCGGTTGCCACCACCGCGCCGCTATCGATCCCGCCCGAGAGGAACGCGCCCAGCGGCACGTCCGACACGAGGCAGGACTGCACCGCCTGGCTCAGCCGCCCCTGCAGCTCGGCCAGCGCATCCTGCTCGGACACCTGGTGCACCGCAGTCGGCGCCGACCAGTAGCGCCGTGGGGCAGCATGCGCGCCTTCCCGGATGAGCAGGTAGTGCGCGGCCGGGAGCTTGTGGATGCCGGCGTAGATGGTGTGCGGGTCGGGCACGTAGCCGAAGGCGAAGAAGTCGTCGACGGCAGCCGGGCAGATGCGGCGCTCGAGGTCCGGCACGTGCGCCAGCGCCGCCATCTCGGAGCCGAACACGAGCGAGCCGTCGGGGCGCCGGGCATAGTATAGCGGCTTCTCCCCCGCCCGGTCCCGCGCGAGGAACAGTGTCTTCTGGTTGCGGTCCCAAATGGCGAGGGCGAACTGCCCCACCAGATGCTGCAGCAAGTCCGGACCCCAGCTCTCCCAGGCATGGACGACCGCTTCCGTGTCGCTGTGGTCCGTACGAAACACATGACCGAGTGCCTTCAGCTTCGGCCACAGCTCGGCGAAGTTGAAGATCTCACCGTTGAACACGATGACGACCGAGCCGTCCTCGTTGAACATCGGCTGGTGCCCGCCGGCCGGGTCGATGATGGCGAGGCGGCGGTGCCCGAAGCCGAGGCCGGGCTCGACGTGGAACCCGTCACCATCCGGCCCGCGATGGGCCAGCGCCGCCGTCATGCGGCCGAGCATGCCCCGGTCAATCGGGCCGCCCCCGGGATGATGGATTCCTGCCAGGCCACACATGCCGTTCTCCTTGCTCCGGAGTGTGCCGCACATGGCGAGCCGGCACCAGACTCCGCACCGTCAAGCTACGTCGGACCCACCCCGTGCACCGGAGCGCCGCACCCGCTCGATGACGCGCATGAGGTGCGCCGTCTGGGCCGTTGCCGAGAAGGTCTGCATGAACGCGTCGCTCGGCTTCGACACGCGCGCCGGGGCCAGGAGGAAGGCGAGCAGCCCGTCGTCGAACGCCTCGATCGGCGCATGCAGGTCCAAGCAGGCGTGTTCCACGCCGGCCAATGTCAGCAGGTCCTGCGTCGAGGATCCCGGCGCCGTCAACGCCAGGATCGGGCGGCCGGTCCGGATGTATTCGTAGCTCTTGCCCGGCACCTGGACGCCCCGGTTCGTGGCCGTCATGTCGAGCAGCAGCAGCCCGTTCGCGTCGCGCATCGCCGCATGGGCGTCGGCGAGCGGCAGGTTGCGGTTCACCACCTCGAGGCAGCCCAGCGCCAGGAGTGCCTGCATCACCGGCGCCTCCAGGTCCAGGCATTGCGGGTCCGCCCGCCCGATCTGCCGCAGCACGAACGCATCGGGCTGCAGCCGGCCCTGCGCGATCAGCCGTGCGACCGAGAGCACGACCGGCAGCAGCGTGCGGTTGTCGTACATCGTCCCCACGTGGCTGAGCGCGTAGCGTGTCCGGGTCGGCGCCGGGCTGGGCGAAATGCCGTCGGACGGGTCGAAGCCGTTCCAGATCACGTCCACCTTGCCTGCGTGCTCCGGATAGCGCGCCTTCAGCTGCCGCCCGGCAGCCTCGGTGTTGGCGATCACGGCGTCTGCATTCCCGATCACGATGCGCTCGAGCCGCGGGTCGATCAGGCTGGCCCGCTGCGACGTGCGAAACGGGTTGCCGAACAGCGGATCCCGGAAATCCGCGATCCACGGCACGCCATGCTTCTGCTTGAGTGCGAGGGCCACGAGGTGCGTGACGACCGGGGGATGCGTCGACAGCACGACGGCGCCGGGGCGGATCGCGTTCTGCGCCGCGTCGTAGGCACCGGGAAACCAGCCCAGGCGGTCGTCGTACGGCATGATCACCCGTTCGGCCCAGTGCAGCGCCCGCACGCGGGTGCGCTGCACCGGGTCGAGCGGGGCGACGGTGGCCTTCACGATGGCGAGGGGTGGCGGGGCTTGCAGCACCTCGATGCCATCCGGGTTGTCCCCCGGGCCGGCGCCGGCGATGGCTGAGGTGACGACCGTGACATCCGCGCCCAACCGCCGCAACCCACGCGCGAACCGTCCGGGCCGGGCGGCGCCGATCTCGTTCTGCGGCGGGTAGTAGTAGGCCAGCACGACCACGTGCGGCCCGGCCGCGGCAGGCGCGTCATCCGCAGCCGGAGCCGCGCGCTGCCGGGTGAACGCCCACAACGCCACGCCGCCACCCACCACGAGCGCCCCCAGCCCCTCCTCGTCGGTGAGGAACAACCATGCCC
>JBBROS010000027.1:0-49448 GCA_038229135.1 Acetobacterales bacterium
CAGATGGACATCAAGATCACGTCCATCACCGCCGACATCATGAAGATCGCGCTCGACCAGGCGCGCGACGGCCGCCTCCACATCCTGAGCGAGATGGCCAAGGCCATCACCAGCGCCCGCAGCGACGTGGCGGCCACTGCGCCCAAGATCACGGTCATCAACGTGCCGAAGGAGAAGATCCGAGAGGTCATCGGCACGGGCGGCAAGGTGATCCGGGACATCGTCGAGCAGTCCGGCGCCAAGATCGACATCGAGGACGACGGCACGATCAAGATCTCGAGCTCGGACGACGCCAAGACGCAGAAGGCGATCGCAATGATCCGCGGCATCGTCGCCGAGGCCGAGGTGGGCGTCATCTACCAGGGCAAGGTGGTCAAGACGGCCGAGTTCGGCGCCTTCGTGAACTTCCTAGGCGCCAAGGACGGCCTCGTGCACATCAGCGAGTTGGCCCAGACCCGGGTCAACAAGACCACCGACATCGTCAAGGAAGGCGACCAGGTCCGCGTCAAGGTCATCGGCTTCGACGACCGTGGCAAGGTCAAGCTCTCGATGCGCGTCGTCGATCAGGCGACAGGGGCGGACATCACCGACCAGGTCGGCGCCAAGCCGGGCCGGGAAGGTGGCCGCGACGAGCGCGAGGGCGGGCGTGAAGGTGGCCGGGGCCGTCGTGACGCAGCCGAGTAACATTCTGTCATAATCCGAGAGGGCCGGGGCTGGAAACGCGCCCCGGCCCGTCCATCTACCGTTCGAGGCTCAGGGCGGACCCCCGGGCGACGCACGGTCGTGCACAGGCGGGCGAGGCAAGGGCGGGAATGAAGTCGATCAACGCGATCCGCATGGGCGGGGTCGAGATGCTTCCCTTGGTCGAAGGCGGCAAAGGCATTGGTGTGTCCACCGGCGTCTCGTCCGGCCACTGGGCGGCCGCAGGCGGCGCCGGCACGTTCAGCGCCGTCAACGCCGACTTCTACGACGAGGACGGCAACCCGCTCGACCAGCCCTATCACGGCCGCACCCGGCGTGAACGCCATGAGGAGCTGATCGCCTACGGCATCCAGGGCGGCATCGCCCAGGCCCAGCGCGCTTACGACATCAGCGGCGGCCAGGGCCGCATCCACGCGAACCTGCTTTGGGAGATGGGTGGCGCCGAGCGCGTCATCACCGGGGTGCTCGAGGGCGCCCGCGGCCTCGTCCACGGCCTCACCTGCGGCGCCGGCATGCCCTACCGCCTCAGCGACATCGCGGCCAAGTTCGGGATCCATTATTACCCCATCGTCAGCTCGTCGCGCGCTTTCAACGCACTCTGGAAGCGTGCCTACAGCAAGGCCGCCTCGCTTCTCGGCGGCGTCGTGTATGAAGACCCGTGGCTGGCCGGTGGCCATAACGGCCTCAGCAACGGCGAGGACCCGACCGTCCCGGAGGACCCGTTCCCCCGCGTCCTGGCGCTCCGCAAGCTGATGCGCACGTTCGGGCTCGACGAGGTGCCCATCATCATGGCCGGCGGCGTCTGGTGGCTCGAGGAGTGGGAGCATTGGATCGACAATCCCGAGCTCGGCCCCATCGCCTTCCAGTTCGGCACCCGCCCGCTGCTGACCGTCGAGAGCCCCATCAGCGACGCCTGGAAGCAGCGCCTGCTCACGCTGCGCGCCGGCGACGTGTTCCTCAACAAGTTCAGCCCCACCGGCTTCTATAGCAGCGCCGTCAACAACGGCTTCATCGGTGAGCTGCGGGAGCGATCCGAGCACCAGGTGGCCTACACCGCCGAGCCCGTGGGCGATCATACCGCCATGCTCGGCATCGGCCCCCGCAAGCGGCCCGTCTATCTCACCTCGCCCGATCGCACCAACGCCGAACGCTGGATCAGCGAGGGCTTCACCGAGGCGCTCCGCACCCCGGACGGCACGCTCGTGTTCGTCACCTCCGAGCGGGCCGAAAAGATCACCAAGGACCAGGTCGAGTGCATGGGCTGCCTCAGCCAGTGCCGCTTCAGCAACTGGAGCCAGCTCGAGCCCGAGTATTCCAACGGCAAGAAGGCCGACCCGCGCAGCTTCTGCATCCAGAAGACGCTGCAGCAGGTCCGCCGCCACGACCAGACGCCCGATGCCATCGAGCACCAGCTGATGTTCAGCGGCCACAACGCCTACCGCTTCGCCAGCGACAGCTTCTACTCCAACGGCTTCATCCCGAACGTGAAGCAATTGATGGAGCGCATCCTCACCGGCCGCTGAGCGGGGCTACGGCTCAGTCAGGGCTCTCATCCCAGCACGGCCCGCAGCACGTTCGCCATCCCCCGTGCGGTCCGGGAGCCCGTCTTGGCCTGCGCTCGACGGAGCAATGTCCGGACCGTGCTTTGCGCCACCTGCCGTTGCGCCGCGATCTCGGCCACCCCGTCGCCGCGCATTGTGGCAAGCGCCACCTCCGCTTCCCCCCGCGTCAGCCCCAGCCGCTCCGACGCCTGCCGGCTCTCGGCCACTCCCAGCTCCGATTGATCCGGCGCCCTGGTGTCCCGGACCCGCAGCAGCACCGCCCCAGGCGGCCACGGCCCCGCCTGCTCGAGCGGCGTCACCAGCACGAACAGGTGGTCCATCCCCACAGCCGCCCCGCCGCCGCCCCGCGCCGCCTCCGCCACGGCCGCCCGCAACGCCCAGGTTTGCGCCGGCTGCGCTGCCACCACGCCCTGCCCGGGCCGCAGCGACAGGACCGCCCCCAGCCCGGCCGCACGCTCGTTCACCGCGAGCACCCGCCCACGCTCGTCCAGCAGCGCCGCCGGCTCGGGCAACAACAACAAGGCAACCCCGCCTGGCTCGGCTACGGGCTCCACGACCCGGGACCGATGCGTCGGCAAAGGCCAGATCATGTCTTCGTCCATGCTCGGCACCCCGCTCGTTCAACGGAGCTTGTCATAACTTAGCGCAACGGTCGTCCCCCAAATGAATGATGTCAGGCGCGAAATTGTATATCCCTGCCCTGCGCCAGCGCCAGCGCCCGAGCATAGACGGCTTTCCTCGGCAGGCCGGTCGCCGCTGTCACGGTGGCAGCCGCATCCCGGACGGTCGCGCCGCCCTCCAGAGCCTCCACGAGCAACGCATCCAGCTCGGCCTCCCCGGTCTTCTCCTCCGGCGCCGGGCCGACCACGAGCGTGATCTCGCCTCGGGCCGCGTGCACCGCATAGTGCGCGGCAAGCTCCGCAAGCGAGCCCCGCCGCACCTCCTCGAACCGCTTCGTCAGCTCCCGCGCCACCGCCGCCGGGCGGTCGCCGAACACCGTCGCGAGGTCGGCCAGCGCCTCGGCCAGGCGGTGCGGCGCCTCGTGCCACAGCAGCGTCGCCTGAAGCCCGGCCCGCTCGGCCGCCCGCAGCCGCCCGAAGGCCGTCAGCCGTGCCGCCTGCCGCGGCGGAGGAAAGCCCAGGAACAGGAACGGGTGCGGCGGCAGCCCCGACAGCACCAGCGCCATCACGGCCGCATTCGGCCCCGGTGCGGCGCTCACCGGCACCCCGGCCGCAATCGCCGCCTGCACCAACCGATAGCCCGGGTCGGACAGCAGCGGCGTGCCCGCATCCGACACCACCGCCACACGGGCACCCCCCAGCATCCGCGCCACCAGCCCCGGCGCCCGCCCGGCCTCGTTGTGGTCGTGCAGCGCCTCGGTCCGCACACCGATCCCGTAATGCTGGAGCAAGCGCGCCGTCGTTCGCGTGTCCTCGCACAAAACCAGGTCGGCACCCCGCAACGTGTCCAGCGCGCGAAGCGTAATGTCACCCAGCCGCCCGATCGGGGTGGCCACCAGGGTGAGCCCGGGTGATAGGATGGCAGAACTCGAATGGCCGGCCGCCTCGAACGCCGGGTCGATCAGGGAAGGATCATCGGATGCTGGTTCAATTGGCTCGTCTGCTCCGCTCATCCTGCCGCCCCCTGCGTCCGATCCCGGCGCTTGCCGTGGCGCTGGCCCTCGGCGCCTGCGTAGCCGAGCCGCAGGGCGCGCGCTACGGCAGCGGCCCCGGGGGCGCCATCCCGTCCCGCCCGGTGCCGCTGCCAAACGCCAGCGCCGGCCGCCGCGTCGCCCTCCTCCTGCCGCTCACCGGCCCCGGCGCCGAGACTGGCCAGGCAATGCTGCGCGCCGCCCAGCTCAACCTCGACCGCCAGCCCGGCGCTCTCGAGACAGACACGCTCGACACCACCGGCACGCCCGAGGGCGCAGCCCGCGCCGCGAAGGAGGCCATCGAGAAGGGCGCCGGCATCATCCTCGGCCCCCTCACCGCCGCCGAAACCGCCGCCGCCGCCCCGATCGCCACCGCCGCCGGGGTGCCCATGCTCGCCTTCACCAGCGACATTGCCCAGGCCCGCCCCGGCGTATGGACGCTCGGAGTCACCCCAGCCCAGCAGGCCCGGCGCCTCGTGCTGGCCATGCAGGCCGAGAACAAGACACGGCTTGCCGCCGTCGTGCCCGCCAACCCGTTCGGCGAGGCACTGGCTGCCGGCTTCGTCGCCTCTGCCAGCGAGGCCCGCCTGGCCGAGCCCCGCGTGCTGCGCGCCCCGCCCAGCTTCGCCGGCTTCAACGACGCGCTGAAGGACGTCGCCGCCTATGCGAGCCGCCGCGGCGCCATCGACGGCCAACAACGGACCGCGCGCGCCAGCAACGATGCGGATGGCCGTAGCAAGGCCGCCGAACTCGGCCGCAGCGCGCCGCCGCCGCCGCCCATGGACGCACTGCTGCTCGGCGCCTCGGGAGAGCTGCTGGGCCAATCCGCCCCGCTGCTCGCCTTCTACGACATCGGGCCCGACCAGGTTCGCATTCTCGGCCCCGCCACCTGGGCCCGCGACGCCGCCCGTTACCCGGCGCTGGCCGGCGCCTGGTTCGCCGCCCCGGACCCGGCGCAGCGACAAGGCTTCGAGCAGGCCTTCGTCGCCAAGTACAACGCCCCGCCCCGGGAGCTCGCAAGCCTCGCCTACGATGCCGCCGGGATCGCCCGCTCAGCCCAGCTCGGCGGCCCGGCCTGGCCCATGGGCAGCCTCGCACGCCCCGAGGGGTTCGCCGGCGCCGACGGGCTCGTGGGCCTCCTGCCGGACGGCCAGGTTCGCCGCGGCCTCGCCATCTTCCAGGTGGACCGGGGCGGCACCCACATCGTCCAGCCCGCGCCGCAGACGCTGTCCGCGCCGGGAGTGTAGGCAGGCCGGATGCGCCCGCCCCTGCCACTCCGCACGGCCGCCGTCCTGGCCGCCGTGCCCGTGTCCGTACTCGCCGTCCTGACGCTCTCCGGCGACCTCGCCTGGCGCCCCGCCCTGCTGGCCGGCACGCTCGTGAGCCTCGGTGCCCTCGCGCTGGCGCTGCTCTGGGTGCGCGACCTGGCCCGCGTCATCCACGCCCTGCACGGCGCGAACCCGGCCGGCGCGCCCAACCCGGAGGGCGCGCCCCTCCTCGCCGCAACCGCCCACCTGGCGCGGGAGGCCGCGCGCCTCTCCCGCTCGCTGGCCATCCGGGAAGCCGAGCTCGAGGCCCGAGCCCGTGCCGAGCAGGAACTCGTGCGCCGCCTGCCCGACCCGGTGATGGTCCTCGGCGCCAACCGCACCGTCCAGCGGACCAATCTGGCCGCCGACGCCGCCTTCGGCCCGTCCATTCCCGCCGTGCTCCGCCACCCGGGCCTCCGCGCTGCCCTGGACCGCGCGCTGGCGGATGGCCAGCCGCAAACGGCCGAGCTCAACCTCCCCGCCCCCGTGCCGCGCGAGGTGCAGGCCACCGTCATCCCGCTCGACCCGCCGCTCGCCGACGGCAGCCGCATCATGGCCGTGCTCTCGGACCGCACGCGCGAGCGGGCCGTGGAGCGCATGCGGGCCGACTTCGTCGCCAACGCCAGCCACGAGCTTCGCACCCCGCTCGCCAGCCTCATCGGCTTCATCGACACCCTGCGTGGCCCCGCGGCCGACGACCCGCCGGCGCAGGTCCGCTTCCTCGGCATCATGGCCGAGCAGGCGCAGCGAATGAACCGCCTCATCGACGACCTGCTCAGCCTATCCCGCATCGAGCTCACCGAGCACCAGCCGCCCGCCGACCAGATCGACCTCGCCGGCCTCATCCGCCGCCTCGCCGCCGCCTTCGAACCGCAGGTCCGCGCCCGCCGCATGACGCTGGAGCTGGACGTGTCGCCAACCCTGGCCGAGGTCCCCGGTGACGAGGATCAGCTCGAGCAGGTGCTGCAGAACCTGCTCGACAATGCCGTGAAGTATGGCCGGGAGGCGGGCCGTGTCCGCCTGGTTGCCCGCGGCGCGCCCCCCGGCCCACCCTTGCCCCCCCGTCCCGGCATCTCGATCGCCGTTACCGACGACGGCGCCGGCATCGCCCGCGCCCACATCCCGCGCCTGACCGAGCGGTTCTACCGCGCCGACAAGCACCGCTCCCGTGCGGTCGGCGGCACCGGGCTCGGCCTCGCCATCGTCAAGCACATCGTCAACCGCCACCGCGGCCAGCTCGCCATCGACAGCACGGAGGGCGTCGGCACCACCGTCACCGTTTGGCTGCCTGCACTTCCGGCCGCGGCCCCGGCGGGTATCGCCGCAAGAGCCAGAGCATGATCAGCATCGCCGGCACCGCGGCCACGATCGTCAGCGCGTAGAACTCGACCCAGCCGAGTGCGCCCGCCAATACGCCCGAGAACCCGCCCAACGTCCGCAGCCCGACCGCCGCCAAGGACGAGAGCAGCGCATACTGCGTGGCCGTGAACCGGGTGGAGCAGAGCGACGACAGGTAGGTGATGAACGCCGCATCCGCCATCGCCTCGGCGATGTTCTCGAGCACGATCTTCGCCACCAGGATCCGCCAGTCCCCGCCCGATACGGCCAGCGCGAAATAGAGCCCCATGGACGCCATCTGCACGAACCCGGTCGTGACCAGCGCCCGCCCGGTCCCGATCCGCACGACCAGCCACCCGCCCGCTGCAGCACCCACCAGGCTCGAGATCAGCCCCGGCACACCGGTTGCGAACGCCACGTCCGACCGGACGAACCCCATGTCCCGGTAGAACGGCGCCGCCATGGTGTGCGCCAAGGCCTCACCGAGCTTGAACAGCATGACGAAGGCCAGGATTGGCACGGCGCCGGGCCGCAGCAGGAAGTCCCGGAACGGCTCGATCACGGACAGCCGCAGCTTGGCTGCGAACCCCATGGCGACCTTGGCCGCACGCTCGACCACCGGTTCGCGTGCCAGCAGCGTGGCAACCACCCCCGACCCCAGCAGCGCCGCCATGGCGAGCAGCGATCCACGCCAGCCGATGTAGTCCACGAGCTTGATCGCTGCGGCACCCGAGATGAGCAGCGCGAAGCGGTAGCCCCAGATGTAGCAGGCGAGCGCGATCCCCTGCTGCCGCTCCGGGAAGGTCTCGATCCGCCACGCATCGATCACCACATCCTGGCTGGCCGACAGGAATGCGAGGCCGATGGCAGCGCCCACGAGCAGGGCGGGGGCGCCGATCGGGTCGGACAGCGCCAGCGCCAGGCATGCCAGGGCGAGCGCCGGCTGGATGAGCAGCAGCCAGCCCCGCCGCTGTCCGGCCCACCCCAGGCCGAACGGCGGCCGAACCTGGTCCAGAACCGGCGCCCACAGGAATTTCAGCGTGTAGGCCAGCCCGATCGGCGCCGTGAACCCGATGGCGGCCAAGGAAAGCCCACCCTCCGAAAGCCACTGCCGCAGCGTGAAGCCGGATAGCGGCAGGGGTAGCCCGGCGACGAAGCCGAGTGCCCCCATGATCCAGAGTTGCCGATCGTAAAAGGGCGAGGTTCGCACCCCGCCCTCATGCCGCGCGTCGGATCGTGTCGCAAGCCCGGGCCACCGCATCAGGCAGCCCAGGAAGTTGACTTCAGACGATGGCGGGCGCGGCCGGGGCCATCAGGCTGCTCTGCGGCGCCGGACGCACCGTGCGGCGCGCGGCCCGACGGCGAGCGCGGCGGCGCTGCGCGGCGGCCGTCGTGGTCCCCGGCGAAGCCTGGTATCCCGGCGCGGTCTGATAAGACGATCCCGGCGCACCCTGCGTCCGCGTCGACGACAGGTTGCCCGAGCCGCCCGACGGCGTGCCCTCGCTGTTGCTCGGCGTCGTCGAGCTACCGATGCCGCCACCCGGCGGAGGCAGTGTGGCCTGCGCGAACACGGGCTCGGCGACGAAGGAACCGAGCAGCAGCGCTGCTGCGGCCAGGGTCGTGATGCGGCGGTACGTCAACATGATGGTCTCTCCAGAATATATCAAACGGGAAACGGACCGAACGATCCGAAGTTCCCCCCGTTCTCGATCAGGCCGCCTCGGTGCGCTTCTCCGCCTTCTTGCGCTCGTTCGGGTCGAGGTGCCGCTTGCGCAGGCGCACCGCACTCGGCGTCACTTCCACCAGTTCGTCGTCCTCGATGTAGGCGATCGCCTGCTCGAGGCTCATCCGCCGCGGCGGGATCAGAAGCATCGCATCGTCCTTGCCCGCGGCCCGGATGTTGGTCAGCTTCTTCTCCTTGATCGGGTTCACGTCCAGGTCCGACCCGCGGCTGTTCTCGCCCAGGATGAGGCCGACGTAGACCTTGTCGCCGGGATCGACGAACAGCGTGCCACGCTCCTGCAGGTACCACAGCGCGTAATGGATTGCCTCGCCGCTCTCGGTGCTGATCAGGCTGCCGTTCCGCCGCCCCTCCATCGGCCCTGCCCAGGGCTGATAGCCCGCGAACAACCGGTTCATGATCCCCGTGCCGCGCGTATCCGTCAGGAACTCGCCGTGGTAGCCGATCAGCCCCCGGCTCGGCATGTGGAACGTGAGCCTGACCTTGCCGCCGCCGGAGGGCCGCATGTCCTGCATCATCGCCTTGCGGCGGCTCATCTTCTCCACCACCACGCCCGAGTAGGGCTCGTCCACGTCGACCAGCACCTCCTCGTAGGGCTCTTCCCGCTCGCCGGTCTCCTCGTTCTTGCGCGTCAGGACCCGCGGCCGCCCGATGGTCAATTCGAAGCCCTCGCGCCGCATCTGCTCGATCAGCACACCCAACTGCAGCTCGCCGCGCCCGGCCACCTCGAACGCGTCCGCCTCGTTGCTCTCGGTGATCTTGATCGCGACGTTGCCTTCGCCCTCGCGAAACAGCCGGTCGCGGATCTGGCGGGAGGTCACCTTCTTGCCTTCCTTGCCCCCGAGCGGCCCGTCGTTCACGCGGAACGTCATGGCCAGCGTCGGCGGATCGACCGGGATCGCGTGCAGCGGCCCGGCCAGCTCCGGCGAACCCACCGTGTCCGGCACCGTCGCGTCCGTCAGGCCCGCCACGGCCACGATGTCGCCGGCCTCCACCTCGTCCACCTGCACCCGGTCCAGGCCGCGATAGCCCATCAGCTTCGTAAGCCGCCCCGTCTCGACCACGGTGCCATCGTCGCGCAGCACCTTCACGGGCATGTTCAGCTTGGCACGCCCCTGCTCGACGCGGCCCGTCAGCACACGGCCCAGGAAGTTGTCGTAGTCGAGGATGCTCGCCACCATCGCGAACGGCGCCTCCTTGTCGAGCTTCGTCGGCGGCACGTGGCGCATGATGAGGTCGAACATCGGCGAGAGGTCCTTGCGCGCCCCGTCCATCACCTCGTCGGCCCAGCCCTGCCGCCCCGACGCGTAAAGCATGGGGAAGTCCAGTTGCTCGTCCGTCGCATCCAGCGCGGCGAACAGGTCGAACACCTCGGTATGCACCTCGTCCGCCCGCGAGTCCTGCCGGTCGACCTTGTTCACCACCACGATCGGCTTGATGCCGCGCTGCAATGCCTTGCCCACCACGAACTTCGTCTGCGGCAGCACGCCTTCGGCCGCGTCCACCAACACCACGCAGCCATCCACCATGCCCAGGATGCGCTCGACCTCGCCGCCGAAATCGGCGTGGCCCGGCGTGTCCACGATGTTGATGCGCGTATCCTTCCACACCACGCTCGTGCACTTGGCCAGGATCGTTATCCCGCGTTCCCGCTCGAGGTCGTTCTTGTCCATCGCCCGCTCGGCCACCTGCTGGTGCTCGCGGAACGAGCCCGACTGGCGGAGCAGCTGGTCGACCAGCGTCGTCTTGCCATGGTCGACGTGGGCGATGATGGCGATGTTGCGGATGTCCATGGAGTCCTGTCCGGGCGCGTGTTGCGCCGCACACATAGACGGGCCGGCGCTGTTTTTCGAGGCTTAAAACAGATGGCCCGCCCTGCGTTCCCGTCTTTCATCAAGTCTCGCATCGAGCCTTGCATCGGGGGCGGAGGGCGGGCCTGGCCGTGGCTTCGCGTTCAGTAGGTGCGCGGCGCCATCGTGGGAGCCATCATCGGCGACCCCGGAACCATCGTCGTCGTGGTCGCCGGGCCGATGGCGGGCACCGGTGCGGCCATGGCCATGTCGATCGCCCGCATGGCGCCGGCCCGGTCGCGGTTGCCGAGTGCACGGCGCGCGTCGGAGATGCTGCGCGCCATTGCGGCCGTGCTCGGCTGGCTGGCCATCGCCGGGTCCTCCGTGCGGCTAAGGATCCGCGTCTCGGCCCGCTCGAGCGCTTCCTGCGCGGCCCCGGTCTTGTTCTGCTGCAGCGCGCGCTTGGCCGCCGCCAGATACGCCGCCGGGTCCGAGCTGGACGCCCCCGGGTCGGGCAGCCGCGGGGCGATCTCGGACCGCGTGTTGCGCCCGTCGATGTTGCTCGCCTGGTTCGACAGCGGCGACCCGGCGCCACCACGGTATGCCCCCGTCGGAGGCGCCCCGTCGGCCGCGTCGGCCGGCACCCGCGTGTCGGAGGCCTGCATCGGCGACGCCTGCGCCCGTGGCTTAGCCCGCACCACCCGCCGTGGCTGCGCCTGCGCCGTGCCGGAGGCGGGCTGATCCGTCATCGTCCGAAGGGTCGTCGTACCCGGCATAGGCGTCCCGACGCCCAATCCGGAGGTGCCGGGGCCGGTCTGCCCGGGGTTCACGGTGCTCGAGCCGGACGGCCCGGTCTGCGCCGACACGGGCAGCGCGATCAGCAGCGCTGCGACCGTGGTGAAAAGATGTGCTCGCATGAGGATGCTCCCTGGGATGAACCCTTGCGCGTTAGCGCGAGACCCCAGAACGGCTCGCTCGCCCAACGGTTGCCTCGCCCAACGGCTGCCTCGGCTAGGGTCGCCGCGCCAGCACGCCCTGGAGCGTCTCCGTCGAGTAGGGTTTCTTCACCACCGAGGTGCTCCGATGCTCCGGCGGAAACGACACGTCGTCGCCATAGCCGGTCGCGAACACGTGCGGCACGCCCATCGCCTGCAGCCGGCTCGCAATGCCGAAGCTGGTCTCCCCACCCAGGTTGATGTCCAGCAAGGCGAAGGCCGGGCGGTTCGCCTCGAGGTAGGCCAGCGCGTCGCGGGAGCTGCTCGCCACGTCCACCCGTGCGGCGCCCAGCGTCGTCAGCATCTCCTCGGCGTCGAGCGCGATGATCATGTTGTCCTCAACCAGCAGGACCGTGCCCGACAGCCCGTGCGTTACCTGCACCGAACTCGGCTCGGCTGAAGGCGGGTGCGCCGCCCCTGCCACGACGAAGGCGGACGGGATCACGAGCCGCGCCCGCACGCCTGCAAGCCGATACTCTATCGTCGCCTCCCCCTTGAGGTCATGGGGGATGGACCGCTCAATGATCGTGCTGCCGAACCCGCGCCGCGTCGGCGCCTGCACCGGCGGCCCGCCCTGCTCGATCCACGAGATGGCCAGGCGCCCGGATGCGTCGGCCGCCCACGTCACATCGATATGGCCGTGCGGCGTGCTGAGCGCGCCGTATTTCGCCGAGTTGGTCATCAGCTCGTGCACCACCAGCACCAGCGTGGTGAACGCCTCCGGCTGCAGCAGCATGTCCGGGCTGCCGATCCGCACCCCCGGCCCGTGGCTTGGCTGCGCCGCCGCGCGCGCCCCGTTCCCGAACGCCCCGGCCTCGGCCTCGATCAGCGACGTCAACGAGGACGGACCCCATTCCTGCCGCGTCAGCTGGTCATGCGCCCGCGCCAACGCCTGCACCCGGCCGCCCAGGACCGAGGCATAGCTCTCGATGGTGTCCACGCCCGTCCGGCTTTGTGAGACCAGGCCCTGGATCAACCCCAGGATGTTGCGCACCCTGTGGTTCAGCTCCGCGATCAGCAGCTCCTGCCGCTCCGCAGCCCCACGCCGCTCGCTCTGCGCGATGTCGGCGAGGTGCAGGATCACCTCCAGCAGCGTCGTCCGCAGCGAGTCCGCAACCCGCAGTTCGGCCGGCGCCCAGGGCTGGGACTTTCCGCGGACCATCTCCCGCCAGGCCTCGAAGCTCTTGCGCGGCGTGAGCCGGACCCCGTTCGGCCCGACCGACACCGGCTTGTCGGGGTTGCCCGCCCACGACACGGAACGCGCCACCTCGCGCCGGAAGAACACGATGTAGTCCCGTGGCGTCCGCGACACCGGGATCGCCAGCAGCCCCGCCGCCCGCTCGGGAAAGTCCCGCGCCGGCTCATACGTCTTGCCCAGCTCGTCGGTCGCGAACACCTTGCTCGCCGCCGTCCGGTTCAGGAACCGGGTCAGCCCCAGGAACTCCTCCCGCGTCGGCGTCGTGCCCTTCAGCGTCGCCTGCTCCTCCACCCAGATGCCCACGCCGTCGCACGGGATCAGGTCCGTGATGGCGTCCACCAGCCGCGACACGTTCTCGAACGTCGAAGCTTCCGCCGCCATCGCCGCCATGAGCTGGTTGTGCAGCCGCCGCGCCCGGGTCTCGTATTCGATCTCGAGCTCCCGCTCCCGGCTCTCGAGCAGCAGCGAGAAGGTCTGCCCGAACAGCTCGGCCGCCGTCCGCCGCTCGTAGCCGATCACCCGCGGGCTCATGTGGTGGCAGGCGAACAGCCCCCACAGCTTCCCGCGACGCAGGATCGAGACCGACATCGAAGCAGCCACGCCCATGTTGCGCAGGTATTCGAGATGGATCGGCGACACCGCGCGCAGCGTGCTCATCGACAGGTCGAGCGGCTCCCCCTCCGGGCTCAGCTGCGGCACCACCGGCACGCCCTCGGCCCCCACGTCGGCGATGATCCGCAGCCAGTTCCGCTCATACAGCGCCCGCGCCTGCTTCGGGATGTCGGACGCCGGGTAGTGCAGCCCGAGGAACGACTGCGTGCCCGGTGACGTCGCGTGCGCCACCACCTCGCCCGACTCGTCGGCGTTGAACCGATACACCATCACCCGGTCGAACCCGGTCAGTGCCCGGAGCAGCCGCGCCGCCTCGCGATAGAAGCTCTCGATCGCCTCGGCGGTCTGCAGCCGCGCGATCAGCGAGCGCACGAGCGTCGTCGCCTGCACCTCGGACTCCGCCTCGCTCGGCTCGCACTCGAGGATGATCTTGCCGTGCGACAGGTGCACCGCGACGTCGAACGCCGGCCGGCCCCGCAGCAGCTCGAGCCCGAACGCCCGCTCCACGGAGTCGTCGCCTCGCAACACCGCAAGCCGATTGCGCAGCACGTGCAGCGCGTCCGGGGTAATGAGCGAACGCAGGGAGGAGCCCAACAGCGCGTCGACCGGTTGTCCGAGCCAAAGCGGCGCATTGGCCGAAAGCCGCGTCACGATCCAGTCCGACGACGCCGTGATCAGGAACCCGATCGGCTGGATCGTGGATTGCAGATGAATGGTTTCCCGGTCGCAATTGCCGAGGTCGATCGGCTCGTCGGCAATGCGGACGTCGTTAGCCGGACTCGGCATGGGCACTTACCTCTTCGTGGTCGGGGCTGCAGGCGGCTTGCTCGAACAAGGCGAAGATATCGCACGCGCCCAGGACCATGGTGTCGAGGTCGGCAGCGTGTGGGGACGTTTGCAACACGGCGAGAAAGTCGGGCCAAGACGCTGATCCAGGCTCGTGCGTCAGGTAGGCGGTTGCTGCACAACACAAGACGTCGCCGCCGGACATGACCCGGCGCCGCAACATTTTCGCGCCGAGCCGTGACCCTTCGAGCACATACAGTGCGCCCAGCACCCATCCCGGCCCGCCGGGCGCCGGCGCACGCAGCGCGGGCGGCCTCGCCACGCCGAGCGTCGCCAGGTCCGCAAGCAGCGCCGCGCTCCGCCGCCGCTCCGGCCAGTCGGGCAGCACGCGCCGTGCCCCCGCCCCGTCCAGCGCCCCGTCCAGCGCCGCTTCCAGCGACGGCACCACGGCCGCCTGCGCCAGGAGGAAGCGCCGGTAGCCGGCCGGGCATGCGAGGTCGTATCGGCTGAACACGGTGTCGAGCCTGGCATGGGCGGCCTGGGTCGCGGCGCGCAGGAGGGTGCGGTTGGAATGCATGAGGCATTGTGCCCGCAGCCGGATCGGTTGAAAAGTGAGACGACCGGCCGGCTACCTGCGCCCAGCCGGCCCTCGTCCGACGCCGAGGGCCACTGCCAGGCACCCGAGCGCGAGGCCGGCCAGCGAGAGCGGCCCCAGCGCCTCCCCCAGCACCGGCCATGCCGCCAGCGAGGCGAGCCCCGGAACGAGCGCCGTGATCGTCGTCACGCGCGCCGGGCCCAGCGCGCCGAGCGCCCGCGTGTAGAGCCACAGGGAGAGCAGCACCGCCAGCACGCCCTGGAACAACGCCTGGAACACCACCTCACCCCATGGCGCCGCCCCGAGGTTGCTCGGCAACACCAGCGCCCAGAGCGGCAGGTAGGCCACCCCGCACCACAGCCCGACCGCCACCACGGACTGCGCGGCCGTGGGCGCCCAACGCCGCATCAGCAGCGTGTAGCCGGCCCAGCATGCCGTGGCGCTCAGGAACAGCAGGTCCCCCCGCCACGCCCCGGCCGGCGCCGAGCCATGCGCATAGGCCTCCGTCCCGAACAGCACGAGCCCGGCCAGCAGCAGCCCGAGGCTCACGAGCCGGGCTCGTCCGAACCGGTCCCCGAACATCAGCCGCGCGCCAACCGCCACCATGAACGGCAGCGTGCCTGCCAGCAGCAGCGCCCCATGCGCGGCCGGCGCCAGCCCGAACCCGAGATAGGCGGGCAGCGCAAACCCGAACCCCGCCAAGGCCGCCACGGAGGCCGAGCGTCGCCAAGGCAGCCCCCGCCCGTGCCCGGCCGCCCACAGCGCTCCGCCCCCCACCAGCGCCACGGCATATCGAAGCCCGCCCAGGTCCCACGGCGTCAGCCGCGCCGCAGCGTCCACGCCGGCCCCGGCCCGCACCCCCCAGCGCGACACGAGGCTGAACGCAGCCCAAATCAACAGGACCAGCACCGCGCAGGCGTAGCCCTTTGCCAGCTCTCGCCGCCGGGCAGCCTTGGTGTCGGTGGCGTCGGTCGTGTCGGTGGTGGCGTCGGTCGTGTCGGGAAGCATCGGCATGCCTGCCATGTAGCATCGCCCTCCCCCTGGCGTACTGCGCGGCGGCTCGGCACAATGCAGGCATGAACCACACGCCGACCCTCGATATGGATGCCGAGGCCCCCGCCGCCTCGGTCCAGACTGCGTGGATCAACGCAGCCGGCGCCCGCGCCCGCGCCGCCTCGCATGCGCTCGCCAACGCGCCCCACGCCCGTCGCCAGGCCGGCCTGCACGCCGCCGCCGCCCGGCTCCGCGCCGCCCAGGATGCCGTGCTCGCAGCCAATGCGCAGGATGTCGCAGCGTTCGAGGGCACCGCCGCCTTCCGCGACCGTCTCCTCCTCACGCCATCGCGCGTCGATGCCATGGCCGACGGCCTCGACCAGGTCGCGGCCCTCCCCGACCCGCTGAACCGCACGCTCGCGGAGTGGACACGCCCGAACGGCCTGCGCTTCCGCCGGGTCCCGCAGCCGCTCGGCGTGATCGGCATGATCTACGAAAGCCGCCCCAACGTGGGCGCGGACGCAGCCGGGCTATGCGTGAAGGCGGGCAACGCCGTGATCCTCCGCGGCGGATCCGATTCCGCCCGCTCCTCGGCCGTGATCGTCGATGCCATCCGCGCGGGCCTGGCCGAGGCCGGCCTCCCGCCCGACGCCGTGCAGGCCGCCCCCGGGATCAACCGCGCCTACGTGGCCGCCATGCTGGGCGCGGCCGGGCTGATCGATCTGCTGATCCCGCGCGGCGGCCGGGCCCTCGTCGGCCGAGTGCAGGCCGAGGCGCGCGTGCCCGTCCTCGCCCACGCCGAGGGCCTCTGCCACACCTTCGTCCATCGCGACGCGGACCTGGCCATGGCCCGAAGCATCGTCGCCAACGCCAAGATGCGCCGCACAGGCGTGTGCGGCGCCACCGAGACGCTGCTGATCGACGCGCCCATCGCCGCCGCGATGCTGCCGCCCATCGTGGCGGACCTCGAGGCGCTCGGCTGCCGCTTCGTGGCCGACAGCCGCGCCCGCGCCGCCTGCCCGGGCCTGCCGACCGCCACGGAGGCCGACTTCGACACGGAATGGCTCGACGCCGTGCTCTCCATCGCAGTGGTGGACGACGTCGATGGCGCCCTCGCCCACATCGCCCGCCACGGCAGCGGCCACACGGACGCGATCGTCACCGCCAGCGAACAGGCCGCCCAGCGCTTCCTGGCCGAAGTGGAGAGCGCCGTCAGCCTCTGGAACGCCAGCACCCAGTTCTGCGACGGCGGGGAGTTCGGGTTCGGCGCCGAGATCGGCATCGCCACCGGCCGCCTCCATGCGCGCGGGCCCGTGGGCGTGGAGCAGCTCACCACCTCTCGCACGATCATCGTCGGCACCGGCCAGGTGCGTTCCTGAAACCTGCCAGGGGCGAACCTCGCCCCGACCCTGTCCCGGACCGCGTTTCGGGCCCTGCTCCGGACCCCATCCCGGCCTGGGGCGACCGTCGACGCACCCGCGTGGGCCTGCTCGGCGGCTCGTTCAACCCGGCGCATGAGGGCCACCTGCACGTGGCCCACGTGGCCCTGCGGCGGCTCCGGCTGGACCAGGTCTGGCTCCTCGTCAGCCCCGGCAACCCGCTGAAGGCGGCCAACGGCATGGCGCCCCTGGCCGCCCGCCTCGCCAGCGCCACCCGCCTTGCGGCCAGTGCGGGCGACACGCGCCGCATCCTCGCCACCGCCCTCGAGGCCCGCCTGCACACGCGCTTCACCTTCGACACGCTGCAGGCACTCCGCCGCCGCTTCCCCCGCATCAACTTCATCTGGCTCATGGGCGCGGACAATCTGGTGCAGCTGCCCCGCTGGCAGCACTGGATGGGCATCGCCCGCATCATGCCCTTCGCCGTGATGCCCCGCCCCACCTATAACCAGCGCGCGCTCGCCGGCCAGGCCGCGCACCGCCTGCGCCGCCATTTGGTCAGCGAGCACCAGGCCCCGGCGCTGGCCGGCCGCCCCGCCCCGGCCTGGACGTTCCTTCCCGCCCGCCAGGTCGCCACGTCGGCCACCGCCATCCGCGCGCAGGCCACACGGCCCGCCTTCACACCGGTGTTGCAGCTTGCTCCCGTCCTTGCGACAACGCACCCGTAACCCGCCGTTCAGGAGCGCAACCAAATCGCCCGCAAGCCGCCGACCGACGCGCCCAAGCCCGCCCCCCGCCGCCGCCCGAGCCCGGCGCCCGAGTTGGCTGAGGCCGCGAAGGTCCCCGGCACCCCGCGCAAGAAGGCCGCCGCCGCGGGGCCGCGCACGCGCAAGGCCGCGTCCGACGCCAAGTCCGTGGCCGCCCGCGCCGACCAGGCCGCCAGGCTCGACCGCATGCAGGCTGCCATCGTGGAGTCCCTGGAGGCCGACAAGGCCGAGGAGATCGTCACGCTGGACCTCGCCGGCCGCGCCGCCTTCACGGACCGCATGATCATCGCCACCGGCCTCGCAGACCGCCAGATCACCGCCATGGCCAACCACCTCGAGGACAAGCTCGAGGCGCTCGGCATCAAGCGCATCCAGATGGAAGGCACCGGCGGCAGCGACTGGGTGCTGATCGACGCCGGCGACATCGTGGTCCACCTGTTCAAGCCCGAAGCCCGCACGCTCTATGCCCTGGAGCGCATGTGGGGCCCGGACCTGGATGACCCGCCGGACCCGGCGTAAGCGGCGGGCCTACCGACCTCGCAGCGCCTCCGCCACATACGGATTGCTCCGCCGCTCCGCCCCGATCGTGCTCCCCGGTCCGTGCCCGCACACGAAGGCCGTGCCGTCCGGCAGGTCCATCAGCCGCTCCCGGATGGACCGCAGCAGCGCCTCCGGATCGCCATAGGCGAAGTCGGTTCGCCCCACAGAGCCGCGGAACAGCACGTCCCCCACCACCGCCAGCCCACCTCCCACGAATACCACGTGGCCCGGCGTGTGCCCCGGGCAGTGCCGCACCTCGAACGCGTGCGGCCCCACCGTCACGGAGTCCCCCGCCGTCAGCCACTGCGACGGGCGCACCGGCCGGGCGCCCGCGATGCGATACTGCGCCCCGGTCTCGGCCAGCCCATCCAGCAGGAAGGCATCCCGCGCATCCGGCCCCCACACCTCCACCCCGAGTGCCTCGGCCAGCTCCGCCGCCCCGCCCGCATGATCGAAATGCCCATGCGTCAGCCACACGCGCTCCACCTGCAGCCCCAGCTCCCGCACCGCCTCCAGGATGGAGGGCACGTCGCCCCCCGGGTCGATCACCACCGCCGCGCGTGTGGCTGCATCCCACAGCAGCGTGCAGTTCTGCTGCAGCGGCGTCACGGGAACGATCGCGGCTTCGAGCTTCGGTTCGGGCATGTCCATGCGCCATCTAGACCAAGGGCGAGCCCGCGCTCAACCTACAGCAGCCCCGCCGCCCCCAGCCCGGCCCCCGCCCCCAGCAGCACCAGGGGGTGCACCCGCGTCCGCAGCGCCAGCAGCCCCACCCCCACCGTGAACGCTCCGCTCACCCACCCCGTGGTGGTCGATGCCGTGAGCAGCCACGCCGCCGCGGCCACCAGCCCCACCGTGACCGGCACGAGCCCGCGCTGGATCTGGCCCCGCCACGGCCGGTCCCGGAAGCGGTGCCACAGCCCGGCCACGAACCACGTCAGCAGCCCGCTCGGCAGCAGCGCCCCGGCCGTTGCCGCCGCCGCCCCGGCCGCCCCGGCCACCCGCCAGCCCACAACGGTCACCACGAGCACGTTCGGCCCGGGCGCGGCCTGCGCCAGCGCATACAGCGCCCCGAACTCCGCCGGAGACAGCCAGCCATGCACCGCCGTCACCTGGCGCTGCAGCTCCGGCAGCACCGTGATCATGCCCCCGATGGCAACCATGCCCAGCTGGGCGCAGACGATGAACAGCCACAGCGCCGTCATGCCCGCCGCCCCTTGGACCAGGCGTGCAGCGCCACGCTGGCCGGCGCCAGCAGCAGCATCGTCGGCACCAGCGGCGTCCTCAGCACGGCAATCAGCATGAAGCTGAGCCCTGCCACAGCCATCCCGAGCGGCGCACCCCGGATCGGCGCCCCGATCTTCACCGCGTTGGCCAGCACCAGCCCCGAGGCCGCCATGGCGAGCCCCGCGAACCCGCGCCCTACCTCCGGCACCCCGCTCCACCGCGCATAGACGCTGCCCAGCACCAGCACGATCGCCACCGGCGCCGCGAGCAGCCCGGCCAGCGCCGCCGCCGCGCCGGCCCCGCCATGGAACCGCCGCCCGAGGGCGATGCTCACGTTCACGATGTTCGGCCCCGGCAGGAACTGGCACAGCGCCAGCACATCCGTGAACTCCGGCCCCGTGAGCCAGCGCCGCCGCTCCACCATCATCCGCCGGGCCAGGGGCAGCACGCCGCCGAACCCCATGATGCCGATCTCGAAGAAGCCCGCGAACATCGCTCCAGCCCCCTCTGGCGGCGTGGTCGGTGCGGCGCTCGTCGTCTGGATCATGGACGGAGTGTAGGCCGCCGCACCGCCTGGTCCAGCCGCCCCGTTTCACCTTGGATCGAAGCGCCCTATCGTCCCGTCCCCGACCACTCCCGAGGCCCCATGACCGAACGCGCCGCCTTCCTCGCCGCCCGCGACCTGCTGCTGGCGCACCGCACGGACCTCGCCGCCGCCCGCGCCGCGTTCGCCTGGCCCCGGCTCGACCGGTTCAACTGGGCGCTCGACCATTTCGATCCCATGGCCGAGAGCAACCACGCCGACGCGCTGCGCCTGCTCGGCCCCGATGCCGAGGACGAACGCATCTCCTTCCACGACCTCGCCCGCCGCTCCAACCAGGTCGCCAACGGCCTGCGCGCCCTCGGCGTCGCACGAGGGGACCGCATCCTCGTGCTCCTCGGCAACGTCCGGCCGCTCTGGGAGGTCATGCTCGCCGCAATGAAGCTCGGCGCGGTCGTCATCCCGGCCACCACGATGCTCACGGTCGACGATCTGCGCGACCGGTTCGAGCGCGGCCGCGTGCAGCACGTGGTGGCCGACGCGGCCCTCGCTTCGCGGTTCGAGGACCTGCCGGGCGCCTACACCCGAATTTCCGTGGGCACTGCACCGGGCTGGACGGAGTTCGCGAGCTTCGACGCGGCCTCGAGCGCCTTCACCCCGGACGGCGAGACGGCCGCCACGGACCCGCTGCTGCTCTACTTCACCTCCGGCACCACCTCGAAGCCCAAGCTCGTGCTGCACAGCCACCAGAGCTACCCGGTCGGACACCTCAGCACGATGTATTGGATCGGGCTGCAACCCGGAGACGTGCACCTCAACATCTCCTCGCCGGGCTGGGCCAAGCACGCCTGGTCGAGCTTCTTCGCGCCCTGGATCGCCGGCGCCACCATCCTCGTCCTGAACCAGCGCCGCTTCGACGCGCCCGGCCTGCTGCGCACGCTCGACGAGTGTCGCGTCACCACCTTCTGCGCGCCGCCCACGGTGTGGCGCATGCTGGTCCAGGAAGACCTCGGCGCTTACCGCGTGCACCTGCGGGAGGCTGTGGCCGCCGGCGAACCACTGAACCCGGAGGTGATCGCCCGCGTGCAGCAGGCCTGGGGCGTGCAGATCCGCGACGGCTACGGCCAGACCGAGACCACGCTGCAGATTGCCAACACCCCGGGCCAACCGATGACGCCGGGCTCCATGGGCCATGCCCTGCCCGGCTACCGCGTCGCCCTGCTCGACCCCGACGGCGCCGAGGCCGACGAAGGTGAGATCGCGCTGCTGCTGCACCCGGCCCCGCTTGGCCTCATGCAGGGCTACCTCCAGGACGATGGCAGCCTCCGCGCGGTCGAGGGCGACGCCTACCGCACCGGCGACGTGGCGCTGCGCAACTCCGATGGCAGCTACACCTATGTAGGCCGCGCCGACGACGTGTTCAAATCGAGCGGCTACCGCATCAGCCCCTTCGAGCTCGAGAGCGTGCTGATCGAGCACCCGGCCGTGGCAGAGGCTGCCGTGGTGCCCGTGCCGGACGCGACCCGCACCGCGCTGCCCAAGGCGTTCATCATGCTGGCCGAGGGCTTCGAGCAAGGGCCGGAGGTGGCCGCCTCTATATTCGCCCATTTGCGCGCCCGGCTCGCGCCCTACAAGCGCATTAAACGCCTCGAGTTCGCCACGCTGCCGAAGACCATCTCGGGGAAGATCCGCCGCGTCGAACTGCGCCGGGCGGAACAGGCACGGCCGACCGATGACGTTGCGCGCCCGGGCGAGTTCTCTGAGGCCGACGTAAATTGACACACGAGGGCGTGTAGCGGCATTGTTAAACGAACTGTATTATTTGCTAAATCATTGTTCTTGTGAAATTTAATGAGCGTCCCGCCGTTCACATTGATGTGGTCCTACAAAATCCACGAAGGAATTGACATTGAAATAACGCTCCGGTAGACCATTCACGACGGCAGCCAGAGCTGTCGGGCGGAGCAAGGTCGGCAATGGCGTTCGGGCGATGGATGCAGGCAGGATTGATCGGAGCAGCCCTTTGCGGGGTAGGCCTTCCGGTCTACGCCGCCTCGTTCACCGCAGCCGAACTCAGTTATGACAACGCCATCCTGAGCCAATTCAACCTCGTCAGCCTCGGCAACTACAGCACCTCGGCCGATGTCCAGGGGCGTGCCGTCGTGAACGGCAACGCGACCGTCAGCGGCACTGCAAACGTTTGCACCACCAATTGTGCCGGCAACATCGATACGGCAACCAAGCCGGTCGATGCCGGCAAGTCGGCCTACGGTGCGCTGACGGTGTTCGGAAACCTCGTCGCCACCGGGTCGAACAAGGTGGCGGCGGCGGCCGGCGACATCGCCGTGAAGGGCACGATCGCGACCGGCACGACGGTTCAGCTCGCCGGCGGCGCCCTCGGCGTCGGCAACGCACCCGCGGGCAGCACGTCCGGCACCATCGTGAACGGCGCGAAGACGATCGGCACCGCGCAAACCGACTTCGCGACCAAGAACACGGTCCAGGCCGGCACCACCGTCACGGGCGGTTCGACGCTCGCCAACGTGTTCAAGCCGTTCGGAACCGCAACGGCGTTCGGCGACACGTTCGGCAACTCCGCCAAGGCCCTCGCAACCGGGCTTGCGACCCTGCCCGGCACGCCGCTCACGGCCCTGCCGCCAAACCAGACCAACAGCCCGTTCGTCGCCAACGCCAACTACATCGGCAGCAACGGGCGGAAATACGCGGTCGTCACGACCACCCTGAAGGACTTCGCGGCCCAGGGCGCGAACTTCGGCGGCGTGAAGAGCGGCGCCGGTGTGGACGCGACCTTCGTGATCATCTCTGGCGACAGCACCGACTGCTCGCCAGGCTGCGTGCTGCCCTCCATCCAGGCGGCCAACGTCGACAGCACCGTGCTGTTCGACTTCAAGGACGCCAAGACACTCGCGTTCGGCGGCATTTTCAACGGCTCCATCCTTGCCCCCTTCGCCACCGTCTCGAGCCTCGGCGGCTACATCAACGGCTCGATCATCGTCGGCGGCCTCGTCCAAGGCACACAGGTCTTGCGCGACACCAACCTCTTCAGCGGAAACCTGAGCGGTCTTGCCGTGCCCGAGCCTGCCTCCCTCGCCCTGCTCGGCCTGGGGCTCGCCGCCACAGCAGCAGCGCGCCGGCGGCGGTAGGCGCAACTCCGCTTGCCGGCACCGGCCGGGCCGGGCAGTCTCATCCCATGCGGCAGCTTCTCATCCTCCGGCACGCGAAATCCTCATGGGACGACCGTGACCTCTCGGACCATGCGCGCCCGCTCAACCCAAGGGGCCGCCAGGCCGCCCAGGCCATGCGCGCCACGATGGACACGCTCGGCCTCGCCCCCGACCTCGTTCTCGTCAGCACCGCCAAACGCACCATGCAAACCCTCGAGGCCCTAGAGCCCTGGCCCGAGGCGCCGTTGGTCGATGCCCTGGATGCTCTCTACCTGGCCCCGGCCGCGACCCTGCTCGCGGCGCTCCAGGCTGTGCCGGAGACGGTTCGCAGCGTGCTCCTCATTGGCCACAATCCCGGCCTGCACGAGCTGGCGATGCTGCTCGTCGGCGCCCATGCCATGACGCTCGGCAACCCCGACATGCGCCGGATGGCTGAAGCGTACCCGTCCGGCGCTCTTGCGGAACTCACCATCCCCGGTTCCTGGCCCACCCTCGGTGAAGGCGGCGGCCGCCTCGTGCGCTTCGTCTGCCCGCGCGACCTGGTGGCCTAGCGCGGCCACCCCATGGCCGCCCTCCAATTCACCCTCGCGCCAGACGACCAGCGCGCGCTGTTGCAATGGCCCGGTCTGCAGTCCGGCCGCGCCGCCCCGGTCCGCCTGGTCTGGCACGACACGCCCGAGCGCACCCTCGCCCTAGCCGGCCTGGCCTTGTGCGCCACGACCGGTTCCGGCTGGCGGCTCACCTGCCTTCGCCCCGAGATGGCCGCAGTGCCAGCCAGTCTGCTGAGCGAGGCGCGTCGACCTGAGGCGCTGCCGGGCCTCCCGCAACCCCTCGGCCCCCTTGCCCCGGTGGCCGCCTTGTTCGGCCGCCGCCGCACCTTGCGCTGGACCCAGGCCGACGACACGGCCGACCTGCGCCTGCTCGAGGGCAGCTACCAGGGCCCAGGCACGCCCGCCTGCGCGTGGCTCGTCCTCGAGGGCGACGCCTCTACCATCACCACCCTGGCCGACGCCCTCGCGCGCGAACTCCGCCTCTCCGTCCCGCGCGCCAGTCTGTCCGAGGCCGCAATGGCAGCGAGCGGCGACATGCGACCCGGCCCGCGCGCGCTGGGTGCCCCACGTGTCGCCGAAGGGCTGGACGTGGGCGACAGCCTGGTGGCCATCGCCGGGCACCTGCTCGACGTCATGCTGCACTGGGCCGACCAGGTCTCGCCCGCGCAGTCGCCCGAGCCGGTGCACCAGATGCGCGTCGCCACGAGGCGCCTGCGCTCCGCCCTCTCCATCTACCGCCGCCCCGCATTCTGCCCCGAGCTCGCCGGCCTTGCCGCCCTGCTCAAGCTATGCGCCGCCCGGCTCGGCAGCGCGCGGGACTGGGACGTCTTCCTGGGCCAGACGGGCGCATACCTGGCCGAGGCCTATCCGGAGGATCGGCGGTGCCGCTCCCTCCTGCGGGCCAGCGCAACTCGCCGGGCTGGTGCGTACGCGGAGCTCCGGCTTTTCCTCGACAGCGCCGATTTCCGCCGCCTCGCCATCGCCCTCGCCTCCGCCGTGGCCCTCCGCCCCTGGGAGGCGTCCGCCGCCCCCGGCCTTCGGCAGGATGTGCACACCTTCGCCGCCAACACGCTCGAGCGTCGGAATGGCCGGGTGCGCAAGGCTGCGCGTCGCCTCGATAAATTGCCGATCGCGGCACTGCACGAGCTACGGAAGGACTGCAAGAGGCTCCGCTATGCCGCTGAGTTCTTTGCATCCCTCTTCCCAGCCAAGCGAACCCGCCGCTGGCTCGACCGCCTGTCGGATCTCCAGGAGGAGCTTGGATTGCTGAACGATGGCGCGACCGTCTCCGGGCTGCTCGCGCAGCTCGGCCGCCACGAGCGGGGTTGGGCCGCCGGGCTGGTGGAGGGTTTCGCCGCCGCCCAGTCCGGACCCGCCCGCGCCCGGATCGAACGCTCGTGGCAGCGCTTCCGCCGCACCGAGCGCTTCTGGCGCTAGCTTCGTCGAACCGCTCAACCCCGTGACTTTTCACCAATCGCGACTCCACGATTGCAATCCCACCCGGCCCCGCGCTACGGGTGGCCCATGATCTGTGGACGCCAATGAGACCGCCCCGCCGCATCTTCCGCAGCTCTCTGTCGGCACGGACTGGGCGCGCGGGCCGGACGGCCCTTGTGTGGGCCGGCCTGCTCGCCGGCGGCACGGCGCTCGCCACCGTGAGCCTCAGCTCCAGCCTGTTCGGCCGTGCCCAGCCAGGGCCGGAACGGATCGAGGCGGACGCAAGCCAGGTCGCCGTGGTGGATGGTGAGACCCTGCGGCTGTCCGGCCAGGTGGTGCGCCTTGCTGGCGTCGAGGCGCCGAGCCGCGGCGATCATTGCCGCAACGGCGCCGACTGCGGAGGTGCCGCCACGTCCATGCTCGCCTCCCTCGTGCGGGATCGCCGGATCGATTGCCGCCTGAACGGCCGCGACGGCATGGGCCGCCCCTTCGCCGCCTGCGACGCTGGTGGCCAGGACCTCAGCCGCGCCCTCGTGGCCAGCGGCTGGGCCCGCGCCCAGTCCGGCAGCCCGGCCCTCGCGGACCTCGAGCTTCGGGCCAGACGGCAGGGCTCGGGACTTTGGGGCCAGGGCACGACCGCCCAACCCTGACGCCAGGCCCTGACAATTGCTGCAACCGCGAAGGTTGCGTATTGTCAGTCCGGGCCATAATTTCGCCGCAACCCTGCGTGGGCCCAAGCCCCCGCACCAACCGAGGTGACCACATGAGCGGCAGCACGAACGGGTCCGTGACCCTGACCATGGACGGAACGAACCAGTCGATGTCCCTGCCGCTCGTCCCCGGTACCATCGGCCCGTCGGTGGCCGACATCAGCAAGCTTTATGCAACCCTCGGCATCTTCACCTACGACCCCGGCTACGGCACCACGGCAGCCTGCGACAGCAAGATCACCTACATCGACGGCGACGTAGGCGTGCTGCTGCATCGCGGCTATCCCATCGAGCAGCTGGCCCAGAACAGCTCCTTCCTCGAGGTCGCCTACCTGCTCCTCAATGGGGAGCTGCCGAACAAGGCGCAGGCGGACGAGTTCGAGAACGGCGTGATGCGTCACACCATGCTGCACGAGCAGCTTCGCCAGTTTTACAACGGCTTCCGGCGCGACGCGCATCCCATGGCCGTGCTCTGCGGAGTGGTCGGCGCCCTCTCGGCTTTCTACCACGACAGCCTGGACATCACGAATGACGACCATCGCCGTATCAGCGCCTTCCGCCTGATCGCGAAGCTACCCACCATCGCCGCCTGGGCCTACAAATACACCATCGGACAGCCCTTCATCTACCCACGCAACGACCTGTCGTATGCCGCTAATTTCCTTCACATGATGAACGCCGTCCCAGCCGAACCTTACGAGGTCAGCCCCGTGCTTGCCCGCGCCATGGACCGCATTTTCATCCTCCACGCAGACCACGAGCAGAACGCCAGCACCAGCACCGTCCGCCTCGCCGGCTCCACGGGCGCGAACCCATTCGCCTGTATCGCCGCCGGCATCGCGAGCCTCTGGGGCCCGGCGCATGGCGGCGCCAACGAGGCCGTGCTCAAGATGCTCGCCGAGATCGGCCACAAGGACAACATCCCGGACTTCATCGCCAAGGTAAAGGACAAGAGCAGCCACATCCGCCTGATGGGCTTCGGCCACCGCGTCTACAAGAACTACGACCCGCGCGCCAAGATCCTGCAGGAGACCTGCAAGGAAGTGCTCGCCGAACTCGGCATCAAGGGCGACCCGTTGCTGGACCTGGCCGTCGAGTTGGAGCGCATCGCTCTCAGCGACGAGTATTTCATCAGCAAGAAGCTCTATCCGAACGTCGATTTCTACTCGGGCATCATCCTCAAGGCGATGGGCATCCCCACCAGCATGTTCACCGCGCTGTTCGCCGTGGCCCGCACCGTCGGCTGGATCAGCCAGTGGAAGGAGATGATCGAAGACCCTACGCAGCGCATCGGCCGCCCGCGCCAAGTCTACACCGGCTCCCCGAAGCGCGACTACATGCCGATCGACCAGCGGGCCTGAACGTCACGGGGCGCGGTCGGGGTAGTCGGTGATGACCCCGTCCACGCCCCAACTGGCCAAGCGCTGCATCGCGTCGGGCTCGTTCACGGTCCAGGGAACCACACGCAGCCCAAGCGCGTGGGCCTCGTCCACCTGAGCCTGGGTCAGCCGCTCCCAATGCGGAGCCCAGGTCTGCCCGCCTTCGTCGGCCACCGCCCGCGGCAGTGCGGCCTCCACGTCTGGCCCCCACCACAGGCCAGGGTCGGACTCCGTGTTGGGCGAGGTCAGCCAGGACCGTGCCAGCTCCGGCCGGATGGCCCGCACCCGGCGCGGCGCCCGCCAGTCGAAGGACTGCAGCACCACACGGTCCGCAGCCCCGGCCGCATCCACGACGGCCAACACTCCCTCGACCATCGCCTCGATCGACGCCGTCCAGTCAGGCCGGTCCGGCATGCGCTTCATCTCGATGAACCAGGTGCACGCCGGGTCGAGCGCCAGGACATCCGCCAGGCGCGGCACCCGGGCGCCGTCGATCGGCGTCTGGTGAGGATACTCGGCCGCGTAGGGGCTGCCCGGGCGGATGCGGCCCACCTCGAAGTCCTGCAGCTCCTCCCAGTCGAGCTGGCGCAGCAGCGGCAAGGAGCCCCCGAGCCAGCGGCCATCGAGGCTTGCCACGTCAGGGTTCAACGCCAGGTCGTGGTGAACCACCACCGTGCCGCAACGCAGAACCCCCACGTCGATCTCGAAATCCTGCCAGCCACGATCGAGGCAGGCCCGGAAGCCCTCGACCGTGTTTTCGGGGAACAGTCCCCGCGCGCCCCGGTGCCCGATGATTTTCATGGGCCGGTCTTGCCGCCCCAGGCTGCCACGGTCAATCTCGCGCCATGACCGACCATATCCTGGGTGTCCTCGGCGGCATGGGGCCGCTCGCAAGCGCGCAGTTCATGCTGCGCCTCACGCTTCTTACCCCGGCCGAGCGCGACCAGGACCATATCCCGGCCGTGCTCTGGTCCGACCCTCGGGTTCCCCCCCGACTGCTCCCGGGCGTCCAGGGCGGAGAAGACCCGCTGCCCGCCCTGCTCCGCGGGGTCCGCGGGCTCGAGGCGGCCGGATGCGGCGCCATCGCCATCCCCTGCAACACCGCCCATGGCTGGATCGACGGAATGCGTGCCGCGACCCGGCTCCCGATCCTGCACATCATCGACGCCGCCGCCGACGACCTTCGCCGCCAGGGCGTGCCGGAGGGCCGTATCGGCATCCTCGGGACCGCCACCACTCTCGCCATGCGCCTTTATCAGGACCGGCTGGACGCCCTCGGTTGGACCTGCCTGGAGCCGGATGCTGCCACCATGGCCCGCCTCGTGACCCCCTCGATCGCGACAGTGAAGGCGAACCAGGTTGCGGAGGCTTACGCGCCGCTCGCCGAAGCCATACTGCAGTTGAAGGATCGAGGCGCCAAGGCCGTCGTGCTCGGCTGCACCGAGATCCCGCTCGGCATCCAGGCCGGGCCGTGGGAGGAACTGGGTGTTCCACTGGTCGACACGATCGACGCCCTGGCCCGCGCCGCGATACGGTGGGCGCGAGGTTGACGAACTAAGGGCAGTCGCACCCGACAGTCGGGCCTGGCTTGGCCTGGACCACGTGATGGTCGATCCACTCCGCCACGAGGCGCCGTGCCTCGTTGAGCGAAGCCTCGGGGTGATGGATCCGATAGAGCGTCGTGCAGGCACGGAACGCCTCCGGATCGCCATTGCCATGCACGCGCAGCTCCTTGTACGCCGTGATTACGGCGCGCTCGCAGCGGCGGGCAATGCTGATCTCTCGAACCACGGCGACCCTCAGTTGCGAACCGTTCGCATACACAAGATTATACTGCGGACACCAGGCTAGCGCAATCGAACGTCTCAGCCGTGCGCCACCAGTTCGGCCAGCGCCGCGCCGACCTCCGCGGTCCCGGCCTGGCCTCCCAGGTCCCGCGTGCGCGGCCCGCCATCGGCCAGCAGCGTCTCGATGGCGCCCACCACCGCCGCCGCCGCCGCATGCTCGCCCAGATGGTCGAGCATCATGGCGCCCGACCAGACCTGGCCGATCGGGTTGCATACATGCTTGCCCGCGATGTCCGGCGCCGAACCGTGCACCGGCTCGAACATGCTCGGGTGCAGCCGCTCGGGGTTGATGTTGGCGCTTGGCGCGATCCCGATGCTCCCAGCCACGGCCGGTCCGAGGTCGCTCAATATGTCGCCGAACAGGTTGCTACCCACCACCACGTCGAACCAATCCGGATGCTGCACGAAGTGGGCACACAGGATGTCGATGTGGAACTGGTCGGTCGTCACATCCGGATACTGCGCGGCCATGGCGGCGAAGCGCTCGTCCCAATAGGGCATCGTGATCGTGATGCCATTGGACTTGGTGGCCGATGTCACCTTCCTCCGTGGCCGCGTCATGGCGAGCTCGAAGGCGTATTTCATGATCCGGTCCGTGCCGGTGCGGCTGAACACGGCCTGCTGCGTCGCGAACTCCCGATCCGTGCCCTCGTATAGCCGCCCGCCCAGCGAGGAATACTCGCCCTCGGTGTTCTCCCGCACGACGTAGAAATCGATGTCCGCCGCCGTGCGCCCGGCCAGCGGTGAGCGCGTGCCGGGCATCAGCTTGCACGGCCGCACGGAGGCATACTGGTCGAACCCGCGCCGGATCGGGATCAGCAGGCCCCAGAGCGACACGTGGTCCGGCACGCCCGGCCAGCCGACAGCGCCGAGGAAGACGGAGTCGTGGGCCCGCAGCTGCTCGAGCCCGTCCTCCGGCATCATCGCACCCGTGCGCTGATAGCGGTCGCAGGACCAGTCGTACTGCTGCACCTGCAGCTTGAACCCGAACCGGCCCGCCGCCGCATCCAGCACGCGCAGGCCCTCGGGCACCGTCTCCTTGCCGATGCCGTCGCCCGGGATGGCGGCGATGCGGTACGTGCGGTCCATGGTCGTCTCCCTCGTCGATTGCATGCACAATGGACGCAGGCGCCGCCCCGGTCTAGGAACCGCCCATGCCGAACCAGCACCACATGACCGATTGGGACCGTGACGCGGCCCTCACCACCGCCCGGATCCTGCTCGAGATCAAGGCCGTGAACTTCCGCCCGGAAGAGCCCTACACCTTCACCTCGGGCTGGAAGTCCCCGGTCTACATCGACTGCCGCAAGATTATCTACTTCCCCCGCGCCCGCGCCCGCATCTGCGAGCTGGCGGCCGAGAAGATCGGGCGGCACGTCGGCTATGAGAGCATGGAGTGCGTGGCCGGCGGCGAGACGGCGGGCATCCCGTTCGCAGCCTGGATCGCGGACCGGATGATGACGCCCATGGCCTACGTACGAAAGAAGCCGAAGGGCTTCGGCCGCAACGCACTGATCGAAGGCGACGTCCCAGAGGGCCTGCGCACGCTCCTCGTGGAGGACCTGACGACGGACGGCGCCTCCAAGATCCAGTTCGCCCAAGCCCTGCGCGACGCCGGCGCCATCGTGAACCACGCCTTCGTCGTGTTCTTCTATGGCGTCTTCCCCGGCAGCTTCGAGACGCTGGCCAAGATGGACATCACGCTCCACCACCTCTGCACCTGGTGGGACGTGCTGGAGGCCTGCCGCGACCGACCGTATTTCAGCGACGACGCCCTGGCCGAAGTACGGCGCTTCCTCGAGAACCCGGTCAGCTGGTCCGCCGCCCATGGCGGTGTCGCCAGCGCCGAAGAGGCCATGGCCCGCAAGGCGGCGCTGCTTTAGTGCAGAGCACTGCCCCCTGATCGAGAACTTTGCAGTCGCGTGCCGAAAGCTTGGAGATCTCGCGGATGCGCCTTTCCATGCGGCTCCAGCATCGCCACGCTTCGCTCGCATTGCCGATGTGTGATACGCCTTCGCCATGAACGTTGCGCTCCGCCGACCGATGACCGTCGACGAATTCCTGGCGTGGGAATGCCAGCAGGAGCTGCGCTATGAGTTTGATGGATGGCAGCCGGTCGAGATGAACGGGAGCACCTACGCTCACTCGGTTATCGCGACTAACGTCTGGAGGTTCCTGGTCGACAACCTTCCCCAAGGATGGCGCGTGGTCAGCAGGGACTTGCAGGTTCGCATGGGGTCCAGGGTTCGATACCCAGACGTCGCTGCAACACGGGCCCGCTTGCAAAACCAGGATCGCGCCATCCCTGATCCCGTATTGCTCGTCGAGGTGCTCTCGAACAGCACGGCGATCGTCGATCAGACCTCGAAGGCTGCCGAATACACCGCGATCGACTCACTCCAACACTATCTGATGCTCGAGCAGGATTCAGCTGAGGCCGTGTTGCTGTCCAGGAGCGACGAGGGGTGGATCGAGACGACAATCGTGGGCCTCTCGTTGGAAATAGCCCTTCCGGCGCTCGGTCTGTCGTTGCCAATGCTGGCTGCTTATAAGGACGTCCTGCCCCCCTCCGCTTGACCCCGCCCATCCCCGGCGACGACACTCTCCGCAACGAGAACGAACGGGAGGCTCCTTCATGACCGAACCGAACCCAGGCCGCCGCCGCCTGCTGGCAGCCACCGCGGCCGCCACGGCCGTTGCCGCCGCCCCGGCCCGCGCGCAGTCCGCAACACCCCGCCTGCTCTTCCAAGTCGCCCAGACCACCATCCCCATCGTGGGCTCGGACCAGCTCTTCCCCGTGCGCCGCATCTACTGCATCGGCCGCAACTACGCCGCCCACGCCCGCGAAATGGGCAGCGACCCCACGCGGGAGCCGCCCTTCTTCTTCCAAAAGCCCTCCGACGCCGTGCAGCTCGTCCCCCCGGGCCAGACCGTCGACCACCCTTACCCGACGCTCACGAAGAACTACCACCACGAGATCGAGCTCGTGGCCGCCATCGGGAAGGGGGGCCGCGACATCCCCACCGACCGCGCGCTCGACCACGTCTACGGCTATGCCATCGGCCTCGACATGACCCGGCGGGACCTGCAGCGCTTCATGGGCGACCAGAAGAAGCCTTGGGAGATCGGCAAGAGCTTCGACCGCTCGGCCCCGATCGGCCCGATCCACCCCGTCGCGCTCACCGGCCACCCCACCGCAGGCAGCATCACCCTCAAGGTCAACGGCCGCATGGTGCAGTCCGCCGACCTCAAGGACATGATCTGGTCCGTCGCCGAGCAGATCAGCCAGCTCTCCGCCGCCTTCGAGCTGCTGCCCGGCGACATCATCTACTCCGGCACGCCCGAGAATGTCGGCCCCGTGGTCGCCGGAGACCTCATGGAGGGCCATATCGACGGCCTGCCCGGCATCGCCGTTCGCCTCACGCGCCCTCTCGCCTAACCCGCTTCGCGATCCACGCCCTGTCCTGCTAGACAACCGCCGCGGCGGGAGGGCGAGTGTGGAGACGGTGCAGCGGATTGCGTTGGGCACGATCGTCGTGGGCCTGGTCGTGCTCGCCTTGAAGACGGCCGCCTGGTGGCTCACGGGCAGCGCTGCGCTCTACTCCGACGCGCTCGAGAGCGTAGTCAACGTCGTGGCCTCCCTCATCGCCTTCGGGGCGCTGCGCGTTGCCGCGCGCCCAGCCGACGCGAACCACCCCTATGGCCACGAGAAGGCCGAGTTCTTCTCGGCGGCCATCGAGGGCGGCCTCATCATCGTGGCCGCAGGCTCCATCCTGCAGCACGCCTGGCAGACCTGGCAGACCCCGGTCCCGCTCGAGGCACCGTGGCTCGCGCTCTCGCTCACGGTGCTGTCCACCCTCCTCAACGGCGGTTGGGCCGGCGTGCTCACCCGCGTGGGCCGGGCCAACCGCTCGGCAGCCCTCGTGGCCGACGGGCGGCACCTCTGGTCGGACGTCATCAGCTCGGTCGGCATCCTCGCCGGCCTCGCCATCGCGCTGACGACCGGCCTCCACTGGCTCGACCCGCTGCTGGCCGCCGCGACGGCCGTCCACGTGCTGTGGTCCGGCCTTTCCGTGATGCGCTCCTCGGTCGGCGGCCTCATGGACGAAGCGCCCGACAGCGCCACCATGGAGCGCATCCGCCGCCTGGTGAACGAACATGCCGAGGGCGCGTTGGAGGCGCACGATCTGCGCACCCGCCACGCCGGGCGGCTCACCTACCTCGAGTTCCACCTCGTCGTGCCCGGCGCCATGCGGGTGGACGAGGCGCACGAAATCTGCGACCGGGTAGAAACCGCGTTGAAGAGCGAGGTGCCGGGCCTGGTGGTCACGATCCACGTCGAGCCCGAAGCCAAGGCCAAACACCAGGGCGTCCTGGTCCTCTAGGGAATAGCACCATGATCCGTATCGACCGCGTGACGACCAGGGGCGGCGACGAGGGCAAGACCTCGCTTGGCGACGGCACCCGCGTGGACAAGGACGACGCGCGCGTGGAGGCCTATGGCACCGTCGACGAGGCCAACGCCACCATCGGCCTGCTGCGCCTGCATACGGCCGTGGACCCCGAGACGGACGCGATGCTCGCCCGCATCCAGAACGACCTGTTCGACGTCGGCGCCGACCTCTGCGTGCCGGGCGAAGCCGGGGACCGCCTGCGCGTGACGGACGCCCCAAGCCTCCGGCTCGAGGCCGAGATCGTCGCCATGAACGCGGCCCTCTCGCCGCTCACCAGCTTCATCCTCCCCGGCGGCACCCCGGGCGCGGCCTACTCCCACCTGGCCCGCACCATCGTGCGCCGCGCCGAGCGCCTGGTGGTCCGCCTCGCGCGGGACCAGCCGGTCAACCCCGCCGTCGTGCGCCTGCTCAACCGCCTGTCGGACCACCTTTTCGTCCTAGGCCGCCGCCTCAACCCGGGCGGGGACGTGCTGTGGGCCCCGGGCGCGAATCGGTGAGCACACTGGGGGCCGCAAAGCGCGACGAGCGGCCCCCGGAGGAGCGGGCCGACATGCCGCTGCCGAGCGACCCGAAGACCATCTTCCTCGGCGGCCTTTTCATCCTCGCCCTGCTCGCGGCCTTGTACGTTGCGCAGACGATGGTGCTGCCCATCGTCATCGCGCTTGTGCTGAAGCTGCTGCTGCAGCCGTTGGTGCGCCTGCTGGAGCGTGTCCGCGTGCCCAAGGCGGTGGGCGCCCTCGTGGCCGTGCTGCTGCTGTTCGGCGTGTTCGTGGGCCTCGGCGCCATCCTCTCCGGCCCGGCCACGGCCATGGTCAGGGGCTTGCCCGAAATGCTGCACAAGCTGCAGGCACGGTTCGAGGCGCTGCAGGGCCTGCTCGAGCGCATCGGCCCCGTGTTCAGCCAGTTCGGCGCCACCGCGCCCGACCCGGCGGAGCTCGTGAAGGTCAACCCGGGCAGCATCGCCGGCGCAATCGCAGGCGGCGCGAGCAGCTTCGCCTCCCACCTGCTCGAGACGCTCCTGATCCTGTTCTACCTGCTCGTGTTCGGCGAGACGTTCATGCGCCGCCTGGTCGAAGTGCTGCCCAGGTTCGGCGACAAGAAGCAGGCCGTCGGCATCGCGGACGCCGTCGAGCGGGACATCTCGGCCTACCTCCTCACCATCACCCTCATCAACGCCGTGGTGGGCGTCGCCGCCGGCCTCGTCATGTGGGCGTTCGGCGTGCCCGGCGCGCTGGTGTGGGGCGTGCTCGCCTTCATCTTCAACTACGTGCCCATCATCGGCCCCATCGCCGGCATCGTCGTGTTCGGCGCCGTCGGCCTCGCCACCATCGGCACCACCTGGGCCGCCCTCCTGCCCGCCGCTTGCTACCTCGGCCTCCACCTCGCGGAAGGCGAGTTCATCACCCCCATGCTCCTCGCCAGCCGCTTCACCCTGAACCCGGTCGCGGTCATGATCAGCCTCGTCTTCTGGACCTGGATGTGGGGTGTCCAAGGCGGTATTTTGTCTGTGCCGCTGCTGGCCGTCGCCAAGATCGTCGCCGACCGCGTCAGGCCATTCCGGGCGGTGGGGCATCTGTTAGAGGGGTGAACTCAGTCTAACGGCTTACAATGGCCGGAAGCTGTCGGTCTGCAATCGGGAGGGTAAGCGCGAATAGCCGACCTTCGAGCGCGGGTGCCTGCGTATCGCTTCGGCAAATGGGCGCTTGATAGACCGATGCAGCCGCCATTCATTTTTCTGGCTTCTTCGTTGCCGGACGGATGGAGCAGCGAAGACACCAGTGGGCGCAGGCGCGGCGGGAGATCCTGCTCATCGCGATGGAAATCGTGCTGGCGCTGGTGCGGCATCAGGCAACCGATGAGGTGCCGGCGCCGTTCTTAAAGCCTATCCCATTTACGGAGAGCCGATCATGAAGATCCTCATGGTGCTGACCTCGCATGGCGACCTTGGCGACACCGGCGAGAAGACCGGCGTGTGGCTCGAGGAGTTCGTGGCCCCCTACTACGCCTTCCTCGATGCCGGCGCGAAGGTGACGCTGGCCTCGCCCAAGGGCGGCCGTCCCCCGATCGATCCAAAGAGCGACCTCAAGGAGGCCGATGACGCCGTTCTCGTGCGTTTTCGCGGAGATGCGGAAGCGGAGCAAGCGCTCGACCAGACCGTGAAGCTGGAGGCGGTGCCGGCAGACTACTTCGATGCCGTGTTCTATCCCGGAGGCCATGGCCCGATGTGGGACCTGGCGGAGGACAAGCACTCGATCCAGCTGATCGAGGACTTCATGAAGGCGGACAAGCCCGTCGGCGCCGTGTGCCACGGTCCCGCCGCGTTTCGCCACGTGATGCTCAAGGGCAAGTCAATGCTGAAGGGCAAGCGCGTCACCGGTTTCTCCAACGCGGAGGAAGAGTCGGTGAAGCTGACGAAGGTGGTGCCGTTCCTGCTCGAGGACGAGATGAAGCGCCTAGGTGCGCACTATGAGAAGGGCGAGCCGGGCCAAAGCTTCATCGTGACCGACCGCCATCTGGTGACCGGCCAGAACCCCACGTCTTCGCTCGCGACGGCCGAGGCGTTGTTGGCGCAGATGGCGACGGTTTAAGCGACCGACAGGCGACGGCGGCAAGCACCCGGCAATGTCCGCTTCTGGCAAGCCCAAATCGGGGGCCAACTGGCCGAAGTGGGCGCAGAGCTGCCGATCCCACATGCAAGCGCCTCATGCCGCCTTGCTGAGCAGCACCGTCCAGTCCAGGCCGACAAGGCCGTGTTCTTTGGCGCTGGGACCTGATTGCGATGGTCCTGCTTCGGCTTTCGGCCAGCTCTCGACCTGCCGGCCTCTCCAGCCCCCTCACCCCCGCCACCGCAGCACCCACCCCTCCAGCCGCTGCAGCCCGGTGTTGATCAACGCCCCCACCACCGCCAGCACGATGATCCCGGCATACACGCTCGTCGTGTTGAACAGCCCCGTCGCCTGGCTGATCAGGTAGCCGATGCCCCGGTTGGAGCTCATGAACTCCCCGATCACCGTCCCCACCAGCGCATACGGCACGCTCACCTTCAGCCCCGTGATCACCCAAGCCGCCGCCGACGGCACGATCACGTGGCGCAGCACCGCGCCCTCCCCGCCGCCCATGATCCGCACGCTGTTGACGAAGAGCGGGTTCACCTCCCGCACGCCGGAATAGGTATTGAGGAAGATGACAAAGAACACGATGGCCGCCGACACCGCCACCTTGCTCTCGATGCCGATGCCGAACCAGATGATGAACAGCGGCGCCAGCGCGATCTTGGGAATGGAGTAGATCGCGGTGATGTAGGGGTCGAACACCTCGGCCAGCGTCGTGAACCGCCCGAACAGCAGCCCGAGCGCGAACCCCACCGTGCAGCCAATGCCGAAGCCCAGCACCGTCGCCCAGAGCGTGATGGACAGGTTGTCCCAAAGCGTCCCGTCCAGCGTCCATTTCCACAGCCGCTGCGCCACCATGTCCGGCCGGCTGATCAGCAGGGTGTCCACCCAGCGCCCGCTCGCGTAATACCAGAGTGCCACGAAACCCACGCCCACCAGCACGCGCAGCACGAGCACCCACACGCGATGCGCCCGCGCCGCCTGCTCCAGCGCCACCACGGCCCGCGTGCGCCCGCCGGCCACCACCGCGGCCTCGTCGGCAATCCCGCTCATGCCGCGGCCTCTCGCCGGATCTCGGGGGCCAGCGCCTCCCACAGGCGCGTGTAAACGGCCTCGAAGGCCGGGTCGAAGCGCGTGCGGAAGGGGTCGCGCGGGCTCGGCAGCTCGATCGTCTCGATGGCCTTCACCCGCCCCGGCCGGCCGCTGAACACCACCACACGCTGAGCCAACGTCACGGCCTCGGCCAAATCGTGCGTCACGAACACCACCGTCTGGCCCCGCTCGGCCCATATCTTCAGCAGTTGCTCCTGCATCACCAGCTTCAGCTGCGCATCGAGCGCCCCGAATGGCTCGTCCATCAGCAGCGTGCCGGGCTCGTAGGCGAGGAGCTGGGCCAGCGCCACGCGCTTCCGCATGCCGCCGGAAAGCTCCGCCGGGTAGGCGTTCGCGAACCCGTCCAGCCCCACCTGCGCCAGCATCGCGGTAGCACGCCCCGCCGGGTCCGCCAGCTTGTGTAGGCGCAGCGGCAGCTCCACGTTCTGCCGCACCGTCCGCCACGGCAGCACCGCATCCGCCTGCGTCATGTAGCCCACGCGCCGGTTCACGCCCTGCACGGCCCGCCCGTCGTGCACGATCCGCCCCTCCGCGATCGGCAGCAGCCCGGCGATCATGTTCATCAGCGTGCTCTTGCCGCAGCCCGACGGCCCCACGAAGGCCACGAACTCCCCCGCCCCGATCTCGAGGTCCACCCGCTCCAGCGCCCGCCGCTCCGCGCCGCGCGACACGTAGGCCTTGCCGACCCCCTGGATGCTGATGCCCTTCGCCCCGCCTTGACTCATATACGGCGCACCGCCTCGGCCGCGATGCTCGTGTCGTACAGCGACGCAAAGGGAAGGTCCTCCGGCAGCGCCTCCTCCCCCTGCGCCGTGCGGGACACGTTGAGGAACTGGATGTTGCGCCGGAACAGCGCATCGTCCGGCACCGGGCTCTCGAAGTAGATGCGCCCGTTGCTCGAGAAGGCGCGCTCGGCGATGGAGGGATCGAGCTCCAGCCACCCCACCGCAAAGGCGCGGAACCGCTCCGGGTCCGCCCGCATGGCCCGCAGCGCGAGAGCGATCCCGTGCGCATACCGCACCAACGACTCCCGCTTCGCACCGATCGCCCGCTCGCTCGTGCTGGCGCCGATATACATGAACGGGCTGAACTCCGGCGGCGGATTGGCGGCCATGTCGAACAGGTAGGCGCAGCCCGCGCGGGACACGGCCAGGTCCGCCGTGGGCGAACTCAGGCAGAACCCGTCGATCACCCCCTGCTGCAGCCCGGCGACCATCCCCGGCCCTCCGCCCTGCACCGGCACCAGCCGCAGGTCCTTGTTGCTGTCCATGCCGCCGCGCTTGGCCATCCAGCGCAGCAGGTTGTCCGGCGCCGCCCCCGGCCCCGTCGTGCCCATGCGCAAGCCCCGCAGAGCCGCCGCCTTCGCGCCCACCTCCGACGCCTCCGTCACGCCGGCCTTCGCCAGCACGTCGGCCTTGACCACGATATGGCTCGCATACCGCGCCACCGTCTGCACGAAGCTGCGCACGCCAAATCCTTGGTTGCGCGCGTTGATCGCCTCACCCGGGTCCCCCAGCACGATGTCCACGCCAGCGCCCGCGAGCGAGGCGATGTTCGTGCCACGGTTGGATGCGTTCGACACCACCTTCACCCCGGCGGCCGTGAAATGCCCGGCCTCCCGCGCATAGTCCTCGGCCAGCCACAACCAGGCCTTGCTCGTGCTACGCATCGTCTGCAGCTCCGGCATGGGCTGAGCGATGGCAGGGGTTGCCAAGCCCGGGGCTGCCAAGCCCGGGGCTGCAAGCGATGTAGCCAACAGCGTGCGGCGTGCGATCATGGGCGGCCTCCGGGCGACTGGTAAAAAGCTAGTCCAGCGCCGGGCCGCCGCAAAGGAGCTTGCATGAAAGGCATCGAGACCACGCTGCACGGGGCCACCCCCCTGCTCGAGGCCGTGCACCAGAAGCGCGGCTACGCCCTCAGCTACCACCGCATGTTCGCCGCCCACGCCCCCGCCCTGCTCGAGGCCTACGACGCCTACTACAAGGCCCTTACGCTCGATGCCCGCGCGCTGGACCCCGCCACCCGCGAGATCGTCTGGATCGCACTCCAGGCCGCCACCCGCGAACAGCATGGCCTGATCCACCTGAAGCGCGCGGAAGCCGCCGGCCTGTCCCGCGCCGCCATCGCCGACGCCCTGGCCGTGGCCGCCGCCTGCGAAACCTGGCCCGTCCTGGCCTTCGGTGACGAATGGTGGCGCGAATGGACCCCCATCGAGTCAGCACACCCCCGCTACGTCCGCATGTTCGAGGCCGCCATGGGTGACCTGCCCCACAAGGCCGCCGAACTCGCCGCCATCGCCTGCCACGCCGCCCGCCGCACCCACGCCGCCATGGCCCTCCATTTGGCCCGGGCCTTCGCCGCCGGCGCCACCCCGCCCATGGTCGCCGAAGCGCTCAGCTACCTCCTGCTCCCCGCCGGCGGCCCCACCCTCATCGACGCCGTCCAGGCCTGGGCCGATGCCCACGCCGCCCAACCCGGCGCCATCCCTTCCCCTTACTGAGCCGGGCGACTTTGGAACCGCCAAGATCAATCTAGTGTCAGAATGTGTTGAGTCCGGAATGTCAGCACGATATTAACGTTTTGGCGTTCGGGAGAACCATCATGCGGCTCGTGGCAGCGTCGTTCGGCTTGGCCCTCCTATCCACGCAAGCCCATGCCCTGCCGATCGGCAGCGTGTGCACCACGGCCGTGTTGAGCGCCCCCACCACGTGCATCGAGACCGATGGCGGCGGCAGTTTAGGCTTCACGAGCTTCACCAACGTCGCCATTCCGCAGTTCAGCGCCGTCACGTCCGGCAGCATCCCGGTAAAAGCCGGCAGCGTCGGCGGCGCCGGCGCATCCTCCTCCGTCATCGACGTCACCGCGGCCCCCGGCAGCATCCACGCCCTCGTGATGGCCGGCAGCGACGTCGTCACCGGGTCGCTCGGCGTGGCCCGGGCGCGCGTGCTCATCCTCGACAACTTCATCGTCGGGTCCACCAAAGCGGGCGCTGGAACGCTGCTACCGTTTCGGATCACGATCAACCTGAACGGCTCCTTCAGCGGGAACGGCGAAGCCAGTGTGGAGTTTTCCGCCACGAACATCTCCACGACCACGGACACCTTGCTGGTCGGGCGATCCTCGGACACGCTTGCCTTCGACCGCAGCTACCGGGTCGGACAGCAGGTTGATTTTCGCTTCACGGTCGACGTCGGCGCGTCCGCCGGACCCACGCGCATCGGGTCGTCGGCCGACCTCAGCCACACGATCCGCATCTTCGCGGACCCTCTGACCGCCGATGGCTTCCTGACCTCGGCCAGCGGCTACGACTACCGATCGACCGCAGCACCCACGGATCCGGGGGCGCCCGTCCCCGAACCGGGGTCCGCCGTACTGGCGATTTCGGCCCTGGCCGCACTGATCACCGCACGCCGGGGTAAAAGCCGCGACGCGCCTCTCGCCGCTAGGACGTAGCCAGCGCCAACACCCCGGCCCCCACCAGCGCCAGCCCCAGCACACGCTGCGCCCCGATCGGCTCTCCGAACACGAAGTGCCCGACGGCGGCTACGAAAATGTAGGACATCGCCGTGCAAGGCAGCGCGACGGAAAGTGGGATCTTCCGCAGCGCGATGATGTAGGCCAGCGCCGAAAACCCGTAGATCCCCAATCCCACGATCGTCCGCGGGCTCAGCATCTGCGCCACCACCGACCCGGCCCCCGCCCCGGCCTTCAAAAGCCCCTGCGCCACGACGGACGCGGCGATCGCCATAAGGAGGAGAGGCCAATGCATGCTTCCCCATACGCACGCCATCCGCCGGCAACAAGTCCAATCGGGGGTCTGGGGCCCCGAGTCCCAGCGGGTCCCGGGCAGCGCCCTGGCCCTCTTTTACTGGCAACTTCCGTCCCTAAACCCGCCCTCCCCGCTTGACGCCGCCCGCCGCATCGCCCATCTCCTGTCAATCAGGACCGCCCGGGTCCTTTAGGCAGTCCCCCGATGCTGAGGCTTTCGAAACTCGCCGACTACGCCGTCGTGGTCTTGGTCCGCCTCTCGCATCTCGAGGGCAGCCAGACCTCGCCCGGTGTCGCCGCAATGACGGGCCTGCCCGAACCCACGGTCGCCAAGGTACTGAAGGCGCTCGCCACGTCCGGCCTCGTTGCCAGCACCCGCGGCGCCCGCGGCGGCTACCGTCTGGTGGGCACCTTGCAGGACATCGCGGTGGCCGACGTCATCGCCGCCATCGACGGGCCGATCGCGCTCACCGCCTGCGTGGAGGGCGGCGCCGGCAATTGCGAGGCCGAGGCCTCCTGCCCGGTGCGCGGACGGTGGGACCCCGTGAACCACGCCGTGCTTCAGGCCCTCACCCGCCTCACGCTCGCGGACATGGCCGCCACCGAACCCCGACCGCGCACCGTGCGCGTCCCCACCCCCCTCGTTCTCGCTGCCGAGTAGGATAACCCGCATGCCCGCCGCCGCCGACACGCTGGACACCGTCCAGGCCCTTTCCGACACCGGATATAAGTTCGGCTTCGAGACGCAGATCGAGATGGACATTGCCCCGCGCGGCCTGTCCGAAGACACCATCCGCATGATCTCGGCCAAGAAGGAGGAGCCGGAGTGGCTGCTCGAGTGGCGCCTTCAGTCCTACGCCGCCTGGCTGGCCATGGAGGAGCCCACCTGGGCCCGCGTCGGCTATCCCAAGATCGACTTCCAGGACATCCACTACTACGCCGCCCCAAAGCGCCCGGCGCCCAAGAGCCTGGCCGACGTCGATCCCGAGCTGCTCCGCATGTATGAGAAGCTGGGCATTCCGTTGAAGGAGCGCGCGCTCCTGGCCGGGGTTGAGGGAGCCGAGGCCCTGCCGGACCAGGCCGCCCCTGTCGCCATCGATGCCGTGTTCGACAGCGTGAGCGTGGCCACCACCTTTAAGGACGAGCTCGCCAAGTCCGGCGTGATCTTCTGCCCGTTCAGCGAAGCCGTGCGCGACCATCCCGAGCTGGTGCGCAAGTATCTCGGCACCGTCATCCCGGCTGCCGACAACTACTACAGTGCCCTCAACAGTGCCGTCTTCACCGATGGCAGCTTCGTCTACATCCCCAAGGGCGTCCGCTGCCCCATGGAGCTGAGCACCTATTTCCGCATCAATGCGCGCAACTCCGGGCAGTTCGAGCGCACGCTCATCGTGGCCGACGCCGGCAGCTATGTCAGCTACCTCGAGGGCTGCACCGCCCCGCAGCGGGACGAAAACCAGCTCCACGCCGCCGTGGTCGAGCTGGTGGCCTTCGATGACGCCACGATCAAGTATAGCACCGTGCAGAATTGGTATCCGGGCGACGCCGAGGGCCGGGGCGGCATTTACAACTTCGTCACCAAGCGCGCTGCCTGCCGAGGCGCCCGCAGCAAGGTCAGCTGGACCCAGGTCGAGACCGGCTCGGCCATCACCTGGAAGTATCCCAGCTGCATCCTGCAGGGCGATGACAGCGTGGGCGAGTTCTACTCGGTCGCCGTCACCAACAATCGCCAACAGGCCGACACCGGCACCAAGATGATCCACATCGGCCGCAACACGCGCAGCACCATCGTCAGCAAGGGCATCAGCGCCGGGCGGTCGGACAACACGTATCGCGGCCTGGTGCGTATCCTCCCGCGCGCATCCGGCGCCCGCAACCACACGCAGTGCGACAGCCTGCTCATCGGGGACCAGTGCGGCGCCCATACCGTGCCCTACATTGAGAGCCGGAACCCGACGGCGAAGGTCGAGCACGAGGCCACCACCAGCAAGATCGCCGAGGACCAGCTGTTCTATTGCCGCAGCCGAGGTCTCAGCCAGGAGGACGCTGTCGGCATGCTGGTCAACGGGTTCTGCAAGGACGTGCTGAAGGAATTGCCGATGGAGTTCGCCGTGGAGGCGCAGAAGTTGCTGGCCGTGTCGCTCGAGGGGTCCGTCGGCTGATGCTCACCATCGACAACCTCCAGGCCGGCATCGACGACAAGCAGATCCTGCGCGGCCTCAGCCTCGAGCTCCCGCCCGGCCAGGTGCACGCCATCATGGGGCCGAACGGCAGCGGCAAGTCCACGCTGGGCTACGTGCTGGCCGGCAACGACGGCTACACGGTCACGGGTGGCACGGCCATGTTCGACGGGCAGGACCTGCTCGCCATGGAGCCCGAGGCTCGCGCAGCTTCGGGCGTGTTCCTCGCCTTCCAGGCGCCCATCGAGCTGCCGGGCGTGAACAACGCCAACTTCCTCCGCACCGCGCTCAACGCTATCCGCCGCGCCCGGGGCGAGGCCGAGCTCGACGCCGTGGCCTTCCTCCGCCTCGCGCGCGCCGAGAGCAAGCGCCTGCATTTCCCGGACGACATGCTGAAGCGCAACGTGAACGTGGGCTTCAGCGGCGGCGAGAAGAAGCGCAACGAGGTGCTGCAGATGGCCATTCTGCGCCCCAAGCTCGCCATCCTGGACGAGACGGATAGCGGCCTCGACATCGACGCGCTCCGCATCGTGGCCGACGGCGTGAACGCACTCCGCAGCGACAGCTTCTCGGCGCTCGTCATCACCCACCACCAGCGCCTGCTGGACCACCTCGTGCCGGACCGGGTGCACGTGCTGAGCCAGGGCCGGATCATCCGCTCCGGCGGCCCGGAACTCGCGCGTGAGCTCGAAGCCAATGGGTATGCCGACGTGGTCGCCAGCGCTTCAGTGAACGTTGCGGCATGAACCAGGCCGCCCCCAGCCGCTCCGGCGCCCATCTCGGCGCCGAGGCCTTCCTTACCCGCTTCCGCGGCCTGCGCGACCGCCTGCCCGGTGACGCGGGCGCCCGGGATCGCGCAGCGCTTGCCTTCGCCGCCTCCGGCCTGCCCAGCGTGCGCAACGAGGCCTGGCGCTACACGAGCCTCCGCCCGCTTGCCGACACCCAGTTCCAGGAGCCGCTCACCGAGGTCAGCCAAGCGCCCGTGCTCGGCGACCTGCCCGAGCTGCCGCGCCTCGTGCTGGTGGACGGCCGATACCAGCCCGGCTTGTCCACCCCGCCCGAGAGCATCGTCCTCTCGACCTTCGCCGATGCACCCGAGTTCGACGGCGCCGACACGGCGTTGCCCATGGTCGCGCTGAACGCCATGCTCGCCGAGGACGGCCTGGTCATCCAAGTCCCGCCCGGCGTCGACGCCGGGACGGTGCTGATGCTCGCCATCGCGCCCAACGGCCACCGCCCGATCGACTTCCACCCGCGCCACCGCATCATGCTCGGCGAAGGCGCCCGGCTCACCATTCTCGAGGTCGCGCGGGGCGAGGGCACCTACCTGCACAACGCCGTCACCACCGCCGCCGTCGGCGAGGGCGCGACGCTGACCCATGTGCGGCTGCAGGAGGAGGGCACGGACGCTTTCCACCTCAACACCACCTTCGCCACGGTTGCGGCGCGTGGCACCTACGACGCTTTCGTGCTGACCCTCGGCGCCCGCCTCGCCCGCACCGAGGTACACGCCCGGCTTCAGGGCAGCGGCGGTACCATCCACCTCAACGGCGCACAGCTCCTGGGCGGCAGCCAGCATGGGGACATCACCACCGTGGTCGCGCACGACGCCCCCAACTGCAGCAGCCGCCAGACGGTCAAGAACGTTCTGGACGGCCGCAGCCGCGGCGTGTTCCAGGGCCGCATCGAGGTCGCCCGCAAGGCGCAGAAGACCGACGGCTACCAGATGAACCAGGCCCTCCTGCTCAGCCCGCATGCCGAGATCGACTGCAAGCCGCAGCTCGAGATCTTCGCCGACGACGTGAAGTGCAGCCACGGCGCCACGGTGGGCGAGCTGGACGCGAACCAGCTCTTCTACCTTCGCAGCCGCGGCGTGCCCGAAGCCGAGGCCCGCGGCATCCTCGTCCGCGCCTTCCTCACCGAAGCGCTCGAGGCCGTGAGCGACGACACCGCCCGCACCATGCTGGACCAGGCCATCGCCGCCTGGTGGGAGCGCCCGCAATGAACGCCATCTCCAAGACCGTCTTCGACGTCGAGCGCATCCGTGCGCAGTTCCCCATCCTGGGTGAGACGATCCGCGGCAAGCCGTTCGTCTTCCTCGACAGCGCCGCCTCCGCCCAGAAGCCTCGCGCCGTCATCGACGCCATGGTGCACGCCATGGAGACGCAATACGCGAACGTCCACCGCGGCCTGCACTGGATGAGCGAGCGCACCACCGACGCCTACGAGAGCACGCGCGACGCCATCGCCCGGCTGATGAACGCTCCCTCCCGGGAGGAGATCGTGTTCGGCAAGAACGCGACCGAGATGTTCAACCTGGTGGCGCACTCCTACGGCCGCGCCCTCATGAAGCCTGGCCAGGCCGTGGTCATCAGCGCCATGGAGCACCACGCGAACCTGGTGCCCTGGCAGATGCTTCGGGACAGCCACGGCATCGAGCTGCGGGTCGCCCCCATCTCCGACACGGGCGAGTTGGACATGGCCGGCCTCGAGGCGCTGCTGCAGGATGGCCGGGTCGGCCTCGTCGCCATCACGCACATGAGCAACGTGCTCGGCACCGTGAACCCGGCTGCCCGCATCGCAGCCCTCGCCCACGCCCACGGCGCGCTGGCCCTGTTCGACGGCAGCCAGGCCATGGTGCACCGCCAGGTCGACGTGCAGGCCATCGACGCCGACTTCTACATCTGGACCGGCCACAAGCTTTACGGCCCTTCCGGCATCGGCATCATGTATGCCAAGCGTGCCATCCTGGAAGCCATGCCCCCCTTCCTGGGCGGCGGCGACATGATCGGCTCCGTCAGCTTCGAGCGGAGCTCCTGGGCCGAGGTGCCGCACAAGTTCGAGGCCGGCACGCCCATGATCCTCGAGGCGATCGGCCTCAAGGCCGCCATCGAGTGGGTGGAAGCGATCGGCATGGACGCCATCGCCGCCCACGAGGCCGCCATCACCGAGCACGCCATCGCCCGGCTCTCGGCCATCCCCGGCCTTCGCCTGCTCGGCGCGGCGCAGGAGCGCGGCAGCGTGTTCAGCTTCACCCTCGAGGGCGCCCACGCGCACGACGTGGCGACCCTGCTCGATCGCCAGGGCATCGCGGTGCGCGCCGGCAACCATTGCGCCGAGCCCCTCATGCGCCGCCTCGGTGTCGACAGCTCGGCCCGCGCCAGTGCCGGCATCTACACGACGCTGGATGAGATCGACACCCTGGCCGACACGCTGGACCGCGTGCGGACCTTCTTCGGCTGAACCCATGTTCGAAGAGACCCTCGACCTCTACAACGCCGAAGTCCGCCGCCACGCGCGGCACCCGGCGCACGCAGCGCTCCCCCCGGGCGCGACGGCCGAGGCACGCGGCGACAACCCCATGTGCGGGGACCGGATCACCGTTGCCATCCGCGCCGAAGCCGGGCGGGTGGCGCAGGCCGGGTTCCAGGCGCGCGGCTGCGACATCATGGTGGCCAGCGCCGATTTGATGTGCGAGGCCGTGCCCGGGCAGGACGCAGCCGCCATCCGAACGCTCGCCAACGAGGTCGAGGCGCTCGCCCGCACCGGGGCCTGCCCCGAATGTGACGGCGCCCTGGCCACCATGAAGCCGCTCTCTGCCATCCACGACTACCCGTCCCGCCTCCGCTGCGTGACCCTTCCATGGACCGCGCTGCTGGCGGCGCTCGAGGAGCCTCATCATGTCTGACACCGCCTGGACCCCCGACACGGTCGCTGCCGCCGTCCTCAAACCCACCGAGGACCAGGTGCTGGAGGCCATCGCAACCGTATTCGACCCCGAAATCCCAGTGAACATCTACGAACTTGGCCTCATCTACGCCGTCGAGATCGGGGACGACGCCGCCGTGAAGGTCGAGATGACCCTGACTGCCCCAGGGTGCCCGGCCGCGCAGGAGCTGCCGATCAACGTCAAGGACGCCGTCATGGCCGTCCCGGGCGTAACCTCCTGCCACGTGGACACCGTGTGGGACCCACCATGGGACCCGAGCCGGATGTCCGACGAGGCCCGCCTCTCGCTGAACATGTTCTAGGAGGCCCACGATGAGCGCCACCACGACCACCACCCGCCCGCGCCGCGCCCTGCCCCCACTGATGCGCATGACGGACGCGGCCGCCGAGCGTCTGGCCCGTTTATACGCCGGCGGCCAGGCGGGCATGCTGTTGCGCATCAGCGTGAACACCAAAGGCTGCTCCGGCCTTTCCTACGTGATGGACTGGGTCGACACCCCCGGCCCCGGCGACGAGGTGGTGACCGATCACGCCCTCACGGTCCTGGTCGACCGCAAGGCCAGCCTGTTCCTGATCGGTTCCGAGATGGACTACCGCACGGACAAGCTCACCAGCGGCTTCACCTTCACCAACCCGAACGAAAAGGGCCGCTGCGGCTGTGGCGAGAGCTTCCACGTCTGAGGATGACGCGAACACTCGCAGAAATCGTCATCGCGAGCCGAAGGCGTGGCCAACCAGGGGCAACGTGGAGCAATCTTGGTGGCCTCTGGATCGCGACGCTCCGCTCGCGATGACAATGGACTGAGGGCGGCCCTCATGCTCCGCCGCACCCTCCTCGCCCTCCCTTTCACCGCACTCGCCCCCGCCCTCGCCCAATCCTGCAACCGCGTCCTCGTCGCCGAGCTTCGCCTTCGCCTCTCCGAGGGCTATCCCCTCGTCACCGCCGCCATCGCTGGCCGTGCAGTGAGCCTCCTGCTCGACACCGGCGCCCAGGGCATGCTGATCACCCCGGAGGCCGCCCAGTCGCTAGGCTTGCCGCTCGCGGGCATGACGACCGTCTTCGGCACCGGCGGCAGCCAGCCCGCCCGCGTGGTCTCCCTCCCTGGCCTCCGCCTCGGCGGCGCCGACATGCCGGGCCAGCTCGCCCCCGTGGCCGCCCTCCCGGCCCAGCTCCAGGCCGACCCGCCGCTCGCGGGCCTCCTCGGCGCCAGCGTGCTGGCCCGCTTCGACCTCGAGATCGACGTGCCGGCCTCGCGGCTGCGCCTCTGGTCGCCCGCCCCCTGCCCGCCTGGCATTCCCGGCCCGTCCCTCGCGATGGAGGTCACTCGCCAGGGCGAGCCCTTCATCGCAGTCCAGGTCAATGGCCAGCCGCTCCTCGCCCTGCTCGACACAGGCAGCCGGGCCACCCTGCTCACCGAAGCCACCGCCCGCCGCGTGGGCCTCGTCGCACCCCCCTCGGCGAACATGGGCGCCGGGCTGGATGGCAGCCGCATGCAGCTCGCCCATGGCCGCGTGCGGATGCAGCTTGGCCCGTATGCGATGGACTCGGCCCCCGTGAGCGTCGCCGCCCTTCGCCTCGAGCGCGGGGACCTGCTGCTGGGGCTGGACCAGCTCGGCCTCCAGCCCGTCTGGCTCGGCTACGCCGCCGGCGTCGCGGTGCTCGGCCCACGCTGAGCCCGGCGCGCCGCCCCGCGCGCCATGCCGCCCAGCACCTCGTGCACCGCGCCGACAGGGTCCGCCGCCTGCAGGATAGGCCGGCCCACCACCAGGTAATCGGCTCCACGCGCCACGGCGTCTTCGGGGGTTGCGGTCCGCACCTGGTCATGCGCCGCCCCGCCCGCGAGCCGGATCCCCGGTGTCGCCACCAGCAGCGGCGCGCCCGCCAGCCGCCGCAGCGCGTCCGGATCATCCGCGCCCGACGCAATCAGCCCGTGCGCGCCCGCCTGCGCCGCACTCCGCGCCCGCAGCGCCGCCAGCTCAGCCACCGTCCGGTCGTAGCCCATCGCCTTCAGCGCAGCATCGTCCTGGCTCGTCAGCACCGTGACTGCGAACACGCGCAGCTCTGTCCCACGCGCACCCTCGGCCGCGGCCGCCACGATGTCCGGGTCCCCATGCACCGTCACGATGTCGACCCCTCGCGCCGCCACGGCCGCGACCCCGTTCCGCACCGTGGCTGGGATGTCGTACATCTTGTAGTCGAGGAACACGCGCTTGCCACGACCGACCAGCTCGTCCACCAGCGCATGCATGTCCCGGTCGAAAAACAGCGCCATCCCGATCTTGTAGAACCGCACCGCGTCCCCGAGCCGCCCCACCATCGCCCGCGCGGCACCCACGCTCGGCAGGTCGAGGGCAACGATCAGCCGATCTTCAGGAACGCTCACGCACTCTCCTTGAACAGCTCTCTCCCGATCAGCATGCGCCGGATCTCGCTCGTCCCCGCCCCGATCTCGTACAGCTTCGCATCCCGCAGCAGCCGCCCCGTCGGGTAGTCGTTCACGTACCCGTTGCCGCCCAGCACCTGGATGGCCTCGAGCGCCATCCACGTCGCCCGCTCGGCCGCATACAGGATCGCGCCCGCCGCATCCTTCCGCGTCGTCTCCCCCCGGTCACACGCCCGCGCCACCGCATACACGTAGGCCCGCGAGGCGTTCAGCGTCGTGTACATGTCCGCGATCTTGCCCTGCATCAGCTGGAACTCGCCGATCGCCTGGCCGAATTGCTTGCGCTCATGGATGTAGGGCAGCACCACGTCCATG
>JBBROS010000028.1:0-47248 GCA_038229135.1 Acetobacterales bacterium
AACCTCATCGGCGGCTGCTGTGGCACCTCCACCCCGCACATCCAGGCGCTGGACGGCATGCTCCGCCGCATCGGCGCCGGCTTCCGCCCCGCCCCCGTGCCGCGCCGCCCCGTCTGGGTGCCCTCCGTCGCCAGCCTCTACAGCCAGACCCCGCTGCGGCAGGAGAACAGCTACTTCTCCATCGGCGAGCGCTGCAACGCCAACGGCAGCAAGAAGTGGCGCGAGCTGCAGGAGCGGGCCGACTGGGACGGCTGCGTCGCCATGGGCCGCGAGCAGATGGAGGAGGGCAGCAACAGCCTCGACATCTGCACCGCCTTCGTGGGCCGCGACGAGGTCATGGAGATGAACGCGGTCATCACCCGCTTCACCAGCAGCGTGAACGCGCCGCTCGTGATCGACAGCACCGAGACCATCGTGCTCGAGCACGCGCTGAAGCTGCATGGCGGCAAGCCGATCATCAACTCGATCAACTTCGAGGATGGCGAGCAGGCCGCCGCCGACCGCCTGGTACTGGCCAAGAAGTTCGGCGCCGCCGTCATCGCGCTCACCATCGACGAGCGCGGCATGGCCAAGACGCCGGAGGAGAAGCTCGAGGTGGCGGCCCGCCTGGTGGAGTTCGCCTGCACCAAGCACGGCCTGCCGCAATCGGACCTGCTGATCGACCCGCTGACCTTCACGGTCGCGACCGGCAACGAGGACGACCGCAAGCTCGGCCAGTGGACGCTGGAGGGCATCAAGCTCATCCGCGACCGCTTCCCGGACGTGCAGATCATCCTCGGCCTGTCCAACATCTCCTTCGGCCTCAACCCGGCCGCGCGCGCGGTGCTCAACTCCGTCTTCCTCGACCATGCCGTGCGCGCCGGCATGACGGGCGCCATCGTGCACGTGAGCAAGATCCGCCCGCTGCACCTGATCGCCCCCGAGGAGGTGCAGGTCATGGAGGACCTGCTGTTCGATCGCCGTCGCGAGGGCTACGACCCGCTGCAGGCGCTGCTGGCGATGTTCGCCGAGCGCAAGGCAGCGGACGCGGTGAAGAAGGTCCGCTCCGAGACGGTCGAAGGCCGCCTTAAGGACCGCATCGTCGATGGCGACCGCAAGGGCCTGGCCGACGAGCTGGACGAGGCGCTGCAGACCCATCCGCCGCTCGCCATCATCAACGACATCCTGCTCGACGGCATGAAGGTGGTCGGCGAGCTGTTCGGCGCCGGCAAGATGCAGCTCCCCTTCGTGCTGCAATCGGCCGAGACGATGAAGGCTGCCGTGGCGCATCTCGAGCCGCTAATGGAGCGCGTGGAGGGGCAGGAGAAGGGCACCATCGTGCTCGCCACCGTGAAGGGCGACGTGCACGACATCGGCAAGAACCTGGTCGACATCATCCTGACCAACAACGGCTACCGGGTGGTGAACCTCGGCATCAAGGTGACGCTGGCCGACATGGTGGCCGCCGCGAAGCAGCACCACGCCCACGCCATCGGCATGAGCGGGCTGCTGGTGAAGAGCACCGTGGTGATGCGCGAGAACCTGGAGGAGATGACGCGCCAGGGCCTCGACATCCCCGTCATGCTGGGCGGTGCAGCCCTCACCCGCAACTACGTGGAGGACGACTGCGTCCAGGCCTATGCCAGCGGCCGCGTGGCCTATGCGCGGGACGCGTTCGACGGCCTGCACCTGATGGACCGCGTGACGGGCAACGGCTTCGACGACTACCTGGCCGCCATCCAGGCCAAGCGCTCCGGCAAGAGCCGCAACACGAGCCGCACCCTGGGCCAGGCCGACACCCGCGCCTTCCGCCCCGTCGACGTCGCCGCCGTGCAGGCGAGGCGCCGCCGCCTGACCGCGGACGTGCCCGTGCCCACCCCGCCCTTCTGGGGCCCGCGCGTCATCGAGGCGCCCACCAAGGCCGTCATCCCGTTCCTCAACGAGCGCAGCCTCTACCAATTCCAGTGGGGCTTCCGGAAGCAGGGCAAGTCGCTCGACGACTTCCTCGGCTGGGCCAAGCAGGAGCTGCGCCCCGTGATGCGCCGCATGCTCGGCATCGTGGAAGAGCAGGACATCCTGAAGCCGCAGGCCATCTACGGCTATTGGAAGGCGGCCGGCCAGGGTAACGAGCTCATCGTGTTCGAGCAGGATGGGCAGACGGAGCTCTGCCGCTTCACCCTGCCCCGGCAGCCGAAGGACGACGGCGAGTGCATCGCCGACTTCTTCCGCGACGTGGATGACGCCGAGCGGGACGTGATCGGCCTCCAGGTGGTCACCGTCGGCCAGAAGGCGAGCGACACGGCGCGCGAGTGGTTCGAGGACAACCGCTACCAGGACTACCTCTACCTCCACGGCCTCTCGGTCGAGGTGGCCGAGGCCATGGCGGAATACACCCACAAGCGGATCCGCGCCGAACTGGGCTACGCCGGGGAGGACGACAAGGAGATGGAGAAGATGCTGTCCCAGAGCTACCGCGGCAGCCGCTACAGCTTCGGCTACCCGGCCTGCCCCAAGCTCGAGGATCAGGCTCCCTTGCTGCAGTTGCTGGACGCCAAGCGCATCGGGGTGGACCTGTCCGACGAGTGGCAGCTGCACCCGGAGCAGAGCACGAGCGCCATCGTGGTGCTGAACCCGCACGCCAAATACTTCTCCGTGTAGCCCCTCGCAGCCAGGCCATGCCGGCGCTATCATGCCCACATGGCCTGGAGTGAGATGGATGCGCGCAACGATCATGGCTCTCGCGGCCCTTGCCCTAGCACCCCCCGCGCTGGCTGATACGTTGCCGGAAACGGCCGTGGCCGTGTTCGTCAGCTACTGCATGCTGACAGACGGGCGGCCGAGCCTGGCGCAGGCGCAGATGCCACCGCCGCCCACCATGATGCGCATCCCGACCCAGGATGCCCGCAAGCTCCAGTCGAACGCGCCGGGTGCGGTGGGCTGGACGATTTCGGTGCCCGATGGCGACGTGATCATGCTCGAGGATGGCACGGGCCGCTGCCAGGTGGAGGTGCAACAGGCGCCGAAGGCCGAAGCGCTCGATGCCTACGAGAAGTTCGTCGCCGCGCTGCCCGCACTGCGCGGCGTGAAGATCACGCCGGGGCCCGCCGAGACGGTGACCCGGGATGGGGTGGAGAGCACGGTCCGCACCGCACGCGTGGAACAGGGCGGTGAGGTCCGGACCGTGCGGATGGTGGCGGGCGACAAGCCGGCCGGAGCCGCGCAGCATTCGATGACCTACGGACCCTGACCTTGGCCGAGCGGATCCAGATCGGCCCAGTCGGAAGTTGAAGGCGAGGGGCTGACGCGCGGGTTCCCTTTCAAGCCGCGTCCGGCCTATCCTGGCGGCTGAGGAGAATCCCGATGACCCCACCCGCCCTCGCCAACTCCGCCGCCGCGCGCGACATCGCGAACGTGCTCCACCCCTACACGGACCTGGAGGCCCATCAGCAGACCGGCCCCATGGTGATCGCCCGCGGCGAAGGCGTGCGCGTGTGGGATGACCAGGGCCGCTCCTACATCGAGAGCGTGGCCGGGCTGTGGTGCGCAGCACTCGGCTTCAGCAACGAGCGCCTGGCCAAGGCCGCCTACAATCAAATGATGACACTGCCGTTCTATCACGCGTTCACCGCCAAGTCGCACGCGCCGCTCATCGAGCTGGCCGAGATGCTGGTCGAGCGGGCGCCGGTGCCAATGAGCAAGGTGTTCTTCGCCAACTCCGGCTCCGAGGCCAACGACACGGCCATTAAGATGGCCTGGTACTACAACAACGCCCTCGGCCGCCCGGCCAAGAAGAAGATGATCGGGCGCATGAAGGGCTACCACGGCATCACGCTCGCAGCAGCGTCGCTGACCGGCCTGCCCTACGCGCATCGCAGCTTCGACGTGCCGCTGCCCGGCTTCCTGCACACCATGGCCCCGCACTTCTACCACGAGGGCCTGGACGGCGAGACGGAGGAGGCGTTCGCGACACGGTGCGCGGACGAGCTCGACAAGCTGATCGTGGCCGAAGGGCCCGAGACGGTCGCAGCCTTCATCGCCGAGCCCGTGATGGGCGCGGGCGGCGTCATCGTGCCGCCCCGCGGCTACTTCGAGAAGATCCAGGCCGTGCTGCGCCGTCACGACGTCCTGATGATCGCCGACGAGGTGATCTGCGGCTTCGGGCGCCTGGGCGACTATTGGGGCAGCATCACGATGGGCATCACGCCCGACATCATCACCTGCGCCAAGGCCCTCAGCGCGTCGTTCCTGCCGATCTCGGCCGTGATGGTGAACGACCGCGTGTTCCAGGCGCTTGCCATGGAGAGCCACAAGATCGGCACCTTCGGCATGGGCTACACCTATTCCGGCCACCCCGTGCCGGCCGCAGTCGCGGTCGAGACGCTCAAGATCTATGACGAGATCGACATCTGCGCCCAGGTCCGGGACGTGGGGCCGCACCTCCAGGCCGAGTTGCGCCGCCGCTTCACGGACCACGAGCTGGTGGGCGAGGTCCGCGGCATGGGCATGATCGGTGCCGTGGAGCTGGTGGCGGACAAGGGCAAGCGCGAGAACTTCCCGATTGCGGCCGGCATGGGCAAGCGCATCGTCAAGCTCTGCGAGCACCACGGCGTCATTGCACGCATTCTACCCAACGACAGCCTAGCGTTCAGCCCGCCTCTGATCATGACCAGGCCCGAGGTGGATGAGATGCTCGACGGCGTGCAGCGCGCGCTTGACGACCTTACCGTCCAAGTCCGCCGCGAACGCCTGACGGTGGTCTGAGGCCCTTCCCCCTCCCGCCCTCCTAGCTCACCCGGCTGACCGTGTAGTCCGCAACGGCCATCAGCGCCGCGCGGAACGGGCTGGGCGGGAACACCTCGAGCGAGGCCTTGGCCGCCTGCGCGAAGCGTGCCGCGTGCTGGATGGTGGCGCGAATGGCACCGGCCTGCTGCATGAGGGCCAGCGCGTGGTCCAGGTCCTCGTCCGTCTGCTCGCTCGCCTCGATGGTGCGGCGCCAGAATTCCTGCGCCGCCGCGTCCCCGGCCTGGTAGGCCGCCAGCACGGGAAGCGTCACCTTGCCCTCGCGGAAATCGTCGCCCACCGTCTTGCCCAGCTTGGCCTGGTCGGCCGCGTAGTCCAACGCGTCGTCTACCAGCTGGAAGGCCATGCCGAGGTTGCTGCCGTAATCGGCCAGCGCCTGTTCCTCCGCCTCCGGCCGCTCCGCCACCACCGCGCCCACTTGGCAGGCCGCCGTGAAAAGCGCCGCCGTCTTGCCGCGGATCACCTCGAGGTAGCGGTCCATCGGCGTGCTGAGGTCGTTCTGGATGACGAGCTGCAGCACCTCGCCCTCCGCGATGGTAGCCGCCGCATGGCTCAGGATGCCGAGCACCTTCAACGACCCGTCGAGCACCATCAGCTGGAAGGCACGGGCGAACAGGAAGTCACCCACGAGGACGGAAGCCTTGTTGCCGAACACGGAGTTCGCGCTCGACATGCCCCGCCGCAGGAGGCTTTCGTCCACCACGTCGTCGTGAAGCAACGTGGCCGTGTGGATGAACTCGACGCAGGCCGCGAGCTGCACGTGGCGCGCGCCCTCGTAGCCGCACATGCGGGCCGCAGCGAGCGTCAGCAACGGCCGAAGCCGCTTGCCCCCGGCCGCCACGATGTGTGCCGCGAGCTGCGGGATGAGCGCCACCGGGCTGTCCATCCGATCGACGATCGCCTGGTTCGTCGCCGCCAGGTCCGGCCCCACGAGCGCCACCAGCGTCGAAAGCGCATCCGTCGTCGGCATGTGATCGGCACGCGTCGCGGCGCCGGGCACTCGCTCCGGCTGGACTGGCGTGGTGACGATGCCCAAACTGCTCTCCCGACTTGATTGTTGCCTCGACCGGCTTGTGCTCGTCGATGGGCACCATATCGGCGGGGTGGAAATTGGGTCAAGGCAAGCAGGACACATGCGGATCATCTCGCTCTCCAACGACCCGGTGCGGCTCAGCTTCCTGTCGGCGCTGCTGCGCGATGCAGGCATCGCGAGCGTGCTGCTCGACGGGCACACGAGCTCGGTCGAGGGCAGCATCGGCGCCATTCCGCGCCGGCTGATGGTGGACACGGAGGACGAGGACGCCGCACGCCGCGTGCTGGCGGAGGCGGGCCTGTCCTGACGGGCGTCACGCATGGGACGCTACTGGGTGGCCGCGTGCTCTATGCCCAGCCGGAGACGGGATACCGGACGGGCATCGAGCCGGTGCTGATGGCGGCCTGCGTGCCGGCGCGCGCGGGCCAATGCGTGCTGGAGCTGGGGACCGGGGCCGGGGCCGCGCTGCTGTGCCTGGCCGCACGCGTACCGGGGCTCACGGGCTGCGGCGTGGAGCGGGATCCAACGATGGCCGCAATTGCGCGGACGAACATGGCGGCCAACGGCGTGGCGTTCGAAGTCGTGGAGGCGGATATAGAGTCGCTGCCGCAGTTGCCCCTCTTCGACCACACGATGGCCAACCCGCCCTGGCACGATCCGGCCTCCACTCGCCCGGCCCAGCCCCGAACGGCGGCAGCGAAGCAGCGTGGCAGAGGCGGCCTGGTGCCCTGGATCGCCGCGCTCACGACCGCCACCCGGCCGGACGGCACGATCACCCTGGCGCTTCCTGCTGCCCTGGCGGATGAGGCAGCCGCCCTGCTCGCAGCCGCCAGCTGGGCCGCGCAGACGCTCGTGCCGCTCCTGCCGCGCCAGGGCCGCCCGGCCAAACTGGTTCTGCTCCAGGCAAGCCACGGCAAAACTCGGCGGAACGTGGTCCCCGGTCTCGTCCTGCACGGCGAAGGCCAGAGCTACACAAAGGCTGCAGAAGCTATCCTACGGGAAGCCGGGGTCCTGGATGTGAGCGCGACCGCTAAATTCCCTTGAGGGATGGGGCGGGGAGGGGGTGACCGCATGCGCGAAGCCTGCGGATCACTCCACCCGCGGGTGCCGCAAGTGCCACAGCCTATCATGGGCCGCGACCAGCCCCTCGATGCTGCGGCGCCTGTTGCCGTCTTCGGGCCGCGGCCGGCGCGTCGTCATCACCTCGAGGATGCTCAGCAGCTGCTCGGCCACTTCTAGGTCCATCACGTCGCAAGCGTGATGAAAGGCCACGAGAACCTTGTCCGAAAGCCGTCGCGAGTGCCTTGGCACGACAGCAGGGCTCGGCAAGACCTTCTCGGTCCGCCGATCATCCTCTTCGCCCGCCGTTCCACGGTCCATCTGCCCTCCGGCCCGCCTGGTCCACCCCTCGTCAATACAGGGTGGAGTGGACCCGCGCACGCACTATCGTTGCAGCAGCATCGCACCTTCGGGCTGGGCCGTTTCAAACACCTGGTCGGCAAACGCCTCCTCCCACGAGCCCTGCGTCGAGGCGCGGCTATATTCCGTGGCCCGGTTTTCGAAGAAGTTGGCATGCTCGACGGCGTTCAACATGTCGTCCAGCCACGGCAGCGGGTTGCTGTCCACATGATACAACGCATTGAGCCCGAGCTGCACGAGGCGGCGGTCGGCGATGTAGCGGATGTACTGCTTCACCTCGCCCGACGTCAGCCCCTCGATCGGCCCCTGCTCGAATGCCAGGTCGATGAACGCGTCCTCGTGGTCCACGATGGTGGCGCACGTCTCATACAGCTCGCTCCGCAGCTGCTCGGTCCAGATCTCCGGGTTCTCCTGCACGAAGGTGCGGAACAGCCGGATGATCGAGAGGCAATGCAGCGTCTCGTCCCGCACGGACCACGAGACGACCTGGCCCATGCCCTTCATCTTGTTGTGCCGGGGGAAGTTCAGCAGGATCGCGAACGACGCGAACAGCTGCAGCCCCTCCGTAAACGCCCCGAACGCGGCCAGCGTCTTGGCAATCTCGTGCTTGTTGCTGACGGTGAAGCCCTGCATGTAGTCGTACTTGTCCTTCATCTCTTTATACTGGAGGAAGGCCGAGTATTCGAGCTCCGGCATGCCGATGGTGTCGAGCAGATGGCTGTAGGCCGCAATGTGGATCGTCTCGATGTTGCTGAACGCCGACAGCATCATCAGGACTTCGGTTGGCTTGAACACCTGGCTGTAGTGCTTCATGTAGCAGTTGTTCACCTCGACGTCGGCCTGGGTGAAGAAGCGGAAGATCTGCGTCAGCAGGTTCTGCTCGCCCGTCGTCAGCGCCTTGTGCCAATCCTTCACGTCGTCGGCGAGCGGGATCTCCTCCGGCAGCCAGTGCACGCGCTGCTGCGTCAGCCACGCCTCGTAGGCCCACGGGTAGCGGAACGGCTTGTAAACCGGGTTCTCGGTAAGCAGGTCGAGGCGCTTCTCTTCGCGGGGAATCATGCCGTCCATGTATTGCTCCTGTAGGCGTTCAGTTCTGGTCGCACGCGGTCACTGATGCAGTGTCACTGGCAGGCCAGGCATTCCTCGTAATTCTCCACCCGCGGCGCGGGCGCCTTCATGGTGAGCGCCGGCAACGCGCCGTCCACTCCCAACAGCTCGCTCGGCCGCACCGCCTTCTCACTCACGTTGTCGGCCCGCTGGATGGACAGGCTGCGGCAGTAGTAGAGCGACTTCACCCCACGCTTCCACGCCAGCATGTGCACCTGGTGCAGGTCCTTCTTATGCACGTCGGCCGGCAGGAACAGGTTCACCGACTGGCTCTGGCAGATATACGGCGTGCGGTCCGCCGCATGCTCCACAACCCACCGCTGGTCGAGCTCGAAGGCCGTGCGATAAACCGCCTTCTCTTGCTCCGTCAGGAAGTCGAGATGCTGCACGCTGCCCTTGTTGAGCGTGATGCCGCTCCAGATGTCGTCCGTGTCACGCCCCTTCTCGGCCAGCAGCCGCTGCAGATGCCGGTTGCGCACCGTGAAGCTGCCCGAAAGCGTCTTTTGCAGGAACACATTGGCCGCGATCGGCTCGATCCCAGGGCTCGTGCTGCCCGTGATGATGCTGATGCTCGCCGTCGGCGCGATCGCCATCTTGTTGCTGAAGCGCTCCATGATCCCGTACTCCGCGGCATCCGGGCAGGCGCCCCGCTCTTCGGCAAGCATCCGGCTCGCCTGGTCCGCCTGGGCCCGGATGTGCTTGAACATCCGCTTGTTCCAGACCTTCGCGATCACGCCCTCGAACGGCACGCTCTGCGACTGCAGGAACGAGTGGAACCCCATCACCCCGAGCCCGACCGAACGCTCCCGCATCGCCGAGTAGCGCGCCCGCTCCATGCCTGGCGGCGCACGATCGATGAAGTCCTGCAGCACGTTGTCCAGGAAGCGCATCACGTCCTCGATGAAGAGCGGATGGTCCTTCCAGTCGAACCAGTTCTCGAGGTTCAACGAGCTCAGGCAACACACCGCCGTCCGCTGTTGCCCATGCTGGTCGATCCCCGTCGGCAGCGTGATCTCGCTGCACAGATTGCTCGTTTTCACCTCGAGCCCGGCCAGCTTCTGGTGCTCCGGCCGCGCATTGTTCACGTGGTCGCTGAACACCAGATAGGGCTCGCCCGTCTCGATCCGCGCCGTCAGGATGCGGATCCAAAGCGCCCGCGCCGACACCTTGCGCACGATCGCACCATCTTTCGGCGAGGTCAGGCCCCACTGCTCGTCCGCCTCCACCGCCCGCATGAACGAGTCGCTCACGAGGATGCCGTGGTGCAGGTTCAGCGCCTTGCGGTTCGGGTCCCCGCCGGTCGGGCGGCGCAGCTCGGTGAACTCCTCCACCTCCGGATGGCTGATCGGCAGATAGACCGCCGCCGAGCCCCGGCGCAGCGAGCCCTGGCTGATGGCAAGCGTCAGGCTGTCCATCACCCGGATGAACGGGATCACGCCCGACGTCTTGCCGTTCTGCCCGACCTTCTCGCCGATCGAGCGCAGATTGCCCCAGTAGGACCCGATGCCGCCGCCCTTGCTCGCGAGCCAAACGTTCTCGTTCCACAGGTTCACGATGCCATCAAGGCTGTCGCTCGCCTCGTTCAGGAAACAGCTGATCGGAAGGCCGCGTGCCGTGCCGCCGTTCGACAGCACCGGCGTTGCCGGCATGAACCACATCCGGCTGATGTAGTCGTAGATACGCTGCGCATGGGCCGTGTCGTCGCCGTAGTAGCTGGCGACGCGTGCAAACAGGTCCTGGTAGTCCTCGCCCGGCATCAGGTAGCGATCATTGAGCGTCGCGCGCCCGAAATCGGTCAGCAGCGCGTCCCGCGACCGGTCCACCCGCACCTGGTGGCGCCCCGGCATCTGCACTGCATCAAGCACGGCGTCGTCTCCTGAGAATATGTCGGGCATGGGGCGAGCCTACTACATGAAGTGGGGATGACGGAAGCACGAACACCACAGCTTGATCCAGGGCCCCGTCCCGCCGACTCGCGTGAACGAGCGGCAGCAAAGGATCGTGGCCATTCGAGCCTCGATCCGTCCAGCCAAATGCACTCCCTGGACGCCTCCTGTGGCCAACCCGCCACAGTTCGGCCCGCCTCAAGCGGCCGGGGCAATCCCGAGCATTGAATCCAGTGCCCCCGACCTGTCCAACGCCACCAGGTCGTCGCAGCCGCCCACATGGGTGGTGCCGATGAAAATCTGGGGCGCGCTCGTGCGCCCACCCGAACGCCTGATCGCCACCTCCCGCTCCTTGCTCCCCTGAGGCGCATCGATCTCGCGAAAGGCCACGCCCTTCTTGGCCAGCAGCGCCACCGCCTTCGCGCAAAAGCCGCACCAAGGCTGCGTGTAGATTTCGACCTCTTGCATCATGGTCCTCCTTTGTTCTTATACCTAAGCGCGGTCGGCTCCGCTTGCCAAGCGGATTCAGCCAGCCCGCGACTCGTCGTGAACGCGCGCCGCCGCGAGCACGTCCACCCCGCCCGCGCCCGCTTCGAACAACGCGCGGGTGCAGGCTTCGGCGGTGGCGCCGCTGGTCAAAACGTCGTCGATCAGCAGGACCCTCGCATCCTGCAAAATGGGCAGCCGCGCCGGGTTCGCCACGATCGTGCCGAACAGGGCAGCCCGGCGCCGAGCCCGCGACAGCGCCAGGAGCGGCACGGTCCGCCGTATCCTGTGCAACCCGTCCAGCACCGCAGGCGTACCGGATATCCGGGACAGCGCCCGCGCCAGCAGTGCCGCCTGGTTGTAGCGCCGCCCCAGCAGTCGCCAGCGATGCAACGGCACCGGCACCAGCAAATCCGCCCGCGCCAGCAGCGCGCCGCCCGCCCGCGCCATCATGGCCGCAAGTGCCCCGGCCAGCTCCGTTCGATCGTTGTACTTGAACGGCATGATCAGCCGCCGTGCCTGGTCGTCGTAGCGCAGCGCCGCCCGCCCCTCGCCCCACGGTGGCGGCTCGGCCTCGCAAGCCTCACACCGCCGCGCCACCTCCCCGGCCCCGAACGGCACCCCGCAGGCCGCGCAGCACGGCGCCACGATGAACCGGGTCCGCCCGAAGCACGCCGCACAGAGCTGCCCCGGCGCCTCCACGGGCTGGTCGCAGGTGAGGCATTGCGGCGGCAGCAGCAGGTCGAGCACGGCCCGCGCACCGGTCCGCGCCCAGTCAGGCGCCGAACGCAACCGTCCCGTCGCGCACGATCTCGTCCACCAGGCCCACCTCCCAGTCCAAATACGCTTGCATGGCCGCCTGCACCCCGCTGTTCCGATCATAGGCGCGCAGGTAGAAATCGACGCACGCGCCGTCCGGCGGGTCCGCCCGGTCTGCTGCCAATGCACCACCCCCCGCCACCCAGGCTGCCGTCCCGCCAGGCAGCGTCTCGACGGGTGCCTTTGTCAGCCCCCGTGCCTCCTCCAGCGCCAACCCGGCCAGCACGCCATCGGGCGACGTCAACACCACGCGCTTCGCCGCCTCCAGCCGCTCCCGCACAGCCTCCAGCCGCGTCCGCACCGCCCAGACCGCACCCGGGATGTGCCCGGCCCGGAAGTCCACGCTCCGCGCCAGGTCCACGACCAGCGCCCCCGCGGCCACGTCGGGATCGACCGGCTCCACCCCGGCCGCCGCCGCCGCCGCAACCTCCACGCCCTCGAGCCCGCCTTCCACCACGAACACGTCCCTGTGCCCCATCTGTCGCAGCCACGCGGCCGCCATGCGCGCCCGCACGCCGTCGTCGTCCATCACCGCGATCCGTGCACCCCGGACCGCCACCCACTGGTCTGTCGCCTGGACCAGCTGCCCCCCGGGTGCGCTTCGGCTCCCGGGCCGGTGCCGCCGGGCAAACTCCGCCGGGTCCCGCACGTCCAGCACATAGAGCGTCCGCGCCGGGTCCTCCTCGTAGCGCACCAGGTCCAACGGCCCGATCACGCCCACGCCCGACTCCTCCGCGAAGGCCGCCGCACGCTCCATGGCCAGCGCCGCACTCGCCGGCCGGCCCGCGGGATGGCGCTCCGTGGCGCCGCGAGCCACCTCGAGCCCGGCGAGCGTCCATCCCATCGTCCCGTTCCGCAGCGCCACCACCGGGTTCGGCACGCCGGCCCGGCGCAGGCTCTCGGCTCCCAGGATGCTGCGCGTCCGCCCGGCGCAGTTCACCACAATCGTCGTCGCTGGGTTCGGCACCAGGTCCGCAACGCGATAGGCCAGCTCGCCCCCGGGCACGTTCATGCCGCGCGGGATGGACATGCGGGTGAACTCGTCCATGGGCCGGCTGTCCAGCACCACCAGGTCCCGCCCCTCGTCCATCCAGCCCTGCAGCTCGGCCGCGTCCACGTTCGGCGTGCCGTAATGGTGCTCCACCCACTCCCCGAAGGCCTTGCTCGGCACGTTCACGCCGCTGAACGCCACGAACCCGGCCGCAATCCACGCCGCCATGCCGCCCTCGAGCACGTGCACGTCCGTCCCGCCCAAGCCCTCGAGGATCGCCGCGAGCCGATCCGCAAGTCCGCCACCATCATCGACGCAAACCACCCGCACCCCGATCCGCGGCAGCAGCGCCGGAATACGGAGCTCGGCACGGGACAGCGGGCACGGCACGGCCCAGAACAGGTGCGAGGCCCCGAACTCCCCCTCCTCCCGCGCATCCAGGATGGCCAGCTCGTGCCCATCCCCGATCCAGCCCTTCAGCGTGGGCGCGGCGGCAAGCGAGGCCGGCATCAGCGGTTCTCGGTCGGCTTCATGAAGGCCTTGTTGTAGGGCTGCACCGTGCCGGCCTCGAGGTCGAACCCCCGCCGCGCGTCCAGCTTCTCGAGCGCCAGCCCATAAACGTGCAGGTGCCGCGTGCTGGCGTTGCCTCCGGTGTGGATGGAATGGATATCCTCCGGCATCAGCGCGATGCCGGTGCCGGGCTCGACGCACACCTCACGCACCAGCTCGAGCTGTGCCGCCCCCTCGACCGCCCCGTCGTCCAGGCGGCGATACACGCGGTTCACCTCCTGGCCCTTGACCGAGACCACCACGGCCCAGGTCGTGTGGTCGTGCGGCTTGCTGCTGTTGCCCGGGTTCAGCGCCAGCATGTAGCAGGCGAACCGCCCATCCGGCTCCTCCTGGAGCAGGTAGCGTTTGGCCCCCTGCACGCCCGCGTCCGGCGCAGGGAACTCGGCGGCCGGGAACAGCGCCTCCTGCGCCGCCAACGCCAGCATCTCGGACTTGATCGCGTCCAACGACGCCCGGGTCACCCCCTGCGCCCGCTCGATCGTCTTGATGCGGTCCATCGTCGCTGCCACCGCGGCGGTGCGGGCGGCTGGGGTCGCGTGCGCGTTCATCGGAGCGTCTCCCTGGTTGGGTGGCGAGGCTAGTCGCGCCGCCCCATCCAGGTCAAAACCTCCCCGCCATGACCCCGACCATCTTCGACCGCCGCGCCGTCCGCCTGCACCGGGACCGTGCGGCCAACACCGTTCACCGCGTGGCCCCCATCCTGGAGGAGGCGGCAGATCGCCTGCTCGATAGGCTGGACGACACCACGCAGCGCTACGGCTCGGCGCTCGACGTGGGCGGCCGCGGCGTGGTGGCGCCCCTGCTCCGGGCCCGGGGCCTGCACGTGGTCAGCTGCGACCTCTCCCCCCGCATGGCCGCGCTCAGCGGCGCCCCGGCCGTCGCCGCCGACGAGGAGCGCCTCCCCTTCGCGGCGCACTCGTTCGACGTGGTGGTCGCGAGCCTCGCGCTGCACTGGGTCAACGACCTGCCCGGCGCCCTCATCCAGCTCCGCCTGGCGCTGCGCCCCGGCGGATTGTTCCTCGCGAGCCTCCCCGTGCTGGGCACGCTGGCCCCCCTCCGCACGGCCCTCACGGAGGCCGAACTCGCCCTCTCCGGCGGCGCGTCCCCGCGCGTCTCGCCCTTCCCGGAGCTGCGCGACCTCGCCGGGCTGATGCAGCGCGCCGGGTTCGAGGTGCCCGTGGCGGATGTCGAGCGGATCAGCCTTGCCTACGCCAGCCCCGCCGCGCTCCTCGCGGACCTTCGCGCGGCCGGCGAGACGAACGCCGTCCAGCTGCGGGACCGTCGCATCCCGCCCGGCGCCCTGTTCCCCATGGCGCTGGCGACGCTGCCGCTCGAGGTGGAGTTGCGGCTCGGGTTCGTCACCGGGTTCGCCCCTGGCACCTACGCCGCCGCCGCCTCCGCCTCCGCCGCGTAGGCCATGCACTGCTCCAGCGGCAGCCGCACCCCCACCTCGTGCCCCTGGGCAAAGCGCGGCGACGTGCCCGTCTCCACCGCCTCGATCCGCGTGCCCAGCACGTCCAGCGCATACACGGTCTGCACGCCCTGGTAGTTCGCCTCCAGCACCCGCCCGGCGAGCACCCCGTCTCCGAACCCGCCCAGCACCACGTTCTCGGGGCGGATCATGATGCTCACCGCACCCCCCACCGCCGCCGGCCCGTGGAGGGTGGCGCGGATCAGCTGCCCGGTGCGCGCCTCGATCGTCGCCACGCCAAACACCTTGTCCCGCAGCTTGCCCTCGATGCGGTTGCTCGCCCCCGTGAAGCTTGCCACGAACGGGTCGGCCGGCGCGTTGTAGAGCTCGGTCGCCGGGCTCAGCTGCAGCAGCTTGCCATCCCGCATCACGCCGATGCGATCGCCCAGCACCACCGCCTCGGCCTGGTCGTGCGTCACATACAGCGCGGTCAGCCCGGCCGCCTTCACGATCCGCCGCAGGTCGTCCCGCAGCCGCAGCCGCAGCTGCGCGTCGAGGTTGCTCAGCGGCTCGTCCAGCAGCAGCAGGCGCGGGTGGTAGACCATGCTCCGCGCCAGTGCCACGCGCTGCATCTGCCCGCCCGACAGCGCCGTGACCGGCCGGTCCGTGTAGGCTGAGAGCGACACGAGCTCCAGCGCTTCGGCCACCATCCGATCCTGCGTGCCGCGGTCGAAGCCTCGGTTCTTGAGCGGGTAGGCCACGTTCTGCCGTACCGTCATGTGCGGCCACACGGCGTAGGACTGGAACACCATGCCGAAGTTCCGCAGCCGCGGCGGCACCAGCACGCCGTGCGCCGGGTCGGAGATCATGTCTCCCCCGATCCGGATCGTGCCGCCCGTCGGCGTCTCGAGCCCGGCCACGCAGCGCATCGTCGTCGTCTTGCCGCAGCCCGACGGGCCAAGCAGAACCACGATCTCGCCCGCCTCGATGGTGAACGTCACGTCGTCCACCGCGGCCCGGCCGACGCCGAAATCCTTCCGCAGCGACGTGACCTCGAGTTGGGCGGACATTACTGGCGATACCCGAACGTCTTGTTCCACTCCTCGGTCCACGGATCCCGCAGCGTCTCGAACGGCTTCTGCTCGGGCAGCCATATCTTGTGCACCGCAGGGTCGAACCCGGCCAGGCCCCGCGGCGGCGCGCGCAACGACGTGAGGTTGCCCTGCTCGGCCATCGTCCAGGACTGGCCTTCCACGCTCATCGACCAGTCGAGGAACAGCCGCGCGGCGTTCTGCCGGGTGCTGCTCTTCGGGATGCCCGTGGCATATGGGCACACCGGGATGCCCTCGGTCGGATAGACCAGCTTGACCGGCGCCCCGTCCTTGACCTTCGAGTAGACCACGTTGCGCACCACGGGCGCCGCCAAAACCTCGCCCCGCACCACCGCGTCGGCCAACGGCGCGCTCGAAGGATACAGCGTGGGCTTCGTCGCGGCCTGCTTGGCCCAATAATCGTCGCCCATCACCTGGCGCTCGAACATGATCCGGGTCCATGTCGTGCCGCCCGAAGGCGCGATCACCTGGCCCAGCGTGCCCGGCTTGAAGCGCGCGGCGTCCGTCAGGTCCGCCCAGGATGTCGGCGGCTTCTGCAGCAGCTCGCTGTTGTAGGCCAGCGCCCACACCGGGGTGATGCGTGGCCAGATCCGGTCGCTGATCCGCGCCGTTTCCAGGTAGTCCGCCCCGTTCGGCGGCGCATACTCCACGAACAGGTCCTCGATCCCCTTCATCAGCGCCCGGTCGCTATGGTCGACCACGTCGGCCACCAGCTTGCCCGCCGCCGCCTCCGTTCGCACCCGCGTTATCAGCTGCCCGCCCGAGGCCCGGATGATCTCGATCCGCACGAACGGGAAGCGCTTGTTGAACTGCGCCGCCGTCTCCTGCTCCACCTCGGTGAAACTCGCCGTGTACAGCACCAGGCGGCCCTCCTTGCGCGCCGCCTCCACCAGCGCGGGCGAAGGCTCGTAGCGCGGTACAGGGGCCTGGGCGTGGGCGCTCCGCAGCAGCCCGGGCAGGGCAAGCCCGGCTCCGGCGAGTAGGGAATGGCGGCGGGTCAGCATCGATCGTACCTCCGTTGGTCCGGCCGGTTCATCCGGCACGGCCGACACCGCCCGAACTAGGCTGCGGCGTCGATTGATGGGTGAGCAAGTGCGACAGCCCGATCACGCCGCCCAGCAGCATTATCTGGATCAGGCTGTACGCCGCGGTTATGCTCAGGTTACCGCCCTCGTAGAGGCCCAGCAGCTGCACCGCCATCACCATGGACCCGCTGGAATACAGGAACAGCGAGGACCCGAGCTCCCGCGTGCTGAGGATGAACAGCAGCGTCATGGCGGCCACCACGCCGGGCCGCGCGAGTTGCAGCACGATGGTGCGGATGGTGCCGAGCGTCGACCGCCCGCAGATCCAGGCCGCCTCCTCGAGCTCCTTGTGGATCTGCATCAGCGACGTGCTGAGTGCCTTCACCGTGTCCGGGATGAACCGCGCGACGAAGGCCAGCGACAGGATCCAGATGGTGCCATAAAGCCCGCCCGGCAGCCCGATCCAGGCCCAAAGGTAGGCGACGCCGATGACAAGCCCCGGGATGGCAACCGGGATCGTCGAGATGATGTCCACCAACCGCCGCCCGGGCACGCGCGTGCGGACCACCGTGTAGCCGATCGCAAAGCTCAGCAGCCCACCCACCACGGCCGTGGTCAGCCCGGTCTCGAGCGTGTTGAGCAGCGCCTGGGTCGTCTGCGGGTTGGACAGCAGGCGGTCGAAATGGATCAGGCTGTATTGGTTCAGGTCCACGAGGCTCGCCAGGTCCCGCACGAACAGGAACTTCCGGAAGGCCGCGACGATGAGCGCCAGGCAGGGCAACAGCACGACGACTGCCGTGTAGAACAGCGCCAGCCCCAGCGTGAACCAGCGCCACGGCCCGAGCCGCAGCGCCCGCGGGCGAAACGCCTTGCCCGCCACCGTCGTGTAGCTCCGCCCCGACAGCACGCGCCCCTGCAGCCACACCAGCGCGCCCGTGACGACCATGAGCAGCAGCGCCACTGCGGCGGCCGTGCCATAGAGCGGGGGCGACCAGTTCGTCAGCGTATAGATATAGGTGGTCAGAACGGGGATTTTCGCCGGCGTGCCGAGCACCGCCGGGATGCCGTAGATGCCGAGCATGACGATGAAGCTCAGCAGCATGCCGCTCACGATCGCCGGAAGGATCAGCGGGAACGTTACCGTCATCAGCGTGCGCAGGCTCGAGGCGCCCGACATCTCCGCCGCTTCCTCGAGCGACGGGTCCATGTTCCGCAGCGCGGACGCCGTGAACATATAGACGTACGGCGCATAGTACATGCCGAACACGAAGATCATCCCCGCCATCGAGTAGAGGTCGACCCGGAAATCGAGCCCCATCCGCGCCATGATGATGTTGAGCAGCCCGGTTTTGGGCGACCCCAGGATGGCCCAGGCCACGCCGCCCACGAGCGGCGGCACGAACAGCGGCAGCATGCCGGCGGCCGCGATCAGCCGCTTGCAGGGCGTGTCCGTCCGGACGACGATCCAGGCGAAGGCAAGGCCGATCACCACCGCCATCGCCGTGCCACCGCCACACGCCACCAGCGAATTCAACAGCGCCGCATGCACGTTCTCGTTGCCGAGCACGGTGCGGAACGTGTCGAGGCTGAGGCTCTCGAGCTTGTATCCGTCGACGACCGGGTCCCCACCCGTCAGCGCGCCCAGCAACAGCATGGTCATGGGGTAGATGACGAGGAAGGCGAGGACGAGAAGCAGCGCCCCGCTCCACACCCAGCCCAGGCGCAACCCACTACGCGGCCGAACCTGCACCGCAGGCGCCACGGCGAGGCTCCCGGCGTGCATGTCCATCCCGTTCTCCCCAGCTGCACGCGTTTGATTGGCGCGCAATTCGCGATACCGTAACATCGCCGCCTTGGGCGATCCAGCGATCATCCAGAGCTGTTCTTCCCCCAATCCCTTTTAGGAGGGGTGGGGGAAGGCGTGACGGCCAGCGCCGACCTTGACAGGACGTGTCTAGCCCTCCCCCGCCCGGCTTGCTACGGAAGCCGCCTCAACCAGCCTTCAGAGGACCGCCATGGCGACCAACCGCACCATCGAGCTCGAGCCCAACGAGGTCGCCCTCATCATCGGCGAGGAAGACGGCTCGATGACCGTCCGCGTCGTCCCGGCCGTGGAGCCCGAAGACGGCACCGAGATGTCCGAGCCGCTCGAGATTTCGGTCGCGCTCGCCACCCGCCTGCTCGAGGACCCCGACTTCCACGACGACGTCCTGGAATGGTACGAGGAGCAGGAGGACGCGGAGGACGAGGACGAGCCAGAGACGGACGAGGACGAAGAGAAGGACGAGAAGGCGCCGAAGGGCTAGGCCGCATGCGCTACGTCTCAACCCGCGGCCAGGCTCCCGTGCGCGACTTCGCTGGGGTCCTGCTCGCGGGGCTGGCCGAGGATGGCGGCCTGTATGTGCCCGAGACCTGGCCGCACTTCTCCCACGCCGACCTGCGTGCGCTCCGCGGCCTGCCCTATGCCGAAGTCGCGGCCCGCGTGCTGCAGCCCTTCGTGGGCGACTGCGTGCCCGCCGCCCGGCTCGCCACGCTGTGCCACGAGGCCTATGCCGGGTTCGCCCACCCGGCCGTGGCGCCGCTCGTCCAGCTCGACACCGGGCTGTGGTCGCTCGAGCTGTTCCATGGCCCCACGCTCGCCTTCAAGGACATGGCGATGCAGCTCCTGGGCCGCCTGTTCGACGAGGTGCTGGGCGCCGGGTCGCGCCGTGTCACGATCGTGTGCGCCACCTCCGGCGACACGGGCTCGGCCGCCATCGAGGCCTTCCAGAACCGCCGCACCATCGATGTCGTCGTGTTCCACCCGGAGGGCCGCACCAGCGATGTGCAGCGCCGGCAGATGACGAGCGTGCTCGCCCCGAACATCGCCAACATCGCCGTCGACGGCACCTTCGACGACTGCCAGGACCTGGTGAAGGCCATGTTCGCCGACGCGCCGTTCCGCGAGCAGATGAACCTCTCGGCCGTCAACTCAATCAACTGGGGCCGGGTGGCGGCCCAGATCCCCTACTACGTCGCCGCCGCCATCGCCCTCGGCAGCCCGGAGCGCGAGGTGGCGTTCAGCGTGCCCACCGGCAATTTCGGCAACGTGCTCGCCGCCTGGGCCGCGCGGCGCATGGGGGTGCCGATCGCGCGCCTGGTGGTCGGCAGCAACCGCAACGACATCCTCACCCGGTTCATCGAGCACAACGACATGCGGATGGCTCCGGTCGAGCCCAGCCTCTCACCCAGCATGGACATCCAGGTCAGCTCCAACTTCGAGCGCCTGCTGTTCGAGCTGCTCGAGCGCGACCCGGTCGCCACCTCCGCCACAATGCAGCGCTTTCGCAGTTCGGGCGCCATGGGCGTTCCGGACGCCGCCTGGCACCGCGCCCGCCTCCTGTTCCACGGCTTCCGCCTGGACGACGAGGGCACCGTGGCCGAGATCCGGCGCCTCCACGCCCAGGGCTACCTGGCCGACCCACACACCGCCATCGGCACCGCCGCCGCCCGGGCGCACCCCTGCCCACACGTGCCCATGGTCGCCGCCGCCACGGCCCATCCGGCCAAGTTCCCGGACGCCATGGAACGTGCGACGGGCAAATGCCCCCCTCTGCCGCCGCACCTTTCCGACCTATATGAACGTCCTGAACGCTTCACCCGCGCCCCCGCCCGCCTCGACGCCGTCGAGGCGCAGGTGCGTGCCTTTGCCTTGAGGAACGCTGCATGACGGATACCGTCCAGGTCACCCGGCTCCCGTCCGGACTGCTCGTCGTCACCGAGACCATGGACCGGGTCGAGACCGTCTCGTTCGGCGCCTACGTGGCGGCCGGCACCCGCAACGAGACCGAGGCCGAGAACGGCGCGAGCCACTTCCTGGAGCACATGGCGTTCAAGGGCACCGAGCGCCGCACCGCCGCCGCCATCGCCGAAGAGGTCGAGAACGTCGGCGGCCACATCAACGCATACACGGCCCGCGAACAGACCGCCTACTACGTGAAGCTCCTGAAAGAGGACCTGGCCCTCGGCGCCGACATCATCGGCGACATCCTCACCCACTCCACTTTCACCGCCGACGAGCTCGAGCGCGAGCGGGGCGTGATCCTGCAGGAGATCGGCCAGGCCAACGACACGCCGGACGACATCGTCTTCGACCGCTTCCAGGAGACGGCCTATCCCAGCCAGCCCATGGGCCGCCCCACGCTGGGCACCGAGGACGGCATCCGCGACATGCCGCGCGAACGCCTCACGGGCTACATGCGCCGCCACTACACGGCCGGGAACACCCTCATCGCCGCCGCCGGGAACCTGCAGCACGAGACGGTGGTGGAGCTCGCCCGCCAGCACTTCGCCGACCTGCCCGTCGAGGCCCACCCCATGGCAACGCCGGGCCGCTACACGGGCGGCGAGTTCCGGGAGGAGCGGGACCTCGACCAGGTCCACATCGTGCTCGGCTTCCCGGGCGTCGCCTACTCCGACCCGGACTACTACGCGACGCTCCTGCTCAGCACGCTCCTGGGCGGCGGCATGTCGTCCCGCCTGTTCCAGGAAATCCGCGAGAAGCGTGGCCTCGTCTATTCGATCTATTCGTTCACGGCCCCATTCGCCGATGGCGGCCTGTTCGGCATCTACGCCGGCACGGGCGAGGACGAGGCCAAGGAACTCGTGCCCGTCACGCTCGAGGAGCTGCGGCGCGTCCAGGACAGCGTGAACCAGGACGAACTCAACCGCGCCCGCGCCCAGGTGAAAGCGAACCTGCTGATGAGCCTCGAGAGCACCGGCAGCCGCTGCGAGCAGCTCGCGCGCCAGATGCAGGTCTTCGGCCGCATCGTGCCCACGGCCGAGACGGTGGCGAAACTCACAGCCGTCGACATCGAGGCCGTCCAGCGCGCGGCCGCACGCATCTTCCGCGGTACCCCCACCCTGGCCGCCATGGGCCCTGCCGGCAACGTGCCCGGCCTGCCAGCCATCAGCGACAGGCTCGCGGCATGAGCATGCTCGACCAGCTGCAGGACCTGGTGGCGCATGCCCGCCGCGCCGGGGCGGATGCGGCAGACGCCGTGTTGGTGGCCGGCACCTCGATCGGCGTGACCCGGCGCCTGGGCCAGACCGAACACCTGGAGCGTGCCGAGGCCCGCGACATCGGCCTGCGCGTGTTCGTGGGCCGCCGCGCTGCCATCGTCAGCGCCACCACGGTGGACCCGGCCGGCTTCGCGACCTTGGCCGAGCGCGCCGTCGCCATGGCCCGGATCGTGCCCGAGGACCCGCATGGCGGCCTGGCTGAATCCATGCGGATGGAATCCTGGCCCGAGCTCGACATGTCCGACCCGGCCGAGCCCGACATGGACGCGCTGGTGGCCCGCGCCAGCATCGCCGAGGACGCCGCCCGCTCGGTCGCCGGCATCACGAACACCGAGGGCGCCGAAGCCGGCTATGGCCGCACCGAGGTCGCGCTCGTCACCTCCGCCGGGTTCGCAGGCGGTTACACCCGGACCAGCCACAGCGTGAGCGCTACCGCGCTGGCCGGCAGCGGCACGGGCATGGAGCGTGACTACGACTACTCGGGCGCAGTCCACCTCGCGGACCTCGAGGACGCTGCCGCGATCGGCCGCACCGCGGCCGAGAAGGCGCTGGCCCGGTTGAACCCGACGCGGCCCCGCACGGCCAAATTGTCCGTGGTGTTCGACCCTCGGGTGTCGTCCAGCCTGATTGGCCATCTGATGGGCGCAATCAACGGCGCCACCATCGTCCGCGGCACCAGCTTCCTGAAGGACAAGCTGGGCCAGCGCCTGTTCGCCCCCGGCATCATGGTCCGCGACGACCCGCGCCGGCCCCGCGGCCTTCGTAGCCGCCCGTTCGACGCAGAGGGCGTGCCGACCCAGGCCCGCGCCATCATCGAGGACGGCGTACTCACCACCTGGATCCTGGACAGCCGCAGCGCCCGCCAGCTCGGCCTGCAGACGACGGGCCACGCCGCCCGCGGCACCAGCTCCCCCCCGAGCCCCTCCCCCACCAACTTATGGCTCGAGCCCGGCTCCCTCTCGCCCGCCGAACTCATGGCCGACATCGGGGAGGGCCTCTACGTCACCGAGCTCATCGGCATGGGCGTGAACGGCATCACCGGCGACTACAGCCGCGGCGCCGCCGGGTTCATGATCCGCAATGGCGCGCTGGCCGAGCCGGTCGCCGAGATCACCATTGCCGGCGCACTGCCGGACATGTTCCTGCACATGACTCCAGCCAACGACCTCAAGTTCCGCCGCGGCACGGACGCGCCAACCATCCGAGTGGAAGGCCTGACCCTGGCCGGGAGCTAGCGTTCCGCAGCAGAAGGGGTGCCGCACACGCCGCCGGCGTCGGGCATTGACCGTCGCCACGGTCATCGCGAGCGAAGCGTGGAGATCCAGGGGCCACGAACTTGCCTGGTTGCTCCTGGATCGCCACCCCTTCGGCTCGCGGTGACGGGTCAGGATGGGGCGCCGCACGGTTGAACGCATGATCTGCCGGTGTGACCTCGCTTGGCTGGAGGACAAGGGACCGCTAAAACGAGAAGCGCGGCACACCCCGAGGATGTGCCGCGCCACCGAACCCTCATCCAACCCTTTCCCGGAGGGAGAGGGCTTCCGGGTTAAGCCGCAATCTGCGCCGCTGCGCCTCGCCTCTCGGCCACCTGGGCCTTCATGGCCTTCTGCAGCTTCTCGAATGCCCGCACCTCGATCTGCCGCACCCGCTCGCGGCTGATGTTGTACTGCTGGCTCAGATCCTCGAGCGTCGTCGGATTGTCCTTCAGCCGGCGCTCGATGAGAATGTGCCGCTCCCGCTCGTTCAACGTCTTCAATGCACCGTTCAACAGCGCCTTGCGGCCCGTCATCTCCTGCTGGTCGGCAAGCACCGTTTCCTGGCTCTCGCCGTCATCCACCAGCCAGTCCTGCCACTCGCCCTCGCTGTCGGCGCGGACGGGGGCGTTCAGGCTGTTGTCCGGCGCGGCCAAGCGGCGGTTCATGCTCACCACGTCCTGCTCCGGCACGGCCAGCATGCGCGCGATCTTGGCCACCTGCTCGGGCTGCAGGTCACCATCCTCGATCGCCTGCATCTGGCCCTTCAGGCGTCGCAGGTTGAAGAACAGCTTCTTCTGCGCCGCGGTGGTGCCCATCTTCACCAGCGACCAGCTGTGCAGGATGTATTCCTGGATGGCAGCACGGATCCACCACATGGCGTAGGTGGCCAGGCGGAACCCACGATCCGGGTCGAACCGCTTCACCGCCTGCATCATGCCGACGTTGCCTTCGCTGATCAGCTCACCCACCGGCAGGCCATAACCGCGGTAGCCCATGGCGATCTTCGCCACGAGGCGCAGGTGCGACGTGACGAGCTTGTGCGCGGCCGCCTGATCTTCCGAGTCACGCCAACGGCGGCTCAGCGCCAGCTCCTCCTCGGGGGCCAGCATTGGAAACTTACGAATCTCCTGCAGGTAGCGGGAGAGATTGCCCTCTGGGGCAACGTTTACGAGTGCAGCAGCCATCGTGGCCCTCATGTCATCCGTTGATCGGCTCGTCGTGATCTATACGACACGGCGCGGCGTGCAGTTGCGGCTGACCTTGAAATGGGCGCGGTCCGATCCATCACGTCCCAGAGACCCACCCCGAAGCAGTCGGGCCCTGGACTTGGACATCGCGCCGCGCGCCCGCAGCAGCGATGACGGGCTTTATAGAGGACCCCACAGGTCCTGTCAAGAATGCAACGGTGCCGGTTCCAACCCGTCCAACGCCCGCACCAGGGCCGCCATGTCGTCCGGCATCGCCGTCTCGAAGCTCAGCTCGGCCCCGGTTGCCGGGTGCTTGAACCCCAGCCGCGTCGCATGTAGCGCCTGCCGCGGGAAGTCGAGCAACGCGCCGCGCAATTCTGGCGGCAGCGCCTTGGCCGCCGCGGGGATGCGCCGCAGATAGGCGGGATCACCCACCAGCGGGTGCCCGATGCTGGCCAGGTGCACCCGGATCTGGTGCGTGCGCCCGGTCGAAAGCTTGCACTCCAGCAGCGCCGCCGCCGGCATCCACGCCCGCTCCGTCGCATACGCCGTCAGCGCCGCCTTCCCGCCCCCCGTCACCACCGCCATGCGCTTGCGCTCGTGCGGGTCCCGCCCGATCGCACCCTCGATCAGGCCCCGCCCCGGCGACGGCACGCCCCAGCACAGCGCCACATAGGCCCGGTCCAAATCCCGCGCTGCGAACAGCGCCGAAAGCCCCACGAGCACCGGCTCCGTCTTCGCCACCACCATCACCCCGGACGTGTCCTTGTCGAGCCGGTGCACGATGCCGGGCCGCCGCTCCCCCCCGATGCCCGGCAGCGTGTCCCCGCAATGCGCCAGCAGCGCGTTCACCAGCGTCCCGTCCTCGTTGCCCGGCGCCGGGTGCACCACCAGTCCCGCCGGCTTGTCGAGCACGATGAGGTGCCGGTCCTCGAACAGGATGGTGAACGGGATGGCCTGAGCCGCCGGCAGCGCCAGCCGCGGGGCCGGCGGCTGCACTACGTAGGTGGCGCCCGCCCGCACCGGCTCGGCCGGATTGTGCAGCACCGCCCCGTCCCGCAGCACCGCGCCCCCCTCGATCAGCGACTTGACGCGGGAGCGCGACAAGTCGCTGATCGCCCCGGCCAGGAACCGGTCCACCCGGTCCCCAGCCACCTCCGCCACCACATGGATGGCAGGCGGGGCATCACTCGAGGGAGACGCAGGCGTGCAGGGGTTGAAGGTCGCAGTTGTCGTCATGGGCATCCTGATCGTGGCGGGCCTCGCCCTCCTGGGCGTGACCCTGGCCGGACGCTTGTCCACCAGCAGCGCCGCTTTGGCCAATATGGTGCTGGACGAGCCCGCCGGCACCACGATCGCAGCTACCGCCCTCGCCCCCGACCGCCTGGCCCTCCAGCTCCGCGGCGGTGGCCCCGACCGCACCGTGCTCATCGACACCAAATCCGGCCGCATCCTCGGCCGTGTGGCACTCGCGCGCTGAGATGCCCCACAAGAAGGAACACCTTCCCGAAAAGCTATGCGCCGCCTGCGCCCGCCCCTTCGCCTGGCGCAAGAAATGGGCCCGCACCTGGGACGAGGTAAAATACTGCTCGGACGCCTGCCGCACCGGCAAACGCGACGCCGCCCGCGCAAAGATGCCGAACAAGGCTTGATCTCCCCCGAAACCCCCTCTATGTCACCGCCTCTCTGGCCATGTCCTGTTCGTCTAGAGGCCTAGGACACCGCCCTCTCACGGCGGTAACAGGGGTTCGAATCCCCTACGGGACGCCAGGTTCCATACAGTCCGAGCCGACATACTACCCTCCAGACTCTTGGCGATGGGTGCAGGCACTGGCCGCGCGCGACAGCAAGTCGCGACCGCTTTGAGTTGGGGATGACCACACTCGGTGTGACGAACGTCGCGGGCCCTTGCTCCTCGCCCTCTCATTGCAAAATCTCGTTCCGCGCACGCGGGTTCACAGGCCACCGGCACAGGTGAATCGTCAGTTGCAACAACAAACAATGACGATAGCTGACACCACTACGGGCGTGACAGGGACCACAGTCATGTGGTGTTTACGAATTCGTAAGTGCAGGACCGGAATCGGAGGTGCTCTTCATGCCGATCGAGCTGTCTCACACTCTGCATTCGTCCGCCGCTGCTTCTGTTGCTCCGCTCGGCAATGAAGGTGAACGTCGCCGTCCGGGACGGCTGATCGAAGTTAGCGAGCACCTGATTCCTATTCTGCGAAATCCAGACGCGTTCAAATGCACGAACGTGCCCCGGCCGAACGTGGTCGCTCGATATCGCACGGTAAGTGAGCTTCGACCGTTCCGAGGCACAATCGTCATCGGAGCGCTGAGTGCGGTGCTTTGGTTCATGCTGATTGAGGTAATCCGGATGACGGCCGGATGACTACTTTCATAGCGGTCTTGCCCCCTATTTGTCCCACGCCCCCGGGACCTTGCAGGGCTTTCGCTGTAACATCCGCTGATCGATAAACCCATGAGTAGGGCGAAGCATTGTTGCAACCCTGACCAAGGAGCCTAGCGTGGCGCCCCATGCCGGATGGATCGTCGACCGCTCACCTTTATCTGCCTAAACTCGTCACTGCGCTGGCAGAAGGTTACAGCGTAGATTCACTCCGTCGGGACTTCGTGGCGGCCCTCACGGTTGCCATCGTGGCGCTGCCGTTGTCGATGGCGATCGCCGTGGCCTCCGGGGTGCGCCCGGACCGCGGGCTGTTTACCGCGATCGTCGGCGGCTTCGTCGTGTCCGCGCTCAGCGGAAGCAGGTTCCAGATCGGCGGGCCGGCAGGCGCTTTCATCGTCCTCGTCTCCGGGACCGTCCTACAATTCGGCATCGACGGGCTCCTCGCGACCGTCATGCTATCCGGCGTCATGCTGACCCTGGCCGGCCTTGCCCGCATCGGGCGCCTGATCCGCTACATTCCCCACGCCGTAACGGTCGGGTTCACCGCTGGCATAGCGACCACCATCCTTGCCAGCCAGCTCGCGGACTTGGGCGGCCTAGATTTTCCAGCCGGCCTGCCGGGGCCGTTCTTCCCAAAGCTTGCCGCACTGGCCCACGCACTTCCCACATGCAACGCCTATGCAGCCGCCATCGGCGCCGGATGCGTCGCCCTGATTTTCGTCCTTCGCGCCTTCCGGCCGACATGGCCCGGCATGCTGATCGCCACCGTATCGGCGTCTGCGATCGCAGCCCTGCTACACCTGCCAGTCGAGACTGTCGGAAGCCATTTTGGCGGCATTCCAAGCCGGCTGCCAATGCCTGCAGTGCCGGCCCATGGCACCGGACTGCTTCTCGCTGTGCTGCCGACCGCACTCACATTCACCCTGCTCGGCGGGATTGAGAGCCTGCTCTCGGCCAAAGTCGCCGACGGCATGACCGGGCGCAAGCACCGCTACAACATGGAGCTGGTCGGACAGGGCCTCGCCAACATCGCCTCGGCGTTCTTCGGCGGCATCAGCGTGACCGGCACGATCGCACGCACCGCGACGAACGTGCGCGCGGGCGCCCGCACCCCGCTATCGGGCATCATGCACTCCCTCATTCTACTTGCATTCATGCTGCTGGCAGCACCTGCAGCCGGCTATATCCCGCTTGCAGCACTCGCCGGCGTACTCGTCGTCGTATCGTGGAACATGGCCGAAAAGGCCGAATGCGGCCGATTGCTACACGTTTGGCGAAGCGCATGCGTTCTTACGACAACCTTCGGCCTCACTCTCGTCGTCGACCTCACCACCGGGATTGCCGCGGGCTGCGCAGTCGCAGCCGTCATCGCGGTGCTTCGGCCCGACATCCCCTCCGCAGCGTCTCGCCCGGCGCTCTAGAAGCTAGGCTTCGCCGTGCCCAACCATATGTTCGACGAAGTCATTTTCTCTTGCCCAAAAGGCGCTACGCGTCCTGCGAGGGGCAGTCGCGGCCAGGCCGGCAAGTTTCGTCGCCTGCTTGGCTCGCGAGCCCCTGCTCGTGCAGGCTTAGTTGCGGTCGGTGCCGTTGCTCGACGGCGCCGCATCACGCTGCTGGGCGGACTGGCGGTCCCGCTTGTCGGCCGCCCGGTGCCGACCCACCGCGCAGCCGGCCGCCGCGCCCACCACACCGTGGCCGACGACGTGCCCAGCGACGCCGCCCACTGCCGCACCCGTCAGGCACCCCGCCTGGGCCGGCACGGCACTGAGCGCGAAAGCTGCCAAAGTCGCCGCTGCGAACAAGGTCTTCATGGGAAAGCTCCTGCATGTCCCGCCGGTCAGATTGCCCGGCGTCGATACAGAACAAACGTGGCCCGACCTGCATCGTTCACGCACGTTCCGGTGTGACCCCGGCAGTCGCCGCCCGGCTCACACGACCGTCGCCCCTTCCAGGAAGGGGTAGCGCGCCGGGTCGAACGCCCGCCACACCTGCGCCGGCCCGAACGGCTCAGCCGCCAGGTCCGGCCGCTCGGCGCCGGGCACGAGGCTGGCCAGCGCCACGCCGCCGCCCGAAACGAGCGACGCGTTGGCGGCGATGCCCACCATGGCCGACCAAGCGCCGGCCCTGTCGTCCGCCATGTGCCCGTATTGATCGTTCGAGGGCGGCCCGAACAAGCGCCCGAGCATCACCGCATCCCCGCCCCCATGCAGCCCGGCGGCCAACGGCAAGGCGAGCTCGTAGCTCCGCCCGAAATGCGGCTGCACGCGCACCCGGTTCACCTCCGCCAGCGCCGGGCGCACCAGCCTGCCATCGGGCTCCACATGGCTCCGCTCCACGTTCAGCAGCTCCAGCCGGCCGCGCGTGCCGTCGAACACCACGCGGTAGCCCTCCTGCGGGTTGTAGGCCGTGAGCGTGTAGTTCGCGACGATTCCGCTCTCGTATTCGATCATGGCGTTCACCGAATCCTCGATGTCGATGTCCGGGCTGAACACGCACTTGTCGCGGATGTAGCCGTCGTATTGCTCCGCCTCGGCATAGAGCTGGGTCAGGTGCGTGCTCGCCGCGATGTCGAGGCGGAAGCCGCATCGGGGGAAGGCGTGGCACCCGGTGCACCGCTCGCCACGGGGCACCAGGCCGAGCGCGTCGCCCATCTCGGGCCTGTAGAACACGCGCCGCCCCAGCGCCGTCACTCGGCGCGGCACGCTGCCCAGCCACCAGTTCAGCAGGTCGAAATGATGCGTCGCCTTGTGCACGAACAGGCCGCCGGAGTTGGCCTTGGTGCGGTGCCAGCGCCGGAAGTAGTCGGCGCCATGATGCGTGTCGAGCAGCCACTCGAACGTAGCCGACTGCACGTGGCCGACGATGCCGGACATGAGCACCTGCTTCACCAGCGTCCGAACCGGCGAATACCGGTAGTTGAACCCGACGATCACCAAGCGGCCCGAGCGGCGCCGCGCCTCGAGGATGCGCGTGCAGGACGCTGCGTCCATCGTGAGCGGCTTCTCCGTGATCACGTCGCAGCCGAGGTCGAGCGCGCGCTCGATGTAGCGGGCGTGGATATTGTCCGGCACCGTCACGATCACGCGCTCGGGCGCCGTCTCGGCCACCATGCGGTCGAACGCTTCGGCGGCGTACACCGGCACCTCGAGCCCGGCGGCACGGGCCGCAGCCGCGGCCGCCTCTGCACGCCCTGGGTTGCTGTCGCACAGCCCCACCAGGCGGCCGTCCTGCGCGTGCGGCCCGAGAAGCGCTTCGAGATACATGGTCGAGCGGTGGCCGAGGCCCACGATGGCATAGGTCTTCAACGTGGCACTCCCGTTCGCCCCCCGTCATCCAGCTTGTCAACGCCCGGCGGACGCAGGATGCTAACCTCAACCTTCCGCGCCCGGAAGGGCGTGGCCCCCTGCCGCACTGGCTGGGGCACCGCCCGGGCGACAAGGAGGGAGCAGGAGGCCCCGCCGCACCGGCAGGGGCCATCGGGGGGGCGACACGATGGACCGTACAGGGTTGTATCGGCGAAGCGTTCTGGGTGCCGCAGCCGCCCTCGGCCTGCCCGGCATGGCAGCAGGCCAGGCCGCCACCCGCATCCGCACGTACTGGTGGGGTGCCAAGGACAGGGCGGACCGCACGAACAAGGTCAGCGAAATGTTCATGGCCGCCAATCCGGGCGTAACCGTCACCGGCGAGACGCTCGGCTGGGGCGATTACTGGACCCGCATGGCCACGCAGGCCGCCGGTCGCAACCTCGCCGACCTGATCCAGATGGATTACGGCTACATCTTCGACTACGCGCGCCGAAAGGCCCTTCTCCCGCTCGACGAGTTCGTGGGCAAGCAGGTCGACCTCGCCGGATTCAGCCAGCAATCGATCGCCGGCGGCAAGGTGGACGGCAAGATCTACGGCGTGAGCCTCGGGCTGAACTCCACCGCGCTGATCTTCGACCACGAGGCCTTCACGCAGTACGGCGTGGCGCCCCCGGACTGGCCCATGACGTGGGACGAGCTGGGCGCCCGCGCCGCCGCCCTCACCAAGGCGGCCAACCGCCCGGGATATTGGGGCGTGACGGACTCCGGCGGCTCCGGCCCAGGCCTGGACGTGTGGCTCGCCGACCGCGGCAGGCTCATGTACACCGAGGATGGCAAGTTCGGCGGCACGTTCGAGGACATGTCCGACTGGTTCGGCTATTGGGCCGGCCTGCGCCAGACCGGCGCCTGCGTGCCGCCCGAGGTCCAGTCCCAGGACAAGCTCGACATCGACACCAACGGCCTGTCCACGGGCAAGTGCGCCCTCGCCTTGTCCAACTCGAACCAGCTCGTCGGCTTCCAGGCACTCAACAAGCGCAAGCTCGACCTCGCGATGTATCCGGCCGGCCAATCCAAGACCCGCTCGGGCCAATACCTCAAGCCCTCGCAGATGTGGAGCATCGCCGCCACGTCCAAGGTGGCCGAGCCCACGGCGCGGCTGCTCGGCTACTTCGTGTCGGACCTGGCCGCCGGGCGCGTGCTGGGCGTCGAACGCGGCATCCCCGCCTCCGCCCCGGTGCGGGACGCGATCGCGCCGACGCTGGACGACCTCGGCAAGCGCGGCTCCGCCTACATCGCCTTCATCTCCGACAAGGTGCGGGACCTGCCGCCCCCGCCGCCGCGCGGCGCGGGCGAGGTGCTGGCGCTCATGGTCCGCACAAACGAGACGATAGGATTCCGCAAGCTCTCGGTGTCCGACGGCGCGCGCCAGTTCATGCGCGACTGCGACAACATCATCGCGCGCGGGTGAGCGTGCCGGCCGCGGCCGAAACACTCGCGCTGCAGCCCCGGCGCGCGGCCCTGCGCAGCCGCCGCCGGGGCGTGTCCTACGCCGGATACGCCTTCCTGGTGCCTTGGCTCGCCGGGTTCCTCGGCCTCACCCTCGGCCCGGCGCTCGCCTCGCTCTATCTGTCGTTCACCGAATACGACCTCATCGGCTCGCCGACCTGGATCGGCGCCGCGAACTACGTGCGCATCGTCAGCCAGGACGGAAAGGTGTCGGACTCGGTGCACGCGACGCTGCTCTACGTCGCGCTGTCCGTGCCGCTCAAGCTCGGCTTCGCGCTGGGCATCGCCATGATCCTCGACAAGGGCATCGCCGGGCTGCCGCTCTATCGCGCGCTGTTCTACCTGCCATCCCTGCTCGGCGCCTCGGTCGCCATCGCCACGCTCTGGCGCAAGGTGTTCGCCGGCGACGGCCTGGTGAACCAATTCCTGCTCATGTTCGGCGTGCACGGGCCCAGCTGGGTGTCGGACCCGGATACGGCGCTCTACACGCTGGTCGCCCTCAGCGTCTGGCAGTTCGGCTCGCCCATGATCATCTTCCTCGCCGGGCTGCGGCAGATCCCGCGGGACATCTACGAGGCCGCCTGCATCGACGGCGCCACGCGGCGGCAGCAGTTCTGGCGCATCACGCTGCCCATGCTCACCCCGGTGATCTTCTTCAACGTGGTCGTGCAGACCATCGACGCGCTGAAGGCGTTCACCCCGGCCTTCATCATCAGCGGCGGCTCGGGCGGCCCCATCAACTCCACGCTGTTCTACACGCTCTACTTGTACCAGGAGGCGTTCGGCTACCTGCGCATGGGCTACGCGGCCGCACTCGCCTGGTTGCTGGTGCTCGCCATCGTGGCCGTCACGGCCTTCGCCTTCCTCACCCAGCGGCTTTGGGTGCACTACGATGACTAACGTCCTGCGCGCGCGCTCGCTCGGCACCCATCTCGTGCTCTGCGCCGCATCGCTGGTCATGCTCTATCCGCTGCTCTGGATGGTCGCGAGCTCGCTCAAGCCGAACGACGCCATCTTCCAGTCCGTCTCGCTCTTCCCCGCGCACCCGGACATCGCCGCCTACCCACGCGGCTGGACCGGGCTGCAGGTGGGCTTCGGCCGGTTCTTCCTGAACTCGCTCGTGGTCTCGGTCCTATGCGTCATCGGCAACGTGCTGTCCTGCTCGCTTGCCGCCTATGCCGTCAGCCGGCTGCGCTTCCCCGGCCGCAACCTGTGCTTCGCGCTCATGCTCGGCACGTTGATGATCCCCTACCAGGCCACCCTCGTGCCACAGTACATCCTGTTTCTGCACCTCGACTGGGTGAACACCATCCTGCCGCTCGTCGTGCCGAAGTTCCTGGCGGCCGACGCGTTCTTCATCTTCCTGCTCACCCAGTTCTTCCGTGGCCTGCCGCGCGAGCTGGACGAGGCGGCCGTCATGGATGGCTGCAGCCCGTGGCGCATCTACTGGAGCATCATCCTGCCGCTTTCGGTGCCGGCGCTCGCCACGGCCGCGATCTTCACGTTCATCTTCACGTGGGACGATTTCTTCGGCCCGCTCATCTACCTGACGGATATCGAGAACTTCACCGTCCAGCTCGGCCTGCGCGGCTTCCTCGACAGCTCGGGACAGTCCGACTGGGGTGCGATGTTCGCCATGGGCGTGCTGACGCTCGTACCGGTGCTGCTCCTGTTCGTCGCGTTCCAGCGCCTGCTCATCGAGGGCATCGCCACCACCGGCATGAAGCGTTGAACCAAGCCGCCCCACCCGCCCAACCTTCAAGGACGCCATGAGCATCAGGTTCGCCGTCATCGGCATCGACCATTTCCACATCTACGGCCAGGTGAAGCTCCTGCTCGTGGAAGGGGCCGAGTTCGTCGCCTTCCACGCACTCGAGGACGCGCTCGCCCTCCCCTTCGCCGCCGCCTTCCCCCAGGCAAGGCGCGTGGCGGACCGCGAAGCCATCCTGGCGGACCCCTCCATCGCCCTCGTGCTGACCAGCATCGTGAACGCCGACCGCGCTCCCCTCGGCATCGACATCATGCGCGCCGGCAAGGACGTCATGTCCGACAAGCCCGGCGTCACCTCGCTCGAGCAGCTTGCGGCCCTGCGCCGGGTCCAGGCCGAGACGGAGCGGATCTACTCCATCTGCTACTCGGAGCATTTCGAGGTCCGCTGCGTGGTGAAGGCCGGCGAGCTGGTCCACGCCGGGGCCATCGGGCGCCTGGTCAACAGCGTCGGGTTCGGCCCGCACCGCCTCAACCGCCCGCGCCGCCCGGCCTGGTTCTTCGACCGTGCCCGATACGGCGGCATCCTCACCGACATCGCCTCCCACCAGGTCGAGCAGTTCCTGTTCTTCACCGGCGCCGAGGACGCCGAGATCGCGTCGGCCTGCGTCGCCAACCGCGACAACCCGGCCGACCCGGGCCTCCAGGATTTCGGCGAGATGCTGCTCCGCACCAACGACGCGACGGGCTACATCCGGGTCGACTGGTTCACGCCCGACGGCATGCCCAGCTGGGGCGATGGACGCCTGATGCTGATCGGCACGCACGGAACGATCGAGCTGCGCAAATACCTCGACCTCGGCGGCGAGAACGGCACCGACCATTTGTTCCTCGCCGACCACCACGGCGTGCAGCGCATCGACTGCACCCATGTCGACCTGCCCTACGGCCGCCAGCTGATCCACGACGTGCTGCATCGCACCGAGACCGCCATGCCCCAGGCCCGCTGCTTCAAGGCGGCCGAGATCGCGCTCAAGGCTCAAGCGCTCGCAGAGGACGCAGCATGAGTCGCCTCCGCGTCGCCGTGATCGGCGCCGGCATCGGGCGCGCCCACATCGAGGAAGGCTACGCCAAGTTGCCGGAGCTCTTCGAGGTCGCCGCCTTGTGCGACATCGACCCTGCCCGGCTCGAGAAGGTCGCCACCGCCTGCACCATCGCCCGGCGAACCGCATCCTTCGCCGAAGTGCTGGCCATGCCGGACATCGACATCGTGGACATCTGCACGCCCCCCTCGCTGCACCTCGGGCAGTGCCTGGCCGCATTGTCCTCCGGCAAGCACGTGGTGTGCGAAAAGCCGCTGGTGGGCTCACTGGCCGACGCCGACCGCCTCATCGAGGCCGCGAAAACGGCCCGGGGCCGGCTCATGCCAGTCTTTCAATACCGCTTCGGCAACGGCCTCCAGAAAGCCCGCCACATCATCGAGCAGGGCCTCGCGGGCAAGCCCTACCTCGCCACCATCGAGACGGCCTGGACGCGGGATGCCGCCTACTACGCCGTGCCCTGGCGCGGCCGCTTTGCCACCGAGCTGGGCGGCGCGCTGCTCAGCCACGCCATCCATGCGCACGACCTGCTCTGCTACCTCATGGGCCCCGTCGCCTCCGTGTTCGCCCGCACCGCCACGCGCGTGAACCCCATCGAGGTGGAGGACACCGCCGCCGCAAGCCTCGAGCTCCAGAGCGGCGCGCTCGCCACCCTCTCCGTCACCCTCGGCTCCGCCCGCGAGCTGTCCCGCCTGCGGCTCTGCTTCGAGCACGTGACGTTCCAGAGCGCCCTCTCCCCCTACGCCCCGGCCGACGACCCCTGGCACATCATCCCGGCCTCCCCCGAAGCCGCGTCCCGTATCGACACGGCGCTCGAGGGCTGGCGTTTCGTCCCGTCCCGCTTCGCCGGGCTGTTCGCGGCGATGCACGCGGCCCTCGAGGGCGGCCACGCCCTGCCCGTGACACTCGAGGATGCCCGGCGCTCGCTCGAGCTGGTCACGGCCCTCTACCACTCCTCGGAGCAGCGCCAACCCGTTACCCTGCCGTTGCCGCGCGGACACCCTGCCTACGGCTCCTGGTTGCCGCAGGAGCAAAGGTCGCTGTAGTCACCGCGCAGCAAAACTCCCCTGGTGGCGACTCTGAATAGGGCGGTAACACCGCGCCAGTTGAACCGTCAGGGGGCGTTGGCATGCGGTGGGTGTTGGTGGCGGCGCTGAGCGTCGGGCTTTCGGCCGGCGCGACAGCCGCCCAGACGTTCTGGGGTGCGGCGAGCACCCGCGTCGATGAGGCAATGACGGAGCAGGACGTCATCGCCAACGTCGGCTCCCGCCCGAGCAGCGTCACGCTGGAGACGTGCGGCCAGACCGGCACGGGCGCACCCTGGCCGTGCAAGATCTTCACCTACGGCTCGTCCGCCAGCGGCCTTCGCATCTACTTCCGGCGGCAGGGCACGTCCTGGACGGTCGACCAGTGGCACATGCTGCCGCAGACCGAAACGAAAGACCTCACGCTCACCCCGGCCAGGGGCTGACACCGACGATGTGCCGGTGCCCGCCGAGCATCAGCGCGTAGGCCAAGACCCCCGCCACCAGCCGCCACGTCCCGATCTCGCTCCAGGCCACGCGCTGCCGGCCGGCCAGCACCGCGGCGAACGGCACGATCGAGGTCGCCCGCGCGAACGCACCCCACCCCGCCTCGCCCAACGTCCGGCGCCGCTTCGCATCGATCGACACCGTGCCCGCCGCCGCCACCACCAGCAGCGCCCCGAAGAACAGCGTGCTGCCCATGTCCCCGTTGCCCACCAGGTGCACGGTGGCCCACAGCGCTACCCCCACCAGGAACGGGTGCCGCGTGATCCGCACCACGCCCCGCGGCTCGGCCTCGGCCAGCTTCTCCATGCCCACGCTGGTCGGGTTCGGGGTCGTCAGCCCCACGACAACCAGCAGGAAGGCCGGCAGCATCAGCGCGATGGCGAACGGCTTCCACCATTCGACCATGCCCCACGTCACCACCCAGGGGCTCGAGGCGTAGCTCGCGCACAACCACGCCATGGCGCCCACGGAGGCCACCGAGAAGCCGACCATGTAGCCCCGCAGCCCCACCCGCCCCACCAGCGCATCCCGGGCCGTGGTGCCCGAGACCCCGAGATGGATGCCGATGAAAGCGAGACTGGCGAGGGCGAGGGAGATCATTCCGCACCATGTCGTCCGCCCGCGCCCCGGCGCAAGCGCGCCTTGCCCAGAACCGCCCCCCGTGCGACCAATCCGCCTCATTGCCGCCACGTCATGCCACGACAACGCCCGGCGAAACGGGCGCAGCCAGGGAACACCCCCTCACGTGATCAAGCCACTCCGCAAGGCCGTCCTGCCCGTCGCCGGGCTGGGCACGCGCTTCCTGCCGGCCACGAAGGCCATGGCCAAGGAAATGCTGCCCGTCGTCGACAAGCCCCTCATCCAATATGCCATCGAGGAGGCCCGCGCCGCCGGCATCGAGCAGTTCTGCCTCGTCACCGGCCGCGGCAAGACCGCCATCATCGACCATTTCGACGTCTCCTACGAGCTCGAGGCCACACTGCGCGAGCGCGACAAGCCCGAGATGATCGACATGCTGGACGCCATGAAGGTCCCGCCCGGCTCCATCACCACCGTCCGCCAGCAGGTCCCGCTCGGCCTCGGCCACGCCATCTGGTGCGCCCGCGCCTTCATCGGCGACGACCCGTTCGCCATCCTGCTGCCGGACGACCTGGTGCTGTCCGAGACCCCCTGCCTCAAGCAGCTCGCCGACGCATACGCCATCACGGGCGGGAACGTGGTCGCCGTCGCCGAGGTGCCGCGCGAGCAGACCAACCGCTACGGCATCCTGAAGGTCGGCACGGATGACGGCCACATGGTCGAGGTGCTCGGCCTGGTCGAGAAGCCGAAGCCGGCCGACGCCCCCAGCAACCTCAGCGTCATTGGCCGCTACGTGCTGCTGCCCGAGGTCATCCAGCACCTCTCGCTGATGGAGCGGGGCGCCGGCAACGAGGTCCAGCTGACCGATGCCATGGCCAAGATGATCGGCCACGCCCCGTTCCACGGCCTCCGCTACGAGGGCCGCCGGTTCGACTGCGGCGACAAGATCGGCTTCCTCGAGGCGCAGATCGCCTTCGCGCTCAAGCGGCCGGACCTCGCCGACGCCGTCCGCGCCTTCCTCCCCACCTACATGAAGCAGGACTGAGCCTGATGAGCGCGTTCCGGCACGAGTTCGACCCGACGAGCCTCCGCGAATACGACATCCGCGGCGTCGTCGGCCGCACGCTGCACGAGGCGGACGCGTTCGCCATCGGCCGCAGCTTCGGCACCATCGTGGCGCGCGCCGGTGGCTCGAAGGTCGCCGTGGGCTACGATGGCCGCCTCAGCTCCCCTTCGCTCAGCCAGGCGCTCGTGGATGGCCTGCGCGCCAGCGGCATGCACGTGCTCCGCGTCGGCCGCGGCCCCACGCCCATGCTCTATTTTGCCGCAACGACGCTGAACACCGACGGCGCCGTCATGGTCACGGGCAGCCATAACCCGCCGGACTACAACGGCTTCAAGATGATGCTCGGCAAGAAGGCCTTCTTCGGCGCCGACATCCAGGCGCTCGGCCGCATCGCTGCCGCAGGGGACGTGGTGGACGAGGGCCCGGAGGGCAAAGCCGGGGGCGGCGAGGAGACGATCGACGTCAGCGACGCCTACGTGGACCGCCTCGTGCAGGACTATGACGGCGGCGACCGCCGGCTGAAGATCGTGTGGGACAACGCCAACGGCGCCGCCGGGGAGGTGCTCCAGAAGCTGCTGCGCAAGCTCCCCGGCGAGCACATCGTGCTCAACGAGGCCATCGACGGCACCTTCCCCGCGCATCACCCGGACCCGACCATCGCCAAGAACCAGGAGCAACTCATCGCCGCCGTCCGCGCGCACGGGGCGGACCTCGGGATCGGGTTCGACGGCGACGCGGACCGCATCGGCGCCATCGACGACCTGGGCGGCATGCTGCTCGGAGACCAGCTCATGGTGGTCCTCGCGCGCGACGTGCTGCGCACCCACCCCGGCGCCACCATCATCGCCGACGTGAAGGCGAGCCAGGTGCTCTACGACGAGATCGCCCGCGCCGGCGGCAAGCCGCTCATGTACAAGACCGGCCACAGCCTCATCAAGGCCCGGATGGCCGAGCTCGGCGCCCCCTTCGCGGGCGAGATGAGCGGCCACATCTTCTACGCCGACCGCTGGTACGGCTTCGACGACGCGCTGTACGTCGCCGTCCGCCTCCTCGGCATCGTGGCCCGCATGGACGGCAAGCTCTCCGCCGTTCGCCTCGCCTTGCCCAAGGTGGTCAACACCCCCGAGCTCCGCTTCGACTGCGACGACACGCGCAAGTTCGTCGTCATCGAGGAGGTCGCGGCCCGGCTCCGCGCGCAGGACGCCAACGTGAACGACATCGACGGCGTGCGCGTGCAGACGGACGATGGATGGTGGCTGCTCCGCGCCTCTAACACCCAGGCCGTGCTGGTGGCGCGCGCAGAGGCGAAGGACGATGCCGGGCTCGAGCGGCTGAAGGCGGCGCTCGTCACGCAGCTCGAGGCGTCCGGCCTCGCTGCGCCCGACTTCTCGGGCGAGAACGCGGGCCACTGATGCTCCAACCGCCCCCCGCCCAGGTCGGCATGCGCGAGGACGAGGTGGACACCCCCGCCCTCCTGCTCGACCTCGACGCGTTCGAGCACAACCTCGACCGCATGGCCGCCCTCCTGGCCCCCACCGGCACCAGGCTCCGCGCCCACGCCAAGACGCATAAATCGCCCGTGGTGGCCCACCAGCAGATGCGCCGCGGGGCCGTGGGCCAGTGCGTGCAGAAGGTCGGCGAGGCCGAAATCCTCGCCTGGGGCGGCGTGCCGGACATCCTGGTCAGCAACGAGGTGGTGGGCCCGGGCAAGCTCGCCCGGTTCGCGGCGCTGGGTTCGCTCGCCGAGATGGCCATCTGCGTGGACGACGCCCGCCAGGTCGGCCCGCTGGCGGACGCGGCCGCAGCCGCCGGACGCCGCCTGACCGCGCTGGTCGAGATCGACGTCGGCATGGTCCGCGCCGGCATCGCGCCCGGGCCGGACGCGGTGGCGCTAGCCGAGCGCATCGCCGCCTCCCCCCACCTCCGCTTCGGCGGCATCCAGGCCTACCAGGGCCGCGCCCAGCACTTCCGCACCCCAGAGGAGCGCCAGGCGGCCATCGGCACCGCCATCGACGACACCCGCCGCACCATCGAGCAGCTGCGCCAGCGCGGCCTCGCCTGCCCCGTCGTGGGCGGCGCCGGCACCGGCACCTTCGAGCTTGAGGCGGCAAGCGGCGTCTATACCGAGATCCAGGCCGGCTCCTATTGCTTCATGGATGCCGACTACGCCCGCAACCAGGGCGGCACGTCGTCGGGCTTCCAGCATGCGCTGTTCGTTCTCGCCACCGTCATGAGCCAACCCCGCCCGGGCCTCGCCGTGCTGGACGCCGGGCACAAGGCCGTCGCCATCGATTGCGGCCTTCCCGAGCCCTGGGCCCGCCCGGGCCTGCGCTGCACCGGCGCGTCGGACGAGCACGGCAAGCTCGAATGGACGGAGGGCGAGGGCGCCCGCCTCGGCGAAAAGCTTCGCCTGGTGCCGGGCCATTGCGACCCCACGGTGGACCGCTACGACTGGTATGTTGGCATCCGCAACTGCCGCGTCGAATGCCTCTGGCCCGTCGCCGCCCGAGGCGCGATGCACTGACCCTCCCCTTCCCTTTCCTCCCCCCTCCCCGTCCTTCCCCCTCCCTTGCGGGACCCCGAATGTCCATCTCCTGGATCGAGCCCGGCATGCGCGTCCAACACCCCACCCAGCCCGACTGGGGCGTGGGCCAGGTCCAGTCCGTGGTGGGCGAGCGCATCACCGTCAACTTCGAGCATCGCGGCAAGGTTCTGGTGAACGCAGCCATCATCGACCTGCGCATCCTTGAAGATCGGCGCTGAACCGCCGACACTCTCACTCATGACCCTTACGGACCCCTTCGGCCGCGCCATCACCTATCTGCGCGTCAGCGTGACGGACCGCTGCGACCTCCGCTGCACCTACTGCATGGCCGAGGACATGACCTTCCTCCCCAAGGCGGACGTGCTGAGCCTCGAGGAGCTCGAGCGCCTCTGCCTCGCCTTCGTGCGCCAGGGCACCACCAAGCTCCGCATCACCGGGGGCGAGCCGCTGGTCCGCCGCGGTGTCATGACCCTGTTCGAGCGCCTCGGCGCCAGGCTGGGGCACGGCCTCGAGGAGCTCACCCTCACCACGAACGGCACCCAGCTCGCCAAATATGCCGAAGCGCTCGCCGCCGCCGGGGTGCGCCGCGTGAACGTGAGCATGGACACGCTGGACCCGGAGCGCTTCGCCCGCATCACGCGCTGGGGCAAGCTGGCCCAGGTGCTGGACGGCATCGAAGCCGCCAAGGCCGCCGGACTTCACGTCAAGATCAACGCCGTGGCACTCCGTGGCGAGAACGAGGACGAGATCGGCGACCTTCTCGCCTGGTGCGGCGCCCAGGGCCACGACCTCTGCCTCATCGAGACCATGCCCATGGGCGACGTGGCCGACCGCACCGGCCAATACCTGCCCCTCAGCCTCGTCCGCGCCAGGCTGCGCCAACGGTTCACGCTGACCGAAAGCGGCCACACCACCGGCGGCCCAGCACGCTATTTCAACGTTGCCGAGCTCGACGGGCGGCCTACGGGCGGCCGCATCGGCTTCATCACGCCCATGACCCATAATTTCTGCGAGTCCTGCAACCGCGTCCGCCTCACCTGCACCGGCACCCTCTACATGTGCCTCGGCCAGGACGACGCGGCCGACCTTCGCCGCACGCTCCGCTCGGGTGCCGACGACGCCGGGCTCGAGGAAGCCATCGCGGAAGCCATCACCCGCAAGCCCCGCGGCCACGACTTCATCATCGACCGCCGAACTACAGCTCCAAGCGTCGCCCGGCATATGAGCCTGACCGGCGGCTGATGCTGGACGGCGTGCGGCACCGCACAACCTCACGCCTCGCGCTGCGGCCCATCGAGCCGGACGATGTGCCGTTCGCCGCCGAGATGTATGCGCGCCTGGCCATGACGGAGCACCGGCCGGACCCGACCCCCGACACGCCGGAGGTGACCGCCGGGCGCTTGGCCAAGGACATGGCGCACTGGGCCGAGCATGGGTTCGGCAAGTGGGCGCTGCTCCACGAGGGCCGGCTCGTCGGGTTTGGCGGCCTGTCGGCCCGCGTCGGATGGGAAGGTCTGAACCTCAGCTACCACCTGCACCCCACGCTTTGGGGCCAGGGCTTCGCCGCCGAGTGCGTGGCGGAGTCGCTCGCCGTCGGCTTCGGCCCGCTGGCCGCGGCGCGCATCTACGCCCTGGCGCGCGCGACCAACCTGCCCTCCCGCCGCGTGGCGGAGCGGGCCGGGTTCTTGCACGAGGACCAGGTCATGCTCGATGGCGCCCCGTTCGAGCTCTACACGCGCATCAGGGCATGACGAGCGGCCTGCTCGTCCCGGGTCTGCTCTGCACCGCCGCCATCCTGCTCTGGGCCGCCGCCCTGCTGCCGGAATACCTGGTGGCGCTCCTGTTCTTCACCGCCGCCATGGTGCTGCGGCTGGCCCCGCCCGAGCTGATCTTCTCCGGCTTCCAGTCCGCCGCGTTCTGGCTCGTGCTCGGCGGATTCGTGCTGGGCGCCTCCATCAAGAAGGTGGGGCTCGCGGACCGCGCGGCCGGGCTGCTCGCGCGGCACCTATCCGGCTCCTGGCCGCGCATGGTCGGCGGCGTCGTGCTGCTCACCTACGCGCTCGCGTTCGTCATGCCGTCCAACATGGGCCGCATCACGCTGCTCATGCCGATCGTGCTCGCGTTGGCGGACCGTGCCGGCCTCGCCTCCGGCTCCCGCGGACGCACGGCGCTCGCACTCGCCGTCGGCTTCGGCACCTACGAGCTCTCCGGCTCCATCCTGCCCGCCAACGTGCCGAACCTCATCATGGCCGGCGCCATGGAGGCGGCCTACGGCCTGCACCTCGCGTGGCTCCCCTACTTCGCCCTGCACGCCCCGGCGATGGGTGTCCTGAAGGCCGCGCTGCTCGTCGCACTCCTCTGCCGCCTCTATCCGGCCCAGCCCGCCCCCCTGCCAGCGCCCGCGCCGCCCGCGCCGTTCTCGCCCGCCGAGCGACGCCTCACCGCCCTGCTCGCCGTCACCCTCGCGCTCTGGATCACCGACAGCGTCCACGGCATCGCCCCCGCGTGGGTCGGCCTCGGCGCCGCCTGCCTGTGCATGCTCCCGCGCGTGGGCGTGCTCGCGCCCGAGGAGTTCGGCCCGGCCGTCAACGTCCGCATCTGCATCTACCTCGCCGGCATCCTCGGGCTTGCCGCCCTGGTCACGCAGTCGGGCCTCGGCGCCCTGCTCGGCCGCGTCATCCTCGCCGTGGCCCCGCTCAGCCCCGGCGCCGGCTTCACGGATTTCGCCACCCTCGTCGGCATCACCGCCATCCTCAACTTCGCCGTCACCGCCAACGGCGTCCCCGCCCTCTTCACCCCGCTCGCCCACACGCTGGCCGACGCAGCCGGGCTGCCCCTCCCCACGGTGCTCATGACGCAGGTGATCGGCTACTCGACCCCCCTCCTCCCGTACCAGGCCGCCCCCATCGTGGTCGCCATGGGCATGGCCGCCATCCCCGCCCGCGACGGCGTGCGCCTGTGCCTCCTGCTCGGCGCCGCCACGGCGCTGCTGCTGGTCCCGTTCGACTACGCCTGGTTCCGGCTGCTGGGGTGGCTCTGACCCATTCTGCCCCCCTCGCCTTGCGGGAGGGGCCGGGGGAGGGGTGACAACCAGCACGGACCGCGCCAGCATACCTCCATGACCGAGACGATACTCATCTGGGGCGCCGGCGCCATCGGGGCCACCGTCGGCGCCTACCTCCACCGCGCCGGGCACCCCGTGCACTTCGTGGACATCGTCCCCGAGCACGTCCAGGCCATCGCCGGCCCCGGCCTCCGCATCACCGGACCCGTGGAGGAATTCGCCGTCCAGGCCCCGGCCTCCCTTCCAGACGCCGTGCAGGGCCAGTTCACCCGCATCTTCCTGTGCGTGAAGGCACAGCACACCGAGGCCGCCGCCCGCGCCCTCCTGCCCCACCTCGCCCCCGAGGGTTACGTCCTGAGCCTGCAGAACGGCCTCAACGAGACCACCATCGCCGGCATCGTGGGCAGCGCCCGCACCATGGGCGCCTTCGTCAATTTCGGCGCCGACTACATGGCGCCGGGCGAGATCATGTTCGGCAACCGCGGCGCCGTCGTCCTGGGCGAGCTGGACGGCCGGATCACGCCCCGCCTCGAGGCGCTCCACACCCTCATGCAATCCTTCGAGCCCGGCGCCATCGCGGTGCCCGACATCTGGGCCTACCTCTGGGGCAAGCTCGGCTACGGTTCCATGCTCTTCGCCCAGGCCCTCGGCACGTCGTCCATCGCCGATACCCTCGCCCGCCCCGAGCTGCTTCCGACCTGGCGCGCACTCGGCGGCGAGGCCGTGGCGGTGGCCCTGGCCGAAGGCATCCAGCCCCGCGGCTTCAACGGCTTCGACCCGGACGCCTTCGGCCCGGGCGCCCCGCCCGAGGCCGCCGCCGCCAGCGTCGCCGCCATGGTCGCCTTCAACCGCCCGAGCGCCAAGACCCACTCCGGCGTCTGGCGCGATATCGCAGTCCGTCGCCGCACCACGGAGGTGGACGCGCAGATCCTCCCCATCGCCACCATTGGCGCCCGCCACGGCCTCCCCTGCCCCGCAACACGCCGCCTGGTGGACCTTATCCACGCCGCCGAACGCCACGAGCGCCCGCAATCCGACGCGCTCCTCCTGGAGATCTTTCCCTGATGAGCGACACCTCCCCACCCCACCCGGACGGCCAGCCCCCCGTGCTTGAACCCTGGCAGTGGCCCGAGGCCACCTGGCGCAAGATCGTGAACCACGCCCGCGCGGGCCGCTCCCTCGCCCCCGCCACCTGGCCCGGCGGCGCCCGATGCGCCTTCGCCATCAGCTTCGACGCCGACCACGACACCATCCCGCTGCGCGACAACGATGAAAGCCCCATGCGTCTCAGCCAGGGCCAGTACGGCAACCGCCAGGCCATGCCGCGCATCCGCGCCCTGCTCCAGCGCGAGCAGGTCCCGGCCAGCTTCTTCTACCCGGCCGTCAGCGCGATGCTTTACCCGGACGAAATCCGCGGCGTGGCCGAAGAAGGCCATGAGATCGGCATCCACTCCTGGATCCACGAGCGCAACACCGCGCTCCCCCGCGAAGCCGAGCGGGACCTCAGCTTCCGCGCCCGCGACACCCTCGCCCGCCTTTCCGGCTACGATCCCGTGGGCATGCGCACCGCCAGCTGGGACTTTTCGACCAACACGCTCGACATCATCCGCGAGATGAACCTGCTCTACGACAGCTCGCTCATGGCCGACGACGACGCCTACGAGCTGCTGGCCGATGGCGAGCCCACCGGCATCGTCGAGCTGCCGCCCGAATGGATCCGCGACGACGCCGTATACTTCAACTTCGTCCGCTTCAGCGCGCTTCGCCCCTACACGCCGCCCTCGGCCGTGCTCGACATCTTCAAGGCGGAGTTCGACGGCGCCTGGGAGGAGCGGGGGCTCTTCCTGCTCACGCTCCACCCCCACATCTCCGGCCACCGCAGCCGCATGCCCGTCATCGAGCGCCTGATCCAGCACGCGAAGGCCCGGGGCGACGTGTGGTTCGCGACCCACGCGGACGTGGCCCGCTGGTGCAAGGAGAACGCGGCCCCGCAAATGGTGCCGAACAACAAGGCATAGGGCACCACGCCCAGCCCCGGCGCCCCCAGCAGCCCGATCGGCAGCGTCAGCCCTGGCACTGCCCAGGCCAGCGCCGGGACGAACCCGGCCTGCCCGCGCACCAGCAGCAGCCCCGCCGCTAGCGTCGGCCCCGCCATGTCGTACCCCATCGCATACGGCGACAGCAGCGGCAGCGCACACAAGGCCAGCGGCACCCGCCACTCCGCGGCCGCACGCCCAACCCACCCCCGCCACACCACGAGCAGCACCAGCGCCGTAACCCCAGCCTGCATCCATTGCGCGAAGCCGACCTCCACCCCGCAGGCCCGCATCAGCGCGAACGGCGTCACCACCAGGTTCTGGAAATACAGCGTCCCGAACGGCATCTCCGCACTCTGCAGGAAGAGCGCCGCCCCCTGCGGCAGCACCTGGTGCACCCAGAGCCACCATGCCTCCACCCCGAACAGCGCCGCGGAAGCAGCCATCCACGCAACGCTGAACCCGCAGGCCCACAGGATGGCCGCCCAGTGCCGCCCTGCGAGCAGGCAGACCGGCAGGATGAGCGCCAGTTGCGGCTTCACAGTCGCCAGCGAGAGGAATAGCCCGGCCAACGCCGGCCGCCGTGCCGCCAGCCCCAGCCCGCCCACCAGCCCCGCCGTCACCAGCGCATTGTTCTGCCCGTCCACCGCATTCTCGAGCGCCGCCGGGCTCGCGAGCACGGCCAGCCGCAATGCCACCGGCACCCCGGCCAAACGCATCGCCACCCAGAGCAGCGCCGCCGTGCCCGATACCCACAGCCCGAACGCCGCGAACAACGGCAGCGCGGACAACGGCACCGACAACAGCAGCATGTGCGGCGGATAGACCCAGTTCGTCTGGTCCAGCCCCGGCCCGAACAGCGCCGCCACCCACCCGTTGAACCCGGCCGTGCTGGAAAGCCCCGCGATGTCCCCGGCCCGCGCCGCATGGCCCGACACCCACATCACGATGAAGTCCTGCACCACCGTGGCGCCATTCTCCATCACCAGGCTGTCGGGAAATCCCCTCCATACCCGGCGCGCGTAGAGGCACGTTGGCAGCAACGCGAACGCCATGAGAGCCACGAGGGGTGCGCGAAACCGCATGGCGAAGCCATACCGCACTCCCAGCGCCCGATCCCGTCCTGAACCGTCAGGCTCCGTCGGCCTCCTTCCCCCGCCGCCCCCCGGGGCGTAGAACTGCCCCATGCTCGACATCCAGACCTTCGACGCCCGCGCCGGCGGCAACGTGCTCTACAAGGCCTTCGCCCACCCCCTTGCCGCCGAGGCGACTGCCCGCCTGGCCGACCGCCTCCGCAGCGCCGGCGCACTCGCCGTTTACGACCCGGACGGCGTGGCGGACGCGCTCTGGGCGCTCAACCCCGCCATGCCCGAAACCGCCGAGAGCTACGTCCACGACGTGGGCCAGCTCGGCCTGAAGCGCGCAGGCCAGCCGGCGGGCGCACTGACTGACCTCGCCCAGAGCCGCTGCGCCACCCTCCTCGTCGCGGCCTTCGACGCCGCCCGCATCGTCGCCCGCATCACCCCCCACGTGCCGCCGCACATGCACGTCACCACGCTGGACGACGCCCGGATCCCCGGCGCCATGCTCGGCAACCCGGCCCGCTACCTGGACCGCGTGAACTTCGCGACCAACTACGCCTTCTTCCGCGACACCGGCACCCCGGGCGGAGACGGCCTCCACACGCGCCTCGTCACCGCCAACTACTGGTCCAACTACGGCGCCGGCCCCGTCCGCCTGTGGCTCCGCCTCTACGACGCCACGGGCGCCGTGCTCGCCGAGTGGGAGCAGCCCGTGTCCCCCGGCCCGGCCGGCCTGGCCATCGACAGCCAGGAGGTCCGCGCCCGCTTCGGCCTGCCCGGCTTCGAGGGCCAGCTCTTCATCCACGCCATCGGCGCCGCGGGCCACGACGTGGTGAAATACGCGCTCGACACCTACGGCACCGGCAGCGAACACACGCTCAGCTGCACGCACGACGCCAATGCGTGGCCGAGCGACCGCTACGCCGGGCTGCCGGCGCCGAAGGCGGGGGAGCGCGTGGTGCTCTGGCTGCAGAACAGCCACGCCGCCCCCATCCCGGCCGGCGCCGTGAGCCTGGACCGCATGGGCGCCGAACGGCCCGTCACGCTGGATAAGGAAGTGGCCCCTTACGCGAGCATCGCCATCGACGTCGAAGGCATGCTCCCGGGCCTCGCCTGGCCCGCCCAGGTGGAGCTCCGCGCCGGCCGCCACGTCGTCCGCCCCCGCTACGAG